>JBBSEW010000059.1:0-24866 GCA_038239305.1 Thermoanaerobaculia bacterium | reverse complement strand
GTGGTTTGCTCCGGCTCCCGCAACGGGAGGCTCCTCCTTCCCTCCGGTCAGGAGACTCCTCCCGTTGCGAGCGGGATGGACCGGCGGGGGCTTGGCGACGTCCCTCTCGGTGTCGTTCCGAGGAGCGCGCAGCGAGGAGGAATCTGTCCTGCCCCTCTCGGCGGGATAGGGTCGGGGTGGTCGCTACGTCTCCCCGATTTCCCGATAATTCGATAAAACGATAATTCGATTGATCGCGAGATCATGAGATCGCGAGATCGCGAGATGCGGACCTGGTCGAGACACCCGCGCTCAGCCTTCTATGCTCCCTCGACCACCTGCCATATCCGACGCACCTCCGCATAGTCGTTGTACGCATGCGGTGAGAATCGCACCGCTCCCTCGCGAGGCGAAGCGATGATGCCCTGCGACTCCAGGCGCTTCGCCACCACGGTCGCGGTGTCTTTCGGGGGGACCGCCGCGAGGATTCCGGAGGTGAGCGCGGGAGAGGCGATCTTCCAGCCCCGCTCCTCGAGGCCGCTCGCGAGGAGCGCGTTCGTCGCGAGAATTCGTTCGAGGACGGTGGTCCTTCCCATTTCCTCCAGGAGCTCGAGAGACGACGCGAGTCCGAAGATCTGCGGGGTGGGGAGGGTGCCGGGCTCGTATCGGCGGCCGCCCGGGAAGAAGTCGAGCTCGTAGTCGAGGAAGCTCTTTTCCGTTCGGATGTTCCACCAGCCGGCGAAGGGCGGAGGCAGCCGCTCGCGCGCGCTCTCGGCCACGTAAAAGATCGCGCACGACTCCGGTCCGAGAAGCCACTTGTGAGCGTCCGCGACGAGCACGTCGACGGCCGTCGAAGCGACGTCCAACGGAAGGGCGCCGAGGCCCTGAATCGCGTCCACCACGAGGAGGATTTCGCGCTCGCGGCAGAAACGGCCGATCTCATCCAGGGGGAAGACCCATCCGTTGTGAAATGCGACCCACGAGATCGCGACGACGCGTGTGCGCGTATCGACGGCCGCGGCGATGTCGTCGAGTGTGACGCGCCCGTCCTGGCTCTTCGCGCGGCGATGCTCGACGCCTTTCCGCTCGAGCAGCATCCACGGATAGACGTTGGAGGGAAATTCCATGTCGTCGCCGACGACGTTGTCTCCGGGCTCCCACGCGAAGCTCTGGGCGACGAGCGACAGGCCCCAGGTCGTCGAGGGAAGAAAGGAGATCTCGGAGGCGCGCGCTCCCACGAATCGCGCGGCGGCCGCGCGAGCCGCTTCGATCCCCGCGTACCAGGCGCGCCAGTCGGCGGCGCCGCGGTCGCGGACGTTCTCGGTCTGGCGCACGATGGCGTCCGAGACGCGTCGCGGCAGGGGTGCCACCGCGGCGTGGTTGAAATAGGCGAGGCTCTTCCGGACGGGAAACTCGCGGTCGAGCGCGGCCGGAGAATAGTCGAATGCCACGGCCGGGAGCATACCCGCCGGGGCCGTCCGGGCAACTCCGCGTCGGGAGTCCGCGAAGACCGGGACGCCGCCCGGATTGGCAGAAAATCGCGTCACGTTTCTCTTCGCGCCGCGATTACAGAAGCAAGAATGATGGCCTTTCCGACCGACGAGCACCTGCTTGCCGCCTCCGCGAGCGGGGACGAGGAAGCCTTCGCGAGCCTCGTGGCGCGCTACGGGCCGGCGCTAGACGGTGTACGGCCTTTTGCCGTCGTACCGGGAGCAGGGGAAGTTCCGATCGCTGGTCTTCACGATCGCCTATCGCCAGCTCGCCACGCACGGCGGGGCCGCCCTCCGGCCACGCCGTGCGTGGCGCCGTCGCCGGTCACCCTCGTGGTCTCGTCGTTGGAGGCCGGAGCGGCGCTCGAGAGACCGGTGGACCTCACGGTGCGGCTCGCGCCGCCGCGCTGACGGAAAAAGAAAAGCGGCCGGTTTCCCGGCCGCGATTTCGAGCCGAATCGAAGGCGTTACTGCGAGACGGTGAAGGGAACGGATGCCGCCGTCTTCTCCCACGCCAGCACGAGCTTGCCTCCCTTGTCGGTCATGTCGGCGAAGGCAATCGTGAACTGGTCCCAGGACATCGCGGTTTTCTGCATGGTCATGGGCACGCGGGCGACGTCGTATTTCGTGTCGTAGCCGTACGAGCCCCAGATCTTCGTCTTGTCGTCGGCATCGTACTTTTCCTGCGTCGGCTGCGTCGAGAGGATGAGCGTCCAGCCGCTCTCCTTGAGGTCGACGAAGACGTCGTACTCGCCCGCGGCGATCTTCTTCCCACCGATCTCGAGGGGCACTTCCGTCTTCAGTTTGGTCGCCTGGTTCGCGCCGGCCCGCCACACGGGGGCGCCTGCATTGACCGCCTTGCCGTAGTCGGCGCCCGCGCCGAAGATATTGGTGCGGCCGCGCAGCAAGGGGCGGCTGTATGTCACCTCGATCCATTTTCCGCCCGAGGCGCGCCGATCGCCATCCTTGTCGGGAGCGCTCCAGGTCACGCCGACCATCGTCGCGGCCGAGCCGGAGGGGCTCGGGGCGCGGCGGGCCGCGGCCGGTGCCGCCATCATGGCCGTGGCCGGGGTCGGGGTAGTCATCGTCGAAGTCTGGGCCAGGGCGAGCCCGCCGCCGGCGACCACGGCCGCGGACAGGGCGATCCATTGACGTCGTTTCATCGATCCTCCTCTTTCACGTGTCTCGAAAATCGAGCTCGTTGGGAAGCGCTCACTCTACTGGAAAGGGGGTTAGAATCCGCCCCGCATTTCTCATGCTCTCAGCCTGGAAGAGAACCCGCTCGGTTCTGGCCGTCGCGATGCCCTTCGTGGCGCTCGCGCTGGCGATTCTCCTTTCGACGCCCGCGTGGGGAGGTCCTCCCGACGTGCCGGGAGCGGATCGCCTGGCCTTTGCCCTGACCGGCGCGCGCGTGATCGTGGGGCCGGGGCGGGTGTTCGACCCGGGCGTCGTGATCCTGAGGGGAGGCGTCATCGAGGCGGCAGGCCCGGTGGCGTCTACGGCGGTTCCGGCCGACGCGCGTGTTCTAGACCGCAAGGGCCGCGTCATCCACGCGGCCTTCCTCGATCCGTTCGTTTCGACCGACCGATTGTCCGGCCGGAAGCCGCGCGGCCCGATCGACGACGAAGACCCCGCCGCCGCAACTTCCGCGGGGAGCGCCCGGAGCGGAGCGGCTCCCGTGGCCGCGGGACCGTCTCCGGCCACCGCCCGGGCGGAGGAGCGGGCTCTGGACGGCCTGCACGTCAACGAGCGCGTCGTCGAGACCTACCGGCGCATCGGCTTTGCCGTCGTCGCGGCCGTGCCTTCGAACGGAATTCTCCGAGGCCGCGGCGCGATACTCGGTCTCGGCGAAGGATCGCTCGATTCGCGCGTGATCGACCCCGAGGCGGGCCAGTACATATCCCTCGAGCCCGAGCGATTCGATTTCGGGAGCATCGGGCGGGCCGTGTATCCGGTCTCGAAGATGGGCGCCGTCGCGATGGTTCGCCAGGCTTTCCGCGACGCGCTGTGGTGGCGGGACGCCGAAGCCGCGTACTCGAAGCACTCCGCCGGACAGTCGCGGCCGCGCTTCGACGCCGGTGTCGCCGCGCTGGTGGGCGCCGCGGAAGGCCGCGAGCCGGCCGTGTTCGAATCGACGGACGTCCTCTCTCTCCTGCGCTCGATGAAAGTCGCGCGGGAGCTCAAACTGCGAGCCCGGTTCGTCGGAGGCGGGGATGAATATCGTCTCCGCAGCCAGGTCGCCGCGGCGAAGCCCGACCTCGTGCTGCGGGTCGACTTTCCGCGTCCCGTGCGTCTCGAAGACGAGGCCGAGTGGCTGGAAGTTCCTCTGGAGCGCCTGCGCCGGATCGACCGTTCTCCCTCCAACCCGAAGTGGATGCGGGACGCCGGCGTGGCTTTCTCGTTCACGACTGCCGGGCTCGAAGATCCCGAAGACTTTCCGCGCCGCGTCCGCGAGGCGATCGGCCGCGGGCTGTCGCGCGAAGACGCGCTCGCCGCGGTGACGACGATTCCGGCGAGACAGCTCGGCGTGGCGGACCGGCTGGGGACCGTCGAAGCGGGCAAGATGGCCAACCTCGTCGTCGAAACGGCCGAGCCGTTTTCCGAAGGCGCGCGCACGGCCGAGATCTGGATCGACGGGCGCCGGATCGATACGCCGGAGCGCAGGACACCCCCGGGCCCGAACGGAGGCCCCGGAGCGCCGCGCGGCGGTTTTCCCGCGCCCGATGCCCGGTCGGAGGCGCAGGATTCGGTCAGGCCCGACAAAGACGACAAAGATGAGAAGGCCGGCAAGTCCGACAAGACCGACAAGTCCGACCGGATCGACAAAATGGACGTGCGGCCGTTTCCTCCTCCCGAGGCGGGGCCGCTCGCGTCTCCCGCCTCCGTCGTCATCCGCCATGCCACGATCTGGACACAGGCCGCGGCGGGCGTGATCGAAGACGGAGACCTCGTCGCGGTCAACGGAAAAATCGCGGCGGTGGGCCGGAACCTCGCCGCGCCCCCGGGCGCTTTCGAGATCGACGGCCGCGGGATGAATCTGACGCCCGGCATGATCGATTGCCACTCGCACACGGCGGTAGACGGGCAGATCAACGAAGGGACTCACGCCGTTACGGCGGAAGTCCGGATCCAGGACGTGATCGATCCGTTCAACGTCGCGGCGTACCGGGAGCTCGCCGGTGGAACGACCACCGCGAACGTGCTGCACGGGTCGGCGAACGCGATCGGAGGACAGAACGCGATCGTCAAGTGGCGCTGGGGCGGCGGGCCGGACGATGATCGTTTCGCCGGCGCTCCGGAAGGAATCAAGTTCGCGCTCGGGGAAAACCCGAAGCAGTCGAACTTCAACAACCCGCGTCCCCGATATCCCGCGACGCGGATGGGCGTCGCCAACCTGATTCGCGAGCGGTTCCTCGCGGCCCGCGACTACCGCCGGCGGCAGGAGGAGTACCGCAAGGCGTCGGCGGTCAAGGGGTTTTTCGCCGTACCGCCGCAGCCGGACCTGCAGCTCGAGGCGATCGCGGAGATCCTCGAGGGCAAGCGCCAGATCCACTGCCACTCCTACCGGAAGGACGAGATCCTCGAGATGATCCGCGTGGCGGAAGAGTTCGGCGTTCGCGTGGCGACGTTCCAGCACGTCCTCGAAGGGTACAAGGTCGCCGACGAGATCGCGAAGCACGGGGCCGGAGCCTCCACGTTTTCCGACTGGTGGGGATACAAGCCCGAGGCGTACGACGCCATTCCCTACAACGGAGCGCTGATGCGGGAGCGCGGCGTGGTCGTCTCCTTCAACTCCGACTCGGACGAGCTCGCCCGGCGCCTGAACTGGGAAGCGGCGAAGGCCGTGCGGTACGGCAACGTTCCGCCTGCCGATGCCCTCGCCTTCGTGACGTCGAACCCGGCGAAGCAGCTCGGGATCTTCGACCGCGTCGGTTCTCTCGAGCCGGGGAAGGACGCGGACTTCGTGCTCTGGAATGGCGACCCCCTCTCGACGCTCTCGATCGCGACGCAGACGTGGATCGAGGGGAAGAAGTACTTCGACCGCAAGGCGGATCTTGATGGCCGGGCTGCCCTCTCCGCAGAGAGGGCGGAGCTCGTCCAGAAGGCGAAGAGGATGCTCGACGCCGATCGAAGGGCGGCGCGATCCGCGCCTCCGCAGGGGCAGAACCCGGCGGGCGCGGCACCGGGCGCGCCGCCATCCGCCCGCCCGGCCCAACAGCCCGAGAAGAGGCCGGTTCCGACCCCGGTGCCGGGCGCCCCCCCCGCTCCGGCTCCGGGCGATCCCGCCCCGCGGCCGGCTCCGATGCCGACGCCCGTCCTATCGTCCTCATGGCGCGGAAGAGGCCGATGAACCGCGCTCGGGTTGTCCTCGCCGCCGCCGGTCTTTTCGCGCTCCTCGCCTCGGGAGCGCGCGCCGAAACGATCGCCCTGACCGGAGCCACCCTGCATCCGGTCAGCGGACCGGAGGTGCGCAACGGGACGATCCTGATGAGAGACGGCCGGATCGTCGAGCTCGGAGCGCGGATCGCGATCCCGGCGGACGCTCGCCGCGTGGACCTCTCGGGCCGCCACGTGTATCCGTCGATCTTCCCGGCCGTCACGGTCCTCGGACTCGCCGAGATCGGCTCCGTCCGGGCAACTCTCGACACCACGGAGCTCGGGGAGATCAACCCGCAGGCCCGCGCGGATTTTGCGATGAACTTTGACTCGGAGCTTCTGCCCGTCGCGCGATCGGGCGGCGTTCTCGTGGCGGGCGTCTCCCCGAGCGGGGGTCTCGTGTCGGGCTCCCTCGCCGTGATGCGCCTCGAAGGGTGGACGCGCGAGGACGCCGCGATCCGGGCTCCCGCGGCAATCCTCGTCACGTGGCCTTCTCTCGCGATCGACCGATCTCCCACCGCGCGCTTTTCGATCCGAATCCAGGAGAAGCGGAGGGACGAGGCGGTTGACCGGCTGAAGGACGTTTTCGCGGAAGCGCGCGCATACGCGAAGGCTCGCGGCGCCGAGGGCCAGCCCGGAATTCCCCGGCACGACGTGGATCCGCGGCTCGAGGCGCTGGTTCCCGCGCTGGAGGGTCGGATCCCGGTCGTCATTGCGGCTCACGACGTTTTGCAGATCCGGAGCGCGCTTACGTGGACGGCGGAGGTGAAGCTCCGATGCGTGCTGCTCGGCGCCGAAGACGGATGGCGTGTCGCGGATGAAATCGCCCGGGCCGATGTTCCTGTTCTGCTCGAGTCCCTGAATCTTCCGCGCCGGCCGGACGAGCCGTACGACACGATCTATGCGAATGCCGGAGTTCTTGCCCGCGCGGGCGTCCGCGTCGGGTTCGACGACGGCGCGTCGGACTCCACGAACGTCCGCAACATCGTCCACCAGGCCGCGGCCGCCGTGGCCTACGGCTTCCCTCGGGAGAAGGCCCTCTCGGCTCTGACGCTCGAGCCGGCGAAGATGCTCGGTGTCGCGGACCGGATTGGTTCCCTCGAGCCCGGCAAGAGCGCGACGCTGATCGTCACCGACGGCGACATACTCGACCTGCGCTCGCACGTCGTGGGCGCGTATCTCGACGGACGCTCGCTCGATCTCTCCGACCGCCAGAAGCGGCTGTACGAGCGCTACCGCGCACGGCCAAAGGCGAGCCCGTGAACTGGCTGTTCAAGGAAGAGCCCACCCATTATTCCTGGGACGACCTCGTCCGCGACGGGAAGACCGTGTGGTCCGGCGTGCGGAATCCCGTCGCGCAGAAGCACCTGCACGCAGTGAAGAAAGGCGACCGGATTTTTTTCTACCACACGGGAAACGAGAAGGCGATCGTCGGGATCGCGAAGGCGGCGGGAAACTCCTATGAGGATCCGTCGGATGCGACGGGCAAGCTCGCCGCCGTCGATGTCGTGCCCGTGAAGAAACTGTCCCGACCCGTCACGCTGCGGGAGGTCAAGGCGGATCCGTTCTTCGGGGAGTTCCCCCTCGTGCGGATCTCGCGACTGTCGGTGATGCCGGTGACCGACGCCGAATGGGCCCGTATCGAGAAGCTCGCGGCAGACTGAGCCTTCCGGATCGGCTCCGCCGGACGGCTCGTCTTCACACCCGCGGGTCGTCGATGCTCGGGCGTTTCGGGAGTGAGCCCGTGAATGCGAAGAAGACCGCCATCGCGAGGCAGAGCGCGATGCTCGCGGAAACCGAGACCAGAGAGAGCGCCACGGCGGCCAGGTAGAGCGGGATTCCCGGCGCATACTTCCGCGTGATCTCGCGGACCTGCTCCTCGGAAGTGTGGGAGTCGAGGAGTCGCTTACCCGCCGAGGCATATCTCCACAGCAAGTTGTAAGCGATGGCGATGAATACGTACGTGCCGGAGAAGATGAGACCCGCCGTCCGCGCCGACTCGCCTCCGGCGCGAAAATATTCCGCGACCAGGGACGTCGGGAACGGTACGAAGGTGACGAAGAGGAGCAACAGGCCGTTCAGGAAGAGGAATGGCGAATCGACGCGTCGAATCCGGCGAAACATCACGTGGTGGTTGACCCACATGACGAGGATCGTGGCGAAGCTCGTCAGATAGGCCAGAAAGATCGGCCATTGCCGCAGGAGCGCCATCGCGAGCGAGCCATGGAGCTCGGCGTCCCGCGGGACCTTCAGGTCGAGGACGAGAAGCGTGATCGCGATCGCGAACACCCCGTCGGAGAAGGCCTCCAGGCGGCCCGTCTCTTTTTCGTCCTCGTGCTCGTGCTCGTGCGGTTCCGTCACGGAGCCGATCCTCTGGCCGTCGGGACGGTTCGCCCCGGCGAATCCGGGCGTCCCGCCGGAGTCGATCGATCGAGTGCTCTCGGCATGGATGCGAGAGACTAGCAGCTGGGTACAAGGCGTGCGGCCTGATTTCGCTGTCCGGGGTCAGGCGTCCGCTCGGAAAACTCGAGGAGATCCCATGGCGCGACGAGCCGACCGGAATCCCGTTTCGGCGCCGACCCGATTCCCGGCTCCGGACCGCGTCACGCGCTCCGGTCACGTGGTCGGTGACATCTGCTTCGCGTGTGAGTGCCGCATCCTCGAGATCGGTGGCCCGGACGGGATGCTCCTGGCGTGGTGCGAATGCGGCTGGCCGGACGATCACGGGCAGATGGTGGTCGGCTGAAGGGACCGATTCTCCAGCCGACAGGCCCTATTCCTGTTCCTTTTCCGCTACACTGTCTTCCCATGCGCGCGGCGCGTAAGGCGAGGCTTTTCGAGCCCCTTTCCGAGTCGGCGCAGCCGTCCCTTTTCCCCGAGCTCCCCCCCGCGACGCGAGTGCAGGCGGCGATCCGGCTGACCGAGTCGAACGTGGCGCGGACGGTGCCTCCCGGAATCTCCGGCGTGTACTTCGTCAAGTCCGTTTCGGGCGGGCGCGTGTCCGAGCGGGTCGGCCGGGACGACGTGGACCTCCGCCAGCGACTCCTGCAGCTCGCCCGCGAGGCGGGGGAAAACGTCCTGTTCGGCTGGCTCCGCGCCGAGAACCCCCACGACGCCTACCGGCTCGAGTGTTATCTGTGGCACGCACAGGGAGGCGCCTGGGCGTCCGTCGCCGGCGACGCCCATCCGCTGCCCGAAGAGCGCATCCCGTTTCTCGGCTGCCCGGACTGCGAACAGTAGCCGCCGGAGACTTCAGAGCCGGTCCGCCGGACGCCGCTCCGCGTTCCGGAGGGTTCAGGTTCGGGCGGCGGCGGAGCGACTCTGGTCGGCCGTGCTCTCGGTGCCCGCCGTGTCCGGCGCCCCGGCCGAGAGGCGAAGCTCCTGCTCGTTCTTCGGCAGGATACGGTCATTCCAGCAGAGCTCGGGCGTTCCACGGACCAGCCGGTTGGCGAGCTCGGCGCCCATCTGGACCGAGTGGTCCATGTTTCCGATCTCGTACTTCCAGGCTCCGAACCGGCCGCGAGAGTAGATGCTTTTCGACTCCAGCCACGGCTGGATCGCCGAGAGGGCGTCGTCGCGGCGGATCGTGGGAACGGGATACGTGTACTCCCGGACGATCCGGTGCGTATCGACGACGTCCTTCCGGTCGTCCGGCGAGAGAAGCTTCGTCTGGACAAATCCCTCGACGACCTGCTCGACGACGGTATCGAGATCCACGGGTTTGTAAGAGGACCGCGAGACTTCGGCGAGCAGGGAGTACTGGCGCGTGGCGTCGGGAACGACCTCGGGGGAGTAGTTGGAGAGATACGTGACGCGGTAGAACGGGCAATTGTCCTCGGGGAAATACATCCAGCACTTCGTCGTCGGAGAAGGCTGCGCGATCCCGACCCCCACGATGGCACTTCCGGAATGGTGCAGAAGCGAGGTGGCTTCGAGCACGTCCGCGGGTGTCTCGGGAATCGAATGCACGAGCCTGTCGACCGGCATGGTCGATATGAGCTCGTCATAGCCCTCGTCCGAGCCATCGGCGAGGAGGACGCGCTTTCGTTTCGCGTCGACCCCGACCACCTCAGCGCCGAATCGGATCCGGTCCTGGAGTGTCGCGGCGACCCGCTGGAACAAGCCTCCCGTGCCGCCGTGGCGCGGGTACTTGAACGTGTTGTTCGGTCCCCAGGACACGTCGGCACGTTCCAGGATTACGTTCGTAATCATCCGTTCGAGGTCCACGACGGGAACGCGCTCGCCGATCCAGTGCGTGCCCAGCATGCGGGGAGGGTGCGCCCAGACTTTGAAGTTGTAGGGCATCATGAAGTACTCGGCGATGCCCTTGCCGAAGACCCCGAATATGAGCTCCTCGAAGTTCTCGTAAGTCCTGTTCCCGCCCCCGGCCTTCGCTTCGATGACTCCGAGCACGCACTTCAGGACCGCTTCGCGGGGAAGGTCCTTGATGTTGTTCTGGAAGGGGTAGGGCAGGAAGCGATCCTGCATCCAGACCCACGCCTCGCGCTGCAGCTCCTGGAACTCGGCGCCCAGCATGCGGTCGAAGAGGTCGTCGAAATATCGGAAGTGGGAGAAGAGCACATGGCCGCCGATGTCGTACACGAACCCGTTCGCGCTGGTCTCGCTCGAAGCCAGGCCGCCGGCGCTCGCCCGGGATTCGAGGACGACGAAATCCTCATGCCCGATCTCTCGCAGGCGGTAGGCGGCGCCGAGACCGGTGGGCCCGGCCCCGAGGATCACGATTTTCTTCATGGCCGGTGATCAGTATCGCTTGGACCGATCGGAATCGGAAGCGCTTCGGAGGCCGATGGACGGAAACGGGCCGTCGGGACTTCGAAATGGCGGTCGAAGAGAGAAGAGAATGGTCGGGCGACAAATCTCAGGCGGGCGAGCACTCCGGGTGCCCGCAGACGCAAACGGGCTCGCGAGAGCCGGACAGGGTCGTATCCGCGCACCGGTGGCTGCAGAACTTCTGATTTCCGCGCTCGACCGTCGTCTCCTCACATCGACAACCGGCATGCTCACACTTCATGGACCCTCCACGAAAAAACCGAGATCGGAACCGGATCGGACATTCAGAGGCCGGCGGTTCGGCAGAGATCGAGAAAATTGTCGGGCAGCGTGATCGGCGTCCGAGTCGCGATGGCTTCGGGCGAAACGGCTTCGTTGGCGCGAGAGACCGGCGGCTGGCGCGCGACGCCGGCTGTGGGACGGGCTCGAGAGGCGAAGATCGCGGCGACGGCGACGACGACCAGGGTCGTCCCGATTCCCCATCCCTGGAGCGAAGTCAGGACTCTGCGCATTTCGCTTCCTCTTCCTCTTCCTCTTCTTCTTTGGATTTTTACTCTTCCGTTTGTCGATTCCGGTGTTGCGTGAAGGAGGGCAAGGGTCGTACCCGGTCCGGTTGGAATTCCGGGCAACACGGAACGGGTTTTGCTCCCTCGAGCGCGGGGCGCTTCTGCCCCGCCGCTTCCAGGAGCATGCCATGAAGTCAGAAGAAATCGATCCGAAAGCCCCGATGGCAGCAGCCGTCGGCGCCCGCAAGGATGAGGACGGCGTGATCGGAAAAGACGAGGAAGGCCGGGAGGATGAGGAGGACCTCGACGACGACGCCGAGGACGATGACGAGGATGACGACGAAGACGACGATGAGGAAGAGGAAGACGACGACATGGCCGACATCCAGGACGACATCAAGCAAGCCTGATCCGCGTTTTCCTCTCTCCTCCCGGAGTGGCCGCGCCGCGGTGATCCCGCGGCTGGCCGCTTTTATTTTGTCGCCTTCTGACTCGTGAGGTTCCGGTCGAATCCCGGCAGGATCGCCCGGAAAAACGCATTCTCGATGAGTCTCCCGATGACCTGGAAAGTGCTCGACTTCGGGTTGTTGACCGGACCGGAGATGTCCGCCTTCGTGGCGACCGCTTCGTTGGATCGGTTCTCCAGAAGGTGCGCCACTCCTCCGACGAGCCCCTCGTAGAGCTTCCGGAACAGGCTCTTATCGGCGTCCTGACGCTTGTCATAGACCTTCATGTCCCGGAAGAGGGGCTTGATGTAGCCCTCGATGTGCCCGTCGTGGACGCGAAGCTGGGTGAAGAAGGAGAAGTCTCCGGCCACGACGTCGAATTTCCCATAGGCGCGCAGCAGATCGTTCATCCGGACCATCTCCGTATGCTCGATGGCGGCATCGAGGTCGAAGTCCGGGCCGTTCGAATCCGGCCGGAAGTGCGCGAGGGCTCGCGAGGCGCCGGAGCCCATGAAGCGTCCCGTGAGCTGAACCGTGGCCGGCCCGTGCCGGAACTGGTTCGAAAGATTCGTCATGGTGAGGCGGGTGTTCGAGAGGAACGCCCGGTAGGCCGGATCCTTCGCTCGATTGACGTATCCGAGGTTCCCGTCCGTGAGCTCCAACCGGTCGAGCCGGAGGTCCAGATCGGAGCGGTTGGACGCCTGGCTCGCGGCGGCCGACACCTTTTTCTGACGTTTCGCTTCCGCCCCGGCGGTTTCCGGCGTGTGGAGGTAGTCGAGCCGCAGCCCCGTGATCGAGAGCAGGGCGATATGGACGGCCTTCGTTTTCGCCGCGTATTCGACCTCTCCATTCGTGGAGAGGGTTCCCCCCTTGAGCTCCAGGTTGGCACGCGCGGATATCGGATGGAGCCGGTCGAGCGGCACCTGGTCGAGCCGGAAGAGCGCGTGGACTCCGGGAGTGGGCTTCGCCAGGAAGTCGGCGTGTCCGTCCATCGCCAGATGGCCCTTCTCGAAAACGATTCCCTCGGCGTGGATGGGAGACGGGTAAACGTGGTCGTGGGAGTGAATGTTGCGGATGTTGTTCGCCCGCAGGTAAAGATGAGCGATGTGGAGCGGCTGCTCCGGAGACTTGTCGATGTACACGACGTCCGCGTCGTCGACGCGGAACAGGTTGATCTTCAGCGGATATATCTGCTCGAGGGCATCCTGCCACCCCTTGTCTTTGACCGCGGTCGCGTCCCTGTTCTCCGCCTGCAGCTCGAGCAGATTCAGGTGAATCCGCGGCCGCTCCAAGAGCATGTCCGCGACGAGATGAAACGTCAGGAGCTCCGTCCACTGCACGCTCGCCTTCAAAGTCGGGAACACGGCAACCGGTGGATCCGGATTCTGCTGTTGACGGACGGTCATGTCGTGCAGCGTGATCGACGCGCCGAAGAGCGAAAAGTGGAGCTTCGGAATCCGGACCGAATAGCCCTTGAGGCTGGCATTCATGCGCCGCTCCATCGAGCGCCGCAGCGGCTCGTCGACGAAGAAGGAGGCGACGATCACGAGGACGATCAGAATTAAAACGACGGCGAGCACCCGGAGCGCGACCCGGCCCGGCGTGCTTTCGGCGCGCGGAAAGATCGACCGCAGACGGTTCCAGGCTCCTCCCGGCCGGGTCTTTCGCTTTCGGGAGTCTCGAGAGCTCACTCCGGCGCGCGCATCTTTGTCATGTTTCGCAGGTGCCAAAGGTGACCTCCGCCGGCGGAGTGGCAACGACCGTGCCAGCGATCAGCCTCTCGCCCGGAAGGCCGGATCCGTGGAAAAGAGACTGTAAAACCCGAATAAGATACGCGCCCCATGGCGACTCCTTCCGCGCCGCTTCTCGACGCGCACGACCTCGTTCGCTCGTACCACGTCGGCCCGGATTCTGTGCCGGCCGTCGCCGGAGTGACGCTGGCGGTCGGGGCCTCCGAGTTCGTCGCCCTGGAGGGCCCGAGCGGCTCCGGCAAGACGACTCTCCTCAACATGCTCGGGCTCCTCGACCGGCCGGATGCGGGACGCCTGCGCGTCGACGGCCGGCAGGCGGAGCTCCTTTCGGAGAATGAGCGTGCGGACCTGCGCCGGGACCGCTTCGGGTTCGTGTTCCAGACTTTCAACCTGATCCCCGTTCTTTCCGCGGCCGAAAACGTCGAGTACCCGATGGTGCTGGCCGGGGTGCCGCGGGACGCCCGGCGGGCGCGGGCGGAGGAGCTCCTGGCGGCGGTCGGCCTGGCGGCGAAAACGGGGGTGCGGCCCGACCTGCTCTCGGGCGGGCAGAGGCAGCGGGTCGCGATCGCTCGCTCGCTTGCGAACCGTCCGGCCGTGGTCTTTGCCGACGAGCCCTCCGCCAATCTCGATTCGCATACGGCGGAAGAAATCCTCGATCTGATGCGCGGCCTGTGCGACTCCCGCGGCGTCGCCTTTCTCTTCGCGACTCATGACCCGCGCGTCGTCGCGCGCGCGCGCCGGGTGATCTCTCTCCACGACGGCCGGATCGAGTCCGACCGCGAGGTGGCGGCGCCATGAGCGTCCTCGCCCTGGCATGGCGAAACCTGATCCGGCAGCGGCGGCGCACGGTCCTGATGGGGGTAGTCGTCGCCTTCGGATTTGCCGCGTTCGCTCTCGCCGGCGGTTTCGTCGCGCAGTCCTTTCAGGGTCTTCGCGAGAGCACCATCAAGAGCGTGGGGCAGCTCCAGGTCGTGGACCGGCGCGCGGTGACGACGAGCGAGGAGTCGACGCTCGAATTCGGCATTCCGGACGCCACGCGGGCTCGCCGTCTCGTCGCCGCGGATCCGGCCGTTGCCGCCGTGCTCCCGCGGATCGACTTCCTGGGCCTCGCGACGAACGGAACGAAGTCCGTTCCTTATCTCGGGGTCGGCGTCGATCCCGAGCCGGAAGCCGGCGCGACCGGAGCCCGGGAGATGGTCGTCGCGGGAAAGTACCTGTCGGGCGACGGAGGCGACGGTGTGATGCTCGGCACCGGGCTCGCGTCCGCCCTCGGCGTGAAACCCGGCGATCGGGTCACGCTGATGGCCACGACGCCGGATGGGTCTTTGAACGCCGTCGACGGCGTGGTCCAGGGACTCGTCGATGTCCGGATCAAGGAGCTGAACGACCGCTATGTCGCGGCGGGGATCGGTCTCGTCGCGCGGCTCCTCCAGAGCCAGGAGAAAATTTCGAAGCTCGTGGTCTTCCTGAAGCCCGGCACCGACGAGGCCGCTGCGCGCGGGCGGCTCGCGGCGGGTCTCGGCGCCGCGGGATACACGGCGACGCTCCGCGGCTGGCGCGAGCTCGCCTTCTTCTACGAGCAGGTGAAGCTTCTCTATGTCGGGATCTTCGGCTTCGTCGGGACCGTGCTCGTCATCATCGTGATCCTTTCCGCCGCGATCGTCATGACGATGGCGGTGACCGAGCGGACGCGTGAGATCGGGACGCTCCGGGCCCTCGGCACGCGGCCGGCGGGCATCCTCCGCCTCTTCATGGCGGAAGGTGTCGCGATCGCGCTCGTCGGTTGCGCCGCGGGAGCTCTGTTCGCACTCCTGGTTCGCGTCGTCCTGAACGCGTGGGGCTTCACGCTGCCTGCTCCTCCCGGGGGGACGCACGGCGACCCGATTCACGTCGAGCTCTATCCGCTCGCCTACGCGGCGGGATTCCTGGCCATGCTCGCGACGATGGCGATCGCCTCGTATTTCCCGGCGCGCCGCGCCTCCCGGATCTCGATCGTCGATGCCCTCTCCCACATCTGAGGGCGCCGGGGAAGGGAAGAATCCGGAGCCGCCGGCGGTTGACTCCGGCATGAAGTGGTCCCGGTTTCTGGCCGCCTCGGTTCTGTTCTCCGGGCTCGCCGGATTCGCGCGGGCGCAGGCCGCCCCGCCGGCGGCCTCTCCGGTAGCGGCCAGCTCCGCCGAGGTCCAGGGCTGGCTCGAGGCGATCGACTCCACACGGAACGCGTTCGACGAGGCCGTCATCTCCGCTCGCGCCTCGCAGGTGAAGGGAGGCGTCGAGCAGCCCGACGCCGCGAAGTTCGACATCTACGTGAAGGGGCGCGACCACGGCCTGATCGTGTTTCGCGGCGGCAAGAATTCCGGGCGTAAGATCCTGACCGCCGGCGACCGCATGTGGCTCCTCGTCCCGGGAGCTTCGAACCCGCTGCCCGTCACGCCGAACCAGCGCCTGATGGGAGGGGCGTCGATGGGGGACGTCGCCCGGCTGCGCTTCGCGGACGACTACGTCGGGACGGCGCGTCCCGGGTCGGAGATGTCCGGCGGCAAGAGCTGCCGCGTTCTCGATCTTCAGGCGAAGTCGACCCGGGCGGCCTACCCCCGCGTAGTGATGTGGTTCGACGCGGCCGCCCGCCTGCCGGTCCGCGTCGTCTTCTCGCTTCCGTCCGGTAAGGAAGCGAAGGAGATCCTCTTTCAGAAGTTCTCGAGCTCGCATGGAAAGACGATCGTGGCGTCGATGGACATCCGGGACCTTCTGGCGAAAGAGTCGGACGCGGTCACGCGGCTCGACTATCTCGATTACAAGCCGGCGAAACTGTCCGACGCGATCTTTACACCGGAGGGGGCGCTGGCGTTCAGCTGACGGGGAGGCGTGGACCGGGTACCGGGTAAAGCGGCAACTTCGACTCAAGGAACTCAAAACTTAGAGCTTGAAACTCGGAACTCGGAACTCGTCCGCCGCCCGCAGCAATCACTCGGCCGCCCCCTTCCCCCACAGGCTCCGGATTCCCATTCGCACGAGCCTCTCGCCCCCCACCCTCGCGGCGGCGGAGCCGAGGGCCGGGTGCAGCATCAGGCGGCGGAACACCGCGCTCCAGGCAAATCGTCTCCCGAACAGGCTTCGCCAGGCCGCGCGGTAAACGGCGGCATAGTCCTCGTCCCGGATCCGTCCTTCGAGCAGCGCGAGAGCCGTCTCTCCGGCGAGAATGCCCGAGCGGAGCGCGGCCGCCTGGCCTTGACCCGCGAAGGGATCGATGACGCCTGCCGCGTCTCCGGCCATGAGGATCCCGTTCTCTGTCGGAGGCTTCGCCGTGAAGACGACCGGTACGGTTCCGAGATCGCCCCGGGGGCCCGCACCGAGCCCGGAGAGATCGGCGTCGAGCGCGCCGTTGCTCCTGCGGGCGTAGCGAACGACGTCCTCCCAGCTGCCGCCGATCGCCCGGCGGACGGCTTCCGATAACACCCCCGCCAGGTTCGCGCGGCCGTCTTCGAGACGCGAGAGGCCGCAGTAGCCTCCGGGAAAGAGGTAGAGACGGACGGTGCCCGCTAAGAGCTGCGTGTCTCCGGCATATTCGCGACTCCACCCGAAATATCGTTGCTGCCGCAGAAACCGGCGGTCGAGCTGCTTGTCGAGAGCGTCCCATCGACCCCAGGCGCCCACGACGGTCCTCGCCCGGATCTCTTCTTCGATTCCGTCGCCGCTCGAGCATCGGATCGCAAATTCGCTCCGGCCGCCGATCGGCGGCCCCGAAAGAGAGACGACGCGCTGACCGAAGCGAATGCAGGCACCGGCCTCCTTCGCCCTGTTCGCGAGGAGATCGTCGAGCCGGAAGCGCGAGATTCCGAGCGCATCGATCGGCAGACGGAAACGCACGGAGCGGCCGCCCGGAAGATGGACGGACCCGGCGCGGATGATCTCGGGAGATGCCGACAGGACCGCCGCCAGGGCTCCGATCCGGTCCAGCCATGCGACCGCATCTCCGGAGAGAAATTGCCCGCAGACCTTGGCCCGGGGAAAATGATCTTTTTCGAGCACGAGGACGCGGCGTCCGGCCGACGCGAGGATCGACGCGGCCGCCGAGCCGGCCGGTCCCGCGCCGACGACCACGGCGTCCCAGGCGCTCATCATTCGCGCAGATCGCGGGAGTCTTCTGGACCGCGCGCGTCGCGCGAGCCGTCCGGACCGCGCGAGTCGCGCGAGTCGCGCGAGTTTTCTGAATCGCGCGTATCGCGCGAGCCCGTGATGAGAATGCGGTAAGGGAACACGCGGTTGACCCGGGCGTCGGGAACCGCGCTGCGGGCAATCGTGCGCGCTTCATCCGGCGTGTAGGCCTGGAGCACGGACGTGCGCCCGTCGAGCACCGAGACGCGGCTCTCGAAGAGAAGGGGGCCGGCGACGAAGACGAACATCCAGGGGAAGAGATGTCGCCGCAGGTCGAGCATGGCGAAACCGCGGCGCGCCACCCGGGCGAGCTCCCGCAGAAGCGCTCGATTCTCATCGGGAGAAAAGTGGTGGAAGACGAGCGTCGAGACCACCCAGTCCGCGGCGCCATCGGCGAGCGGAAGCGTGAAGGCGTCCGCCGCGAGAGCCGGGAGCCGCCGGCCCCCCGAAAACCTGCCTGCGGCGAGATGCCGCCACTGGAGGTCGACCGCGACCACGATCGCGCGGTGTCCCTCTGCCTCGATGCGCCGTGCCAGGCGCCTTGCTACGGTTCCGGATCCGGCTCCTACGTCGAGAACGACGTAACGATCCGCCCCGGCGGCCCGCATCCTCGGCAGGATGTGGTTCTCGACGGCGCGCGATCCTCCCCAGGTCCGGTTGACGAGCTCGAGATCGCGGAGGGAACGCGCCATCTCGTCGGCCGGCAGACTCACGTCATCCAGAAGCTCACGGGCGGGGCGGCGAGGCGGGACGAGGAGGCTCAATCGGTCAGTGGCTCAGCCGTTCAGCCGTTCGATCATTTATCCGTTCAGCATTCCGTTCGGCAGTCAACCGTTCAGCCGCTCAGCCATTCCGCGTTCAGGCGGTTGCGGAGATCACGAGGGCGCTGTTTTTCGAGCCGAATCCGATGCAGTTGCAGACGGCGTGCTCGAAGGTCGCGGCGCGGGACACGTTCGGGACGTAGTCGAGGTCGCACGCCGGGTCGGGCCGGTCGAGGTTGATTGTGGGAGGCAGAAAGCCGTCTCGCATTCCGAGGAGCGTGGCCGCCACAGCCGCCGCCCCGCACGCGCCCTGGGGATGCCCGATCATCGACTTGATCGAGGAGCCGGGCAGCCTGTCCGCGGCCTCTCCGAAGGCGAGGCGGACGGCGCGCGTCTCGACGCGGTCGTTCAGCCGGGTCGACGTGCCGTGATACGCGAGGTATCCGATGGCCTCGGGGGGCAGGCCCGCTTCGGCCAGGGCGAGGGTCATCGCGCGAGCCGGCTCCTCTCCCGTCTCGTCGAGCCGGACGCGATGGTGCGCGTCGCATGTCGCGCCATAGCCTCGGATCTCACCGTAGAGACGAGCCCCGCGCGCGCGCGCTCTCTCGTACTCCTCGAGAACGAACATCCAGGACCCCTCCGCGATCACGAACCCGTCGCGGTCCGCGGAGAAAGGCCGGGACGCGAGAGGCGGATCTCCTTCATGGGCGGTCGACACGATCTTCATCATGGCGAACCCTTCCATGATCCCCCGCACGATCGTCGCGTCGACGCCGCCGGCGAGGAAGACGTTTCCCGTTCCGAATTTCACGGCGCGAAACGCGTGACCGAGCGCGTCCGTCGACGACGCGCAACCGGTCGACAGCACCTGCGACAGCCCGCGCAGCCCGAAGTGCATCGAGATCTCGGACGAGAGCGTTCCGATCGTTCCCGAGGGAATCGAGTACACGGAAGCCTTCTTCACCTGGTTCGTGTAATACAGGTGATACATCCGCTCCGAGAACTCGATCGGACCGCCGCCCGTTCCGAGGAACACGCCGATCTCCCGTCGCGCCTCGAGGCTTCGAAGCGCGTCCCCGTCGAGCCCGGCGTCGGCCATCGCCTCGGTCGCGGCGGCGAGCGCCATCGGGACCGCGCGGGAGACGTGGCGGAGGTCCTTCGGAGCCACGAACGCGGCGGGGTCGAGTCCCTTGACTTCGCCGGCGATCGTCGCGGGAAGCCCTTCCGGGTCGAACAGGGAGATCCGCCCGACGCCGCTCGACCCTTCGCGCAGGGCGCGGGCATACGCTTCCCGCCCGTTCCCGTTGGGGGAGATGCAGCCGATTCCGGTGATCGCGACCCGGCGAGGGAACACGGGGGGAGTTTAGCAACGAGCCGGATCGATCGCCGGGTCACGAGAAACGGTTAAGGAAAGAATCGGGTGATCAGTCGGGATCCTTCCCTCGAGTCCGAATCTCACGATCTCGCGATCTCATGATCTCGCGATCAATCGATCTATCAAATTATCGGAAATCTGCGAAGACGCTCGCCGGAGCGGGGGCGGCGGATTATCCCTTCGTTCGTTTCCCGTTTCCCGTTTCCCGTTTCCCGTTTCCCGTTTCCTGTTTCCCGTTTCCCGCCTCTTCTCATGGCGGCGCGTTCTTCGCGAACCAGCGGTCGAGGACGCGGAGGAGGCGGAGGGGGACATATTTGACGAGGGAGTCGGCGTGGAGGTTTCCGGGGAGGTCGAGATGCACGTAGTCGACCGGAGGGGCCGCGGCGTCCGCGAGGATGCGGCCGTGGGACGGGTCGACGAGCCAGTCTCCTTCCGCGGTGATGATGAGCTTAGGGATCGTCAGGCCGGCGAGGGCAGCCCCGACCGCGGGCCTTCGCGTGACAGTCGAGATCGCCGAAAGGCGGGGCATGCGGATGGCGTTCTTCCAGCTCACCTGGCGCATCGCTCCGGGCTTGAACGGCCTCGGCCGGAGGCTTCGCAGGTCCGCCGGTGACGAGATCATCGTCAGCGCGCGGCAGGGAAGCTCCGGAAAACGCCCGAGCGCGTCGGCCGCGATGGAACCGCCGAGCGACAGCCCGAGCACCGCGAACCGGGAGTACGGGCGACCCTCCCCGACGACGGCATCGATGACCGCTTTCAGGTCCAATGACTCGTGGGCGCCGAAGGAGTACGAGCCGCCGCTGTCGCCGTGGCCGCGAAAATCGAGCGCGACGACGTCATATCCGAGCCGGAGGTAGTGGTTCGCGAGGAAGAGGTTTTCGCGGGCGAGCCGGACGCGCCAGAACCCGGGGGCGAGGATGAGCAGCTCCGCGGAGGGGCGCCGCCACCACGTGAAGGCGATCGGGGTCTGGTCGGACGCGCGGACGCGCCTGTGGACCGCGTCGGCGGCCGGCAGAGCGCGATCGCTCATGGTTCCAAGGTCGGGGCTGGCGCCGGGGCAGGACCGACCGCCGAGGGGCGGCCCAGCAGAATGCACGAGACTTCCGCGCCTCGAGGGAGTGCGGGCGTTCCGGCCGGACAGTGGATCAGCGCATTGGCGAGCGCGTAGGCGGCGAGGTCGTGGCTGCCGGAGGAGAGGATCGTGTCGACGCGCCCCGCACCCGACCAGATCGCGTCGAAGAAACGGTCCCGATCCCCGGACGCCGGGAGAGGGGTGCCGATCCGGCCCCGGACTCTGGGCGCCGCGGGCTCTTCGTCTCCTTCGAATCGCGCGAGCGCCTCCCGCGCGAAGAGGTGGAAAGCGACCGACGCCGAGACGGGATTGCCGGGCAGACCGATCCAGAACGTCCGCCCGCGCCGCGCGAACGCGACCGGCTTTCCCGGGCGGATCGCGACGCCGTGAAAGAGCATCTCGAAGCCCGACCGGACGGCGGCATCCGGCAGAAGGTCGAGATCGCCGGCCGAGACGCCGCCCGTCGTCACGAGGAAGTCTTCCTCGGAGCCGGCGGCCTCGAACAGAGCCCGCACGGCGAACGGGTCGTCGGGAACGGATGCCCCGCGGCGCGCGTCCCAGCCGAGCGCGCGGCACTCGGCGACCAGCATGGGGCCGTTCGAATCTCGCAGCCGGCCGGCAGCGGGGCGTTCGCGGCCTCGCACCACCTCGTTGCCGGTCGCCGCGACCGCGATGCGGGGAGCGGGGAAGACCGCCAGAGGATCCGCTCCCGCGAGCGCGGCGAGCGCGACGTCGGCCGGCCGGAGCTTTCGCCCCGGAGCGGCCAGACGCGAGCCCGCCGGAATGCTCTCTCCGCGCCGGCGAAGGTGGGCGCCTGGAACGGGCGGTGCGTCGAACCGGACAAAACCTCCGTCCCGGTGGGCCCTCTCCACGGGCACGATCGCCTCGGCGCCGGCCGGCAGGGGCGCGCCGGTCATGATCCGCACGGCCTCGCCCAGCCGGAGGGGCTCCGGGTGCGCCTCACCCGCCGCAAGGAGGCCGACGCGCTCGGCGAGGGGCTGTCCAGACGCCGCATCCGCGACCCGGACCGCATAACCATCCATCGCGGACGTATCGAACGGAGGCCAGTCGACATCCGCGACGATCTCGCGTGCGAGCACCCGTCCGAGCGCTTCGGCGAGAGGCACGGCACGGGCCGGCCCGGGAGCCCCGATGGCGCCGGAAAGGATCGCGAGCGCTTCCGAAAACGTGGTCACCGGACGATTCTAGGCCGGGAAACGGGAGAGTCGGGGGACGAGCTGTCGGACGTCAGCGTCCGCTGTCAGCTGTCAGCTGTCAGCTGTCCGCTGTCCGCTCTCAGCCGTTCGCCGTGGAAAGACTCGATCTCCGGCTCGATGTGCTCGCTCTCATGGCCTCGTCCGGCAGGTTCCTCCGGCGGAGGGCTCCCGTTGAAACGGGAGTCGGTCTCAGCCTGCGCCCGGCTTTGGTACCATCCGACCGATCCCCATGGACAGAAAATTCGAGTACCGCGGCGACCTGGGGATTACACCGCTCGCGGAGATTCTTTCGACGATCCATCGTTACCGGGTGCCCGGCGTGGTGACGGCCTCGCGCGAGAATCGGGTCCGGCGGATATTCCTCGACGAAGGGCTCGTCGTTTTTGCGACCTCCAACGAGCGCGAAGTCAGCCTCGGCGTTTATCTCGTGCGCCACGGGCTCATGAAGCCCGAAGCGGCGGTCGAGGCCGAAGAGCGCCGGGCGCGGGAGGGACTGCGACTCGGGCAGGTACTGCTGCAGATGGGGTTCGTCACACCGGAGGTCCTGAACCAGGCGGTCTCCGGGCAGATACGGGAGATCCTCTGGGGCGCCTTCGACTGGGAGTCCGGGGACGCGCTGTTCGAGATCGGTCCGAAGCGCCAGGGGGAGCTCGTCCGGATCGACGCTCCCATCCCGGAGGTGATCCTCGAAGGCGTTCGGCGCGCCGCGGACGTGCGGCGTCTCGTCGCCCGGCTCGGAAACGCCACGACCGTCCTGGAGCGCACACGCAACTCGCTCCTCGAGCTATTCACTCCGGAGGAGCGGCAGTTCTACGAGGGGATCGACGGAAAAACGCCCCTCCAGAAACTTGCCTCGCGAGGGCCCGGAAGCGTGCCCGAGAACGCGCGGATCCTCTACGCCTTCTACTGCCTGGGTCTGGTCCGCAAGATGCGCGGCTCCGGAGCGGGAGCGAAGAAAATCCAGTACAAGACCGAAGGGGGCAGCCTCGGGGGCTGAGACTGAGGTGCGGCACAAAGCTGCCGACGGCCCCCCGTCATCCTCCTGGGCGATTCCCCGCTGCTTTAGACTGGTCCCGCATGCCTCTGTACGAATACCTCTGCAAGAAGTGCGGTCACAAGACCGAGCTCATCCAGAACCACGGCTCCCGGCCTCTCCGGACATGCCCGGATTGCGGCGGCAGCGTCAAGAAGATGATCTCGGCGCCTGCGATCCAGTTCAAGGGCAGCGGCTTCTACATCACCGATTACGGCAAAGGGGACATCGGCGGTTCGAGCAAGAAGGGGGAGGGAAGCGGCGAGAAAAGCTCCGGAGGGTCGGAGAGCGACTCCTCGTCCGGCAAGGCGGATGCGAAGGCGGACTCCTCCGCGAAATCCGATTCATCGCCGAAATCCGAATCGACCTCGTCTTCCTCACCCGCGAAATCCGATTCGTCGACCGGTTCGAATTCTTCTTCCCGTTCCGATTCGGCCTCCCAGCGCGGATCATCCGGAAAGCCTGAGGCGAAGAAACCCGGAAAGAAGAAGGGTTAGATTTCGCCGTCCGGGCCCCCGGCGGAGCTGACAGGCGGATCTATTTTTCCCTTCCCTCCAGATACTCGCGAAATGCCGGGCCCAGGTCTTCCCGCTTGGATGCGAGAGCGACCGTCGCCTTGAGAAATCCGAGCTTGTCGCCGGCGTCGTAGCGGGTGCCCTCGAACACGAACCCGTCGATGGGCCGCGTCGCGAGGAGTGCCTGGAGCCCGGACGTCAGCTGGATCTCGCCTCCGACATCCGATCGCGTCTTCTCGAGAATCCCGAAGATGTCCGGGGGGAGAAGGTACCGCCCGATGATCGCGAAATTCGATGGAGCCGAGCCGGCCGGCGGTTTTTCCACCATACCGGACAGGGCGAAAACGCGCTCTTCGATCCGTTCGCCGGCGACGACGCCGTAGAGATGCGTCTGCGAGGCCGGTACCTCCTGAAGCGCGATGACGGGATTACCCCGGCGCTCGTAGAGGCGAATCATCTGGCCGATGCACGGGTCCTCGGAATCGACGATGTCGTCCGACAGCATGACGGCAAACGGCTCGTTGCCCACCTCGTCCCGCGCCATCAGAACCGCGTGGCCGAGGCCGAGCGCCTGCGCCTGCCGGACCGCGGACACGCGCACGAGACGCGACACCGCCTGGACCATGCGCAGCGGTTCCGTCTTGCCCCGCTCCTCGAGCGAGCGCTCGAGCTCCCAGGAAAGGTCGAAGTGGTCCTCGATGGCGCTCTTTCCGCGGCTCGTCACCAGCACGATGCGCTCGATGCCAGCCGCAGCCGCCTCCTCGACGACGTACTGAATGAGAGGCTTGTCGACGAGGGGGAGCATCTCTTTCGGGATGGATTTCGTAGCGGGCAGGAAGCGAGTCCCGAGCCCGGCGGCGGGAAATACGGCCACCTTGACGGAAGGCATGGGGCGATCGTACAACGTCGCCGGAGCCGCGATGATCGTCGCGGCGGGAGACGGTTGCCGGTGCGCGGAGTTCTGTTGTGGCGGCAGGTGCTCGGTTCGGCCGGATGCGGCCTCGACCGAGCGGAGTGAGGCTGGCTCCGGCTCCCGCAACGGGAGGCTCCTCCTTCCCTTTGGTCAGGAGACTCCTCCCGTTGCGAGCTGTGGAATCAGCCGGGCTCGTCGACTTGCACCTTCCCCCTCTCCCGGCGGGAGAGGGCGGGGTGAGGGGACTCGTCGCCGGAGCCGCGATGATCGTCGCGGCTTGAGACGGTTTGCCGGTGCGCGGAGAGACTGCGCGTCGTGAAGGTGCTCGGCTCGGCCGGATGCGGCCTCGACCGGGCGGAGGGTGGCTGGCTCCGGCTCCCGTTGCGAGCTGTGGAATCAGCCGGGTTCGTCGACTTGCACCTTCCCCCTCTCCCGGCGGGAGAGGGCGGGGTGAGGGGACTCGTCGCCGGAGCCGCGATGATCGT
>JBBSEW010000058.1:0-25582 GCA_038239305.1 Thermoanaerobaculia bacterium | reverse complement strand
GCAGGAGAAGGATCGTGACCGTCCCCCACGCGATCGAGGCGATCGTGAGCACCGCTCTCTTCTTCTGGAGGCGCGCGGAGCCCATGAAGAGATGAAGGACGACTCCGAGATCGCGGCGGTTCACGAGATTCTCACAGCTTCATCGCCACGACCGGATCGAGGCGGGAGGCTTCCCGGGCGGGAAAATAACCCGCGAGGAGACCGGTCGCTCCCAGAACGATCGCCGTGAGAACCGCCACGGAGAAGGAGATCTCCGGGTCGCCGACGAAATCCGTCGCGCCGAGCTTCGGAACCGCCAGGCAGATGGCAAACGAGATGAGAAACCCTATCGCGCCGCCCATCGCGGTGATGAGGACCGTCTCGAGCAGGAACTGGCGGAGAATCCAGCCCTGCCGGGCGCCCAGCGCCATCTTGATCCCGATCTCCTTCGTGCGCTCTTCGACGACGACGTTCATGATGTTCGACACGCCAATTCCGCCGACGATGAGCGTGAAACAGCCGACGATCCCGAGGAAGAGGCGAAACGACAGAAAAAAGATGTCCAGGAACTTGAACTCATCCGCCGTGTCCCACACGGACAGAGCTTCCTTGTCGGTCGGGTCGAAACGGAGGGAGCGGGCGAGCGTGGCCCGAACGGCCTCCGTGACCGCCTCCGACTGGGATGCGGAGACGGGCTGGTAGATGAAGTTGTTGACGTACTTGACCCCGGTCAGCGCGCGAAAGGTCGTTCCCGGCATGTAAGCGCGCCCCTCGTCCCGGCTGTTGTAGCTCGAGTTCTGCACTTTCTCCTGAAGCACGCCCACGATCAGGAAGGGCGACCCGCCGTAGATGACCCACTTGCCGACCGCCGGTTCCGTGCCGAAGATGTCGCGAGCGATCTTGTCGCCGAGGAAGAGAACGCGGCGCTGCTCCGCGACGTCGATCGGGTTGATGAAACGCCCGCCGGCCTGCGCGATCAGGTTGCGCATGGAGCCGAAGGAAGAGTCGACGCCGGAGGAATCGATCGCGACGGTCTTCATCCCGTAGTGAAGCTTGAGCGTGTCGCTGTACTCGCTCGATATCGAGACGATCCCGGGCGTTTCTCGACGGACCGCCTCGATCTGCTCCTCCCGGACGCGGATGCGGCGGCCTCGGCCGAGCCCCTCGAATGGCATGGAGGTCAGGCCGGGCCATGCGATCGCGATCCGGTCCCCGAGGCCCGCCGTGTTCTTGATCATCTGCTTGTGAAGCCCCTGGCCGAAGGCGAGCAGCAGGGTCACCGCAACGGTGCCCCACACGATGCCGAAGATCGTGAGGAACGTGCGCAGCTTCTGAGAGCGCACGTCGCGGAAGAGCTGGCGGAAGGTTTCTTTCATATTGGGGAGTTGTCAGTTTCCAGTTATCGGTTCTGATTCGGGGAAGCCGCGATCCTCAAGAGGCATGCGCCCGGCTTTCGAATCAAAACTGAGAATTGAAAACGGACAACCGAAAACGGCTTTCACTTCATTCAGCTGATCTTCTTGGGCGGCCTCTCGACCACCTTGTTCCCCTTTTCCAGCCCGGACGTCACTTCCACGTTCATGCCGTCGGAGATTCCGAGCTTTATCTCCTTCTTCTTCGGCTCATCTTTTTCGCGGGCTCCCGGCACTTCGACGAATGTTTTCTTGCCGCCATCCTCGAACAGCACGACGCGCTCGGGCAGGACGAGCACATCCTTCTTCTCCCGGATGATCAGATCGGCGTTGGCGGAGTAACCGGCGCGCAGGACGATCTTCTCCGCTGGGTCGAGCTCGATCTCGACGTCGAAGAGGGTCGCTCCCTCCTTCTGCTGCGCCTGAGGGGCGATCCTCGAGACGTGGCCCGTGACGATGTCCGTCGGCAGAGCGCCCACCTTGATACGCGCGGGGATCCCGGCGTGAAGCTTGCCGACGTCGATCTCGTCGACGGTCCCCTTGAAGATGAGGTCGCTCATATCGGCGATCGTCGCGAGCTCGGTTCCGGGCTGGTATGTGGTCAGCGGCGTCACGGGGTCGCCCGGGTTCACCACGCGGGTCAGGATCGTACCGGCCGCGGGTGCGCGGATGATCGATTCGATTGTGACGTTGGCCGTCGAGATGCGGCCGTTGCGGGTCAGGTCGCGCCCCTGCTCGGCGCGGGCGACCGCGATTTTCGCGAGCTCGAACGCTTCCCGCTTCGTGTCCAGGTCCGACTTGGGAAGGACGCCCGACTTCGAGAGCTCGATCGATCGCTCGTAGTCCGCCCTGGCGCGCGCGTACGAGGCGTTCGCGGAATCCACGGTGCGGTCCACGTCGGTCAGCTCCTGGGGGGTGGGGTCGGGGCCGATCTCGAAGAGGGCATCGCCGGCTCGAACCTTGTCCCCGACGTTGACCATGCACTTCTTGATGATTCCGGAGATTTTGGATTTCACCTGGAACTTCTGCCGGGGCTGGATCTGGCCGACGGCGATCGCCTTTTCGGTGATCGAGCCTTTTTCGACGGGGACGAGCTTGTTGCCATCCTTGTCCCCCTTCGAGGAGCGGGCCCACGCGTAGAGACCGCCCGCGATCGCAACCAGGACGACCAGCCAGATCAGCGTTTTGAAGAGTTTCTGCATTGTCGGGCTCCCATTCCATCCATCTCCGACGATGCCGCGCACCCGGGCACCGGCAACGGCCTTGGAAAGCGTGCTTCCGGCGCATCCGAAGTGCGCGCGCCAATCTGTCTCTGTCGGCTAGTTACGCTCGGTCCCGGCGGAAGTTCGCCGCCAATTCCCGTTAGACGCCGCCGGTACGTTTTCGTTAGCCTCCACCCGCCCGCGGGGGTTAAGCTCACGCCTCGTTCCCGGTTCGCCTCCAAATTTCGACATGTCCAGCCGTGACTACCGCTTCGTGACTCGATGGCGCGTGTATGGCGCGCCCGGCGAAGTCTTTGCGGTTCTGTCGGATCCCCTCGACCTCTCCCGCTGGTGGCCGAGCGTCTGTCTCGCGGTCGCCGAGATCGAGGCCGGCGCTCCCGATGGAGTTGGGCGTCGCGTGGCGCTTCTGACGCGGGGCTGGCTACCCTGCACGCTCGCCTGGATTCTTCGCGTCGCCCGGTCCGACTCTCCGCATTCGCTGACCGTCGAAGCCGAGGGGGATCTCGCGGGACGCGGGATCTGGACGCTCGAGCCGGACGGCGCGTGGGTGCGCGTGACCTTCGAGTGGGAGGTTCGGGCGGAGCAGCCTCTGCTCGCTGTCGCATCGAGGTTTTTACGGCCGGTTCTCGCCGCGAATCACCGCTGGGCGATGCGGCGCGGAGGGGAGAGCCTCGAAAGGGAGCTCGCTCGCCGCCGCGCCCTTCCGTCGGAGCGGGATGCGCTTGCGCCGCCTCCTCCGCCCGCGCGTCACACGGGTCTCGTTCTCACGGCCGCAGCAGCCGGTGGCGTGGGGCTGGGCCTGCTCGCCTGGCGCCTCCTCCGCCCGCGCCGGGCCTCGCGCTTTTCGTTCCGAGACTGAGCGCCCGCCCGCCGCAACGGGTTCGAACGCGGGGCCAATCAGGACGATGAGGACGACGAGGACGAGCCGGACGGCGCGGACGGAGCGAACCCGCGAAATGGAGCTTCGCCGGCTCTCGGCACGGCGATGGTCGGCCCTCTCTTTTCTCCGTCCGGCTGGCACAACGTGACGGTCGCGGGAGAAGAAGTGGGGGGTGAATGATGAGCCCGCCGGTGCGCGTCCGGCCCGTTGCCGATGGTTCCCTCCTGGTCGAGTACCCGGAGGCTTCCGACGAGGAGGCTAATCGCGCGGCCGTCGTGCTCGGCGCGGCGCTCCGCCAGGAACCTCCGCGCGGTCTACTCGACGCGATCGTGGGCGCGCGATCGCTCTTCTGCGCCTTTGCTCCGGACGTTCTGGACTATTCCGAGCTCGAGCGGCGGATCGCAGTCGACCTCGGGCACCGGATGGAAGGCGCCGCTTCCGCTTCCGAGGTCGAACGGCGCGCGCACCGGGTCCCCGTGCTGTATGGCGGGGAGGCCGGTCCGGACCTGCCCGAGCTCGCGGAGCAGGCCGGCGTTCCGGCCGTCGAGCTCGCGCGGCTCCACGCCGCGGCAATTTATCGCGTCGCGTTCCTGGGCTTCGCTCCCGGGTTCGCCTACATGACGGGGCTTCCCTCCGGCTTCGGCGCGCCTCGGAGGGCCTCGCCCCGTCCCCGCGTGCCGGCAGGCAGCCTCGCCTTTGCGGGCGGTTTCACGGGCGTGTACCCCGCCGAAGGACCGGGCGGCTGGAATCTCCTGGGCCTCGCGGCCGTGCGCCTGTTCGATCCCGGTGCCGCTGTTCCCGCGCTTCTCGCGCCGGGAGACGAGGTGCATTTCGAGGCGCAGGCGGCCGAGGATTTCGCCCGATCGCTTGCGTCGATTCCGTCTCCGACGCCCGTTCCGCCGGCGTCGGGTGATCCGGTTTTCCGCGCGGAGACCGGCGGTCTCGCGACGGTCGTCTGTGGCGCGCCGATTCCCGGGCGGGGAGCCTTCGGCGTTCCTCCCTCGGGAGCCATGGACCTCCGGGCGCTCGCGGCCGGCAACTTCATCCTCGGGAACGCCGCCGGAGCGGCGGCTCTCGAGGTGACGCTCGCCGGCCCGATCCTCGAAGCGCTGGAGGACTGCATCGTCTCCCTCTCGGGCGCTTCGTGTGAGGCCGCAATCGACGGGCGGAAGATCCGGGGCGGCGAGCCGATCGCGGTCCCGAGGGGTTCGCGGCTGGTCCTCGGTCCCGTGCGGGAAGGCGTACGAGCGTACGTGTGCGTCGCCGGCGGCCTCGAAGTGCCCGTTGCGCCGGGCCTTCCCGTCCGGATCCGGCCGGGTGACCTGCTTTTTGCATTGGGGCGGGCCGGCGGGAGCGGATCTCCCGCCGGCGCCGGAATCGGGCGGCGTCCGTTTCGGAGCGCCCTTCATCGGGTGGGAGGCCCGACGGGAGAAGCGGTGGTACGCATCGTGCTGGGACCTCAGGAGGATTGTTTTACACAAGAGGGGGTCGCCGCCTTGCTCGGTTCTTCGTACCGCGTCTCCTCGACCAGCGACCGCCGCGGCGTCCGCCTGGAAGGTCCGCGCGTTCTCCATTCGAGGGGGAGCGCGGACATCCCGCCCGAAGGGACGGCGCTCGGCGCCATCCAGGTCCCGGCGGACGGCCAGCCGATCGTCCTCGGGCCCGACCGTCCCGTCACGGGGGGATACGCGAAGGTGGCGACGGTGATCGCCGCCGATTTTCCGCTCATCGCCCAGGCGAGGCCCGGTTCCGCCCTCCGGTTCCGGGCGGTGTCCGTCGCGGATGCGCTCGAATCGGCTGGTCTCGCGAGACGCTCGAGGCCAAGAGGTCAAAGGGGTCAAAGAGTAGGATGAACTTGCCGTGAGCATCGATCTGAACGCGGACGTCGGCGAGGGGTTGGAGGACACGGCGCTTCTCCCGTTTCTGACCTCGGCCAGCATCGCCTGCGGGATGCATGCGGGCGATCCCACCCGCATGGACGAGACCGTGGCTGCGGCGCTCTCCCATGGCGTGCAGGTCGGAGCTCACCCGGGCTATCCCGATCCCGAGCACTTCGGCCGGGTCCGGCTCGAGATGTCCGCCGAGACGGTGGAAAACCTCGTGCTCTACCAGATCGCCGCCCTCGACGGATTCGTGCGCTCGCGGGGAGGCACCCTCTCGCACGTCAAGCCGCATGGCGCGCTGTACCACGCCGGTGCGGAGTTTCCCGACCTGGCGCGGGCGATCGCGGAAGGCGTGCGGCGATTGCGGCCGAGCCTGGTGCTGGTCGGGCCGGCGGACTCGATGCTTATGGAAGCCGGCCGCGACGCCGGGCTTCCGGTCGCCGCCGAGGCGTTCGCGGATCGCCGCTACATGCCGGACGGAACGCTCGTTCCGCGGAGCGAGCCGGACGCCGTCCTCGCCTCCGCTGACGAGGTCGCCTCCCAGGCGCTGTCGATCGTGCGCGACGCGAAGGTCCGGGCTCGCGATGGCTCGTTCGTGGCGATCCGGGCCGATACGCTCTGTCTCCACGGTGACACGCCCGGCGCGCCCGAGTTCGCGCGCCGCATACACGAGAGTTTTCGAGAAGAAGGGATCGCGATCGCTCCCTTCGAAATCAGGACGTCGCGCGACCGCCGCTCCGGTGCGGCGGCGCCGCTGCAGTGAACCTTTCTTCCGCTGTGATGTGAGGTGAGATCCCCCATGCGACAGGAATTCGACAGATCGTCCGACGAGGAACCGAGGCCCGGAATCTTCGACCGGTTGCGCGTCGCACTCGATGCGGCCCGGGTCCTCTTGTCGATTCGAGGTGAGATCTTCCGGGGAGAGCTTTCGGAGAGCGCCGCCCTCGTCGCGCGCGGCGCGGCCGGAATTCTGCTTTCACTCGTCCTTGCGGGCTTCGTGATTCTTCTGCTCACGGCGCTCGCCGTCGCTCTCTTCGCGCTCCTGTTCGGAAGCATCTGGGCCGGCATTCTGGCGACGCTCGTGCTCTTCCTCGCGGGCTCGGGCGGCGCGGCGTACTACGGCGTCCGCATGTTCGGAAAGGCGCGGTTCGACTTTCCGGCGACGCGCGATGGCTTGTCGGAGGACGTCGCGGCGGTTCGTGCTGCGCTCCAGGCGCCCGATCCGGACGTGGAAGCGGTGGAGGCCGAAGATCTCGAAGAGCGATTCCGCGCGGGGTCCGAATGAACGAGCATCTCGACTCGAGGCTGGAGGAGCTCAACCGGCGCGCGGCACGCGAGCGCGAGCGGCTGGCGGATGCACTCTTCGATGTGTCGGTCGCGGTCCGGCAGCGCCGGACGACGTTTCGCGTCGCCGGGATGGCGGCGACGGCGCTGGCCGCCGGCGGCACCGCGGCCTGGAAGCTGTTTGGCGCCACGTCCCCCGCAGCCCGCATTGGCCGCGCCGCCTCCGGAGCGTCGATTCTGATCGGACTCGGAAAAGCGTTCTTCAAGATCCGCCGCTTCCTCTGACGGGACCCGCGGCTCCGGCTTCGGCCGCCAGCCGCCAGCCGCCAGCCGCCAGCTGCCAGCCGAGCGCCGACTACCGATCGCTTGCAGCGGATCGGTGAGGTCGGACTTCAGAAGCGGACACTCTTCGGATCTCCGACCTCTGCGGGTGACACTCGCCGATGTTGCCAGCGCCCTAAATCCTTTATTTCCAGCGAAATCGCCCTGGCACCCTCGTTGCGAATTCCTTCCGTATTCCGCGGCTAATCCGCGGAGGGAGGTTCTGATGAGCAGAGGATTTCGCATCGCGCTGGCAACGGCCGCCGTCGGCGGCGCCCTGGCGCTCGCGGGCGCCTCGCCCGCCAACGCTCAGGTCCGGTTCCGAGGCTCTTTCCCCGTCGCGCACCGGCGGTTCGAGCCGCTCGCGCACGGGAGGTTCGGTATCGGCCTGGGGGATCCCTTCTTCCGCGTCGGAGCCGTCGTCCCGTTCGGGTATCGAGTCGTCGAGGACCCCGTCGACGGATACGGGTTCGCGTACGGCGAGCGTTGGATCCCCGTCGAACGGTACGGCTCGAGCTGGGTCGTCTGCGAGCGGCCGGCGTTCGAAGAGCGGGCGTTTGCCGCTCCCCGATTCGGCGGCGTCCGCTTCGAGAGCCGGTTCGAACGGGAACGCTTTGCCGGCCGCCGATTCGAGCGCGGCGATCGGTTCGAAAGGGGCAATCGGTTTGAGGGTCGGCGCGACGGTCAGCGGGATGACCGGCGCGAACGCCGGGACGACAGACGCCGGCGCTGACCTCGCAGGATCTGCCAGGAATCACGGGAACCCGGGTCTCCTCATTACGGCCGCTCCGAAAGGGGCGGCCCTTTTTTTTAAGGAGCGAAGAGACTAGGGCGTGTCCGGCAGGACCTGGACCATGCGAGTCGCGATCGCGGCGTACCCGTTGCGATTGGGGTGGAAGCGATCGCCCGAGAGCCGGTCAGGCCGCCCCTCGAAGAGATCGAACGTCGGGACGCCCACCGCATTCGGAGTCGTGAGCGCCGTCTCCGCGACGACGTCGTTCCACCGCAGGATGACTTCCGCGCCAAGGCGGCTCTTCTGTTCGGTGTTGCCGAAAGGATCGTAGAGCTCGAGCAGGAGAATGCGCGAGAGCGGGCTCGCGCGTCGGAGATCGCCGACGATCGCGTGTAGATTCTCCGCGTACCGGGTCCGCGCGGCGGTGACGTCTTCCAGGGATTGCGCGCCCGGAGCGGGCCCCCGCGGGATCGCGTGCGACAGGTCGTTGCCTCCGATCGACACCACGATCACATCCGCCGAAGCCGCGAGCGAGCGGACGTTCGCGCTCGAACAGAGCTCGCGCAGCTCCGGGGACTCGGCGCCGTTGACGGAGAGGTTGGCGATTTCGGTAGCTCCATGTTTTTTCATGGCGTCCTGGACATCCAGGGCGAAGCCGCGGCCCGACTCGTCCCCGGTTCCGCGCGCGAGCGAGTCTCCGAGCACGAGGAGGAGCCGGCCGCCCGCTTTCGAAGCGGGCCGCGCCGCGACCGGGACGGGAGGAGGAGCGCCGATCGGCGACCCGAGCGCGCCGCGCATTGCCGCCCAGAACCCTCCGATGAAAAGTACGGTCGCTGCCGAAGCGACGACGAGCGGCAGGCGCCAGAGGAGGAAACGGTTCACGCCGAGAGAGTATCGCGGGCCTTTGCGAGAATCTCGCGATCTCGCGATCAATCGGGTAGTCGAACCATCGGAGATCTCTCCTTCCGATTCAGGATGGTCCGTTCGGGCTTCCGATTCCACGATGGATCGATGATTCGATTGATCGTGAGATAGCCCGATCGCGAGATCGCGAGTTGGACGGTTGTGAGACAGTCGCGATGTGCCCGAGACCGTCCTTTCCGCTTCCCATCTCACGAAGAGCTTCGGAAAGCGGCTCGCGGTGGCCGACGTGTCATTCGAGGTGCTCGCCGGCGAGGTATTCGGGTTCCTCGGACCGAACGGCGCCGGGAAGACGACGACGATCCGGATGCTCGTGGGCCTGGCGCGGCCCGACTCGGGATCGATTCAGATCCGCGGCGTCGATCTCCGCGACCACTTCGCCACGGCGATGTCTCACGTCGGATGCATCGTCGAGGCGCCGGATCTCTACAAGTACCTGACGGGCCGGGAGAACCTGCTTCATTTCGCGCGAATGCTCCCCGAGGAGGCCGCTTCCCGGATTCCCGAAATCTCCCGGCTCGTATCGCTCGACGAGCGGCTCGACGATAACGTCTCGACGTACTCGCTCGGCATGCGCCAGCGGCTCGGCATCGCGCAGGCTCTGCTGGGCAACCCGGATCTGCTCATCCTGGACGAGCCGGCCAACGGCCTCGATCCGGCAGGCATCCGGGAAATCCGTCGGCTCGTGCGCTCGCTCGCAGAGGAGCGGGGGATCGGGGTCTTCGTGTCGTCGCACCTTCTGGCCGAGGTCGAGCAGATGTGCGATCGCGTCGCCATCATCCACCGCGGCAGGACGCTCGCGTCCGGGCCCGTCCGGGAGCTGCTCGACCGGCCGGCCGGAGCGCATCGGTTCTCGGTCACGCCGGCGGACGTGGCCGCGCGCGTGCTTCGGGGCCTCGCGGGAGAAAGCGCCGTCACCGCGGAGGAAGCGGACTCCGTTTCTGTAAACCTGCCGCGGGAGTCGGTGCCCGCCGCGCTCCGCGCCCTCGATCAGGCGGGCGTCGCCGTTTACGGCGTAGAACGGCCCGTCTTGACTCTCGAGGAAGTGTTCCTGGAAGTGACGGGGGGAGAAACCGTATGAGAGTCCTGCCTCTCGTCGAGAACGAGGTCCTGAAGCTGTGGAAACGCCGGCGGTTCCGGCTGGTTCTCCTGATTCTCGTCGCCCTGATCGGGACGATCGTCTTCGCACAATCGCAGGGTCGCGAGAAGTTCGGATCGAAGAAGGACTGGCGGATCGATACGCAGGAGAAAGTGGCGCGCATGCGCAATTGGCTGCGCCAGGGCCGCATGCCGGACAGCCAGAAGAACTGGATGCAGTTCGAGATATCGCGACTGCAGTACCACATCGACCGGAACATCGACCCGGAAGCCGTTTCGGGCCCTCTCTTCACGCGTGGATTCGCCAACGCGTCGAGCTACCTGCTCCTGCATCTGCTCTCGATCGTTTTCGCCGCGGACGTCGTGTCCTCGGAGTTTTCGCAGGGGACGATCAAGCTGCTGTTGACGCGTCCGGTGTCTCGCAGCCGCGTGCTCGGCTCCAAGCTCGTGGCGCTCATGCTGGCGATTGCTCTGACCGTGCTGCTCGGCGGGATCGTGGCGTATCTGTTCGGGGGGATCGCCTACGGCTACCGGGGCTGGGGCGCTCCGATCCTGACGGGATTCCGCCAGACGGCGGGCACGTTCGACGCCTCCGCCGTGCGGTCGGTGCCCCTCTGGCAGGACACGATCGCGGTGTTCGGCCTCGCGTGGTTCGCGACAGCGATCGTCGGCATGATCGGATTTCTCGCGTCGGTTCTCCTGCGGTCGACGGCCGCGTCGATGGGAACCATGTTCGCGGCGCTCATCCTCGGCACGATCCTGCCGCGTCTTGCGCCGACGTGGCAATTCCAGAAGTATCTGTTTCCGACGAACCTTCCGCTTCCGGACTACTACTCGGGCTCGCCGCCTCCGATCGGAGGCATGACACTCCCGTTCTCGGTTCTGACCCTGGCCGTCTGGGGGCTGGCGGCGGTGATCGTGGCCTTCGTGGTCTTTGTGCGGCGCGATGTGCTCGCCTGAAGGGAGAGCTCAGAGACTTGAGACTTGTGACTTGTGACTTGAGTTTAGTGTTGAGTGGGAAGTTTCGTTTCCGCCACCCGCAACCCCCCAACCCGCTCAGAACTCGGCAACCCGCCTCATCCGACGGCCGGGATGCTCTCGCGCAGGGCGTCGAACAGCAGGGTGATCTGGACGGGCTTGTGAAGAACGGCATAGACCCCGGATCGTTCGATGCGCCGGCGGTCGTCGTCGGCGGTGACCCCCGTCAGGGCGATGACGGGCATGGGAGCGAGCCCGACCCGGCGCAGTGAAACGAGCCACGCCGCCCCGTCGCCGTCGGGCAGCGTGATGTCGAGGACGATCACGTCCGGCCGGTCGGCCGCGAGCCTCTCTGTGGCTTCGCCGAGGTCTACGGCCTCGGAGACGTCGTATCCCTCCGACTCGAGAAGGCTCTTCAGACCGTAGCGCGAAGAGTCGTCGTCCTCGACCACCAGAACCCGCCTGCGCGGGCCGGGCGTGATCCGGTTGGCCGATCCGGAGTCGGCGGCCGCTCGCTGGCCTGTCGCGGCGGCCGCTGCCATCGCCGGTCTGCCATCGATTTCTCCGATCTCGCCGCCGTCTTCGATCATGAGCTGTGGAAGCGTGAACGAGACGCGGGTTCCGACTCCCTCCTGGCTGTCGAACAGGAGATCGCCGCCCATGACCTCGACGAGCTGTTTCGATATCGACAACCCGAGACCGGTCCCCCGGGGGCCGTGTCCCGTGCCTGTCCGGATCTGGCGGAAGGGCTCGAATGCGGCCGCGATGAGGTGGGCAGGAACGCCCGTGCCGGTGTCCTCGACTTCGAACCAGACGCTTCCCTGCCAGGGCGACGCGCGGAGCGAGACACGGCCTTCTCGCGTGTTCTTGACGGCATTCGACAGCAAGTTGATCAGGACGCGGGAGAGCTTCTCGCGGTCGAGGTTCGCCATCACGGGAAGGTCGGGCGCGAGGTCGAGTTGAAGACCGATGCCGTTGCCTCGGGCGTGGGGCTCCAGGATGTCCGCGGTTTCGCGGAGGAACGCGGCGAGGTCGAAGCGCTGGGGATGAAGATCCCGCTGGCCGGCCTCGAGCTTCGCGAGGTCGAGGATGTTGTTGATCATGCGCAGGAGAGTCTCTGCGCTATCGCGGATCACGCGGACGTCATGGAGGCGCCGCAGCTCGTCCGCCGGGGACGCTCCCTCCCGTTCGATCAGGTGCGAGAGAAGGATGATCGTGTTGAGCGGAGTTCGCAGCTCGTGCGAGACGGTCGAGATGAAGTCGGACTTGAGCCGGTCGAGCTCCGCGAGACGATCGTAGGCTTCCGCCCGCTCCTTCAGGGAACGGCTCTGCTGCCGGAGCGCACGGCCGATCCGCACGAGCGAGCGGGCGCGAGCCTTGAGCTCGGCGCTCTCGATGGGTTTGCCGATGAAATCGTCGGCGCCCGCTGCGTAGGCGCGCTCCCGGTCGATGGATCCGGCCGTCACGAGGAGGACGGGAAGGTATTCAGGCGCCGCCGCGATGAGCCGGGACGCCAGGTCGTAGCCGGTCTCGGGTCCGAGCATGACGTCGACGACGGCCAGATCGAAGGTCGGATCCTCCTGGAAGATCGCGAGCGCCTGCGATGCGCTTCCGGCGCGGACGACGCGGTGTCCCGCGGACTCGAGGTCGGCCGTGAGAATTTCGGCGACCTCCGGTTGGTCGTCCACCACCAGAATGCGCGCAGTCGACGTGCTCTGGACCGGCAGGCCGCCCGGGGAAACGGCCGCCGGCGTCCGGCGGGCGGACCGCAGAAATCCTGCGATCATCGAGGCGAACGTGTTCTCGTCGATCGGTTTCGCGATGAAACCATCGCATCCGGCGGCCAGCGCGCGCTCGCGGTCCCCCTGCATCGCGTGCGCGGTGACGGCGACGATGGGCGTCGAGGCCATGGCCGCGACCGATTTGATTTCCTTCGCGGCTTCCCAGCCGGGCAGTACCGGGAGTGAAAGATCCATGAGGATCAGATCCGGCTTGTCCCGGATCGCGGCGGTGACTCCGAGGCGGCCATCCGAGGCGGTCGACACTTCGTACCCCTCCGCCTCGAGGAGCATGCGGACGAGCGCGCGGATGTCGGGCGAGTCCTCGACGACGAGAATGCGCGCCATCAGGAGACTCCGGCTGAACCGCCCGGGGCGGCGGACGAGGCGGCCTCGGACTCCGCCCGCTCGACAACGGCGAGCACTTCCCGCACGAGGCCTCGCAGATCTCTGCCCTTTCGCAGGACCCGTTCCGCCGAAAGATTCAGGCGACGCGACTCTTCGGTATCGAGCTCCTTCGCAGTAATGACGATGACGGGCAGGTCCCGAAGAGCGGGATCGTGGCGGATCGCGTACAGAACTTCGAATCCGTCCGGCGGAGGCATCATGAGATCCAGAAGAACGGCTGAAGGGCGGTCGTGGGCGAGCTCGGCGAGCGCGGCCTCGCCTCCGCCGACGGAACGGACCCGGTAGCCGGAAGCGACGAGCTCCTGTTCCAGAAGAGCCCGCACATCGGGATCGTCATCGACCACGAGAACCGGTCTCCTCGAGGCGATGACGCCGGCGCGACTCAACGCGGTCAGGAGGTCGGGGCGCTCGAGGGGCTTGAGGAGGTAATCGACAGCGCCGAGCGAGAAACCAAAGGCGCGATTCTCCACGACGGACAGCATGATCACGGGAATGTTTCGCGTCTCCGGGTGGCTCCTCAGGGTTCGGAGGGACTCCCAGCCATCCACGCCCGGCATCAAGACGTCGAGCAGGATCGCGTCGGGTCTGTGCTGCCGCGCGAGGCGCAGGCCTTCGGCGCCGTCCGCGGCCTGGAGGATGCGGATGCCGAAAGGCGCGAGCTCGACGGCGAGAAGGCTTCGCACGCCTTCGTCGTCGTCGACGATGAGCACAGTGCGGGGAGACGGCCGCGGAGGCAGCCGCGACTCGGGAGTCAACCGCGGAGACGGGGGCGGAGACGGAGGCGGAGAGCTGCGCGCAGAGGGGGAGCCCGCCTCATTCGATTCCTGCGGGAGGGAATCTCCGGCGGCAGGAAGGAGGATGACGGGCAGGTCCACGTCGAAGCTCGATCCTTCTCCGCGCGCGCTCCGGAGAGAAACGGTTCCTCCGAGGAACAGGGCGATTTTCTTCACGATCGCAAGACCCAGGCCGGTTCCGCCGCGGCCGCGATGCTCGGGCGCCTCTCCCTGACGGAACTCGTCGAAAATCGTTGCCTGCTCCTCCTCCGGAATTCCAATTCCCGTGTCGCTCACAACGAATGCCCAGCGGTTCGTCCCGCGTTTCTCGGCCCGGACAGTGATCGTCCCGGATTCCGTGAACTTGAGAGAGTTCCCGATCAGGTTGGAGGCGATCTGCGTCAACTTGGCGGGATCCGTCGAAACCTCGAGGAGACCCGGCGCCAGCGACGTCTCGAAGCGGAGCCCCTTGCGGCGCGCCGCATCGCCAAAATCCGCCTCGATCTGCGCCAGGAATCCCTCGACCGACAAGGGCCGGGAGACGATCTCGGTCTTACCCGCTTCGATCTTCGAGATGTCCAGGATGTCGTTGATGAGCCCCAAAAGCAGCCGGGCATTTCTCTGGACGCGCTCGAGGCTCTCCCGCTGCGCCGGGTTGAGGGGACCCTGCGTTTCGCGGATCAGCGTGGCCGTGAAACCGAGTATCACCGTCATGGGAGTGCGGAGCTCGTGGGAAACGGAGGCGAGGAAACGGTCCTTCAGCACGCCGGCGCGTTTGAGCTCTTCCGCGGTCCTCTCGATCCGGCTGCGCTGCTCCTCCAGGAGCTCGAACTGCTCCGCGAGCCTCCGCGACTGTTCGGCGACTCGTTCGTTGGCGGAGGCGTTGGCGAGCGCTACGGCAAGGGAGGGGGCGATCGCTGTCAGGGCGTTGCGCGTGCGGGCGTCGAAACGATTGGTGGCCGCGAGAGCCAGGACTCCAACGACGTGGTCGTAGTGGATGAGGGGGAGGTGGGCGGACTCGCGCGGGAGGAACCGGCCGTCGAAGAGGTTCACCGCCGGCGTTTGAGCTTCGACGCTGACGTAGAGCGGCCTCCGCTCTCGCGCGGCGCGCGTCGCTTCGGCGCGTCCGATCTCGTTCGGCCCTTCGGATCCGCCGATGGAGATGGCGGGAGAGAACCCGCCGTCGGCGGTCGGGAGATAGAGAACTCCCGCAGCCGCCCCGGTAACGTCGAGGATCTTCTCCATCGTCGCCGATCCGAATCCGCCGAGATCGTTCACGGTCGCGGCGGAGGTGAGGATCGCGTTCACGGAGGATTCGATGTCGCGCTCCTCGAGCGCTCGGGCTCGTTCGGCGTCGATCTGCGCGAGGCGGTTGACGCTTCGGCCGAGCGCACCGGCCTCGTCGTCGGACAGGTCGGGCAGGCGGGGCGGAGGTATCCCCGCGACGATGTCGTCGAGTGCGCGGGCGGCGGCGGCCATCGGGGAGACGATGCGCCGCTCGACGTCCGAGAGAATCCAGAAGACTCCGACGACGATCAGGATCGCGAGGATGGCGAGAGCCGTCGCGGCCGTATCGCGCGCGTCGCGTAAGCGCTCCTCCGCGAACGCCGCGGAGCGGGCGAATCGGCTTTCGAGATCCGCCAGGAATTCGCGGAGTTTTTCCGAGGCCGGTCGGACGATCGCGTCGTGGAGAGCCCGCGCATTGCCCGGAGAGTCCGGCTTCCACGCCGCCACGGCGCGGTCGGCGTTGCGGGAGTAGATGTCTTCGGCCGCGTTGGCGCGCTCGAGCGCCCCCCGCACCCCCTCGGTGAGAGGACGCTGCCGGATCGCCCCGAGAGCGGCGCGCAGCGTCGTCCGGGCCGATTCATGGCGCGAAAGGTCGAAACCCTGTCCTCCGTTGAAATACCGATCGAGCGACTCGTCGGCGTCCCGGAGAGCGGACGCGGCGTCCACCACGCCCTGACGGAGGCCCGAGCTGCGCTCGAGGGAGAGAGTCACGTCGTACAGACCGAGGACGGCGTTTACCGTGTAATAAAGCCATGCTCCCAGAATCGCCAGTCCGACCGCCGCATAAATGCGGAGGCGTGCCCGGAGGGCGGACCGGGGCCCTGACGAAACAGATTTTTCCGTCCTCATCGCTTCGTCAAAGGCCCATTCGAGTTGTCATACGATGCCCTTCGGCACACAAATTCCTTATATCAACTAGCAAAGAGGATGCCCGTTTTGTCCTACGAACGACCGGCGGACGCGGCCCTCCGCGATTTCCTGAAGCGATTCTTCCACGACCTGGCCACGCCCCTGTCCGCCGTTTCCCTGCATCTCGAGGGGGCGGATCGGCGACTGCGTAAAGGCGCGGACCCGGTCGAGTCGCTCAATGTCGCCCGTTCGGAGCTCGGCCGGGCGTTCGACCTGTTCGATCTCGGCAGGGATGTTCTGCTGGAGGAGCAGGGCATTCCGGAAACGATTGCCGTCGATGACCTCGCTGCCGAAGTCTCGGCGGGTTATCCGGGCGTGACGGTCGAGGGAAAGACGGGAGCCGCGGTTCTCGCGAGGCGGGTGTCGATCGCGTCCGCTCTCTCGGCGCTCGTGGTCAACGGGATCGAAGCCGCGAGTGCGGCGGAGGTGTCGCTGAATCTCGAGAGGGACGGAAAACGGATCCGGATCCGGGTCGCCAACCCCGGAAGCCTGGGCACCGACAATCCCGAGGCGCTCTTCTCGCCGAAAGCCGCTCGCGCCGGGCGGAAGTGGGGGATGGGTCTCGCGCGGGCGCGGCTCGCGGGAGCGCAGGCCGGCGGCTCGCTCCGACTCGAACAACACGACGGTCGCGTCGTCGCGACCCTGGAGCTACCGGAGGAAAGCGTTTGAAGGTTCTCATCGTCGAAGACGACCTCGCAACGCGCAAGGGACTCGAGGAATCGGTCAAGGACCTGGGCGGCGAGCCCGTGTCCGTCGGAACGGCGAAGGAAGCCGCGAAAGCGATCGGCGAAATCGATCCCCGGATTCTCATAGTCGACATCCATCTGCCGGATGGCGACGGCATCGAGATCCTGCGGCTGGCGCGGGAGTCGGACCCCGAGCGCGAGGGCATCGTCATCACCGGCCAGGGCTCGATCGACAACGCCATTGAAGCGCTTCGGGCCGGAGCGTTCGACTATCTCCTGAAGCCACTGAGGCCCGCTCAGCTCGAAGTCGTCTTCAATCGTCTGGCGGACCGGCGACGACTCGAAACCGAGGTCGAAACCCTGCGCGCCGAGCTCCAGGAGACGGGACGGCTCGGCGATCTCGTCGGGCGCTCGGAGGCGATGACGCGCATATTTGACGTCATCCGCCGCGTTGCCCGCTCGAACGCGCCGGTACTCATCACGGGCGCGTCCGGGAGCGGGAAGGAAGTGGCGGCGCGCACGATCCACCGGTTATCGCGCCGCGCGGGCAAGCCCTTCGTCGCGTTCAACTGCGGAGCCATTTCGCCGACTCTGATCGAGAGCGAGCTGTTCGGGCACGAGCGAGGATCCTTCACGGGCGCCGAGAAGCGGCGGGTCGGATACTTCGAGGAGGCTATGGGTGGCACTCTTTTCCTCGACGAGATCACGGAGATGGGCGCGGAACTCCAGGTCAAGCTCCTGCGCGTGCTCGAAGATCGGACTCTGCGCCGGGTCGGTGGAACGGCGGAGCTGAAAGTTGATGTGCGGCTCGTATCGGCGACGAACCGGGATCCGCGCCAGGCGATCGAGGAAGGCAAGCTGCGCGAGGATCTCTACTATCGATTGAACGTGTTTCCTCTCGCGCTTCCCACGCTGTCGGAGCGCCGGGACGACATCCCGATACTCGCCGAGCATTTTCGCAAGCTCATCGAGGAGCAGGAACGCGCGGGCGTCGTCGGCTGGGAACCTCGCTCGTTGGAGCACCTGCAGTCGTATGCATGGCCGGGGAATGTCCGCGAGCTCCGCAACGTCGTTCATCGCGCGTACGTCATGACGGAAGGAAAGATGATTCGTCCGGAGGTCGTGGAAGAACTTCTGTCCCAGGCGGTGGGCCGCCCCCGCCCGAAGAGCCCACCTGCCGTCCGTAAAAAGCCGGCGGCGTCAAAGGCAGGGAAAGCGGCTAAGAAGCCGCTGGCGCCCGCGCCGCGCCGGCGACAATAAGCGGGTTCGGAACGAAGTACGCGCTTGTGAGGCGCTGTTGTACACTCCGCGCTCCGAATATTTGTGTCCGTCTCGATCAAAAATAGTCCAGGCGATCAATAAGGAAGCTCAATGAAAATGATGACACCGGATGAGTCGCACTACGTTCTTCAGTCGCTGCTGTCGCGTGGCGCGATCCGTCTCTCACAGGTCGATAAGACGCTCCGCGGGAGAGAAGACGAGATCCGTTCCTTGCGCGAGCGGCTCGCGTCCCTCGAGGGGATGCCGACGCGGGCGAGGGCAGGACGGCCGGTCGGACGTCCTCGGGCGGTCGCCGCGAAACCGGTTCGGAAAACCCGGAAGAAGATGTCGCCCAAAGTCCAGGCACTGCGCCGCCTGCAGGGCCGCTACATGGGCCTCGTGCGGGGACTGAAGCCGGCCGAGAAAGCACGGGTCCGCTCGACGCGGGAGAAGCAGGGAATGGGCCCGGCGATTGCTCTGGCGTCTTCCCTCGGCGGCAAGGGCTGACCGGATGCAATGTGCTCGCGCGGCGCGATGACCCTCGCGCCGGCGGGCCTTCCGGTCGTGCCTCCGTTTCCGGCAGCGGGAGTGCTCGAATCGACCGCTTCGATTCTTGGCGCGGTTCTTGGAGGAGCCCCGATTCGCCATGACGGATAGAAAGACCGACCCACCCCGGTCCGCATCGCGGCCGCCGGGTTCCAGCCGGGTCCATCGGACTCTGCCCGAGGAGTATGAGATCAAGGTCCGCTGGGAGAGGGCGCGACGCGTGATCGAGGTGACCTCGGCGGGCGTCAAGTTCGAGTTCGACAACGTGCTGAAAGTGGGCCTCACCTACCCGATCACGGTCACGGCGCCCGGAGTATCGATCACCACCACCCTCCAGGTGACCCGTTGCCAGCTGACGGTCGCGAGCGGCCGCTTCTTCCTGATCGAAGGCCAGTTCTACCCGCCTGCGGAGTAGGCTTCCGGCTGCGGCATTCGCTTCGCGACCGGGCGGCCGAAAGCGCGTTTCGCCGGAGTGTCGGCGTGGGCGCATCCGATCAGCACTGGGCCCGACCGCGGAGCGCAGGCCGCCGACGCCTTTCAGCCCCGGCGGTGCCTGGCGGGCTTTGGCTGCGAGCCGCGCACGAATCGGTAGGCCACGTGCCAGGCCGAGACGCGGGTTTCCCGGTCGCGAGTCCATCCGTCCGGGGGAAATGTCCGGACGAGATCGTTCAGGTCGAGGCGGTGGGCCGCCGGTGTGGAGAGCCCCATGATCTTTTTTACGGGAACGACCACCCACACCACTCCGCCGGGCTCGATTCGTTTGCCGATTCCCTCGAGGACGGCCTGGGAGCCGACGCGCTCTTCGCGCCAGAGGATCACGCGGCCGTAGTCCTCTTTCACAGTTCGAATGGCGCGCCCCTGCACGATCCGGGTTTCGCCGCCGTCGGCGCGCTCGCCCAGGGCGAGGTCGCGCAGGGAGTCCGGTGGATCGACGAGCAGAAGCCGCTCCCCGACGGAGAGCTCGAGTCTCGAAGCCAGATCCGCTGGGTTCTTCAGCGCCACGTCCATACGCATACGACGATCCTAACCGTGCATCCGGGAGTTCTGGCGGGGGCCTCGGATTCTGACGGATCTCCGGGTGTTCCTTCTCTTGGCATGACCTTCGCTCTATGGCCATCCGAGTAGGGCGCTAGGCCACTACGTTATTCGAGGAGGAGGGAAATTCATCATGCTTTGGACCATCTTCGTCATTCTGTTGATTCTGTGGCTGCTGGGCCTCGTGTCCGGAAACCTGTTCGGCGGTTACGTCCACATTCTGCTCGTGATAGCGGTCGTCGTCCTCCTGATCCGGTTGATTCAGGGCCGGCGCGTCGTCTGAGTTCGCCGAAAGCGACTTCAGGCGTTTACCGCTGACGTCACCGGGGCGCCGCGCAGGGTCATCCTGCCGGCGCGCTCTTTTTCGTTCCGGCTCAATCGCGGGCGTCCTCGAGCTCAGCCGGATCGTTTGAACAGCGACCAGCCGATGTATCCGAGGAACCCGACGCCCGCGACCATCACGAGCACGGCCGCCGCCGCGGAATATCGCTCGATGATCCGGTAGAGAAGATAGAAAAGCACCGCGAAGACCGGGATCGCCAACACGCCGAAAATCGCTCCGACGGAGCGCTTCGGCCGCTCGGTCGGCAGCACCCGCATGATCTCGAGCTGCCGCGCGGCCTCCGGCGGAAGGTTGGGACGCTCGGCCCACTTGAGCGCCTCCGGCTCGGCAAAGCCGGCCTTGAGGTCCGGAGGAAATACGGCGCCGCAGTACACGCAGTGATCCTTGCGCCAGGCGGCGATGCGCCTCCGGCAATGGGGGCATACGGGACCGGACTGGTCGGGAGTGGAGCTCACGGCGGACCATCATAGATTCTTTCGAAGGGCATGAGGCGACGAGGTCGCCGGAACGAATCTCGAGAACGGAGTCCGCTCCGGTATGCTCCGGGTGGGATGACGCAGAAGATCCCCGTTGGTCTGTTGGGCGCGACAGGAACCGTCGGCCAGCGCTTCGTCGAGCGGCTCGCGAATCACCCCTGGTTCGAGATCGCCTGCGTGGCGGCGTCCGATCGGTCCGCGGGACGGCCCTATGGAGAGGCGGCCCGCTGGCGGCTCCCTTCGCCGATTCCAGAGCGGGTCGCGGCGATGAGAGTCACGTCCATCACCGACGAGCTGCCATGCCGCATCGTTTTCTCCGCCTTGGACGCCGCGCTGGCCCGGGAGATAGAGCCCGATTGCGCGCGCCGGGGTCTCCTCGTTTTTTCGAACGCCTCCGCGTTTCGGATGGAGCCCGACGTTCCTCTCATCATCCCGGAGATCAATCCCGACTCCCTCTCTCTGATCGATCGGCAGCGCCGCGAACGCGGGTGGTCCGGCGCGATCATCACGAATGGAAATTGCTCGACGATCGTGCTCGCGATGGCGCTCGCTCCGCTTCACCGGGCCTTCGGAGTCGAGCGCGTGATCGTCACGACGCTTCAGGCGATTTCCGGTGCGGGTTATCCCGGCGTTCCCTCTCTCGACATCCTCGGCAATGTTCTGCCCGACATCCCCGAGGAGGCGGCCAAGATCGAGCGTGAGACGGGGAAAATCCTGGGGGACGTCCGGGACGGGGAAATCGTCCCCGCGGCGTTTCGCGTCTCGGCGTCCACGTACCGCGTGCCCGTCGAAGATGGCCACACCGAATCGGTCTCGGTCACCCTCGCGAAACCGGTCGAGGCCGCGGACCTCGCGGACGCCTGGACGAGCTTTCAGGCGCCGGAGGACGTGCGCCGGTTGCCCTCGTCGCCGGATCGGATGGTCGCTTACCTCACGGCGGTCCACCGGCCGCAGCCCCGCCTCGACGGGGGGGCGGGAGGCGGGATGTCGGCGGTCGTGGGGGGGCTCCGGTCCTGCGCCGTTCTCGGCTGGAAATTTACCGTTCTCGGGCACAACACGATTCGCGGCGCGGCCGGTGCCTCCGTGCTGAACGCGGAGCTCGCGGTCGCCCGGGACTCGTCGGATCCGGGGATTTTCCGGCACCGCGGTGATCGTCCAGAAATTCGGCGGCACTTCGGTCGGCGACGTTCCGGCGATCGCGCGGCTGGCGGCGATCGTGCGGGAGGCGCGATCGGAGCATCCGGTAGTCGTCGTGTCGGCCATGGGAGACACGACGGACCGGCTCGTCGAGTCCCTCGGCCTCGCTTCCCGCGGAGACGCGAAGGCGGCGCTCGAGGTGCTCGAAGGCGTCCGGCGACGCACGCTCGAGGTTGCGGCGGTGGCGACCGGGTCCGCCCCGGAAGTGGAGGAAGAGCTGGCGCCCCTCTTCGGGGCGCTCGTCGACATAGCAAGCGCGGTCGCAATCTTGCGGTCGGTTCCACCGGATGCCGACGATCTCTTCCTGGCGCACGGCGAGCTCGTATCGTCCCGAGTCGTGGCCCGCGCGCTCCGGTTCCTGGGTCTTCCCGCGGTGTGGGTGGATGCGCGGACCGCACTCGTGACCACCGCGCGTTTTGGCCGGGCTCAGCCGGACCTCGAGCGCACGCGGGTGTCGTCGGCGGAGCGGCTGCGCGTACCCGTCGCGCGGGGCGACATTCCGGTTGTGGCCGGCTTCGTGGGCGCCACGCCCGAGGGGCGCACAACGATTCTGGGCCGGGGTGGCTCCGACTACAGCGCCGCGATTTTCGCGGCGGTCCTGGAAGCGCGCCGCGTCGAGATTTGGACGGACGTCGACGGGATGATGACGGCGGACCCTCGCATCGTTGCGGAGGCGCGGGTCGTGGCCCGAATCTCGGCCGAGGAGGCATCGGAGCTCGCCTATTTCGGTGCGCGGGTTCTTCATCCGCTGACCCTCGCGCCGGCAATCGAGCGCGGAATTCCCGTCCACGTGCGCAACTCTCGCCACGCGGAACGGCCGGGGACCGAGATCCACGCCGGACCCGCCGGTTCTGACCCTCAAGATGGTGACGGTGCTCGCTCGATCGCCTGCAAGAAGGGGATTGCGACAGTGGATGTCGCGACGAGCCGGATGTTAATGGCGTCGGGATTTCTTCGCACCCTGTTCGATGTCTTTGCGCGCCACGATACGGCGGTCGACATGGTGACGACGTCGGAAGTGTCCGTCTCCGTCACGGTGGACGATCCCGGGCGGTTGTCCGGAATTCAGCACGACCTTGAAGAGATTGCCTCGGTCGAGATCGCCACAGGGCGGGCGATCGTGTGTCTCGTCGGAGAGAATCTCAAGTTCACTCCCGGTGTCGCGGCGCGTATTTTCCGCTCCCTCGGAAACGTGAACGTGTTGATGATCTCGCAGGGAGCATCCCGGCGAAACGTCTCCTTCGTCGTCGCGGAAGAGGATGCCGACCGCGCGGTACGGCTCCTCCACGCGGAGTTCTTCGGCCCCGCGGCCCGTATGTCCGGGCGTCCGGAGTCCGGAGAGCCCGGCTCATGCGCGTAGGGCTCGTCGGAGTCGGGAAAATGGGCGGCTCGATCGCTTCGGTGGCGGAGTCGCGAGGCCATAGAGTCGCGTGGCGGCTCGCCCGGGTCGAGAACGAGGCGGGATCGGGGCTCACTCCGGCAAGGCTGGCGTCGGTGGATGTCGTGTTCGAGTTCACGGGTCCTGCCGCCGCGCTCGCCAATCTCCTTCGCCTCGCCGGGTCGGGAAGCCGGGTGGTCTGCGGCTCGACCGGCTGGACCCACGAGCTGCCGCGCGTGGAAGACGCGTTCCGGCGGGGCTCGGGAGCACTCGTGCATGCCGTCAACTTCTCGGTCGGGGTGCGGCATTTCTTCGATCTGGCGACCCGGGCGGCCGAGCTGTACGGAGCGGCAGGATATGCCTCCTATCTCGTGGAAGAGCACCATGAAGGAAAACGCGACGCGCCATCCGGAACGGCGAAGGAAATCGCCGCACTCGTCGAGATGGCCGGCGGCCGGCGCCTGCCCGTGACGAGCGTGCGCGCGGGCACCATCCCTGGAACGCATCGGCTCGTGTTCGAATCACCGGAAGACGAGATTGAGCTCGTCCATCGGGCGCGCGGGCGCGTGGGGTTCGCGCGGGGCGCGGTCTGGGCCGGCGAACGCATCGCCGAGCGCACGGGGGTGTTCGAGTTTGGAGATCTTTTGGCAGAAGTCGAAAAGGAGGCTCCGTGAAACCTGCGGCGAAAAGGGTCGACTGGCGGGGGTGCGGTACGGCCCTCGTCACGCCTTTCGATGATCGAGGGCGGATCGATTTCGGTGCGCTCGAGCGGCTCGCCGACTGGCAGATTCGCGAGGGTATCGACTTCCTCGTTCCCTGCGGGACGACGGGCGAATCACCAACGTTGTCAGGAGACGAGCGCAAGGCGATTACGACGGCCGTCGTCCAGGCGTCGGGCGGGCGCGTACCGGTCGTCGCGGGCACGGGCGGCAACCACACCGCGAAGGCCGCCTTCTGGGCGCGCGATGCCGAGGCGGCGGGAGCGGACGGAATCCTTTCCGTCACCCCCGCCTACAACAAGCCGACGCCGGACGGATTGTTTCGCCATTTCTCCGCGATCTCGGACGCATCCCAGTTGCCAATTCTGGTCTACAACGTTCCCGGCCGCACGGGTTCGGACCTCGACGTGGAAACGATCCTGCGGCTCGCTCAGATTCCGAACGTTGCCGGGCTCAAGGAGGCGTCTACGAATTTCACGAAGATCGCGCGCCTCATGACGCTCGTGCCGGCGGACTTCGCGGTGTTTTCCGGCGACGACACCACGGCACTCGCGCTCATGGGGCTCGGCGCGCGAGGACTCATCTCGGTCGCGTCGAACGAGATCCCGCGGGAGATGAGCGCTCTCGTCGCGTCGGCGCTCGCCGGCGACTGGGAAAAGGCGCGGAAGCTCCAGGCGCGGTGGCTCCCGCTGATGGAAATGAACTTCTGGGAAGCCAGTCCCGGTCCGGTCAAGTGCGCCCTCTCTCTCATGCAGCGTTGCGGCGAAACGCTCCGGCTTCCTCTGGCGCCGGTTCGCGACGACACGCGGAAGAAAGTAGAGGCGATTCTCGCCGTCGCGAAGTTGCTTCCGAAGCGCGGCGGTAGTCGGAAGTGACTCTCGCCGAGCGCATCGACGCGGTATCCGATCAGCCCGAGTCGGTGTCGCGGGACACGATGCGCGGCCTCTTCGTCGAGCTGAAGGCCGGACTCAACGACGGCTCGATCCGGGCCGCCGAGTGCGAAGACGGGACATGGGTCGTTCGGACCTGGGTGAAGCGCGGCATCCTGCTCGGCTTCCGCGCGGGGATCCTCGTGCGCACCCTCGCCGCGTCGCCCTTTCCCTTCTTCGACAAGGACACGATGGCCTTGAAGGAGCTCGACGAGAGCTCGGCCGTCCGGGTCGTGCCCGGCGGCTCGGCCGTTCGGGACGGCTGTTATGTCGCTCCGGGAGTGACGATCGTGCCGCCCGCGTATGTGAACATCGGAGCCTGGATCGGTCCCGGCACGCTCGTCGATTCTCACGCTCTCGTGGGATCGTGCGCGCAGATCGGAGCGCGCGTGCATCTCTCCGCCGCCGCCCAGATCGGAGGAGTGATCGAGCCGGTCGGAGAGCTACCCGTGATCGTCGAGGACGACGTCCTCGTCGGCGGCAACTGCGGGATCTACGAGGGAACGATCGTTCGGGAGCGCGCCGTCCTCGCGGCGGGCGTGGTCCTCACGGGCGGAACGCCGGTGTACGACCTCGTGCGCGGCCTGGAGTACCGGAAGGCTTCCGGCCGTCCGCTCGAGATCCCGGCGGGTGCCGTCGTCGTCCCTGGTGCCCGGGCGTTGAAAGAGGGACCGGGGCGCGACTGGGGAATCTCCCTTCAAACGCCTGTCATCGTGAAATACCGGGACGCCCGCACGGACGCGTCGGCCTCGCTGGAAGACCTTCTCCGGTAGGCCGGGACGTCTGGAAGACTTCCTCCGTCAAGCTCGGATGAGAACCGTATCTGGGAAAGCTTCGTTTTCCCGGTTCGGGCCGGCGCTCGCACGCATAACACGATCCGATTCTGTGTCGATCCGCCCGCCGCTGGCTACGCCTCCCTCCCGAGGCACGCGGAGGCCTCGGTGCGGAGGGGAGAGCCTGGCCCCCGCTCGTCGTTCGGTCGCAGTCGCGGAGAGGCTCGAGCTCTGGCTCGGTGTGCTCCCTCACTCATGGCCTCGGGCGGGAGGCTACGCCGGCGGCGGGCTCCCGTGAATCTCTCGTCACCGCGTTGAGGGAGGGTCTTCCCCCTCTCCCGGCGGGAGAGGGCCGGGGTGAGGGGCGTTCCTC
>JBBSEW010000057.1:0-26155 GCA_038239305.1 Thermoanaerobaculia bacterium | reverse complement strand
CCACTAGATCCGAAGATCCCGTTCGACTTGCATGTGTTAAGCACGCCGCCAGCGTTCATTCTGAGCCAGCATCAAACACAACACTTACATTATTAAACGACGCCCACCCGAAGGCAGACACCGCTAAATTCCTTGGTTTCGATCTAATCCTGTTTTTTTGATTCAGGAAGTACCCTGTCTTGCGACAGGGCTGCTGCTTTTTTACGAAAAGCAGTAAAAACGAATTGACGTCTGGCACGCTCTACTCAGTTTTCAAGGAACCGAATCCCCGGGTCCATTTGCTCGGCGCATTTCGCGCTTCGCGGGCCGGCACCTGGGATGACGCCGTACTTCCGGCGTAGCTTGCTGCAATTACCCGTCCGAAGACGGAAACTCCAGTCTCTTCGATTTCGCGGAGCCCGTCAACTGTTTTTATCGCCATTTCACGCCGCTCGACACGCAACCCGAGAAAACCCGGGGACGTGCGGAGACGGCTAGCGCAGCGGAGGGAACCCTTTAAAGATCTCGGAGCCCTTGCGGGGATGCGCAATATAGGGCTCACGCGTGCCCGTGTCAAGGCTTTTGAAAACAATTCGTAAATACTTCTCGAGCCTCCAGTTAACCGCCTTTGCCTGCACAGATAAGTGTGCAGCTCCGAGCCCCCGGCGATCACCCCGGGTCTCGCCGAAACCGTCAAGGCCCGCCGCGGAGCGATCAGGCCCGCGCCGGGAGCTCCCCGAGGACGCGGGCGACCGCCTCCGGATATGCCCGATGCTCCTCCTCCAGGATCTTCCGGATCAGGGACTCGACCGTCTCCCCGGGGGCGATCGGGACCGTCCTCTGCAGCACGATCGGTCCGGTGTCCATGCCCTCATCGACGAAGTGAACCGTGCAACCCGTCTGCGTTTCGCCCGCATCGAGCGCACGTTTCTGCGGCTCGAGGCCGGCGAACTTCGGGAGGAGGGACGGGTGGATGTTGAGGATCCGGCCACGCCACCGCGAGACGAATTCCGACGAAAGAAGTCGCATGTATCCCGCGAGACAGACCAGATCGGGCTCCGCCTCCGCGAGGATGCGCAGGACTTCCTGCTCGTACGCCGCCCGGCTGGAGAACCGGGACCGCTCGACGGCCCAGGACGGCAGGCCGCGCTCGCGCGCGCGCAAGAGGCCCGGAGCGGAGGGCACGTCGGAGATCACGGCCACGATGCGCGCATCCGGAATGGTCCCCTCGCCGACCGCATCCGCGATGGCTTCGAAATTGGATCCGCGCCCGGAGAGAAGAATGGCGAGCCGGCCCGGCCGCATCGAACGCGCGGCGCGGGTCAGACCGGAGAGGGCTCGACGACGACGCGCCGGCTGCCCCCGCCCTTGACGTTCCCGATCGCGAACCACTTCACTCCCGCGGCGGTCCACCGGGATGAGACTCGCGGGAGATCGGCCGGCGCGACGAAAACCACCATGCCGATTCCCATGTTGAACACGCGGTGCATCTCTTCGAACGAGACGCGGCCCTCCCGAGCGATGATGTCGAAGACCTCCGGCACGGGCCAGGCCCCTGATCGGATGACGACATCGAGCGATTCCGGCAGGACGCGCGGGATATTGTCGTAGAAGCCGCCCCCCGTGATGTGCGCCATCCCGTGCACGAGATCCGCATCGAGCAGAGGTGAGAGGGCCGCCAGGTACGAGAGGTGCGGGGCGAGGAGAGCGTCGGCGACCGTCGGGCCCGGCTGGTTTTTCTGCCCCTTCTGCCCCGAGAGCGGATCCGTCGGCTTTCTTCCCATCTCCTCGAAGAAGACCTTCCGAGCGAGCGTGTAACCGTTCGTGTGCAGGCCCGCGGACGCGAGACCGAGCGCGATGTCCCCGGCCGCGATCCGAGAACCGTCCAGGATCCGATCGCGATCGACGACTCCGACGATCGTCCCTGCCACGTCGTAGTCGCCGCCGGCGTACATGCCCGGCATCTCCGCGGTCTCGCCTCCCAGGAGGGCCGTGCCGTTCTCGCGGCAGGCGCGGGCGATCCCGTCGATCACGGACTCGAGCACGGCCGGCTCGAGCTTCCCCATCGCGACGTAGTCGAGGAAGAAGAGCGGCCGCGCGCCCTGCACGAGGATGTCGTTGACGCAGTGGTTGACGAGGTCGGCGCCGCAGGTGTCATGACGTCCGGTCTCGATGGCGATCTTGAGTTTTGTGCCGACGCCGTCGGTAGAAGCGACGAGCACGGGTTTCTGGAAGCCCGAGAAGTCGGGCTGAAAGAGTCCGCCAAATCCTCCGACGTCGCCCAGTACTCCGGACGTGAACGTCGAGCGGATGGCAGAGCGAGCTCGCGTGAGCGCCGTCGCCTTAGCGTCGATGTCGACCCCGGCGGCGGTATAGCGGGATTCGGTCAACGGGACGGGATCATAGACGATACTCAGGAAGACGCCGGCATGCCGCCCTCAAGCGCAGCCGAACCGGTCCCGGCGCTTCTCGGTCTTAGTGCTGAGCCGCAGTTCGGCAGAGGGATTCGCGCGGTCCTCACTGCGCCTCAGTCAAGCCGCGCGAGACGAGTATTCAGCGCGAGGCTCCGGATCCGGACGCGGGGTCGGGGCGCCGCGCGACGAGGCCGAGGTTTCCGAGCGGCAGTGACACGGTCCTTTCGAGGAAGCTTCGAGGAAGCCGTTCGAGTCCGCGTTTCAGAAAATCGGGAAGCGGAGCGAGATGGAGCACGTGGCGCAGGGAAACACGATTCCAGATCGGAGCCGCCCGCAGGACCGTGAAACCGCTGGCCTCGAAAAATCTCCGTGTCGTGTCGGCGCTGAAGAGGTACGTGTGCTCAACATCCACGATCGGGCTGCGCTCACCCATAACGCGGGCCGAGAGCGCCCGCACGTTGTGATGTACGGAAAGCAGAAGCCCTCCTGGCCGGAGCAGAGTGAGACACAGATCGAGAACCGCCCGCGGATCGGGCAGATGATCGAGAACCTGAAACATCGCTATCACGTCGAACGAGCGCTCTGGAAAGACTCCGGGCTCGAACATGGCGCAGACGATGCGGGCACGAACGGACTCCGGCGCGCGCGATATCGCGTCCTGGCTCGGCTCGATCCCGCTTACCTCGCGAAATCCCTGGCGCAGAGCTTCCTGGAGCAGGAACCCGTTTCCACAGCCGATTTCCAGTATCGCCGTTTTACCCCCGCCGAACTCTTCCAGGCTCGCCAGCTCCCGCCCGTAGGTGGCGATGAGATTTCCGACTTCCGCCGTGTAGTCGAAGGAGCTTGCCGCGTAGGCATCGGCGAGCAGTCCGGGGGCGGCCGTCGGATCCGAGCGGACGAGCCCACAGGTGGCGCAACGGACCATGCGATAGTGAACGCCGTCCGGCGCGCGTCGAGCCGAAAACACTCGCGGTTCGAACGCCCCTTCCGGAAGCCGTGCCGCATAGAGCTCCTCGGCGTTTCCGGAAGTGCCGCAGACCGCGCAAAGGGTGGGATGGAGCTCGGGCGCCGTCATTCAGCGGACGGCCGGCCGGGCGGTGGGTTCCAGATGCTCTCGACGATGTAAGGAGGCCGCCGCTTGACCTCGTCGTAGATGTGCATCAGATACGAGCCGATGATGCTGAGGGAGAGCAGCTGGATGCCGCCCAGAAAGAGCATCAACACGATCAGAGTCGTGAAGCCCAGCGGCACGAATCTCGGAGCGAAGATGCGCACGAGCACCTGCGCGACGATCGCGAGCAGGGATAGAACGACGATGATGAACGCGAGGAGATTGATCAGATCGAGCGGGACATAGGAGAAAGAGAGGATCGCTTTTCTCGCCCAGCCCAGATTCCTCAGAAAGGAATTCGTCGTTCGACCGAACATCCTCTCCGGGCGCGTATAGGCGACTCCGGTTTGGCGGAATCCCGCCCACGCGCGCAAGCCGCGAACGAAACGGTTGTTCTCGGGCAGTGCATTCAGGACCTCGACGACGCGCCGGTCGATGAGCGCGAAGTCGCCCGCGTCGACCGGCACAGTGACGTAGGAGAGCGCGCGAAACGCCCGATAGAAGGCTTTGTACGCCGCATTGCGGAGGGCGCTCGCCTGGCGCCGGGTGCGTACCCCGTACACGACGTCGTAGCCCTCACGCCAGCGCTCGTAGAAACCGGGGATGAGCTCGGGAGGGTCCTGGAGGTCGCCGTCGAGCAGGACGACAGCATCCCCCGTCGAGATGCGCATCCCGCTCGTAAAGGCGCTCTGCGAGCCAAAGGCCCGAGCGTGGTTCACTACAACGACTCGCGGATCCCGGGAGGCGAGCTCCCGAAGAACGCTTCGCGCGTCGTCCGGGCTGCCGTCGTTCACGAAAATGATTTCGTAGTCGACGCCGAGAGACTCGAAAACCGCCCGAAGCCGCTCGTACATTATCGGAACGGCCGGCGCGTCCTTGTAGCAGGCGATCACGGCGCTCAGCCGGGGCTTCTTCGAGGTATCCCGCGGCGTGAGATCGGCCGATCCCGGAACGGTCCCGGTCATCTCCGAGACGCCTGCGAAAGACTCTCCTCCGTCCGGGACCATTCGACCATCCTCCGGAATCCGACCTCGAACGTATCCGCCGGCTTCCACCCAAGGTCTCGTCCGATCTTACCGGGATCGGCCACCCACGTCTGGGTGTCCCATCGCCGATTCGGCATCGATCCCCACTCGGGCTCGCGCGAGATGTCAAGGACCTGCCGCGCAGTCTCGACCGCCTGGCGAACGGACGTCTGGAGACCGGTCCCGACGTTGTAGATGGCGCCTCGATCGGCGCTTCGGGGACGCTCGGCAGCAAGGAGATACGCGCGGCACACGTCTTCGACGGAAACGTAATCGCGCGCGACGTCCGGGTCGACAAGCGGCGGCAGGGCGCCCTCGAGGCCGAACCGGATGAGTGTCGGAAGAAAACGGCCAGGGTCTTCCCAGGGTCCGTACACGGAGTACAGCCGCAGCGTCGAGATCGACAGGTCGTCCGACTGCGCCATCATCCGGCAGTGCATCGTCGCGGACGCCTTCGTTAAGGAATAGTCGCTGTTGGGCTCGAGCCACTCGTCCTCGCGCGGCGCGTGGTCCTTGTATCCATATTCCGATGACGATCCCGTGTTGACGAAGCTCTCGACGCCAGCGTCGATGCAGGACCGCAGGAGGCTCATCGTGCCGAGGAGGTTGGTCTGCACCATCCGCTCCGTGGATTCCTGCCACGAATACGCGCCGTACACTGCACAGTGGAAGACCCATTCGGGCTTCGACTCGTCGATGATGCGGGCGACCGATTCGCGGTCGCAGAGGTCTCCTTCGAAAATACGGGCGTCGTTCCGAATCGAGTCGATTCGCCACGTCTGATCGTTGGAATGGACGAGAAGGCGGACATCGCACCCCGCTCCCAGGAGAGCCCGAGCGAGGTTCGCGCCCACGAAACCGCTCGCCCCCGTGACGAGCACTCGCTTCCCGTTACGCATCGCGAACCGAGACCTGGACATACACGGCGCAACCCGCCGCATTGAGGATCGGCGTGTGCTCGACGACAGGCTCGAGCGCCTTGAGTACCCGGGCAATCGGGTCGGGGCAGAAAAAAGGAACGAGGCCGACCCAGTGCCGGCTCACGACCCGGCCGCCGAGCTCGCGAATCCAGCGGTCGAGCGCTCTTGCGGAGAAACTCTTCTCGCCATGCTCCCGGTGATACCGCGACGCTTTCTCGATCACCTTCAAAACCGGGTTGTAGCCGTTCGGTTCGAGGACGAGAAGAACGGGAGCCAGCCGGAACGCCTCGCGCAGGAGCTCCCGCGGATGCTCGGCGTGATGGAGAACTCCCCGGAGGTGCGCCACGTCGAACTCGTGGTCGGCCAGGGGGACGGCGGACCCGTCGCTCACCTCGAATCGGATGGGCCGACTGGAGACTTTTTCCCTGGCAACGGCGATCGCTTCGGCCGAGGGATCGAACCCGTACATCCGGGAAGGCCGGCCGCCGTCGAACAGGTCGATCGTGTACGCCCCGTCGCCGCATCCCACGTCGAGCACGCGCTTGCCGCGAAAATCTACGGCTCTCAGAGCGGCGTCGGTCAGCCGTCGGTTCGCGAGAACACTGCTCAGGGCGGCATTCGTCGTGTAGAGATATCCGCGGTTGTGTGTGGCGTCACGGTCGAATGCCGCGATCGCTGTCTCCGGGTGAACCGTCACGAGCGCCCCGGCGGATCGAGAACGCGCGCGTTCACGGCCCGACGCTCGAAACGGCCCGTCGCGCCGTCGAAGCGATGGCCTCACGGGAGATTCCCTGCTGCCGCTGCATGAAGTCCTGTCCACCGAAAGGGCCCTCGAGCAGGGCGCGGACGCCACATCGAACGAGGCGGCAGGAAAGACCGTTCTCGGCGATCACCTCCGCTACGAGTGATCCGACTCCCCCGTTGACCGAGTGCGCCTCGACCGTGATCACCAGGGGCACTTTCGAGAGAACGTCCAGGAGATCATCGACGGGAGGCGGGGTAACGCTCGCCACCACGAGAACCGACGCGGACAATCTCTCGCCCTCGCTCGCGAGCATCTGGGCGGCCGCCGCGGCCTCGCTCGCGATGGCGCCCATGGCAACGATCGCCAGATCCCCACCTTCGCGAATCTGCTGGGCCCGCCCAATGGCGAACATTCCGGCGAGACCTGGAACGGTCGTTCGATCGTCCTTCCCGAGGCGGTAATACACGGGACCGGGAAGAGCCCAAGTAGCCCGGATGGCGGCGGCCGCCTGCTCGTGGTCCGCCGGGGCGATGCAGGTGATGCCGGGCTGCGCGCGCATGACCGCGATGTCTTCGAGGCCGTAGTGCGTCGGACCAGCGTGTCCGTACTCAAACCCCCCTCCGACACCCACGATCCGGACAGGAAGGCGATGGAAGATGGGGCCGTTGCGGATGAACTCGTAGGGCCGTAGCGTCGCGAATGTCACGATCGAGTAGACGAAGGGTATGAATCCCGCTTCCGAGAGACCCGTAGCCATACCGACCATGTTCTGTTCCGCGACACCCGCGTTGAAGAAGCGATCGGGAAAGCGCTCGGCAAAAGGCTCGAGGACGCTGTAGCCGAGATCACCCGTCAGGAGCACTACTCGGGGGTCCTTTTCCGCGGCGTCCTGAACCGCTCGGACGAAGGCCGCCCTCAAGCTCCCTCCTCGATCTCTTCGAGGGCGAGCCGGAGCTCATCGTCCGACACCGGCCAGTAGTGCCACTTGATCTTCCCCTCCATGAATGACACGCCCTTGCCGAATTTCGTTTTCGCGACGATCACGTGGGGAGCACCGCCGCTGTCGAGTCCCTCGAGCGCTCCGGCCAGAGCGCCGACATCGTGGCCATCGACCTCGTGGACGTCCCAGCCGAACGCGCGCCAGCGATCGGCCATCGGTGACAGAGACAAGACGTCCGCCGTATAGCCGAAAGCCTGCTGGCCGTTCAAATCGACAATCGTTACGAGGTTGCCAAGACGATGATGAGCCGCGAACATCACGGCTTCCCAAAGGGAGCCTTCGTTGCACTCCGCGTCGCTCACGACGACGAAGACCCGCCGCGCAGATCCCTGAAGCCTCGCGGCGAGCGCGGCCCCCACTCCGATCGAAAGCCCGTGGCCGAGCGAACCCGTCGAAAAGTCGACACCGCCGAGGCCGCGTTCCGGGTGGACGCCAAGAAGACTGTTATCCGCACAGAACGTGTCGAGACTTTCCGCGCTCAACCGGCCGGTGAGCGAAAGCGCGGCATACAGGGCGAGCGCCGCGTGCCCTTTCGAGAGGATGAAACGGTCGCGGTCCGGATCGGACGGGCCACCGCCGCGGAGAACGCCTCCGAACAGCGCGGCGATGATATCGGCGATCGACAGCGCGGAGCCGATGTGTCCGACGTTGGCCCGACGTGACTGCTTGAGGACGATGCCGCGGATCTGCCGCGGCGAAACACTTCCGGTCATGTAACTCCCCGGTTTGTCCGCGCTCGAGCTCAGTGGATCGGAACCGATGATAGCGGCTTTTTCGGGCGCAGAATCGCAAACGCCGGGAGAGACGCCACCGGCTGATAACCGCTCTCGATCCAGCGCGCGAGCTTCACTCCATAGCCGCTGCCGAACGGCTTCACTCCAAATTCGGCCGTCGGCCGGTTGAAGATCACGACGACGTCGGGGGGACTCGTCTCGAACCGGCGAAGAAGCGCGTCCTCCGCGCGAGAATCGAGCCACCCCGGGAGGTGGCCGAGAAAGGGCGAAGAATCCGCGACGCCGAAAAGCGCATCGAGCCCGTGGGTCTCCGGAATGAAGAGCGCTCGTTCCCCGGGACGAAGCTCTTTCCCGATGCGCTCGTAAGCGAGCGCGAAGCGGCGATCCGGGAATATATGGCCCCGAGGGGTCGTGATGTCGAAGCGATCCGTCTCCCGGAGGTCGGCGATCCCGTTCGCCGCTCCGTACCACGCGATCGGAACGAGGACGACCAGCCACGCCGTCCGGGCGAAGCGCGCGGGTGCCGCGCCCCCCGGCAGCCGTTCGGGAATGATGCAGAACAGGAAGAGCATCCACGTCAGGCACGTCGCGAGATGCGTCACTCCGGAGTAGGGGCTCGAAACATCCCATGAGAACGCCGTGCGAACGCCGACCAGCCCCGCGAAGACCCCGAATCCGACGAGAAAATCGCGGCCCGGGCGTTGCCGATCGAGCCAGGCGACGAGCGCTACGAGAAGCGCAACGGACATGGAAAGGCCGATCGGCCGAACCTGCGGCAGAAGGTCGCGGCCCTGGAAAAGATCGAAGAGGAGGAGAAGGGACAGCGGGACGAGTACCCGGAGCCACCGGCGAAGAGTCTTTTCGCGCCCGAGACACAGGCCTGCGAGCGAGACGAGCAGGATGAGCTTGGAGAGCTGCAGCACCGCAACGAGGAGAAACGATCTCCAGGTCGCTGTGTCGACTCCGGCGACCGCCCGGAACAGACCCTTCCATTCGCGCGGGACCGAAGCCAACGGCCAGAGGTGACTCTCATGCCTCAACGAATCGACCGACGCGCCCGACCCGAGCACAACCGCAACACCCACGCCCACGACCGCGAGAAATCCGGCGCCGCAGCGAAGAACCCACGAGAATCCCCTTCGGCCCTCCGTGAGAATCGGAGCGCATAGACCGGCCATCGCCGCCACTCCGATCTCCTGTTTGGCGCAGAACGCGAGCCCCGCCAGCCCCCCCGCGGCGACGGCCGCGAAAGGTTTTCTTGACCTGGACGGCAGGAACAGGAACGCGGCAATTCCAAAGCAGAGACCCAGAACGGCGGCCGGACTGTACGGGAGAACCATCCGCGCTGGCCTCGGCGCGAAGAGGGAGAGACCGATCAGGAGCCCGACGAGAGCAAGCCTTTCCGCGCGCGAGAGAAACGGGCGAGCCGCCCGGAGCACCAGGAATCCCGCCAGAATCGCCGGGGCCCAGTTCACGAGCAGGAACCAGGTTTTGGAAAAGGCGAAAGGTCTTCCCGTAACGGCCAGAAGATACGGTGACAAGGGGCCGTACTGGAGGAAAAGATCTCGATACGGGCGCTCGCCGTTCCCCATCCGATATGCGACGGACCACCAGACGCCGGGATCTCCGGTGGGATCGATCCATCGGCCGGCACACCAGATTCCCGCCGCGGTGGTGACGGCGAGCATGACCCACTCGGGACTCCATTCCGCGAGGAGGCCGAGAATACGGCGCCTCAGGGCCGGGTCCTTCTCCGAATGGCCAGAACGATTCGCTGGTCCATGCCCTTGCTGCCTTCGAGGGCGACATGCTCGTATTCGCTATCGATCCATGCCTGAATGCCCGTTCCGTAGTCCCGTCCGAAGAAACCCGCCCCGTACTCCCCCAGCGGACGGGGCCAGATGACGATGGCGGCCGGACGGGCTTCCTCCAGTTCGCGCACGATCTGCAGCTCGTTTCGTGAATCGACGTAGCCGGGAAGATAGAGCTTGTGGCGAATCGGGTTCGATCGCGCCGCCAGGAAATTCACGACTTCCCCCTCCGGAAAGACGACGAGCCCGGAGCCGGAAGGGGTGAGCCGGCGGATCGTGCGCGCGAGTTCGGCGATCGCAAGCGATTGAGCCGGGCTCGCGGACAGCATGCCCTGGGTACCCGGCACGGGAACACGATCATCGGAGCGGTACTCGGCAGCGCGCATGAGAAAAGCAACAGCGGCGAGCGCGCCGACGGCGGCAGTCGTGAGCCTTCCGAGAGAAGACCGCACGGACGCCTCGCGCCGGGCGAGTAACCAGGTCGCACAGCCGGCCGCGCACACCCAGGAAAAGAGAAGGGCCGGCGCCACGTAAGGGCCGTCGGACACGAAAAAGAAGCGCCGGTGGGAAGCTGCGAGCCCCATTGCGCCGAATCCCATGAGCGAGGCGCCGAGCTCTCGATCGGATGTCGCAAGCCCCGCGAAAAACGAGAGACCGCAGACGAGCGGCCCGGCGGCGAGAAGGCCGCCTGGCGGAAAACCGCCCGCGGCCGCACACACGACGATCGCGGCGAGGAGGATCGAGACTCGTATAAGCGACGCGCGCGCGACCTGGCCGCGGCGGACAACAACAAGAAGATCCAGGATGGAAAAAGCCGCGAAGCCGGCAAGAGCGGCGTAGCCCATCTGGAGTAGTCCGCGCCACCCTCCGGAGCCCATGTCTCCTGCGCGGCGCAAGGTTTCTCGGGGGAGATTGAACAGGAGAACGGGAGCGTCCGCAAACACCGCGGTCGGTCCCGCTCTCCAGACGAAAAGACCGAGTCCGGCGGCCATGACGCCGACAAAACTGCCGGAAACGATCGCGAGCGTCCCCGCAGCCCTTCGCCCGGGGCCGTCGCGCCGGATTGCGAAGAACGCAAGGGAAGCGAACGCCGCGAGGCCCCATTCGGTCCGACACAGGCCGGCGAGACCGGCGAGGCTCCCCGCGACGACAAGCCGCACGCGCGACTCCCGAGCTCCCCCCGCGACGGTCAAGGCGAGCAGCGCGAAGCCAGCCGCGTGCCATATCCGGAATCCCATTCCGAGGATCGCTCCGCCTGCGTCCGGCATGAATACGAGAACGGGAACGGAGAGGACCGTCCAGGCCCACGCTGCGCCGGCCGTTGTGACGCGACGGAGAGCCAGGTGCAGGCAGACGACCACGCCGGCGGCCCCGACCAGCCCTGCACCGACGAGCGCTCCGAAACCGGAGCCGAACGCCCGCAGGAAAAAAGCGTGAAAATACGGCGTGAAAGGTCCGAACCAGTAGACGACGTCGCGATAGAGGAGTTGACCTCTCGACAGAGCGTCCGGAACGATCCACTCGCGGCCCGAGTCGATGATCGCGTCCGACCACTTGCCACGTGAAACCACGAAGAGGGCAACCGAGGCGACGCCCGCGCAGGCGAGAAGAGCGATTTTTCGGGCCGAAGGCTCCAGCCTCATGTAACGAGCGTCCGCCGGCCAGTCCATCTCTTCCAGGCGTCCGTCTCGCGTATCTCATCGATCGCGGCGAAGGCCGTGTCGAGTTCCGCGTCGTTCGTGTAGAAGTGCGGCGAGAGGCGGATCCCGACGCCCGGCCGGTAGTCGACGACCACGTCGCGCTCGTTCAATTCGCGGGCCGTCTCGAGCGCGTGGTCGAAATCGACAACCGCCGTGCCGCCGCGCCTCGCCGGATCACGGGATGTCGCGCACCGGAGCCCGCGCTGCTCCGCGAGGGCGATCAGCCGGCTCGTCTGGCGGAGGGACTTCGCGCGGATCGCCTCGATGCCGGCTTCCCGTACGATTCGGGGTCCTTCGCGCGCCGCGTACAGCGCGGGAATGGCGGGCGTGCCCAGCAGAAATCGGAAGGCGTCGTCGCGACGGCGGATGGGTGGATCCTCGAAGGCGAAAGGTTCGGTATGCGCCATCCAACCCGTGAGGGCCGGCTCCAGGCGCGGCCGCAGGTCCGGCCGGACGTAGAGAAAAGCTCCGCCCGGCCCGCCGCACAGCCACTTCAGGACTCCGCCCACGAGCGCATCCGCGCCGAGCGCACCGACGTCGACCGGCAGCGTGCCCACGGACTGGTACGCATCGAGAACGAGAAGCGCGCCGACGCGCCGGCACTTCTCGGCGATCGGCCGCGGGTCGAGCACGAACGCGCTCTTGAACAGCACGTGCGAGATCGCGACGAGAGCGGTCCGGTCGTCGATCGCGGCCGCGATGGCTTCCTCGTCGGCGGTGAGACCGTCCCCCGTCGGCGAACGCACGCTCACGACTTCGGCGCCGAGGCGGGTGGCAAGCGACTCGTAGACATAGCGGATGGAGGGAAACTCGCCGTCGATCATCACGATGCGGTTGCGCGGCGGCGCGTAGGAGAGCGACGAGAGCAGCACCGCCGAAGCGGTCGTGACGTTCGGCAGCATCGAGACGGATCCGGCGGGCGCTCCCAGAAGCGGCGCGATCTCGTCGCCGGCCCTCGCCGACAGATCCCACCACGACTCGGCCCAGGCGCGCACGCCGCGCGTCGCCCAGGTCTCCGCGTATTCGGCCAGAGCGGTGGCGGCGCCGCGCGGCATCGCTCCGAGCGAGTTCGAGATCAGATATGTGGATCGCTCCAGGATCGGAAACTCGCCCCGGAACCGGAGCAGCTCGTCCGGCTCCAAGGGCTTCAGTCCCCCGCCGTTTCGGAGCCCGGCCCGGCCGGATGGCCCGCCTTGTAGATCCGCGCGATCGCGCGCACGTTGCGGGGGTCGGCGAGCGGGTCGGCGGTCAGCACCAGCAGGTCCGCCCGCTTTCCGGGCGAGAGCGTGCCGCGGTCGCCGTCGATTCCCATCGAGCGCGCCGCCGTCTCCGTCGCGGCCCGCAGCGCGTCGATCGGCCGGAGGCCCGCCCGGACATACAGCTCCATCTCGATCGAGACGGCGAGGCCGGGGAACGCCCACATGTCGGTTCCGAGCGCGACCGGCACGCCGGCCCGGTGAAGCGCCGCGATGTTGCCGCGGAGGGCGGGAAGGTGCGCCCGGACGTTCTCGAAAGCCGGATAGCGCTGGCGATAGCCCGCCGCATATCCGGGGGATCGCATCTGCGCGACCGTTGCCGCCGGCAGTCCGCCCGGTCCCGTGACGCGGGGATCCGAGAGCACGTCGGCGACGAACGACGCCGTGTCGGCGAGAAATTCGAAGATGTCCAACGTCGGCACGTAGAAGACGGGCCTCGCCTTCATGATCGCGATGGTCGCGCCATCGAACGGGTCCAGCACGCCGTGCGCGAGCGCGGTCGCGCCGTCCGCTACAGCCTCCTTCGCGTCCGCGAGCCCGGGCGCATGCACGATCGCACGCATCCCCTGCCGCCGCGCCTCGTCGAGCAGCGCGGCGGCGACTGCGGGCCGCATGCGCGCGAGCGCCGGGAGCGGCGCGCGGCACCACGCCATGTCGTCCAGCATGAGCTTGATCTCGGTCGAGCCCAGGGACTTCGCCTTCCGGACGGATTCCCGCGCCCTCTCGGGCGTTTCCGGGAAACGGTCGAGCCCGGCGTCCGGCGCCTGCGAGGACCACCACCCTCCCGCGATCGTGAAGATCGGCGCGGCGGGAAATACTTCCGGAACATCCCGGCGCGCGCGCGAGGAGACGGCGACCTGCCGGCTCGTGGCCACGTCCTCCGCCATGAGCCGGACGGACGTGACGCCCCATCGCAGCATGGTCCGGAGGTCCTCGTCGGACTCCGCATGCACGTGCGCATCGATCAGTCCGGGCACGATCCACCGGCCGGAAACGTCGACGACCTTCGCGTCCGACGGCAAGCCCGCCAGGGCGCCGGGGGTCGCTGGCCCGGCGGAAACGACGCGGCCGTCGCGGATCACGAGAAGCGAGTTCGGGACGGGCGCGGCTCCGGTCCCATCGACCAGCGTCGCGCCGCGGAGAGCGAGCGTTGCGGCGAGCAGTGTCAGGGGTTTCAAAGCGAGCGAGCCGCTTAGCGGGAAACGGCGGACTCTTTTTCCCGCTCCGACTCCCCCTCGATCTCGACGGGATAGATGCCGGTGAAGCACGCGGTGCAGGCCGCCTGCTGGGGACGGCCGAAGGCCTCGAGCATTCCCTCCGCCGACAGGTATCCGAGGCTGTCCGCCTCGATGTAGGCGCGGATTTCGTCGATCGACTGGTTCGCCGCGATGAGCTCGCCGCGGGTCGGCGTGTCGATGCCGTAGTGGCAGGAATTCATTGTAGGCGGCGAAGAGATCCGGACGTGGACTTCCTTCGCGCCGGCTTCCCGAAGCATCTTGACGATCTTCCGCGACGTCGTGCCGCGCACGATCGAGTCGTCCACCATGACGACGCGCTTTCCCGCGACGACTTCGCGCACCGGGTTCAGCTTGACCTTCACGCCGAAGTGCCGGATCGACTGCTTCGGCTCGATGAACGTCCGGCCGACGTAGTGATTGCGTACGAGTCCCATCCCGAAGGGGATCCCGCTCTCGCGCGCGAAGCCGAGCGCGGCGTACATGCCGGAGTCGGGAACGGGCGTGACGACGTCGGCCGTTGCCGGGTGCTCGCGGGCGAGCCGGGCGCCGAATGCCTCGCGGGTCGAGGCGACGTTCTTGCCGAATACGAGGGAGTCCTGGCGCGCGAAATAGACGTGCTCGAAGACGCAGGGCGTCGGCGTCGGGAAGGCGAAGCGATGCGACGTGAATCCTTCCCCGGAGAGCCGGACGATCTCCCCCGGCTCGACGTCCCGGACGAACTTCGCCTCGATCAGGTCGAAGGCGCAGGTCTCGGACGCCACGACCGGCGATCCTTCCCGGATGCCGAGAGAAAGAGGGCGAATTCCGTTCGGGTCGCGGGCCGCGAAGATGCCATCGCGGGAGAGGATCAGGATCGCATAGGCCCCCCGCACCTCGGTCAAGGCCTCCGCGATGGCGGCCACGAGCGTGGGCGCCTTGGAGCGCGCGATCAGGTGGAGGATGACCTCGGAGTCCGAGGTGGTCGTGAAGACGGCTCCGGAGGACTCGAGCGTTGCCCGGATCTCCCGCGCGTTGGTCAGGTTCCCATTGTGGGCGAGCCCCAGCGGGCCCCGGCCGGTAGCGAACACGATCGGCTGGGCGTTGGCGAGAAGCGACGCTCCGGCGGTCGAGTACCGCACGTGGCCGAGGGCGGTCCGGCCGGGCAGGCGGGAGAGCCGGGCCTCGTTGAAGACGTCCGCGACGTAGCCCATTTCCCGCTCGAACGCGATCGCGCCGTCGTTCCAGGTGGCGATTCCGGCCGATTCCTGGCCGCGGTGCTGCAGCGCGTAGAGGCCGAGGTAGGTGAGGCGGGCCGCGTCCTCCGCATCGAACACTCCAAAGACGCCGCATTCGTCCTGGAATCCTTGACGGAGATGCATTGGAGGAATTCTAACCCGTTTGGCGTCCTCCGTGTTCCCGGAAGATTCCCTTCGGATCCGCGCGAAGGCAACCCGGGTAACCTCGTGCGGTCCCCCGCTCGTCCAACTCCTATCGTGAAAACCATCTTCCGCCGTCCCCGCGCACTCGCCGTCCTCGTCCTCCTGGCTTTATCCGTCGAGGCCCCGGTCTCGCCGGCGCTCGCGCAGACGGCGCCGACCCCGAAAACGAAGGCCTCGACCGCTCCCCGAAGCACGCCGATGACCGGGCGCGAAAAGACCCTGCACGCCCTGAACCGGCTCGGCTTCGGACCGCGCCCGGGAGACGTCGAGCGGGTCGAGCGGATGGGCGTATCGGCCTGGATCGAGGAGCAGCTCGCGCCGGACTCGATCTCCGACGCGAGGCTTTCACCCCGCCTCGCGCCGTTCTCCACCCTGACGATGTCTTCCGAGACGCTCTACGACACGTTCGAGCGCCCGATTCGGGAAGCGCGGCGGCAGAAAAAAGCGGCGGCGGGAGCCGCCGGGCAGACGACCGCGATGTCGGCCTCGGAGACGGCGAAAGCGGATGCGGATGCGTTCGAGGAGATCCGCAACCGGATTCCGCCCGAGAAACGCCCCCGCCGGGTCATCGAAGAGCTCTCGGCCGCGCGCGTCCTCCGAGCCGCGTATTCGGAGCGCCAGCTGAACGAAGTGCTCGTCGATTTCTGGATGAATCACTTCAACGTGTACGCGGCCAAGGGCCTCGACCGCGTGCTCATCACGTCGTTCGAGCGCGACGTCGTGCGGCCGCGGATCTGGGGCCGCTTCGAGGACCTGCTCCTGGCGACCGCGAAATCGCCCGCCATGCTCTTCTACCTCGACAACGCACGCTCCGTGGCGGATCCCGAGCACCGGCCAGCACTCCCCGCACGCCGCCTCGGGCGGTTTGCGAGCGCCTTCGCGAGGCCCGCCACGCCGGGAGGAGCGGACTCGATTCCCGCCAAACGCAAGGGCGGGCTGAACGAGAACTACGCCCGCGAAATCATGGAGCTGCACACCCTCGGCGTCGACGGTGGCTACTCGCAGAGAGACGTCACGGAGCTCGCCCGCGTCCTGACGGGCTGGTCGATCGATCCGCAGCGCGGGGAGTTCCGGTTCCGCGAGCGCGTGCACGACGCCGGGACCAAGACCGTCCTCGGCCGCACGATTCCGGCGGGGGGCATCGAGGAAGGCGAGCAGGCGATCCTCATTCTCGCCCGCCAGCCGGCGACGGCGCGGCACATCGCGCGGGAGCTCTGCGAGCGGTTCGTCTCGGATGCCCCGAGCCAGGCTCTCGTGGACCGTGTTGCGGCGCGATTCACGAGCAGCCGCGGGGACCTCCGCGAGACCGTGCGCGCCATCGTCGAGAGCCCGGATTTCTTCGCGCCCGAGACCTATCGCGCGAAGGTCAAGTCGCCGTTCGAGTACGTCGTCTCGGCCATTCGCGCCTCCGGCGGGGAGACCGAGGTCCGCCCCCCCCTGCTGCGAGAGATCGCGCGGATGGGCGAGCCGCTCTACCTGTGCCAGCCCCCGACCGGCTACTCCGACGCGGCAACGGCGTGGGTGAATACCGGCGCTCTCGTCGCTCGGATGAACTTCGCGATCGCGCTCGCGGCGAACGGCGTCCCCGGAACGCGCGTCGATCTCGCCCGCCTCGTCGATGCGAAGGACGCGGCGGATCCGAAGAGGTCGATCGACGCACTCGCGCGGCTCCTGATCGGCGGGGACCTCTCCGAGGAGACCCGCGCGACCATCCTGCGGCGGCTCGGCGACGGCGCCGGTGCGGAGCGCCGGCCGGCCGACGGAGCGGCTCCCGGCGAGGACACCCTCGTGCCGGTCGACCGCACTCCCCTGTCCCTGATCGCGGGATTGATTCTGGGCAGTCCGGAGTTTCAAAGACAGTGAGCTTCCAATCGATCACAAGCGCGCGCTCCGTAAACCCCCGGCCGGGAGGCAACTCATGACATCCCCGAATTCGATGAATCGCCGCATGCTCCTCAAGACGACCGGCATGGCGCTCGTCGCCGGCGGTTTCCTTCCGAGGGTCTTCGTCCGGATGGCGAAGGCCGGAACGCCGCCCTCGAAGCGCGTGCTCGTCGCGATCTTCCAGCGCGGTGCCGTAGACGGACTGAATGTGGTGGTGCCCTGCGGCGAGAAGATCTACTACGACGCCCGCCCTTCGATCGCCGTGCCGCGCCCGGGATCCTCGGACGCCGCCGCGGCCGCGCTCGATCTCGACGGATTCTTCGGTCTCCACCCGTCGATGGCGCCCATCCTCCCGTACTTCCGGGACGGCTCCGCCGCGTTCGTGCACGCAGCCGGAAGCCCCGACGTCACGCGCTCCCACTTCGACGCCCAGGACTTCATGGAGTCGGGGACGCCGGGCGTCAAGTCGACCGCGGACGGATTTCTCTCCCGAGCTCTCGTCGCGAACAAGGGCGAGAACGGCTCGCCCCTGCGCGCCGTCGCTCTGTCGCCGACGCTCCCGCGCATGCTGTCCGGCGCGGCGGGCGCCGTCTCCATGACGAACGTGGGGGAATTCGGGATCCGGGCCGGCGCCGGGAGTGCCGCCGCTTCGGAATCGTTCGAATCGATGTACGCCGACGCGGTCTCCGGAACGCTCGGAGGAACGGCGCGGGAATCGTTCGACGCCGTGCGGATCCTGAAATCGGCGGACCCCGCGAAGCTCGCTCCCGCCAATGGCGCGGAGTATCCCAAGGGTCCGTTCGGCAATTCGCTCAAACAGATCGCGCAGCTCATCCGGAGCAACGTCGGGCTGGAGGTGGCATTCGCCGACGTCGGGGGCTGGGACACGCACGCCGGAGAAGGCGGCGCTCAGGGACAGCTCTCGAACCGCCTGCGCGACTACGCGCTGTCGATCGCCGCTTTCGCGAAGGACCTCGGCTCGCGCATGGGGGATGTCACGCTCGTCACGATGTCGGAATTCGGCCGCACCGTCCGGGAGAATGGCAACCGCGGGACGGATCACGGTCACGCGAACGTCATGCTGCTCCTGGGCGGCGGTGTGAAGGGCGGCAAGGTCTACGGAAAATGGCCGGGCCTCGATGCCTCGCATCTCTATGAGAACCGCGACGTCGCCGTCACGACCGACTTCCGGGATGTCTTCGCGGAGATCCTGGAAAAGCGGATGGGAGTGGCCGACCTTTCCGTGGTGTTCCCTGGCTACGCGATCGAGGAGAAGAAGCGGCTCGGCGTCATCACGACCTGAAGTCAGGCAAGGAGCCAATCCGATCGATCCCCTCGGAGGTTGGCCGCTCCCGCTCAGCCCGAAGTCCAGGATTTTGACCAGACCGTCCTTCGTCACCATCACGTTCTCGCGCTTCAGATCCCGAGGCACGATGCCGATCTCAGGTGCCTTCGACACCACGTCGGCGATTTGCGCCGACAGCGAGAGCACCCGTTTGACCGGCAATGGCCCCGCGGCGAGAACCTCCCGCAGGGTCCTGCCCTCCACACGCTCCATCGCGATCTACGAACCCCATCCGTCACGCCCAGGTCATAGATCGTCACGATGTTCGGATGGTTCAGAGACGAAGCCGCCCGCGCCTCCCTCTCGAACCGCTTCAGCCGCGACGCGTCGGCGGACACGTCCGCCGGCAGCACCTTGATCGCCACCTCCCGATCGAGACGGCTGTCCCGCGCCCGCCACACCTCTCCCATCCCCCGGCTCCGAGGGGAGAGAGGACCTCGTAGGGACCCAGCCGGCTCCCGGGGCTGACCGTCATCTCACCTCAATGGAGAATAACCGGGCACCGCCGACTACTTCAGCCCTTCCACGATGAAAAGGTCCGAGAAGGAACGTTGATAGCCGTAAACGTAGGACTTTCCGTCGGGCGTCGGGATCACGCCAGCGAGCCCCATTCCGATGTCGGAAATGGAGAACTCTTTCCACGGCTCCATCTGCCCGGAAGTCAGGTCCAGCCGAAAGATCTTCAGCGGGTGAATTCCGCTCGTTCGAACGAAGACGGAGCGACCGTCGGAGCACCACGCGATGACGTAAAAACCTTTCGGGAGCCCGGGCACGGACTGGCGAGCGCCTCCCTCGACATCGTAGATGAAACGCTCTTCATCCTCCGTCGACGAGATTACTCGTTTGCCATCCGGTGAGACCGCCAGCTGCGACACGGGGATCCCTTCTGGCGAAAAAGGTCGCGCGCGTCCAGTCTCGATGTCCAGAGTGAAGAGGCGAGCGCGATGGCCAGCCTCGGCGACGCGAGCGAGAACGCGCCTCCCATCCGGGAAAAAGCGGGCCGCATCTGGGCCATACAGACTTCCCGGAAGGGTCAGCGTACGCGCCTGCCCGGCGCCCGTGGGCAACAGAATCAGGCGAACGGGAGTACCGCGGGAAGTGCAAAGAGCCATTGTCCCGTCGGGGGACAGGTCGAGGGCTATTCCCTCCCCCAGCCTCACGGCGGGCGAACCGTCCGTCTTGCGCTTGTAGACGGCGGGCCCCCCCTGCCGTATCTCCGAAAAGAGAAGAGTCTTTCCATCACCGGAGAGGGCCGCCGGAACCGACCCATCGAGCCACGACAGGTTGCGTTCGCCCGGATCCCCGGGGAATCGCCCGACGATCTCGAATTCTTCGATGGCCCGCTCCAAGAGCAGGCGCCCGTCCCGGGAGACGTCGTGCAGAACGAAATCGCCGGGGAATGCGGCCAGCAGACGTTTTTCCCCCGACATCGTCACGGCCCAGAGGGACGTCGTGCCTCCCTGGATCTCGGGAAACCAGATCTCGTCTCCACCGGACGACCACAAGAACTCGGCGGACGGAACATTCGGGATCTTCCGCCTCTTGCCGGCAAGATCCATCACCGTGAGCTCCCCGTGACTGCTAGCCCCGGGAGACCAGAGTTCGCGGTGGTTTGAGAAAGCGATGAGATTCCCCTGGGGAGAGAACCGGAGGCCACTGATGTATCCCGGCGGCTCGTAGAGAACTCTCCCTATCGGAAACTCGAGGCGCGTCACACCCTTCACGACATGAATGACGGCGAGGCTCTTCCCATCCGGCGCCCACGCCGCGCGCCGCACATTCTCCAGGAGCTCGCGCGGCGCCCCGCCTGCAAGATCCACCGTGGCCAGCATCCCCTGTCGCGGCGCTCCTCCCACGAGGATCGCCATCTCCCCCAGAGACGAGATCGAGAGGATGTTGGCCCGCGGGAGGCCCAGCGACCGGGGCTCGAACGCGCCGGGACGCGCTGCGAAGAGCTCTCCCAGATCTCCTTCCGACTGTTCCGACGGTAACGCTCCGTACACGATCTGCCCGTCCGGGGCGAACCGGGCGTCCTGAATTCCGTTTCGCCGGAAGGTGACCTGTCGGATCATCGGACGCGAGGAGAACCGCGCCTTCCAGACGGGAATGCCAGCGAACAAGCCGGCGACGAGAGCGAGGAAGGCTACGAGCGTCAGGACGGCGGCCGGGAGATACCGGCGTCGTGCCGAAGCGGCCACCGGAGCAGATCCTCCGGACGAAGTCTCGGACAAGCGGTCCCGTAGCGTCGCCAGATCGCGGGCGAGATCGTCCGTCGAGGCGTAGCGCCCCCGGGGCTCCTTCGCCAGGCATCGCTCGACGATCCACCACAGGGGCGCCGGAGACTGAGGGTTGACCTCGCTCACGGGTCTTGGCTCTTCGTGCAGGATCGCCGACAGCGTGTCGATCGCGGTGTCCTTCAGGAACGCGCCCTTTCCCGTCGCCATCTCGTAAAGGATCGACCCGAACGCGAACTGGTCCGAACGGAAGTCGATCGTCTGTCCGACCGCCTGCTCGGGCGACATGTAGCCGACCGTTCCCAGGATCAGGCCCGGGCTCGTTCCCGTTTGAGTCGGCAGGTGCGAGCCATCGTCGCTCCCCGAGCCGGACATCGAGCGCTTGGCCAGACCGAAGTCCAGGATCTTGACGAGCCCGTCCTTCGTCACCATCACGTTCTCTGGCTTCAGGTCCCGGTGGACGATCCCGGCCTCGTGCGCCCGCGCGAGACCATCCCCAATCTGCGCCGCGATCGCGAGGATCTTTTTCAGGGGCATGCCGCCGGAAATCAGAACGTCTCGAAGCGTTTTCCCCTCGACCTGCTCCATCGCGATCCAGGAGATCGCCTCCGACGATCCGATCTCGTAAATCGTGACGACGTTGGGGTGATTCAGAGCCGACGCAGCGCGTGCCTCTTTTTCGAATCGGCGCAAGCGGTTCGGGTCGCTCGCGAATTCCTCGGGCAGAACCTTGACGGCCACGTCGCGCCCCAGCCTCGTATCGCGCGCACGGAAAACCTCGCCCATCCCCCCCGACCCGAGACGGCCCAGGATCTCGTACGGACCGAGGCGGGTGCCGACGGAGACGCCCAATTCCCCTCCCCGCCAGCTCGCAGAAGGCCATCCCGGGAGCGCTTTCCCGGCGGGTGAATTCTGGCGACGCGGCTGATGGGGAAATATAGTCGATGAAGCGCCCGACGTCGGTCGGCGACCGGCCCGGCGGCTCGGCCACTCATCCGAATGCAAGCAGGTATCGCCCGTCCGTACTTCGATTTCGCGCGCCGGCACCTGCGCGGGAGTGGCCGACCTCGCTTCCGTCTTCCCCGGGTTTGCCCTCGATCGCGGGAAGCGGCTCGGGATCGTGATGGGCTGACAGCCAGGAGCTCTCAGCCGGGCGAAGGGATCTCGATGCGGGTATCGGGAATCTGCGCGACGAAATTCGGGCCGAACGCCTGCGACGGCGTCCAGACTCCGGGAACGAGCTCGCCGGCCAGAATCCGCCTGGCGCAGGCGACCGTCGACTCTGCCGTAAAGGCGTAGCCTTCCAGGGTTTCCATCCGGCCTTCCACGGCACGGCCGTCCGGCGCCTCGACGCGGCCCCAGAGCTGGGATCGTTCTCTGTGCCGGTCCTCGGCCGTCGGCCCCGCGATCCGGCTCTCGATGCGGCGCTCGAGCAAACGGCGCAGCGGGGGGAACCGGAGAACGGGCATGACCGCTCTCGTCCAGCGCGCCAGGCGGATGGACGAGGGCGTCGCCGCCGTGTAGGTCACGATGTTCGGAATGCCCGTCGAGCGCCAGGCGGTCGCGAGATCGCCCCACGGGACCGACATCGCGAGGCGCGTGCGGTCGAGGAAGGGAACCTCCCGCATCTTCCAACCCGACGGGACCCGCTCGAGCCGGCCTCCGCGGCGGGCCAGGCCGCCGGCCGGAAGGGACTCGAGCATCGTCTTCGCGGTTCCGGCCGAGGGGCGGAATCCCCGGAATGCCAGCTCGAGGGAGGTCGCGCCCGGAAGAAGAGCGGAGAGCTGAGCCGCGAGACAGTCCGATGGAACGACGTCGAAGCCGGCGCCGGGCAGCACCGCGATTCCCGCGGCGCGCGCTTCCTCGTGGCGGGCGAAGAGAGATTCGAAAACGGCCACCTCGCCCGTGATGTCGAGGTATCCCGCTTTCGCCCGGAGACAGGCCTCGAAAGCCCGCGCGCTCGTCCGCGAGAACGGGCCGGCCGCCAGAACGAGAAGCGAAACGCCGTCGAGACCGCGCGCGGCCTCCCCGGGGCTCTCGAGGTCGAAGACGCGGAATCCCACGCCATGCTCGGCGGCGAGCTGCTCGATCGCCTCGCGCCGCCGGCCCGCGATCCGAACCGGCAGGCCTTCCCGCAACGCCGCGGTGAGGATCAGGCGGCCGGTATAGCCATTGGCTCCGTAGAGGAGGACGGTTCCCTCTCGCCCGGCGGCGAAGCTCACGGCCGGCGCGGCTTCGCTTCGAGATCCTGGAGAAACCCCGAGACGCTGCGCGCGAACTCGTCCGGCGCTTCCTCCTGCGGGAGGTGGCCCGCCCTCGGGATCGCGACAAAGCGCGCGCCCTCGATCTTCTGCGAGAGGGTGAGGCCCTCCGAGGGGGACAGGAGCGCGTCGTCCTTTCCCCACAGGACCAGAGTCGGAGTCCGGATGCGCTCGAGCAGGCGGATCCCTTCGCCCGCCTGCGGATCCGTGCGCACGGCGGCGAGCGCGGCCCGCCGGGTTCCGGGGACCGTCACGGGTCGCCACCAGTCCTCGACCGTCTCCGGAGTCACGCGCTCCGGTTTCGCGTAGAGGCGGTGGCGGAGCGTGAACTCCATGACGGGCCGGACGAGCAGCTCGAGCTGGAGCTCGCCCAGCAGGGGCGTCCGCAAGGTCCGAAAACCGATCGGTATGCTCGTGTACGGCGACGCGGCATCGACGAGGACGAGACCCGCGACACGGTCCGGGTGCGCGGCAGCCGCCACCTCGCAGATCGCTCCCCCGAGGGAGTTACCCACGAGAACCACGCGCGACAGTCCGCGAACCTCCATGTACCGCAAGAGGTGCTGCGCCTGGCCGTAAACCGTGTAGTCGTATGGCCAGGGACGATCGGAATACCCGGAGCCCGGAAGATCCACCGCGATCGCCATCCGGCTCGCCGAAGCGGCCACGAGCACCTTCTTCCACGTGGTCGAGGAAGACAGGAAACCGTGGACGTAGAGCACGGGATCGAGGGACCCCTGCCCGATCGCTTCCCGGCTTCGCCACCGCACTCCGTCGACAACGAGATCCCGCTCACCCGGCAGCGGGCGGGCGGGGACCGCCGGAGACTCCGTCAACCGGCGCAGGCCGATGAGGACGACGATCAGCAGCAGGAAGAACCCGACGGACCGAACGAGGCAACCCAGGGGCGACCTCCTCGCATGCGCGCCGGGCGAAAGGACCGGGCCCGTGGATTGTAGATCGGCCTGTCCCGGATCGGCCGGCGGGCTGGCACGGGCCGTGCTCTTGACCTGTGTCTATGGTCTTGCTCCCTGTCTCGAGGAGTTTTCTCCCTATGGCTCCGAGAACGAGCACGAGATTCCATCCTACGAGAGCCTCCCGGGCCTCCGATCGAAACCAGCCCCTGCGGACGCAAGGCCTCCTCGCGCTCGCCCTGGTCGGTCTCGGCGCCGCCGCGCTCCTCCTCGCCGGAGGCTGCGCGACGACCGAGCACTCGGCGGAGACCCGCTCGGATCGGGAACTGGCCGAGCGCGCGAACGAGGCGCTCTCGCGGGCCGGACTTAGCGCGGGGGGCGACCGGGCCCGCATCGAGGTCCGCTGCTACCACGGAGTGGCGTCGCTTCTCGGCGAAGGACCGTCGGGCGTCTCGCTCCAGGCGGAGCGCGTCGTGCGGTCCGTGCCGGGCATCGCGCGCGTCAACAACCTCTGGATTTATGACGAGGACTCTTCTACGGCTTCGGGATCCGCCCGGTCGGTGAAGGCTCCGATTCTGGCGCGTGCAGGGGATGCCGCGTCACTCGGCCGATGAGCCGATTACAGGAGGAAGAATCATGGTGAAACGTATCCGGACATTCGCAGGAATCGCAGCGGTGCTCGTTCTGGCATCCTACGTCGCGGGTTGCAAGACCACGACGTCCCCCGGGCGGCAGATCGACGACGCGACGATCAAGTCGTCGGTCAAGGCCAAGCTCGCCGCCGACGTGAAGCTCTCGACGCTCACGAACATCGAGGTCAACTCGACCAACGGGATCGTCACCCTCGCGGGGCAGGTGGAAACGGCGGAGCAGAAGGCCATGGCGGCCGATGTGACGCGCACCGTCGACGGCGTGGTCAAAGTGAACAACGAGCTGCAAGTAAAAATGAAGATGTAGTTATCGATCGATCTGCCTCGTTTGCCGGGCGAGCCGCGAGGGCGGGCGCCCGGCTTTTTTTTTGCTGAAACCGCTGACAGCTGGGAGCCTGGAGCTCCGAGCGGACAACGGCCCGGTGACGAAGCAGGCGATAAGCTCCCGGGAATGCCCACTTGGAAGCTCACGCTCGAATACGACGGTACCCGGTACCACGGGTGGCAGTCTCAGAAGAACGCGGATCGCACCGTACAAGGCGTGCTGGGCCGGGCGGCGCGAGAGCTCCTCGGGGAGGACGCGACCGTCGGAGGAGCCGGACGAACCGATGCCGGCGTTCATGCTCTGGCGCAGATCGCGCATCTGAAGGCGCGCGCGACGCTTTCACCGCTCGAGGTCGAGCGCGGATTGAACGACCGACTGCCGTTCGACGTCAACGTCCTCTCGGCGGAAGAGGCTCCGGCCTCCTTTCACGCGCGCCACGACGCGGCCTCGCGCCGCTACCTCTACCGCATCTCCGGGCGGCGCACGGCGTTCGACAAGCGGCTCGTCTGGTGGATCAAGGACCGGCTCGAGGCCGTCCCCATGCGCGCGGCCGCAGAGCTCTTCGTCGGACGTCACGATTTCTCGGCTTTCTGCGAGAACGCCGGCGGGCAGGAATCGACAATAGTCGTTGTCGCGGAATCGGTGGTCGCGGACGCGGGAAAGGAGCTTCACTTCCGCATCGAAGCTTCACACTTTCTCTGGAAGATGGTGCGCCGACTCGTCGGAACCCTGGTCGAGGTTGGACGGGGCAATCTCACTCCCGAACACGTCCGCCGCCTCCTCGAAGAAGGAACGCCTGGCGCGACCGCTGCCTGGACCGCGCCGCCATCCGGCCTCTTCCTCGAAGAAGTCCGCTACGGAACCGCAGCGCGAGCCGGCTTCCCGGTCTCGAGACGAGAGCGTGAGCGGACCGCAGGTCCGCCGCGCAGACCAGAACACGAGCGTGAGCCGACCGCAGGTCCGCCGCGGAGACCAGATGCAGAGCGTGAGCGGACCGCAAGTCCGCCGCGGAGACCAGAACACGAGCGTGAGCCGACCGCAGGTCCGCCGCGAAGACCAGCACAGCCGACGGCAAGTCCTCATGGAAAAACGCATTCCGATCACGGGCGCGCCGCGGTTCCGTCGCGCGTCCATGGTCCGGAAGGCGACGGTGGTCCGGAAGGCGACGGTGGTCCGGAAGGCGACGGTGGT
>JBBSEW010000056.1:0-26549 GCA_038239305.1 Thermoanaerobaculia bacterium | reverse complement strand
TTGCGGCCGACCACTTCCGCCGTCCGGCCGCCGATCCCCGCGTCGACTTCGTCGAAAACGAGCGTTCGGCGCCGGCGGCCGCGGCCGGCTGCGATTGACTGAATGGCCAGCTGAAGCCGGGAGAGCTCGCCGCCGGACGCGATCCTCTCGACGGGCTTCTCCGCTTCGCCCGGGTTCGGCGCGAAGAGAAACGACGCCGACTCGATCCCTCCGGCGCGCGGGCGGACATCCGTGGACACCTCGAGAACAATGCGGAATCGGGCCCTTTCCATTGCCAGGCCGTGGATCTCCTTCTCCACCGCGGCGGACAGGGTGGGGGCCGCAGCCGCCCGCTTCGCCGACAGCTTTGCGGCGGCCGATCGATAGCCCTCCGCGGCGGACTTCTCGTCCCGCCGAAGCCGCTCCAAGGCATCCTCGACGTGCGCGAGATCGTGACGCTCCCTCTTCCATCCCTCGACGAGCTCGGGGAGATCGCCGGCCGCGCAGTCGTACTTCTTCTTGAGGCGCGACAGCCGCTCGAGCCGGCTCTCGATCGCCGTCAGCCGATTCGGATCGCTCTCGATCCCTCCCGCCGCATCACGAGCCACTGCGGCGAGGTCCGACACGCGCCGTTTCAATTCCTCGGCCTCATCCCGATGCACCGCGAGGGTCGCATCGATCGCGGCCAGCTCCGTGAAGGCCCGTGCGGCCTCCCCGAGCCGGTCCGCCGCGGAGCCCTCATCCTCGGTCAACGCCGCGAGCGCCATCTCGCCCGCCTGGCGAATCCGATCGGCGTGCGCGAGCCGGCTCCGGTCGCGCTCGAGCTCTTCCTCTTCGCCCGCCCGGGGCGAGACCGACTCGACCTCCTGGATCTGCCAGTCCAGAGTCTCGAGGCGGGCCCCGCGGTCCCGGCGCGACTCCTCGAGCGCGGCGAGCGCTTCGCGCGCGGCCTTCCAGATCCCGGCCGCCCCGGCCGTCGCGTCGAGCTCCGCGGCGGCCCCGGCGAAGGCGTCGAGCAGCTCGAGCGCGGCTTCGGCCTGCACGAGGTCCTGCTCCGAGTTCTGGCCGTGGATCGCCACGAGCCCCTCTCCGATCCGCGCGAGCGTGCGAACGGAGGCCGGCTCGTCTTCGATGTAAGCCTTACCGCGCCCGTCCGAGGACATTTCGCGTCGGACGAGCACCACGCTGCCGTCGGGCAGGCCCGCGTCGGCGAGGAGCCGCCGAAGACCCGCATCCGCGTCGAACTCGCCGGCCACCGAGAGGCGCGTCGCCCCTTCCCGCACGAGGTCCGACGAAGCGCGCCCCCCCGAGAGGAGCGTCAGCGCGTCGACGAGGATCGATTTCCCCGCGCCCGTCTCTCCCGTGATGACCGTCAATCCCGGCCCGAGCTCGAGCTCGACGTGTTCGACGATGGCGAGGTTTCGAATCGTCAGGCGGCGCAGCACGGCGCCAGTGTAAGCCGGCGGGCGGGAGAGGAGGACACCGCTGTCGGCTGTCGGCTCTCAGCTCTCCGCTCTCCGCTCTCCGCTCTCCGCTCTCCGAAAGGCCGAACGGAGGACGTCGGCCCCGGCGACCTACCGTTTCGACTTCTGGCCGATCGGCTTCGCGGGGACCCCGCCGACGATCGAGCCGGCGGCGACCGGCTTCGACGCGACCCCCATGGATCCTACGATCGAGTCGGCCTCGACACCCACACCCGAAAGAACGACGGAGTGATACGTGATCCTCGCGCGGTCTCCGATCACCGTCTTGTGGAGGGAGATCCGGGAGATGTCCTCGACGTCGTGCGAATGGGAATAGATGTTGGCGTAGTCAGAGACCGACACGTCGTCCCCCAGAACGACCTCGCCCCGGTCGTCGATGAGGACGTTGCGGTGGATCGTCACGCGGTCCCCGACCGTCAGGTTGTAACCGAACGAGAATTCGACGCCATGGAAGATGCGGATGTCTTTTCCACACCGGCGGAACACCCGGGGCGCGAGCATCGACCGCATCCGTGCTCCGAGCCGGACATTGCGGCCCACGGGCGAGTGATCGAACATCTGCCAGAACCAGAGCAACGGCTTGACGGGAACCCACTGAACCGGATCGAGCTCCGAGTAATACTCGGCCTCCATCGTCGCGTTCCTCGGGTCGAAGGTGGCGAGCAGCGTGCGCACGGCGAGTGGGGTCGCCCGGTCTTCGAGCTCACCCGCATCGAACGACCGCCCGAGATAGAGCCGGGACAGCGCCTCGCGCACGACGATATTCCGATCCTGAGCCGCATCGTCGAAGCGCTCCGCAAGCTCGTCGACGAAGCGAGGAAAAACCTCTTCGCCGGGAGGACCGATCGGAAAAACGCGGAGCGGCATGCGCGGAGGACCGTAACATCGCGGTTTGCGGCAGTCAAACCGCGGCCGCCGCCGGTGCACGCATCACGCAAACGGTGCTCCGGGAATGGACCTCGCCGCTGTCCGTTCAGGCCTTCCGATCGTTTCCCGTTTTCCGTTTCCCGTTTCCCGACGATGTCCGCCGTTTCCCGATTCCCGACGAAGTCTGCGGTTTCCCTTTTCCCGGCGACTTCTTCCCATCCCCGCGCCCCGGCGAAACGGAAAAGTGAGTCCTCAGGAACTCCAGTATCAGCGCTACCCCGAACCCCGTCGCGCCCGCGTCATAGCCCGCGTGCTCCTTCTCCAGATGGGCGACTCCGGCTACGTCGAGATGCGCCCACTTCACGCCGGGCGGAACGAACTCCTGAAGAAATACCGCGGCGTTGATCGTGCCGGCGTTCCGGCCTCCGGTGTTTTTCATGTCCGCCCATTCGGACTTGAGGTTGGCGCGGTAGTCCTGCCAGACCGGAAGGCGCCAGAGCCGCTCGCCGGTCTCCTCCCCGGCCTCGACGAGATCCCGGGCCAGATCGTTGTCGGGCGTCATCAGACCCGCGCATTCGTGTCCCAGCGCGACGAGCACGGCACCCGTCAGCGTCGCCACGTCCACGATCACGTCCGGGCGGAAATTTTCCGCGTAAGACAAGGCGTCGGCGAGGACGAGCCGCCCCTCGGCGTCCGTGTTGTCGACCTCCACCGTCTTGCCGTTGCGCATGCGCAGGATGTCGCCGGGGCGGCAGGCTGTTCCGCTCGGCAGGTTTTCGGCGAGCGGAGCGAGGGCCACGACGCGCACCGGCAAGTCGATCCGTTTCGCGGCAAAAAGACACGCGAAAACCGTCGCGGCGCCCATCATGTCGTACTTCATCTCGCCCATCGACGCCGCCGGCTTGATCGATATGCCCCCCGAATCGAACGTGATCCCCTTGCCGACGAGCACGACGGTTCCCCGGCTTCGGCTGCCGCGCGGCGGCCGGTGGTCGCCGATGAGAAACACGGGAGGCCTCGCGCTCCCGGAGCCGACGGCCAGAACGCCTCCCATGCCCTCCTTCTCGATCTGACGCCGATCGAGCACGCGCAGGGGAACACCGACACGGCGCGCCGCCACACCCGCCTCGCGGGCGAAATCGCCCGGGCCCAGATCGTTGGACGGCGTGTTTCCGAGATCGCGGGCCCAGCGCAGGGACTCGACGAACGCGGGAGCTTCCCGCACCGATCGCTCCACATCCTTTCGTCCGACCGAGGAAGGAAGAATGACGACCGCACTGACGGGCGGAGAGCCCGCCCTGGGCCGCGATTTGTACTGTTCGAATTGATAGTCGGCCTGGGCGGCCTCGCGGATCAGGATCCGCATCACGCGCGCATCGACTCCGTTGTCGAAGGCCAGAAGAAGCCGGTCCGGATCGTGTTTCCCCGCATCGCGCACCGCGCGACGGAGAGCGCGGCGAAGCGTCGGGACGGTTGCCGGTCCGCGCCCCAGGCCCACGAGCACCCAGCCGCCTTTCTCCGTGCGGGCTCCCGCAACTTCCCGGTCCCGGCCTCGGAAGCCACTCGCCCGGCACGCGGCTGCGAGCGCTTCGCGGACGCACTCGGGAGCGCGGGCGGCGGGATCCTTCGCCTCGTGCAGGAACGCAATCGATTGAAACCGCCCTCGGGGGACGCTCTCCGTGATCTCGACTTTCATGGATGGGAAAGTATCAACTTTCGCCGTGCTATGGTTTTTTCGTGAGCGCGGTCACCGGGACGCACCTGACATCCTTGCCGCTCGCGCGCCGCGGGAAGGTCCGCGAGCTCTACGACCTGGGAGACCGGCTCCTTCTCGTCGCGACCGATCGAATATCGGCGTTCGACTGCGTCCTGTCCCCCGGGATCCCGGACAAGGGTCGGGTCCTGACGGAGCTTTCGACGTTCTGGTTTGGCATGTTCCCCGACGTGGAAAATCACCTGCTCGAAACGGATGCCGGCCGTTATCCCGATTCGCTCGAGGCGGCCCGGGATCTGCTGACCGGACGATCCGTCATCGTCCGGAAGGCCGATGTCATTCCCTTCGAGTGCGTGGCCCGGGGATATCTCGCGGGCTCGGGATGGACCGACTATCAGCGCTCCGGCGAGATTTGCGGTGTGCGGCTCCCCTCCGGCCTCTCCCAGGCGGAAAAGCTTCCGGAGCCGATCTTCACTCCGGCCACGAAAAATGATTCGGGCCACGATGAAAACGTCTCCTTCGACCGGATGGCGAAGGCAATCGGTCTCGCCGACTCCGAGCGGCTGCGCGCGCTCACCCTCGACCTGTACTCGCGCGCGAGCCAGTATGCGGCCACCCGCGGGCTCATCCTGGCGGACACGAAGCTCGAATTCGGACGGATCGCCGGACGCATCATCTGGATCGACGAAGCCTTCACCCCCGACTCCTCGCGATACTGGGACGCCAGGTACTGGGAAGTCGGCCGGAATCCCGCCTCTTTCGACAAGCAGTTCGTTCGCGACTGGCTGGAGTCGACGGGTTGGAACAAAAAGCCCCCTGCCCCGGTTTTACCCGAAGGAGTCGTTCATACGACCCGCTCCAAGTACCTGCGAGCGTATAGACTCCTCACGGGCCACCTGCCCATCGGCCTCTCCGAATAGCCCTCCGTGGGGTCGAGGCGGCCGGATCAGCCTTTCCCCTTTCGGAGGACACTGCCAGATTTGGCACGACCCTTGGAAGGACGCCCGCGGGCTCTTTCAGCCCGGTAAGGAAAAAGGAGGACACGATGCAGAAACGAAATCTCGGGTTGGCGCTGGCGGGGCTTCTGGCTCTCGCGCCCTTGGCACTGGCTCAGAATGCCGACCAGAACACGGCCGGACCCACCCGGAACGACCTGAAGCTCCGGCTCTCCGAACCCGCGGAAGGCGCCCAGATCAGCGGAACGACGGTTCGCGTCGCGGTCGACTACAACCGGACCGTCTTCGGACAGGGCCAGGGTACGAAATTCGGAGATCGGAACTTCCCGATGCCGCTTTTCGATGTGTACCTCGACAACAGTCTCAAGCAGACGCTGAAGGGCGGCGAGAACAATGTCGCCGTGATCACGGACGTCCCGGCGGGGCCCCACAAGGTCGTCGTCGTGGCCAAGAACATCTCCGGCGAGATCATCGACCGCGCCGTGGTCAACGTCACGAACTCCGACGTTTCGGCCTCCACCGCTTCCTCGACCTCCCACGACACCGTAGCCCCTGCACCGCCGCCTGCCGCCGCACCCATGGCGGTCTCGAGCCCGGCAGCCGCTCCCCCGGCGCCGGCGTACACCGCTCCGGCCGCCTCGGCCAACAGCGATTCCCTTCCGAAGACCGCTTCCGACGCTCCGGCCACGGCCCTTCTCGGCCTGTCGTTCGTCGCAAGCGGCCTTCTGCTCGCAGTCGCCCGGCGGGGCCGGTAAGGCTCACCACGGCAGAGTGCAGCCCGGCTCCTCGCGAGCCGGCCTGCCTCTCACTTCCATGACCCACAGACCGTATCTTCAGCGCGCCGCGCATGTGCTCGGAACCGTGGCGATCGCCGTCGGGATCCTGGCCGCGGCCCCGATGGCGGAGGCCCTCTGGTCGTTCGGAACACACGGCTCTCGCGACGCGGGCCGATCCTCTTACGCCGGCGCGCCGCTCGCCCGTCTGCCGGAAGGCGAGCTGGTCGCGAGAATGACGGTGGACCGTCTCGGCCTCGATGAGCCCGTCTACGAAGGGGTCGCTCCCGCAGACCTCGCCCGCGGAGCGGGCCACCTTCCCGGCACCGCGTTTCCCGGCGAAGAGGGAGGCACGAACAATTGCGTCCTGGCCATCGCCCGGGACAGCTCGGCGGCGGCCATCTCGGCCGCGAACGTCGGCGAGGCCGTCACGATGCGGACACCCTACGGCATGCGCTATTACCGCATCGCGGCCAAACGGGTGATGGCTCCCGAAGCCGCGACCACTGGATCGAGCCGTACGCCTTTCGTGACGCTCGTCACGCCCTATCCCGCGGACTCGGTCGGCCCGGCGCCCCAGCGGCTCGCGCTCACCCTCGTGAGTACGTCGGCTCCTCGCTGACGCTTCGCCCCTCGGGGCCGGCCAACGCACGTCATTTTCCGCGCGAGCGCGGGATCTCGAGTTGGTATCTCGCGATCCCGCGATCTCATGATCTCGCGATCAATCGAACCATCGAATCATCTGGAATCGAACTGAACCGATCCTCCGATCACCCGATTCCCATGATTGATCACCCGATCACCCGATCACCCGATCACCCGATCGCCGCATGAGGTAACGAAGCCATCAGCGTCCCAGCAGTCGAACAAAGTCCGCCACCCGCGAAATCGGTCGCGCGGCCATCTCCGGGAACGCGGCAGCGTCGGATGCGTTACCGGCGGGCAGGAAGGCCGACGTGAAGCCCAGCGCGGACGCCTCCTTGAGGCGGGAAACGGCGGCCGATACGGTTCGGACCTCTCCGAGCAGGCCGATCTCCCCGAAGAGGACCGATCCCTCCGGCAGGGGGACGTTCCGGGCAGAAGAGAGGATCGCGCCCACGATCGCGAGATCGCAGCCGGGCTCCCGCACCTCGAGCCCTCCGGCGCACGAAGCGAAGACCTCGCGGGTCGAGAGCGGAACTCCGGCGTTTTCGAGAACGGCGAGAAGAAGCGCAAGCCGCCCCGGATCGAGTCCGAGCGCGACGCGGCGCGGAGATCCGGCGGAAGGCGGGCCGACCAGCGCCTGGATCTCGACGAGCAGCGATCGGGACCCTTCCCGGGCCGCCGTCACGGCGCTTCCCGGGACTCCGCTGCGCCGTTCGGCGAGAAGCGCCGCGGACGGGTTCGCGATCTCCGTCAGGCCGGCGCCCGTCATGTCGTAGAGCGCGAGCTCTTCCACGGGGCCGAACCGGTTTTTCGTGGCTCGGACGATCCGGCGGGAGGATCCCCGCTCCCCTTCGATCGTCACGACGGCGTCCACCAGGTGCTCGAGCGACTTGGGGCCCGCGAGGCTTCCATCCTTCGTGACGTGACCGATCAGGAGGACGGGAACGGTTCGCGCCTTGGCCCATCGCAGCAAGGCCGAAGCCGCTTCCCGGACCTGCGAAACGGTTCCCGGGGCCGACGACAGGGAGGGATCCCGCACAGCCTGGATCGAGTCGACGACGACTACCGCCGGCATGCGGCCCTCGCACTCCGCGATCACCCGCGAGACGTCGGTTTCCGCGAGAATCAGCAGCCGCTCCTCTCGAATGCCGAGCCTCTCGCCGCGGAGGCGGACCTGGGAAGCCGATTCCTCCCCGGACACGTACAGCACCTCTCCCGCCGCACGAGCGATGCCTCGCGCCGCCTGGAGCAGGAGGGTCGATTTGCCGATTCCGGGCTCGCCCCCCAGGAGGACCATCGAGCCAGGCACGATCCCGCCGCCCAGCACCCGATCGAGCCCCGGCAGGGCCGTCTCGATCCGTTCATCGGCCGAGGACGACGCGGCGCCGATCGGCTCGGAAGCGGAGGAAGCCGGAACCGCGGGGCGCTCCCCGCGCACTTCCTCGACGTAGCTGTTCCATTCGCCGCAATCGGGGCAGCGGCCGAGCCACTTGGGGGAGACCGCCCCGCAGGACTGGCACGCGAAGACGGTCGTCGTCTTCGGGCGCGCCATCTCAGCCCCTCGCCGATCCGCCCGTCACGGCTTCGGCAGCGCGCTCAGGAGGTACTTGATGTCGTCGTCGCTCCAGCGAAGGCCGGCGCCGACGAAGAGGGAGTCGGCCTGGCGTGTGCGGTTCAGGAAGTCGTCCCAGCCGGCCGTCGCATAGACGGAGGGCGAGAAGTAATACCGCGCCGACAGTTTGGCGTGGGCCGAATAGTCGGCCGGGCGGGAGAAGTCGAAGATCTCGGCCGAGACCCGAAGCCGATCCTTCAGCGTCTTGTAGTCGAGCGCCGCACCGCCCCGGGACTCGATGATACCGGCGCGTCCGGACCAGTTTCCGATGTTGTAGCCAAAGAGAGCGGAGATGGCGAACTCGTCCTTGTACTGCTGCTGATCGATCGTGTAGGTCTCGCGATGACCGTCGGGGAAAGTGATCGTGTCCGTCGTCAACGTCGCGACGCGGCGGCCGAGCGGCTGGCTCGAGAGCTCGAGCTGGTAGAACTGCGGAGAGTTCTCCTTGTTGACGTTGACGGTCAGGTAGCCCTTGCCCGTGCTCGCGCGGGAGAGATACTCCGTCCGCACGCCGAGGTCGAGCTTGATCTTGTTCGCGGCTCCGAGAGCCTTGTTCAGGCCGCCAACGCCTTCCTTCACCGCGAGAAGCGTGTCGTTCAGATTTTTATGCGTCTCTTCGCTCTCGATGAGCTTGCCGACGGTGCCCTTGCCGTCCTTGATCTGGCCCGTGATCTGGTTCAGGTTGTCGGCGGTCGTCTCGAGCTTGGCGGAAAGTTCCTTGAAGTTGGCGATGCTCGCCGTAACGTTCGCCTGGTTGGACTCGACGAGCCGGTCGATACGGTCAACGAGCTTCGTCATCATCGCGGAGAACTCGCGGAAGTTGCCGATGGTGGAATCGACGCTCCCCCGGTTCGAGGCGATCATGACGCGGAGGTCGTCCGTGATGATCCGAACGTTCTCCACGATCGTCTTGAGTCTCTCTTCGCCCTGCGGCCCGCCGAGGGACTGATTCAGGTTGTGGCTGATGTCCTTGACATCGACCTCGATGTCGCGCGCGAGCTTGGTGATCTCGTCGAACGAGACGGGGATTTCGCCCCGGATCGTCGAGTTCTCCGGAAGCGCCGGCTTGCCGACCGGCCCGGGGACGAGCTCGACGTACTTCTCGCCCAGCAGCCCGAGATTCGCCACGGACGCGGATGCTCCGACCCGGAGATCCACATCCGGATTGTCGATGTCGAGGTCGACGATCGCCCCCTTGCCGGCTTTGCCGAGGTGGATCTTGGCCACCTTTCCAACCGGGACTCCCGAGATGCGGACGGTCGATTTCTCGTTCAACCCGGCGATGTCCGGGAACTCGACGGAGACGCGCTGCGCGTGTCCCTTGCCGATGCGAAGGCCCTGGATCTGCCAGATCAGGATCCCCGCGAGAATCAAGACCACCACAAAAAAGGCGCCGACTTTTGCGGCTGCGTTCATGGGCCCTCCGCTTTCTCCGTCTTCGTCGGTATGGGTACCGTTCCGGTCGTTCTTCTCCGCCCGACGACTTCCCCTTCGACCGTCAGGGGACCTTCCGCGCTTCCGGCCACGAACTGCCGGACCGCCGGATTGTCCGAGCGGAGAAAGTCTTTCGGGGGCGCGTCATACAGGATTTTGCCGCCGTACAGGAGCGCGATGCGATCGCCGATCTTCTCGGCGCTCGGCATGTGGTGCGTGATCGTGACGATTGTCGCGTTCAGCTGCTCGCGCATGTTCAGGATCACTTCGTCGATGACGTCGGTCATGATCGGATCGAGTCCCGTGTTGGGCTCGTCGAAAAGCAGAATCCCCGGCTGATGGGCGATGGCGCGGGCGAAACCGACGCGCCGGCGCATTCCTCCGGAGAGCTCGGACGGGCGTTTGTCCTCGACGTTCGGCAGGTGCACGATATCGAGACACTCGCGAACGCGCTGCTTCACCTCACGGGGAGGCCGGCCGGACCGGCGCAGCGGGAAAGCCACGTTGTCGAAGACGCTCATCGAGTCGAAGAGCGCCCCCTCCTGGAACGACATGCCGAATTCCTTGCGGACGTCGTTGCGGTTGCGCTCGGAGAGCGCCCAGAGGTCCTTGCCGCTCACGAAGACCTTGCCCGAGTCGGGGCTGAGCAGACCGATCAGGTGCTTGAGGAGAACGCTCTTGCCCGTGCCCGAAGGACCGACCACCACGAGCGACTCGCCGTCGGCCACGGTGAACGATACGTCGTCCAGGACCTTCTTACCGCCGAAACTCTTGCGCAGATGCTCCGCACGAAGCTTCGGCTCCGGACCGGACGCCTGGACGGGATCCCGGCGGGCTTCCATCAGAACAGCAGCTTGGTCAGGAAGAAGTCGGCGACGAGGATGGCGAGGCTTCCGCTCACGACGGCGCGGGTGGTCGATTTCCCGACCCCTTCCGCACCGCCCGTCGTGTAATAGCCGCGCACGCAGGCGATGAGGGAGAAAATCAACCCGAATACCGCCGCCTTGATGATCCCGGAGACGACGTCTTCCTGGACGTGGAGAAACTGAAAAGAGTTCTCGATGTAGCGGACCGGGTTGACCCCGAGAAGCTTCACGGCGACGAAGTAGCCGCCGGCGATGCCGACCGCGTCCCCCATGATCACGAGGAGCGGGAGCATCACGATCGAAGCGAGGACCCGGGGCACCACGAGGTACTGGACCGGCTCGGTGCCGAGCGACGTGAGCGCGTCGATCTGCTCCGTCACGCGCATCGAACCGAGTTCCGCGGCCATGGAGCTCCCGACCCGTCCCGTGACCATCAGGGCCGAGAGGACCGGCGCGAGCTCGCGCGTCAGCGAGAGAGCGACCACGCTGCCGACCAGACTTTCGGCGTGGAAGCGGGCGAATCCCTCGACCGTCTGCAGCGCCATCACCATGCCGGTGAAGAGAGTCGTCACCAGAACCACGGGGACGGAATCGACTCCCACGCGCACCATCTGACGCAGCAGCTCGGGCACGTCATAGGGAGGGCGGATGGTCCAGCCGGCGACCCGGCCGAGCATCTGGAACACGCGGCCGACCTCCTCGAACATGCGGATGAGGCCGTTGCCGATCCACTCGAAGAACTTCATGGTACGTGCACCCGCGGGACGCGCGATCCGATTCCGCAGAGGATCTCGTACGGAATCGTGTCCGCCGCTCGGGCGAGATCCCACGCACGGACGCGGTTCTTCCCATCGCTCCCGACGACGATCACGAGATCGCCCGGCCGCCCACCGCTGACCGTTACATCCACGAGCGTCAAGTCCATGCTCACGGCCCCGACGATGGGTGCCTTGCCTCCTCGTAACAAAACTGAAACCGCTCCCGAAAAGGAGCGTCGAAGGCCGTCATGATAGCCGATCGGCAGCGAGGCGACCGCGGTTTCGCGTTTCGTCACGAACGTTCCGCCGTAGCCGAGCGGCGTGCCGGCCGGGACGGTCTTGACCGCGAGAACCCGGGTCTCGAGGCGGAGTGCTTCGGTCAGAGCGGCGTCCGCGAACGTTTCGGAAGGCGCCACTCCGTAGAGCGCGATGCCGGTTCGCACGGCGGAGAACGCCGCCGCGGGAAACGCCAGGACCGCCGCCGAGTTGGACGCGTGGATGAGACCCGGATCGATCCCGGCATCGCGAAGCGCCGAAAGGGCCGCTTCGAATTCTCGTATCTGCGCCGAGTTGGCGGCCGAGGCGGGATCCGTCGCGCTCGCGAACTGCGTAAACGTTCCATCGAGCCGAAGCCCGCGTGCTCCGCGAAGAATCCCGATCAGTTCTGCCAGCTCGTGCGGCCGCACGCCCAACCGGCCCATCCCCGTGTCGAGCTTCAAGTGAACGCCTATCGGGCGCGGAAGCGATGCCGCGGCGGCCCCGAGTTCCCGAGCCTGGCGGACATCGTGGACGGTCGGCGTCAGGCGGCGATCCGCGAGCTCCTCGACCGCGGCGGGATCGCCGGACGAGAGGAGCAGGATCTCCTCGCCGATGCCGGCGTCCCGGAGCTCGAGCCCCTCCTCCGCCAGCGAGACCGCGAACCGGCGCGCTCCTTCACGCGCCAGCCGCCGGGCGACGGGGACCGCGCCATGGCCGTAGGCGTTCGCCTTGACGACCGGGATGACCTCCGCGCCGCCCGCGCGCGAGCGGAGAAGCGAAAAGTTTGCCGCGATCGCGTCGAGATCGATCACCGCCCGCGTCGGCCGCCTTCCGGGTGCTTCCGGTGGGGCTCCCCCGCTCCCGGTCGAAGGCCCGCCTCCGGTGCCGGAGTCGGTCGCGGTCACTCCGTCACGCCGTCACACCGTCACGCCGTCCGCTAATCAGAAGGGCTGATCCGAACCGCCCGAGGCCATCGGCCCGCCCGCATAGTTCGCGAAGGTCATGTGGTCCGCCAGGAAGACGAGAGGAAAGTCGCCGGTCGGGCCGTTTCGCTGTTTCGCGATGATGACGTCCGCGATCCCCTTGCGCTCCGTGTCCTTCTCGTACAGCTCTTCGCGGTAGAGAAAGATCACGATGTCGGCATCCTGTTCGATCGACCCGGAGTCCCGCAGGTCGGCGAGCTGCGGCTTGCGCTGATCGCCCTTGCGCGCTTCGGGGGAACGCGACAGTTGGGAGAGCGCGATGATCGGCACGCCGAGCTCCTTGGCCAGGAGCTTGAGCCCCCGGGAGATCTGGGACACTTCCTGCGTCCGGTTGTCGAACCGGCCGTGACCCGCCATGAGCTGCATGTAGTCGACGACGATCAGGTCGAGCCCTTTCTCGCGCTTCAGGCGCTGTCCCTTCGCCCGCATCTCCGGCACGGAGAGACCGGCTCCGTCGTCCAGGAAAAAGTTCGTGCCCGCGATCTTCGACTGGGCGGTGACGAGGCGCACGGTGGCTTCCTTCGAGGCGTAGCCGTCGCGGACCTTCTTCGCGTCGACATCGGCCTCCGAGCAGAGGACGCGGAACCCGAGCTGCTCCTTGGACATTTCGAGCGAGAAGAATCCGACGGAGCGCCCCTCGCGGAAGGCGACGTGCTGGGCGATGTTCAGAGCGAAGGAAGTCTTGCCGACCGAGGGGCGGGCCGCGATGATGATGAGGTCCGTCGCCTGGAGCCCGGACGTCATCCGATCGAGCTCCAGGAAGCCGGTCGCGAGCCCGGAGAGCATCCCCTGGCGGTTGCGGGCATCCTCGAGGATCTCGAGGTTGTGCTTGACGACCTGGCCGATCGGGACGAACCCGCCGCGAACCGAGTCCTCGGCGATGTCGAAGATCGAGCCGGTGGACTGGCCGAGCAGCTCTTCCGCGTTCTTCTCCTGGGACAGCCCCTCCCGCACGATCTGCTGGCCGACGCGGATCAGCCGGCGGAGAGTCGATTTTTCCTTGACGATCCGGGCGTAGTGCTCGACGTTGGCGACCTCCGGAACGCCGTCCAGGAGGGCGGACAGATAGGACGCCCCGCCGGCCTTTTCGATCGAACCGGATCGGTCGAGCTCTTCCTTCAGCGTCAGAACGTCGATCTCCGCCGAGCGCTGAAAGAGCTCGAGCATCCCGCGGTAGATCCGCCGGTGGGTGTCGAGGAGAAAATCGTCCTCCCGGAGGATCGGGACAACGAAAGACAGGGATGCCGGATCCGTCAGGATCGCGCCGAGCACGGAGCGCTCGGCCTCGAGGTTCGACGGAAGCCCCTTTTCGGCTGTGATGGTTTCGAGCATCGAAGAAGGGGGCGATTCTTTTACCCGTGTCGAGCGGATGTCAATCGCCCAATGTTTTTCCGCAGCCGAGTTCGAGAAGAAAACCTGACGCGGTGCGCGCAGAAATATATTCGTCCGTCTTTTCCACAGCTCTATTGGAACGCGGACGTAGGACAGATGGGTTCTGAGCGATCCATGTCGCTGGTGGCGCGGACGCGGTCATGCTGATTTGCACCCTTGTGGCGGAGGTGGGAATCGGGTGATCGGATGATCGGGTGATCGGATGATCAATCACGGGAATCGGACGATCGGAATATCGGGAGGGAAAGTGTGAGGGCGCCCCTCACCCCGACCCTCTCCCGCCGGGAGAGGGGAATTGAGGAGAATCTCCTGATCTCGCGATCTCATGATCTCGCGATCAATCGAACTATCAGCCCAAGTGGAATCGGAGCCTTCCCTGACGCGTCATCCGGAGCGCAGCGAGGGATCTCCGCCCTCGCGGAGTTCCCAGCACCGGCGGCTTCCATTCCTGAGCCCGGCTGATCCATCCGCCCGCAACGGGAGGAGTCTCCTGACCGGAGGGAAGGAGGAGCCTCCCGTTGCGGGAGCTGGAGCAAGCCTCCATCCGCCCGGTCGAGGCCGCATCGGGCCGAGCCGGGCAACTGTCGCCACAACAGAGCTCCGTGCACCGGCAACCGTCTCGAGCCGCGATGATCATCGCGGCTCCGGCGACGTGCCCCCTCACCGCAACCCTCTCCCGCCGGGAGAGGGGGAAGGCGCGCAAAGAATCGACGAGCTCGGCTGATTCAACAGCTCGCAACGGGAGGAGTCTCCTGACCGAAGGGAAGGAGGAGCCTCCCGTTGCGGGAGCCGGAGCAAGCCTCCATGCGCCCGGTCGAGGCCTCATCCGGCCGAGCCGGGCAACTACCGCCACGCCATAAGCTCCGCACACCTCAAAGGGGCTCTCGCCGCAAGCATCATCGCGGCGCAGGCGACGATAAGATCCCGAGATGCGCATCGACCTGCATTCCCACTCGAACTGCTCGGACGGCCTGGACTCGCCCGCGTCCCTCGTGCGCGCGATGGCGGAGGCCGGAGTGGACGTGCTCGCCCTGACGGATCACGACTCGCTCCAGGGGCTTCCAGAAGCGCGCGACGAAGCCCGCAGGGCCGGCATCGAGCTGATCTCGGGAGCGGAGATCTCGGCGGAGTATCTCGGGCAGGACGACATCCACATCCTGGCCCTCTTCGTAGACGAGAATAACGCCTCCTTCAACGCGCGCCTCGCGGAGCGGCAGGAGAACCGCCGGACACGCGGCGAGCTCCTGGCGAAAAAGATCGTCGAGGCCGGTTACCCGCTCGACCTGGACGCGATCCGGGCGGAGGTGGGCGGCGGTGTCTGGGCGCGGCCGCATCTCGCGCGGGCTCTCGTGCGCGCCGGCCACGCCACATCCCACGACGACGCGTTCCAGAGATTTCTCGGGCGCGAGCATCCCTGGCACGTCTCGTCGGAGAAGTGGCCAGCGCTCGATGTCGTAGCGGCGATTCGGGCGGCGGGCGGCGTCTCCTCCATCGCGCACGCCGTCTGGTACAAGGATTCCGATCGCCTGATCCGGGAGCTTGCCCGACACGGCCTCGACGCGGTGGAGGTCTTCCATCCCGACCACGATCCCGCGGAGGAAGCGCGCCTCGGGTCGCTCGCCGCGGAGCTCGGCCTCGCGGTCACGGCCGGCAGCGACTACCACGGCACTCCGGAGGGTCGGAAGAAACCGGGAGGCGTCGTCGGCGACGGCGCGATGCTCGACCGGCTGAAGGCACGCATCGGGCGCCCCGCTGCCGCTGCCGCGGCCCTTCCCACTCCGCCCTCTGGCCCTTCTGGCCCTTCTACCCCTTCTACCCCTTCTACCCCTTCTGCCGCCTCCTGAGACGGCCCCGGACGAGCCCCTGAGCCCGAAGACACCTTCCGGTCGGAAGGGCCCGCCCGTTGCCCGAAAGACGGTCGAAAGACTCTCTCCAGAAGAGGTCCGGCCCGAGGAAGGGGAAGCCGGCGCGGAATCGAGAGCGGTGTTCCAGGATCGCAAGTCCGTCGCCCGGATCCTGGAAGAGATCGCCGCCATGCTCGAGCTCAAGGGGGAGAACCCCTTCAAGGTTCGCGCCTATGAGAACGGGGCGCGCGCGATCCTGGGATTCTCGGGAGACCTGAAGGCCGCCGTCGAGTCGGGCGAGCTCCGACGTGTTCCGGGAATCGGGGCCGGGCTCTTTGCGAATGTCGATGCGCTCGTGCGCACCGGCCGTCTTCCGTTCGCGGAGGACCTCCGCGCGTCCTTCCCTCCCGGGCTTCGCGATTTCCTTCTCATCCCCGGACTGGGCGCCCGGAAGGCGAAAAAGCTCTACGACGCGATCGGCGTCGAATCGCTCGAGGCGCTCGAGGCGGCAGCCCGCGACGGACGTCTCGCGGCCGTGCCGGGATTCGGGCACAAGACGGCGGAGAAGATCCAGCGGGGGATCGCCATGGTGCGATCCGGCGCAGGTCGTCACAAATACGCTCCCGCCCGGAGCCGGGCGGAGAGCTTTCTGCATGCCCTCCGCGACGTGGGAAGCGTGCTCTCGGCGGAGATCGCGGGCAGCCTTCGCCGCCGGTGCGAGACGGTTCGGGGAGCGGACTTCGCCGTCGAGTGCGCAAACGGAGCCGCGGTCGAAGCCCTCGCCGCCGCGCTGTCCCGCCTTCCGGGTGTCGCGGAGATGCTCCCTCCCGAGGGAACCCGCCTTCGCGCGCTTCTGACGGACGGCCTCCTCGCGACCGTTCTGCCGGCGGCGCGTGGGACCTTCGCGGCGGCCTGGCTTCACGCGACCGGTGGGCCCGCTCATCTCGAAGGGCTTCGCGCCCGCGCGGCCGATAGCGGCCTGCGACTGGAGGCTGGCGGCCTCTTCAGGAATTCGTCGTCACGCCGGATCGCCGCCGCATCCGAGGAGGCTATCTACGAGGCTCTCGGACTGCCCTTCATCGAGCCGGAGCTGCGCGAAGGGTCGGGGGAGATCGAGGCAGCGGCGGACGGGAGGTTACCCCGGCTCGTCACCCGGGAAGATCTCCGAGGCCTCCTGCATGTACACACGACCGAATCCGACGGGCGCGACAGCCTCGAGAACATGCTGACCGCGGCATCGACGGCGGGCTACCGCTGGGTCGCGATCACCGATCACAGCCAGATGGCGGCCTACGCCGGGGGGCTGACTCCGGAGCGCGTGCTCGCCCAGCGCGCCGCGATCCGGGAGATCCGAGGCCGGTTTCCGAAACTGCGGATCTTCCACGGCACCGAAGCGGACATCCTCGCCGACGGGTCGATCGACTTCGGGGACGATTTCCTCGACGGGTTCGACGTCGTCGTGGCGTCTGTCCATTCGCGATTTGGGCTCTCGAAGGAGGAGCAGACTGCCCGGCTCATCCGCGCCGTCCGCAATCCCCGCGTGTCTGTCCTCGGCCATCCGACGGGACGCCTGCTGTTGTCGCGCGAGCCGATTGCCGTCGACATCGACGCCGTCCTCGATGCCGCCGCGGAAACGGGCTGCGCGGTGGAAATCAACGGGTCGCCGAGCCGCCTGGACCTCGACTGGCGTCTCTGCCGGGGCGCCGTGGAGCGCGGCATCGCGGTGGCGATCGATCCGGACGCGCACTCGACCGGCGAAATCGGCTACGTCGCCTACGGTCTCGGGATCGCGCGAAAGGGATGGGTCACCGCGAACGACACGCTGAACGCCCGCACGGCGGAAGAGTTCGAGGCCTGGCTCGTCGCCCGCCGGGGAAAGCCTCTCATCCCGTCGGACTCGCCTCGGTAGACATTCCTCCTGGACGTCCCCGCGATGGGAGGCTCACGCGGTGACGACGGCGCGAAGATGGCACGCCCGGCTCGATCGGAACACGCGCCTTCCCCCTCTCCCGGCGGGAGTGGGCGGGGGTGTGGGGCGCCCGCTTCCGTCCGATTCACCGATCACCCGATCATCCCGCTGGCCCCCCCGATCAACCCGCTGGATCTCCCGATCACCCGACCACCCGATCACCCGATTCCGACTGGATGACGGGCGCGATCGACAAGAACCCCCTCGATTTCCGCTCATTCGATCGTTCGATCGATCGCGAGATCATGAGATGCGAGATCGCGAGATTCGTACTCTCGAGAAACCCTCTCGCCAAGCTTGACTCCTCCTGTAAGTTAATGAATACTCATTTACTAATGGGCCGCCCACCCCGCATTTCCCGCGAGCAGACTCTCTCCGCCGCGCGCACCGCGTTCGCCGAACGGGGCTTCGACGCGACAACCCTCTCCGGCATCGCCGGACGTCTCGGCGTTTCGGCGGCCGCCCTCTTCCGGCACGCCCCGACGAAGCAGGCCCTCTTCGACGCCGCCATGGACTCCGGGCGCGCGGAGGAGCCGCTGCCCACGGACTTCCTCGCGACGGTTTCCCCTTCGGAGGACCCGGCTCGCGTCCTGCGCCGCCTGGCGGTCCGATTCGTGCCGTTCGTCGAGCAGAAGATGGGCGAGAACATCGCCCGCTTCCTCCGCGCCCAGAGCGCGCAGGCCGCACGCACGATCCGCCTCCCGTTCGACCCTCGCGACAAGGGCTCTCCCCCGGCGCGGGCCGTGCGGGCGCTCGAGAGCTACCTGCGGAAGGCTCGGGACGCCGGCCGGATCACCCTGAAGAGTCCCCGCGCCGGCGCGCTGGCCTATCTCGGCTCGCTGCAGTCGTACGTCTTCTTCCACCGGGTTCTCCGCATCGAGCCGGCGATCCCCCTCGGCTCGTATCTCGACACCGTGCTCGGCATCTGGAAGAGCGGCGCGATCCGCGAAGGGAAATCGCGATGAACAGGAGAAGGATCCTGCTCGTCGTTGCCGTACTCCTCGCGCTGGGAGGAGGCCTCTGGTTCCTCCTCTCCCGGCGGCCCGCGGACCGGCCGCTCGAGCTCTCCGGGACTGTCGAAGCCCGCGACGTCGAGGTCGGCTCCCTCCTCGGCGGCCGCATCGGGAAGGTTCTCGTCGAGGAAGGCGCGACGATCGCGGCCGGTCAGCCGATCGTGGAGTTCGAGACCGACCTGATCGACCTTCAGATCGAGCAGCAGCGCGCCCGGGTCGCGCAGGAGCGCTCGAACCTCGAGAAGTCGGTGAAGGGCCCGAGAAGCGAGGAGATCGCGAGCGCCCGAGCCCAGGCGGAAAACGCCGAGCGGGAGCGGAAGCGCCAGAAGTCGCTCCTCGACCAGGGAATTACTCCCCGCGAGGCGTACGACTCGGCCGCGACGCAGGCGAAGACGACGGCCGAGGGGCTCCGCCAGCTCAAGAGCGGGAACCGGCCGGAGGACATCGCCGTCGCCCGCGCCACCCTCGAATCGCAGGAGAAGCAGCTCGGCTACCTGCAGCGCCAGCGGGCAGAATCCTTGGTCCGGGCTCCGGCGGCCGGCGTGATCGAATCGATGGACCTTCGCCCCGGCGATCTCGTCGCCGCCAACCAGCCGGTTGCGCGGATGCTCGAGCCGTCGCAGATCTGGGTGCGTGTCTACGTTCCCGAGCCGCAACTCGGCCGTGTCCGAGTCGGCCAGAGCGCCCGGATCCGGGTGGATACTTTTCCGGGCCGGGAGTTTCCCGGACGCATCGTCGAGATCCGCACCCAGTCGGAATACACGCCCCGCAACGTCCAGACGGTCGACCAGCGCATGGACCAGGTGTTCGGCGTCAAGGTCGCGATCGACCCGACGCCGGACCTGAAGCCCGGGATGGCGGCGACGGCGCGAATCCTCGAGCGCTGAAGGGACGCCGGGACGACGGGACGACGAATGACGACGAAGGACGACATGACGACATGACGACAAACGAGACGATGCCCGTCGCCCCGGCGGACTCTCCCAACGGGATCGAAGTCGAAGGGGTGACGCGGGATTTCGGAAAGGTGCGCGCGCTCGACCGCGTCTCGCTGACGGTGCCCCGCGGCGAGATCTACGGGCTCCTCGGCCCCAACGGATCGGGCAAGTCGACTCTCATCCGGATTCTCTGCGGGTTGCTCGCCCCGACCGCGGGCCGCGCCCGTGTCGACAACCTGGATGTCGTCCTGCACGGGGAGGAGATCCGGCGGCGGATCGGATACGTTCCGCAGGCCTTCTCTCTCTACCAGGATCTGACGGTTCTCGAGAACCTCAACTTCTTCGCGGCGGTCTACGGACTGAAAGGGGCGCACCTCGTCGAACGGCGCGAGTGGGCCATCGACCTCACCTCCATCGGCCCCTACCGGGACCGGCTCGCGGGACAGCTTTCGGGAGGATGGAAGCAGAGGCTCGCGCTCGCAGCAGCGCTGATGCATCGACCGCGCGTCTTGTTCCTGGACGAGCCGACGGCGGGAATCGATCCTGTCGCGCGCCGCGAGCTCTGGAATCTCCTCTTCACGCTGGCCGCACAGCGGGTGACCCTGCTGGTGACGACTCACTACATGGACGAGGCGGAGCGCTGCGGCCGCGTGGGGTATCTCTACCTCTCGAAGCTGCTCGTCGAAGGGACGCCCGATGAGCTCACGAGGCTGCCCGAGGTAACGCCGGAAGGCACCCGCCGCCTGGAAGCCGTCTGCGCGCGAGGTGGGGTCGCGACCCTGTTGAGCGAATCGCGGACGCTCTCGTACGTCCAGGATGTGACCATCTTCGGCAACTCGCTCCACCTCCTGGTGAGCAGCGATGTGCCCGCGGACCGCATCGCGCAGGATCTCGGAAGGGCGGCGGGCGCTCCCGTCGAGGTCCGGACGATCGCGGCTTCGCTCGAGGACGTCTTCGTGCGGCTGACGCGATCTCAGATCGAACGCCGGGGGGACGTCCCGGCGTCCGCGGGAGCGGCACCATGAGGGGATTTCTGCCCGTCCTGAAGAAGGAAGGGAAACAGATGCTGCGGGACCGGGGAACCCTCCAGTTCGCTCTTCTCGTCCCCGCGATCCAGCTCGCCGTCTTCGGTTTGATCGACACCAACGTCCGGCACGTCCGAACCGTCGTCCTCGATCAAAGCCGCACAGAGGAGAGCCGGACCTTCCTCCAGGACATCGTCAACACGAGCTACTTCGACATCGTCGGCCATCCCCCGTCTCATGCGGCACTCCGCGAGGAGATCATTGCGGGCCGGGCGTCCGTCGGGGTCGAGATCCCGCCCGACTACGCTCGCCGGCGCCTCAACGGCCAGCCGGCAGACGTGCTGGTGCTGATCGACGGATCGGATTCCACGATCTCGACCGCCGCTCTCTCGGCCGTCAATGGAGTCGCCCTCGAGCGTTCCGTGACGGAGCTCCTGAGAAGGGCGGGGGTCGCGGACATCCCGATCCGACCGCATCTCCTTTTCCTGTTCAACCCCGACTCGCGGAGCGCGATCCTGCTCATCCCGGGTCTCGTCGCGATCCTGCTGACGTTCTCGGGAACGCTTCTCTCCGCCTTTGCCATCGTGCGGGAGCGGGAGCGGGGAACCCTCGAGCAGCTGATGGTCACGCCGGCATCACCCATCGCGGTCGTCCTCGGGAAGCTCCTGCCGTACCTCGCCCTCGCCTTCGTCCAGCTCCTCTTTATCCTGTTCCTGATGGTCTTCGTGTTCCACGTTCCGATTCACGGCAACCTCTTCCTCCTGCTCGGGCTGGCGGTCGTCTACCTGTTCGCCCTTCTGGCGCTCGGTCTTCTCATTTCCTCGAGGGCGAAGACCCAGATGGAGGCGATTCAAATGTCCCAGATGTTCCTGCTGCCGTCGATCATGCTCTCCGGATATATCTTCCCGCTGACCTCGCTTCCGGCTCCCCTTCGCGTGCTCAGCCAGATTTTTCCGGCGACCCATTTCATCGCGATCGCGCGCGGCATCATCATTCGCGGGGCGGGGTTCCGGGACCTCTGGCACAGTGTGGCCGCGCTCGTCGCGATTGCCCTCGTTCTCGTCGCCGGGAGCACGCAGGCGTTCCGCAAGACGAGCCGCTGAGGCCGCCGAAACCGGCCACTCCGATCAGCCGGTGAGCCGGTGAGCCGCTTGTCCGGTGAACCGCCCACCCGGTCAGCCCTACCACCCTGGACCTCCCTGGACCTCCATTACAATCGCCTGCCCGCGGCCCACCGCGCTTATGACCACCAGCGAAGGAGAATTCCATGGCTCTTGCACCCGGCGATACCGCCCCCGACTTCACGCTCCCTTCCACCATCGGCGACAAGGTCACCCTGTCGGACTACCGCGGCAAGAAGAACGTCCTGCTGCTGTTCTACCCGCTCGACTTTTCGCCAGTCTGCTCGGTCGAGACGAAGCAGTGCGCGGAGCTGCTTCCGACCTCCGGCGGGGACGAAATCCAGATCCTCGGCATCTCCGTCGACTCGCTCTGGTCGCACAAGGCCTTCGCGCCGGCGAACGGGATCACTTACCCGCTCCTCGCGGACTTCCATCCGAAGGGTGAGGTCGCGAAGAAGTACGGCGTCTACATCGAAGAGAAGGGGCTTTCGGCCCGCACCGCCTTCATCATCGGAAAAGATGGACAGATCAAAGAAGTCATCGCGAACGACATCCCGGTGGCGCGCGACATCCCGAAGCTCCTCGAGAAGACGCGCGCGGCATGACCGCCGGCGACAACTCGACGCCTGCCCGGGATCCGGAGAAGGCGGCCCGGATCGCGGAGCACGTCGAGAGCATCCTGGACATCCTCGGGCTGGACCGCACGGACGCGAACCTCGCGGAGACGCCGGAGCGCGTTGCGAAGATGTACCTGGAGCTCTTCCGCGGTCTCGAAGACGGAGCGGAGCCGAAGGTCACGCTCTTTCCGAATGACGAGAAGTACGCCGCCATGGTCATCGAGAAGGACATCCCGTTCTACTCGATGTGCTCGCATCACCTCATCCCCTTCTACGGGCATGCGCACCTGGCCTACATCCCGAACGACAAGATCATCGGTCTCTCCAAGATGCCTCGGATCGTGGACTTCTACGCCCAGCGGCCGCAGCTCCAGGAGCGGCTGACCGAGCAGGTCGCGGGATTCCTCGAGGAGAAGCTCTCGCCGCAGGGCGTCATGGTCGTCTTCGAGGCGCGCCACCTCTGCGTCGAGATGCGCGGGGTCAAGAAGCCGGGCGCGCAGACCGTGACGTCGGCGATCCGCGGGATCTTCTACAACCGGCCGGTGCGGGAGGAGTTTCTGGATCTGCTGCGCCGATAGCGCTGGCGAGCCGGCAGTTGGTCGCTCCGGGCGTTTACGGTTTACAGCCGTCGGCTTTCGTAGGAAAGACTCGAACGAGTCTAATAAAATTCGGAAAATCTATTAGTTAACCGAATTTATTACGGAGCTCTTCGACTCTGGACAGGCCGTCGATCGTCCGGGAGCCGTGCCAGCACCAGTCGTCTCCGGGGACGAAAAGGCGCTCCTTCTCGGATCCGAAGATCCGGGACATTTCTTCGCCGTGCCTGGCGGGCTCGAAGGGATACGGCTCGTCCGGGAAGAAGTGGACATCGGCTCCCCGCTCGAGGGACTCGGCGGGCGTCGTAGCCGGATACCGGTCGGCCTCCCGGCCGTAGACGTTGACGCCTCCCGCGAGGCGCAGGAGATCGGCCACGTAGGTGTCGTCCGCGACCGTCATCCACGGGTCCTTCCAGATCCAGTACGCGTAGAGAAACGGCGGAGGCTTCGGGCCGGATTCGAGCCGGTCAATCTCCCGCGCCATCCGATCCGCGAGCGCGTCACCCTCCGGCGAACCGCCGATCCGGCGCCCCCATCGGCGGATCTCGTCCGGAACCTGTTGGACCGTTCGGGGAAAGCTCACGTCCACTTCGATTCCCGCGGACTCGAGGGCCCGGACGTCCTCGATCCGGTTCTCCTCTTCGTTCGCGAAGACGAGGTCGGGGGCGAGGTCCAGGATACGGGAAATGTCCGGGTTCTTCGTGCCTCCGATGCGCGGGACGCCCCAGAGGAGACCCTGCGGCCGCGTGCAGAAACGCGTCACCGCGGCGAGCCTCTGAAGAGCGCCCAGGGCGACGAGGGTCTCCGTGATCGACGGGCAGAGCGACACGATGCGGCGCGGCATGCTCATGGGCCGTGCGAGGTTACACCTCGCCGGTTTTCTCCGAAGCAGCTCGACCTCGTCACGAAACCGATCTCATTCCTGGTTCGGGATTTCGCGATCTCGCGATCTCATGATCTCGCGATCAATCGAGCTATCGAATAACAAACTATCGAACGAGCGGAGAATCGGGAGGGATCCGCTCCGACCAATCAGAATCGGGTGATCGGATGATCGGATGATCGGGTGATCAATCAAGGGAATCGGGTGATCGGAGTATCGGAGTATCGGATCGGAGAGGCCCTGAAGTCTCACGGGAGCCCGCCGCCGGCGGAGCCTCCCGGCCGAGGCCATGAGAGAGGGAGCACACCGAGGCCGAGCTTCCGCCTCCCTGCGGCTGCGACCGAACGACGAGCGGCGGCCACGCTCTTTCCCTCCGCCCCAAGGCCGCCGCGTGCCTCGGGCGGGAGGCGTAGCCGGCGGCGGGCGGATCGAACCGAAAGTGGACGTCTTCAAGCCGACGATCGTTCTCCATCACTCCTGCGGGCGACGCGAATGGCGATGCGCTGCAGAGAAGCCCCATTACTTCGCCACGGAGTACGCCGTCTCGAGCGCCTGGGGATCCGCCTCCGCACCGCCGAGGTACCGATGCAGCCAGTCCATCACCGTGGCATGCCACAGGCGGGAATTCCCGGGCTTTAACACCCAGTGCCCCTCGTCGGGGAAAGTCAGGAGCTTCGAGGGAACACCCTTCAGCTGCAGCGCCGTAAAGAACTGCAGGCCCTGGCCGAACGGAACACGAAAATCGCGCTCGCTCGTCACGACGAGCGTCGGCGTCTTGAACTTGTCGATCGATAGCGACGGATTCCACTTTTCGTAGAGGTCCGACTTCCAGGGCCAGCCGCCGAACTCGCGCTCCGCGAACCAGAGCTCTTCCGTCTCGAGCGACATGGAGCGCGTGTCGAAAACGCCGTCGTGCGAAACGAGAACGGCGAACCGATCCGAGTGGCCCGCGATCCAGTCCACCATCCAGCCGCCGTAGGACGCGCCCGCGGCGCCGACCTTCGATCGGTCGACGTACGGCAACGACATGAGGTCGTCCGTCTGGCGCATGAGGTCGTCCCACGCCTTTCCGCCCCAGTCGGTGCTGATGTCGTCGATGAATTTCTGGCCGAACCCGGTCGAGCCGCGCGGGTTGGCGGCATAGACGACGTAGCCGTAACCGGCGAAGACCTGGGGATTCCAGCGAGTCGACCAGCCGTCGGTCCAGGCGCCCTGCGGGCCGCCGTGGATCAGGAGAACCGCGGGATATTTCTTCGAGGCGTCGAAGCCCGGGGGAAGCACGAGCCATCCCTGGAGCTTGAGCCCGTCGGCCGAGTCCACGAAGCGCTCCTGCGCGTTCAGCCCGAAGCCTCCCTCGCGGAAGAAACCGTCATTCGTATGCGTGACGGGCGACGCCGTCCCCTTGCCGTCCGCGGCGACGGTCCAGATCTCGGGAGCGACCGTCGACGAGCTCGATACGAAGAAGAGGTGCTTGCCGTCCCTGCTCACCTGGACGCCGGCGGGGCTTCCGCCTCTCCATACCGGCCGCGCCGGAGCGCCGTCGAGCCCGGTTCGATAGATGAAACCGCGACCCCCCGCGTGAGTCGTGAAATAGATCGACCGTGAATCGGGTGCCCACGCGATCTGCTCGACCCAATTGTCGAAGTTCGTCGTGAGCTCCCGCGCCTTCCCGGTCGCGCGCTCGAGCACCATCAGCGTGAACCGGTCCGCTTCGACGCCCGGGCGCTTCTGGGAGCGCCAGGCGATCCACTTTCCGTCCGGCGAAAAGCGCGGCGAGCCGTCGAACGCCCGGTTGGAAGCCGTCAGGTTCTCAGGTTCGACCGCCCCGCCGCCGGCGAACGGTTCCATCCAGATGTCCCCGTTCGTCGATACGGCCTCGACGGGATCATGATTGGACGCGAAGAGAAAGTCCCGTCCGTCGGGCGAGACGTCGTAGTCGTCGCCGCCCCCGACCGAGAAGGGAGGCGCGTCACGGTCGCCCGGCGTCAGGTCCACCGATACCGCAGGCTCCAAACCGGGCAGCGGGACTCTCCAGAGGTGGCTCCGGAGCCCGTCCTGCCAGGAGTCCCAGTGGCGGAAGAGGAGGCGCACGGCGACCCGCGCTTTGATCACGGCTTTCTCCCGCACTTTGAACTTCCGGTCGAGGCACGCGACGTCCGTGCAATCGGGAAAAACGCTCGCGACGATCACGAATGACCGGCCGTCGGGTGACCATCGGAATCCCTCGACGTCCGCAGGAAACGACGTGCTCTTGCGTGGCTCACCGCCTGCGGGATCGACAAGCCACACCTGCGAGCTCCCATCCCGGTTGGAGAGGAATGCGATACGGCTGCCGTCCGGCGAGAAGGAAGGGTCTGAGTCCCGCTTCTCCCCCGACGTCAGCCGGCGCGGCTCCCCTCCTGCCGCCGCGATCAGCCAGAGAGCCGAGCGCGACCGATTCTCGACCACGTCCGGCGTCGAGACCCCGTATGCAATCCATTTTCCGTCCGGCGAGAGCGAGAAGGACCCGACGCGCTGAATGCGAGCGAGGTCGTCGAACCGGAACGCGCGCGCGGACAGGGAAAGCGCGGCCAGAAAAAACGCCGCAGCGGCGCAAGCGGCGACCCGTCGGGTGCGGACGTGCATGGTGGAAAACCTCCGGCGTCGATTCTAAGACGGCCGGCGCGCCCGATATTCGCGGGTCAAGATCGCCCGCCCCCGGCGGGGCCTCCCCCCCCCGAATTTATATATTTTTTGGCGCCCACGGTGGCTCATATTTTTTTGGTGGGCGAGACGCCCCCCCCCCCCGACGGTTCTCCCCGGCCATCGGGCGTATCGTTAAG
>JBBSEW010000055.1:0-27139 GCA_038239305.1 Thermoanaerobaculia bacterium | reverse complement strand
GTCGTGACCCTCCGACGGTCGCAATACATGATGCGGCGCTGCACCGGACCCGAATAAACGACTTGTGGCCCAGACCACGAATAGGATGCTGAAGCTCCTCGCCCTACCGGCTTGACATCAGACATAGGACGACTGACCCCGGCTCCCCGGGAGCAATCGGCCCCTCACCCTGCACTCTCCCCCGTTGCCGGGGAAGAGGGGAAACAGTGCGCCGATCCTTCCTCTTTTTTTCGCCGATCCTCCGATCACCCGATTCCTCTGACCGAGCACCCGGTCACCCGATCACCCGATCACCCGATCACCCGATTTCGTCAATCGAGCAGTATGTGGGCGTTGAGAGCACGCTTGACTTCACCGCTCGCGAGGCGTGGAATGTGCCCTCCATGCGTGGTCAGGACCTCATCGTCGTCGTCACATCCGTCGGAACCGAAGAGCAGGCACTCGACATCGCGCATGCCCTGATCCGCAACCGCCAGGCCGCCTGCGTCAATCTCATTCCAAACGTTCACTCGATCTACCGCTGGAAGGGCCGCGTCTGCGACGACGGCGAGTTTCTGCTCCTGATCAAGACGCGCGCGAGCGAGTTTCCCGGCGTCCGGGACACCATCCAGAAAATGAACACGTATGAGCTTCCGGAAGTTCTGGCGTACCGCGTCGACGAAACCTCTCCGGGATTCGCGGACTGGATCACGAAGACGACCGAGCACCCGAAGCGGAAAAAGGCATTGAAACCAGCCACACCGGCTGCCGCTCCGACCCGCCGCCGCGCCAGCGCGCGGTAGCCCGCCTGGCATCAAGGCGAAGCCGCCCTCTTGGAGATCGCCCAAACGCCGTCTTGCCGAGGCCAACGGCCGATCGTCCCAGATCTCTCGATTCCCCGATGGACAGATAGTTCGATCGATCGCGAGATCGGGCCTTACAGGAATCGCGGCGGCTAAGCCGGCACGTTCTCCAGCGCTACCTCGAGGTCCGCGATCAGGTCTTCGAGGTCCTCGATGCCGACCGAGATCCGGACGAGACCCGGCGTGACGCCGAGCCTGCTGCGCTCCGGCTCCGGGATCGCCGCGTGCGTCATCGTCGCCGGATGCGAAATCAGAGTCTCGACTCCGCCGAGACTCTCGCCGAGCGAGCAGATCCGGACCCGCGCCAGAAGCTTCGCCGCGTTCTCGAAGGATCCCATGTCGAACGAAATGAGCGCGCCGAATCCGCTCATCTGCTTCTTCGCGAGCTCGTGCTGCGGGTGGTCCGGGAGCCCGGGATAGTTCACCTTGCGGATCTTGGGCTGCGACGCGAGGAACTTCGCCACCGCGCGCCCGTTCTGTTCATGGCGCTCCATCCGCACGACGAGTGTCTTGATGCCGCGCAGAACGAGCCACGAGTCCATGGGGCCGAGGATGGCGCCGGAGCTGTTCTGGACGAACGAAAGCCACTCGAGATGCTCGGCGCTCTTGACGACGGCGATTCCGCCGACCGAATCCGAGTGGCCATTCAGGAACTTCGTCGTCGAGTGGTAGACGATGTCCGCGCCGAACGAGAGCGGCTTCTGGAGATACGGGGAGGCAAAGGTGTTGTCGACGACGACGATCGCGCCCTTCTCGTGGGCGATCTGCGAGAGAAGGGCGATGTCGCAGATATTCATCGTCGGATTGGTGGGCGTCTCGAGATGAAGAAGACGCGTATTCGGCCGGAAGGCGCGGCGGACCTCATCCGCATCCGTCGTGTCGACGAACGAGAACTCGACACCATAGTTCGCCTGGATCTTCGTGTAGTAGCGGTACGTCCCGCCGTACGTCATGTTGGAGCAGACGACGTGCTCGCCGCCTTTCACGAACGTCGAGATCGCCGTCGCGGCCGCCATTCCGGAAGCGAAAGCCCGCGCGCCGATCCCGCCCTCGAGCACCGCGAGGTTCTCCTCGAGGGCGTGCCGGGTGGGATTCTGGGTGCGCGCGTACTCATAACCTTTGTTCTTCCCGAGCGCCTCCTGGACGTAGGTCGAGGTCTGATAGATCGGAACGGCGACCGCGCCCGTGGAAGGGTCCGGGGCGTTGCCGGCGTGGATGCAGTCGGTGGAGAAACCCATGAGTGATGTCTCCTGATGGTTCGGGCGATTGCGGGAATCGGGTGATCGGGTGATCGGGTGATCGGGTGATCAATCAGGGGAATCGGGGGATCGGACGATCGGCGTTGAATCGCGCGCCGGTTGCCCCTCACCCCGGCCCTCTCCCGCCGGGAGAGGGGGAATACCGGGTGCAGTCATCCGACCTTCTCCAGGATTCCCTGGTCGGGGTATCGCTCCGCGGCGTCGGGGAAGAGGGTCACGACGGTCTTGTCCGGTCCGAGGCGTTGGGCGATCCGCAGCGCCGCGGCGGCGGAGATCCCGGAGGAGCCGCCGGCCAGCAGGCCTTCCTCGCGTGCGAGCCGCCGGCACGTCGCGAACGCCGTCGCGTCGTCGACCGTGGAGACTTCGTCGATCACGCTCCGGTCGAAGATGTCCGGATAGAAAGAGAGACCGACGCCTTCGACGGCATGGGGACCGCGCTCGCCGCCGCCCAGGATCGAGCCCTGCGGTTCCGCGGCGACCCGCAGGATTCGCGGGTTGCGCTCGGAGAGAAATCGCGCAACTCCCGTGAAAGTGCCCGTGGTGCCGACGCCGGTGACCCATGCGTCGACGCGGCCGTTCAGGGCCTCCCAGATTTCGGGACCGGTCGTTTCGTAGTGGGCCTGGGGGTTGAGAGGATTGGAGAACTGGTTGGGGAGCCATGCGCCGGGAGTCTTCGCCGCGAGGTCGCGCGCGTGCTGGATGGCCCCGCTCATGAGGTCCGCGGCGGGAGTCCGGATGATCTTTGCGCCGAAACCCTCCATCAGGCGGCCTTTCGCGAGGCCGTATCCCTCCGGCATCACGATCACGCAGCGATAACCTCGCGCGGCGGCGAGCATCGCGAAGGCAACGCCCGTGTTACCGGACGTCGGCTCGATGATGGTTCCCCCGGGTTCGATGAGGTTCCGCGCTGCGGCGTCGTCCAGCATAGCCGCCGCTATGCGATCCTTTACGCTGCCGCCCGGGTTGAACCATTCGAGCTTCGCGAAGATCCGGGCCGCGCCGGCGGAGAAGCGCGTGAGCTCGATGAGCGGCGTGTTCCCGATCATGCGCCCGATGTTCGTGGGGGCGAGGATCGATGGGGCGGAAGGAGTGGAAACGGACATGAAGGATGCTTCCCGACGACGATAGCAAAAACGCGAGGAGCGCGAGAGGCCGGCGGAGCGCCCGGCCGGCCCGGAGTCTCGCGTGCCAAACGGCCTCAGGGCAAGAAAAAAGCCCCGGCGTCGCCGGGGCTTGGATTCGAGACGGAAAGAGAAGCTCAGTAAGCCTGCTGGGCCCGACGCGCCGAATAGCACTCCCGGCAGTACACCGGCTTGCCATTCGTCGGGTTGAACGGGACCTGCGTCTGCTTCTGGCAGCCGTCGCACGTCACGTCGTAGAACGTCCGCTCGCGGCCTTCGCCCGACGAAGCCTTGCGCTTGTCGCGGCAGAGCTTGCAGCGCTTCGGCTCGTTGGTGAACCCCTTGCGCGCGTAGAACTCCTGATCGTCGGCGGAAAACAGGAACGTCGAACCGCAGTCCACACAGGTGAGATTCTTGTCCGTAAATTGCTGCATCATGGAAGTTACCGATCTCCCGGGTATTACCCTCGGGGCTTGCGCCCCTTCTAAAAACGAAACAGTTGATGACTCGATGCGTTTTGCCCGCGTCCGCAACGATTGCGGGCGCTTCGAAAGGTAGTTCTTTCTAGGAACGGCCTCCTTTCGGGCGTGCGCACGTCTCCCCGCGAAGGCGTACGGATCGGGGAAGGAGAGTCTTAAAGGTAGGGGTCACTTGGTGCGGGGTCAGTAAAGCTGGCGCAAAGTAGCATGCGCCCCGGGGTCGCGCAAGAGCTTTTCGGACGAACGGGAGCGAGTCGAACGCGTTGCGGGGAGGCCGGAGAACGGCCTCTGCGGGTCGGGATCGGACCCGTGCAGCCCGCCGCCGGCTACCGTCGGGACGCCAGTAAGTTGTACGGGTGCCGCAGTTAGGCCGGTTCCACCCGGCCCTCGGTCGGCGAGGAAGCGGTCGCGTATCGTTTCCTCGGGATGCGTCCGGCGCAGTACGCATCCCGACCGGCCCGGACGCCGTCCCGCATCGCGCGGGCCATGCGGACCGGATCCCGAGCCCCCGCGATCGCCGTGTTCATCAGAACTCCGGCTGCCCCGAGCTCCATGGCGACACAGGCATCCGAAGCCGTTCCGACCCCCGCGTCCACGATCACGGGGACCTTCGCCCTCTCGAGAATGATCGAGAGATTGTGGGGATTCTGGATGCCGAGGCCGGATCCGATCGGAGCGCCGAGAGGCATGACGGCCGCCGCTCCGGCGTCCTCGAGCTTGCGCGCCATGATCGGATCGTCGGACGTGTAGGGGAAGACCGTGAAGCCTTCTTTCACGAGCGTCTTCGTCGCGGCGAGAAGCTCTTCGTTGTCCGGCCAGAGCGTCTGCTCGTCGCCGAGCACTTCGAGCTTGACCCAGTCGGAGAGCCCGACCTCGCGTCCGAGACGCGCCGCCCGCACCGCGTCGTCCGCGTTGAAGCAACCCGCCGTGTTCGGAAGGATCGTCATGCTGCGCGGAAGGTAGTCGAGGAGCGACTCCTGGCCTCGGTCGGTCAGGTTCACGCGCCGGACGGCAACCGTGACGATCTCCGCCTGGGAGTGAACGAGCGCCTCGCGCATGAGGGCGAACGAGCTGTACTTGCCGGTTCCCACAATGAGACGGGAAGTGAACTTCCGCCCCGCGAGAGTGAAGAGATCGGCGTGGATGGGAGTGGTCGGCAGGTCGACGTCGGCGACGCTCACGGGCGGCTCCTTTCGGAATCCGAATCGAAGAGAACGTTGTCGATGAGGCGGGTGCCGGCGATCCGCACGGCAGCCGCGAGGGCGATGCCCGTCCGCACGGTGTCGGTGCGCTCCATCGTCGCGGGATCGACCGCTTCGACGTAGTCGACGGCGAGCCCCGCGGCTTCGAGAGCGAGACGGGTATCGGTTTCGAGAGCTCGCGCATCGCGCTCCCCCCGATCTGCGCGCTTGCGGGCGGCGAACAGCGCTCGGGAAAGGGCCGAGGCCCGCGGGCGCTCCTGCTCCGGAAGAAAAGCATTGCGCGAGGAGAGAGCCAGGCCATCGGACTCGCGCACCGTCTCTCCGACGACGAGCCGGATCGGGAAATCGAGATCCCGGATCAGCCGCCGGACGACCGCGACCTGCTGCAGGTCCTTGCGGCCGAAATAGGCCGCGTCGGGCGCGACCTGAACGAACAGCTTCGTCACGACGGTCGCCACGCCCCGAAAATGACCGGGCCGGATGGCGCCTTCGCCCCCTTCACTGACCCCGCCGACCTCGACGGACGTCGAAAATCCAGGGGGGTAGAGCCGGGCCGCCTCGGGCACGTACAGGATGTCCGCCCCGGCGGCGGCGAGGAGCTCGCGGTCCGCTTCGAGACGCCGCGGATATCGCGCGAGGTCCTCCCCCGGACCGAACTGTTTGGGGTTGACGAAGATGGAAACGACGACCAGCCCACACTCCTCGCGCGCGCGACGGACGAGGGACAGATGCCCCGCGTGGAGCGCGCCCATCGTGGGCACGAAGCCGACGGAACGCCCGGCCCGCCGCGCCTCGGCGACCGCAGCCCGGAGCTCGTCCGGTTCCGAGAGAGTCTTCATGAGCGGACTAGCCTATCGCCGGATCGAGATGCCGGAAGCCGGAAGAAGGCCTCGTCAGTAAATGCGGCGCAGGGCGGGCGCCGCGCCCCCGGTGAAGCTTTCGGCGGCGCTCGGAAACTGCCCGCTCCGGACATCCCGCGTGAACGCGCGCGCGGCCTCTTCGATGATCGGAGCGAGCTCCGCGTAGCGCCGCGCAAACCGGGGCGTCGCCTTCCCGGTCAGGCCCATGACGTCCTGGAACACGAGGACCTGGCCGTCGCACGCGATGCCCGCGCCGATGCCGATCGTGGGGACGGCCACCGCCCGCGTGATCGCCGCCGCGAGGTCTTCCGGGACGCACTCGAGGACGAGGCCGAAACAGCCCGCCTCCGCGAGCGCCTCGGCGTCCTCCCGGATTTCGGCAGCGGCTTCGACGCCCTTGCCCTGCACTTTGAAACCCCCGAACTTCCGGTACGACTGCGGCGTCAGGCCGACGTGTCCCATCACCGGAATGTCGGCCGCGAGCATCGCGTGGATCGCGGGCAGGATCCGCCGTCCGCCCTCGACCTTGACGGCGGCCGCGCCGCCCTCGGCCAGGAGACGGCCGGCGTTCCGGACCGCGTCGCGCGGGTCTGCCTGGTAGGAAAGAAAGGGCATGTCGCCGATCACGAGGGCGCGCTTCGCGGCGTCGGCCACCGCGCGGGTGTGCCGCACCATCGAGTCCATCGTGGCCGTGAGCGTGTTGGGCCGGCCGTACACGGTCATCTCGACGGAGTCGCCGACGAGGAGGACGTCGATCCCGGCGGCATCGAGGAGCGCGGCGGATGGAGCGTCGTAGGCCGTCATCATCGCGATCTTGTCCCGCCCCTTGGACGAGACGAAGGAGGGAACGTTGACGGGAGAGGTATCCGAAAGGCTGGCCATACGCGCGCTCCTTTCCCCTCGGTCGACGTCCCGGAAAGAGATCGCCGCCGAAAAGGGCGTGGGGGAAGTATAGAGCGGATGGGGCGCAACTCCCTTCCTCCGCGGGCGGGGCGGGCGGGGCGGGCGGGGCGGGCAGGGCGGGCAGGGCGGGCAGGGCGGGCAGGGATAGAGGGCTGGGGTGAGGGGGGGATTACTGAACTGAGTTAGTCGGGCAGGTGGACGATGGGGGCTTGCCCCCCTCACCCGTCCTCTCCCCAAGCTGTCGCGGGTGGAGAGGGGAGGGGCGAGCCGGCTCGCCTCGCGGGATGCGCGTGGAGGCGATTCTGGATGGAGGCGATCCGGGACGTGCTCCCTGTGTGAGCGCGGGGCTTAGCTCTGGTGCGCCGCCGGCACGTAGTACTGCACGCCCTTCTTTGCCCGCTGGATCTGGGCGACGAGGTCGTCGAAGTCGGCGGGGCGGTTGACGAAGTCGATCTCGTTGCAGTCGACGACGAGGAGGGGCGTCTCCTCGTAGTGGTAGAAGTAATAGTTGTACGCCTCGATGAGCTGATTCAGGTACTCGGGCGTGATTCCCTTCTCGATCGACCGGGAGCGCTTTTTGATGCGCTTCATGCATGTCTCGAGCGACCCCTGCAGGTAGATCACGAGGTCGGGCTTCGGGACCGTCTCCGAGAGCAACGTATAGAGCCGGTCGTAAATCAGGAGCTCGGAGTCGTCGAGGTTCAGGCAGGCGAAGATCTTGTCCTTCGGGAAGTGGTAGTCGGCGACGACGAGCGTCGTGAAGAGGTCGATCTGCGCGATCTCCCTCTGCTGCTGGTACCGCGAGAGAAGAAAGAAGAGCTGCGTCTGGAACGCGGAGCCTTTCTTCTTCTTGTAGAACTCGCCGAGGAATGGATTGTCGACGTCCTCGAGAACCTGCGTCCCGTGGAATCGCCTGGCGAGGAGCTCGACGAGCGAAGTCTTCCCGACTCCGATCGGGCCGTCGATGGCCACGTGACGGAGCTTGACGTCGCCTTCCGAGGGGATGGCCATTCGAGCGGGATTTTACTCCGGCGCCGGGTCCGCGCGGACGCGCCCGGAATGTGCGCTGGGGCCGGCCGGCTTTCCTGGCTCAGCGGACCAGCACGTCCGCGATACCGAAGACGGCGAGCGCGGTGGATACGAGCCCGTTCGCCGTAAAGAAGGCCGCGTCCACCCGGGAAAGGTCTCCGGGCCGGACGATGGCGTGCTGGTAGACGAGCGCCGCGGCTGTCACGCCGATCCCGGCGAGAAAGAGTCCGTCCGACCCGGTGAGCCTCCCGACAGCGACGAGAAGCGGAAGCATGAGCGCATGGAGCGCAGCGGACACGATGAGCGCGGACCGGGCGCCCCATCGCGCGGGAATCGACTGGAGGCCGACGCGCCGGTCGTGCTCTTCATCCTGGAGGGCGTAGATCACATCGAATCCCGCGGTCCAGAAGAGCACGCAGAGCCCGAGGAGAACCGGCGCGAGCGCGAAGGCTCCCGTGACGGCGATCCACGCGCCGACCGGGGCAACCGCGAGGCACAGGCCGAGCACGAAGTGGGAGCCCCAGGTGAACCGCTTCGTGTACGAGTAGAGAAAGAGAAGTCCCAGCGCAACGGGAGAAAGCCAGAGCGTCAGCCTGTTCAGGCTCGCCGCGGCGACGAGGAACAGGACGACGGACGCCGCGAGAAAGACGCGCACGAACCCGGCCGAGAGATGCCCCGCAGGCAGCGCGCGCCCCGCGGTCCGCGGATTGGCGGCGTCGAGAGCACGGTCCGCCAGGCGGTTGTGGGCCATCGCGGCGCTGCGCGCGCCGACCATCGCGAGGAGAATCCAGGAGAGCGTCGCAAGATTCGGAATTTTCCCGGCGGCGAGGACAGCCGCGAGGAGCGCGAACGGCAGCGCGAAAAGAGTGTGGGAGAACTTGATCATCTCGAGCGTCGTCCGCGCCGATCGGACGACGCCGCGAGAGGCGCTCACTTTTTCTCTCTCGATCGCCGCCGGGCGGCCGGCTTTTCTCGCGCGCCCGCCTCCCCCGTCCATCGGTCGTCCGGGCCCGGAGTCCGGATGCCGAGCCAGCGGGCCGCTCGCGCGCAATACGCGTCGAGGAACCGATCCATCGAGGGGGACGCGAGATAGAAAGCGGGGCTCGGCGGAGCGACGATCGCGCCCGCCAGCGTCACGCGCCGCATGTTCTCCACGTGGACGAGCGAGTAGGGCGACTCGCGGAAAGCCAGAATGAGCGGCCGTCGCTCCTTCAGGCAGACGTCCGCCGCGCGCTGCAGGAGTCCTCTCGAGACTCCGTTGGCGATCGAGCCGAGCGTTCCCGCGCTGCAGGGAACGACGATCATGCCGCCCGTGGGATAGGAGCCCGAGGCGATCGACGCGCCCACCTCGGTGTTCGCGTGCACTTCGAGGCGGCCCCGCTCGCGGCGTCCGGCAGAGAGCCCCGACACCCAGTCGGCAGCCGATCGAATCGAAGGATCGATTTCCGTCCGGGCGACGCGCACGGCGGAATCCGACAGGACGAGGTGGAGGCGTTCGAGCTCGGGAGCCTGGAGCGCGAGCTCGACGAAGCGCCGCGCGAGAAGTCCTCCCGAAGCGCCCGAGACGCCGACCACGATCTCGACTTTCGCCATCGCCCGGCAGTGTATCCGCCGCGCACCGACAAGAGTTCGGGCGGCTGACAAGAACGCTTGCGGGTGGCGGCTTCGTCCTGCCCGTCGGTGCTTTTGCGAGAGACGGGAATCGAGGCGACAGAAAAACTTGTCGATCGCAGCGGAGTCCGCTCGCGGAGGAATTCCCCGATCTCCCGTCCTTTCAAGAGCTTCCCCGGATCCGCGTGGCGGGGCACGCCTCTCGCCTTGTCGGATGTCCAAGAAGAAAGGAGGAGCCGATGGAGAACGCCTGATCGCGAGGACCCGATGAGGACACATCGAAGGCCCGCAACCGCATCGAGACATTGGACACATGCCATTTCCAACGATTGAGAAGACGAGAAACGACACCAACGAAAGGATTCCGAAATGAAGACATCACACCGATTCGCCGCCGGGGCGCTCCTGGCGCTCGTCAGTGCGGCGGGGCTCGCGGCCGACGCGCCGGATGCAGCCTCCGCCGCGGGGAAGAAAGTGAACATCAATCAGGCCTCGGCGACGCAGCTCGCCCTCCTCCCCCGCGTGGGAGCCAAGGCGGCCGAGCGGATCGTCGAGTACCGCAAGGCCCACGGTTCGTTCGGCCAGCCCGAAGAGCTGATGGAGGTCAAAGGCGTCGGGGAGAAGCTCTTTACCGAGCTCAAACCCTACGTCGCGCTGTCGGGCCCGACGACCCTGGCTGCCAAGGTCCGGTCGGGTTCTCCCCGTTCGGCCAAGGGCTCCTCGGGGAAGAAAGCTGCTTCCACCACCGTCTCCCTGGGCAAGGGACGGTGATCACTCCGCCTGCCCGGGGCCGCTCGCGCGGCCCCGGGTCCTTCCCGCGAGGCTTCTCCGCCGTCGGCATGCTGCTGACTCTGACCGTGGCGGGAGTGATCTTCGCGATCGCGGTGCCCGGCATCTTTGCGCTTCAGTCCTCCGTCGCCGTGCGCTCCGCGGCGGCCGAGACCGGGGCCGCCTTCTTTCATGCGCGCGGGCTGGCGATCTCGCGCGGCCGCTATGTGGGACTTCGTTTCCGCCTGAACGGGGACCGGTATGAATGGACGATTTACGCCGACGGGAACGGCAACGGCATCCGAACGGCCGACATCACGCGGGGCATTGACCGGCCGATCGCGAGCTTTCCCTGGACCCGCAACGACGTCCTTCCCGCGATCATGACGGTCGATCCCGTCCCCGATCCCGGTCAGGACGGGGCGTTTCTCGACCGGATCTCGGATCCCATCCGATTCAACGCGTCGGACATCTGCTCGTTTTCGCCGATTGGCGAATCGACCCCTGGTTCGATCTACCTCTGGGACGGGCACGACCGCATGGCCGTCGTGCGGGTCTTCGGTCGTTCGGCGAAAATCCGAACGCTCTATTACAGGCGAGGCGACCGGGCGTGGAAGCCATGAGCGGCGTCCGCCAGGGGGATCGCGACCGCTCTCTCTCCCGGCGCGGCCCACAGGAGCGCATTCCGGAGCCGAACGTTCGATTCGACGACGCCGCCGGCGACGAGACAGTTTTCGAGAAAGACACCCGATTCGATCCGGGCTCCACCCCAGACGACGGAGTTCCGGAGTCGTGCCCCTGTTCCCAGTGCCGCATCGCCGATCACGCAGGCGTGGAGGTCCGCCCCCGCGGCGGCGAGCTCGCTCGGACCGAGGGAAAGAACCCGGGAGCTCTCGTCGAAGACCCCCGCTCCGGGAGGAAACGGTCCGCCGCGCGCGAGCGCTTCGAGAGACGAGCGGAGGAAATCGCCGGGCTCGCCGAGGTCCGCGAAGGGGCCGTCGTGCTCGAGCCAGCCGATTTCCTGCCCCCGTTCGAGGACGCGCTTCCACAGGTCGACGAGCGAGCTCTCGCCCGGAGGGATGTCGGCAAGGAGCCGAGGGGAGAGCACACTGACGCCGGTGAAGAGAAGTGGTTCATCCCGGCTCCCGCCGCTCTCTCTCCCGAAGCCCGTGACGCGGTCCCCTTCGGATTGAAGAGGCGTATACCGGTCGGGCTCCCGATTGGGTACGACGAGAAGCGTGGCGAGCCGGCCGCTCTCGCGGTGGCGCTCGAGAAGTCGTCCGTAGTCGGGCTCGATGGCGGCGTCCGAATTGATGACGAGGAAATCTCCGCCCGAGAGGAATCCGGCCGCGTTCGCGAGGCCGCCCGCCGTGCCCAGGATCCGGGGCTCGGGGAAGAAGACGAGCTTTGGCAGTTTCGACGCGCCGTCGACCAAGTGCTGCTCGATCTGATGGCCGAGATGATGGAGATTCACGCCGGCTTCGCGAACGCCGAACCGCGCGAGATGCGCGAGGTGGGCTCGGGCGAGCGGGACGTTCAGATACGGAAGGAGCGGCTTGGAGATTCGTTCGGTGACCGGACGAAAACGCATTCCGCGTCCGGCCGCGAGCAGGAAGGCGCGGGGGTTGACCCGGCTTGCCGGCCGGGAGGAAGGGATCATGGCCGGCACCGGTGACGGCACGACCGGGAACGCGTCACGCGCCGCCGCGTTCGGATTCCGAAAACACCATGTCCGCCGGAAGCGAGGGATCTTCCAGGCGGCGGTCCCGGTAGAGCCGGGCGTAGGAGTACGGAAGCGCCGCCGCGAAGTCGAGGTCGAGCATCACGAGCACTTTTCGAATCGCGGGAGGCGCTCCTTCGACTTCCACGAACGTCCCGATGGGCGTCTCGTCCAGAGCGATCGCACACCCTTCGAGGCTCCACTCTTCGCGATACTTCTCATATCGGAATCGGGGCACGAGTCCGAGGCCCGCGAGGATCGCCTCCATTTCTCCCGGATCGGACACGTCGGTTTCGCGCTCCTCGCGGGTCTTGATGCCGGCCTGGAACCGCGCGACGCCCTTGAACGTCAGGATCGCGCGGCCGGCCGCGCGCCGGAGTCGAATGGTCCGGCCCTGATCGGAGAGCCGTCGGTCGGCGTCGTCGAAGAGGTCGTTCGACTCGAAGTGCCGGGGGTGCGAGAGGGGGGCACCCCTTGCGCGGAGGGCCTCCCGGATGGGTTCCAGATCGGCGCACGGAATCTTGACCTCGACTTCTTCGCGCAGCGCCCGGCGAGGCGCACCCATCTCGGAGCCGGAGGAGCTCACGGAAGGAGCCGGCGCGCGATCTCCTGGGCGCGCTTGCCGTCCACGCGACCTCTGTGACGCACCATGAGCTCCTTCATCAGCGCGCCGACGTCCTTGGCGGTCTGAAGCCCTTTTTCCGTGATGACCGCTTTGACGGTCTCTTCGAGCTCGCCCTCGGAGAGGGACTTCGGGAGGTATGCCTCGAGGATCTCGAGCTCCTCGGTTTCCGCGGCGACGAGGTCGGTCCGGCCGCCGAGCCCGTACTGCTCGATGGCCTCGCGGCGCTGCTTGGCCGCGCGCCGGATCGCCGCCTCGATCTCCTCGTCGGTGAGGGCGCGTTGAAGCTGGATGCGCTCATTCTTCAATGCCGACAGGAGAAGTCGAAGGGTCGAGACGCGGCGCTTCTCCCCGGCCTTCAGCGCGGTTTTCAGGTCGGCTTCCAGGCGAGCCAGCATGCTCGGAGAATATCAGCGGCGGTCGTTCGGCACCGATCCCGCCAGGCGGAGTGTTTGTCCGCCCCCCCGCCGCCTATCGGCCATCGAACAACTCCCCAGGTCGATCGTCACGAATGGTGAGTAAGAAACAACCCAGACAGCCGAGTGGCCATGAGTGACCCCTGCAACTGACAACTGACAACTGACGACTGACAACTGACGACTGAGACCGGAGACCTGAGAACGAGAACGGAGAACGAGAACAGAGAACGAGAACGGAGAACGGGAACGGAGAACTGAGAACGGAGAATGGAAGCTCTCCTTCACATATCCTCCCCCACGTGAAGCGTTTCCTCATCGGCACGGCCGGGCACATCGACCACGGCAAGACGACGCTTGTGAAGGCTCTGACCGGCATCGACGCGGACCGGCTGCCGGAGGAGAAGCGCCGGGGCATCACGATTGACCTCGGGTTCGCGCACGCCGAGTGGGACGAGGTACGGGTGTCGTTCGTGGACGTGCCGGGCCACGAGCGGTTCGTCAAGAACATGCTGGCGGGGGCCGGCGGGATCGATGCCGTGCTGCTCGTCGTTGCGGCGGACGAGTCGGTCATGCCCCAGACGAGGGAGCACTTCGAGATCGTCCGCATGCTCGGCATCCGCCGCGGGATCGTGGCGGTGACGAAGAGGGACCGGGTCGACCCGGACCTGCTCGGCGTGACGGTTTCCGACGTGCGCGACCTGGTGGCCGGGTCCTTTCTCGAGAATGCTCCGATCGTGCCCGTGTCGGCGAAGACGGGGGAGGGCCTGCCGGATTTGAAGCGCGCGATCGTGGCTCTCGCGGAAGAAGCCGGCGCGGCGGATCGGGAAAGCCTGCTCGTTCGATTGCCGATCGATCGCGCGTTTTCGGTGCCCGGATTCGGCCCGGTCGTAACGGGAAGCCTCGTCTCCGGGACGATCTCCCGGGACCAGAAGCTCGACCTCCTGCCCGCGGGCAAGCCGGTTCGCGTGCGGCGGCTCGAGGTCCATGGCTCCGAGACCGGCGATGCCCGCGCGGGAGAGAGAGTCAGCGCCAACCTCGCGGGCGTCGAGCTCGCGGATCTGCGGCGAGGATTCATGCTGGCGACCCCGGGTGCCTTTGCGACGACGTCCCTGATCACGGTCCGAATCGAGCTTCTTCCGGGAGCGCCGGAAGTTCGCAGCGGCTCGCGCCTTTCGTTCCACCACTTCTCTTCGGAGGAGAGGGCGCGCATTCGCACCCTGGACGCGGCCGCGATAATCCCGGGAGGAACGGGTCGCGCACAATTGAGGCTTTCTGCGCCTGTCGCGGCGGCACCCGGCGACCGATTCGTGCTGCGCCGGCTCTCGCCCGTCGAGACGATCGGAGGCGGCGTGATCCTCGACTCCCTGGCGTTTCCGATGCGCCGGGCGCGAGACGAGACGCGCGTCGTGCTCGACCGGCTCGAGAAGGGAGGCCTCGCGGACCGGATCACGCTCTGGATCGAGCAGGGAAAAGAGGCGGGCGCCTCCGAGGAGTCGCTGGCCGCCCGGGCAGGTGTCTCGACCCTGCGGATTCGAGAAGCGGCTGCAGGCCCCGCGGCTGCGAAAGCGATTCACGCCCTGCGGCGCTCGCCGGAGCGGTGGATCGCCGAGTCGATTCTGGCGCGCCTCTGTATCCGAGCGGGCGTCGAGATGGAAAACCTGCTCGCGGCGGGGGGGAGCGTCGGCGTTTCCCGAAGGACCCTGCTCGCGCGGTTGTTGCCCGAATCCACCGACGCGCGATGGTCGGAAGCCCTCGAGGGTGCCCTCGTCGGCCGGGGGGCGTACACGATCGCGGGGGAAGAGGCGCGCGCCCCGGGCCGGAACGATCTTCCCGTGGCCGACCAGGATCTCTCGTCCCGGATTCTGGAGGCCTACCGGAAACGCGGGCTCGACCCGCCGTCCCTTCTGGACGTGACGCGCGAGGTCGGCCACAAGCAGAAAGTCATTGAAGGCCTTTCGGGCTACCTGGTGAAAAAGGGCGGATTGTTGCGCCTGCCGGGCGGATGGTTGATCGCTCGCGAGCCCGTCGAGGGAGTCGCCGCGAAGCTGCGCGATTGCGGACGCCCTTCGATCGACATCGCCGAGTTCAAGGAGATGTTCGGCCTGACGCGCCGGCTCGCCATCCCCCTGCTCGAATACCTGGACGAGACGAAGGTGACCCGTCGGGTGGGGGACCGGCGGGAGATCCTTTCGTCGCCGGCGCCGCGATAGGGATTGCCTCACGAGATCGTCCCGGGTGCGCGAAGGATGTCGAGTGGCGAAAGCTGCTCGGCTCGGCCGGATGCGGCCTCGACCGAGCGGATTGAGGTTGGCTCCGGCTCCCGCAACGGGAGGCTCCTCCTTTCGTCGCCGGCGCCGCGATAGGGATTGACTCACGAGATCGTCCCGGGTGCGCGAAGGATGTCGAGTGGCGACAGCTGCTCGGCTCGGCCGGATGCGGCCTCGACCGAGCGGAGTGATGCTTGCGCCGGCTCCCGCAACGGGAGGCTCCTCCTTCCCTCCGGTCAGGAGACTCCTCCCGTTGCGAGTGGTTGATCAGACGGGCTCGTCGATTCGAGGAGGTTGCTTGTCATCACGGAGTGCTCGGGCGCGTCCTGGGTCGCCGCGTGGCATATTTTTCAAAGCGCTCGGGGATTGCGAGATTACGAGACTAGAACAAGAAACGCGTGTTCCCCCTCTCCCGGCGGGAGAGGGCCGGGGTGAGGGGCGTCCCCGTTCCTTCGTCGAGCCTCACCTCGCCCGATTCCCCTGATTGATCACCGGATCACCCGATCACCGGATTCTTCCCGATAGTTCGATTGATCGCGAGATCATGAGATCGCGAGATCGCGAGATCGCGAGGTCCCAACAGGAGTGCGCTTTCTCTCCCTGGGTCAGCCGTCTTCTTTCGACACCGCTTCGCGTTCGTAGGGAATGGCGGCATAGGCCTCATCGTGGGACAGGCCGTGTTTCCGGCCGAGCGCGTACGCGAGCGCGTAGCGGTAGAGGAGAGGGGCGAAGCCATCGCGCGCGTATTGTTCGACGTGCGCGAGCTCGTGGGCGAGAAGCCGGGATCCGAGTCGCGTCCCCGATTCGATCTCCGCGGCGGCGCCGGGCGAGAGGAAAATCCCGGTTCCCAGGGTGATTGCGTCCGCCCGGACGAGCCGCGTGAGGATGCGTGACACCCATCCTCGAAAGAGACGGACGTGAGGAGGAGTGCCGGGCACGTCGGAGAGTGCTCTCCCGTTTCGCGCGTCGCGTTCAGCGCTTCGCGTCGGCGTCCGGGAGGGTCTTGCGCAGGTTCGCGATCTGCTTGACGTCGACGGAGTAGCCGATCTGGCCCGCCACCGTCAGCTCATTCCACGAGTCCACGGCCTGGCCGTTGGCGCGGGCCGGCCGGAACTGCCAGGTCGAGATCTGTTTGCGGATGTCCGCCAGGAGCACGGGATCGCTCGCCTGAATCGGAACGATGCGTTCGGCGCGTCCGGCCGCTGTGATCCGCACCCACATACGGAGCGAGAACGGCCCCTTGAACGAGTCGGCGTCCCATTTCGTCTTCTTCGGAACGGCGAGCGTATCGACCTGCTCAATCGGAATCGTCCCGTCGGCCGGCGACGCCGCCTTGACGGCGTCGTACCACGCCTGATCCGCTCCCCACTCGAACGGGACGGGGAGCGGTGACGATGGGAGAACTGGCATCAACGCGATCTGTTCGATCTTCGGCGCTTTCAACTCGACGTGCAGGTCGAGCCGGAAGCTCGCCCACGTCTCGACGGGTTGCCCGGCTTTGCGCGCCGGTTCGAAGACCCAGCGATCGAACGACTTCTTCTGATCCGCACTCAGCGACGGGATCGGATCGCGGGGACGGCGGGAGCCCAGGGGTTTTCCGGTTCGATCGACATGGATGGCGGCATACAACGGGACATCGACGACCTGCTCGATGAAAGCCGGCTTCGGAGGCAGCGCCGCCGGCGACTCGGCGGCGAGGCCGAACGGGTTTTCTGGCGGCAGCGTTTCGACGCGCACGGAAGGCGCAGCGGTCAGGCGGAGCGGCGCCGCGGCGCCAGCCGGCGAGGAAGCCGCCGAAGAAGCCGAGGAAGCCGCCGAAGACGGCGAGCCTTGCGACGCCGACACCGTCGCCGGGATCGGAGCAGCCGCGACCGGAGGTGGCGGTGCGGCCGGAGTCGTCGCCGGCGGCTGCTGCGCCGAGAGCGCGCCGGCGCTCAGGGCGAAAGTCAGAAGGACTCCCGCCGCCCGCGCCCGCCCGAGTTGTGCCGGAGCTGTCATGAATTAGCGCGAAGTATATATAGCCGGCTCACTTGGCGGCGAGCCAGTTCCGGCCGGAACCGACGTCGACGGCGAGGCGCACTCTGAGGCTGGCGGCGCCTTCCATGACCTCTCGGATGAGGCCCGTGACGGCCTCCACCTCGGCGTCGGGCGCCTCGATCACGAGCTCGTCATGGACCTGGAGGATCAGCCTCGACGCGAGGCGATCCTCGGCCAGCCGTCGGTCGAGGTGGATCATCGCGATCTTGATGATGTCCGCGGCGGCGCCCTGGAACGGGGCGTTCAAGGCCATCCGCTCCGCGTTGCCGCGGACGTTGGGGTTCGACGCGGCGATGTCCGGGATCGGCCGGACGCGGCCGAACATCGTGGTGACTTCGCGCGTGGCCCGTCCTTCGTCGAGGATGCCGTCGAGACAGGCGCGGACCCGGGGGAACTGCGCGAAGTAGGAATCCACGTAGCTCTTGGCTTCGGAGGTCGAGACGCCGAGCTCCTTGCCGAGCGTGAACGCGGCCATTCCATAGAGGAGCGCGAAGTTGATCCGCTTCGCGGCGTAGCGCATCTCGTGGCTCACGAGGTCGGGGGAGACGCCGAAGATCTTCGCCGCGGTCGCGCGATGGATGTCCTGGCCTTCCTCGAACGCCTGGATCAGAGCCTCGTCCCCGGAGAGATGCGCGAGGATGCGGAGCTCGATCTGCGAGTAGTCCGCGACCACCAGCATGTGGCCGGGCGGCGAGATGAACGCCTTGCGGATCTCGCGTCCGGCCTCGGTCCTCACGGGGATGTTCTGCAGGTTGGGATCGGATGAGGACAACCGTCCCGTCGCAGCAACCGTCTGTCGGAACGAGGAGTGCACGCGACCGGCGGTATCGGCGATCGCCGGCAGCGCATCGACGTACGTCCCCTTGAGCTTCGAGATCTCGCGGAACTCGAGCACGTGTTTGGGCAGCGGATACCCGCGCTCCGCAAGCTCGGTCAGGACCTCGACGCCCGTCGACGACGAACGGGTCTTCGCGGTTTTCTTCAGCACCGGATAGCCGAGCTTTTCGAACAGGATCTGGCCGAGCTTGACGGGAGAGTTGATGTTGAACTCTTCGCCCGCCTCGGCCCACACCTTCTGCTCGATCGCCCGAAGGTCGGTTTCCATCCGGATCGAGATCTCGTGCAGGAGCGGGACGTCGATGGCGATTCCCGCGATCTCCATCCGCGCGAGGACCGGAGTCAACGGACGCTCGATATCGCGGTAGATCCGGTCGAGCGTCGGGCGAGCCGCGAGCTCCGCCGAAAGCGTGTCCGCGAGGGTCGCGGACGCGGAGGCCCGTTCCGCGATCCAGCGGTCGGCGTTCGCGATCTCGTAGCCTTCGGGAAGCGCGCACGACGAGACGCCCGCTTCCTTGTCGGACAGGAGCTTCTGTCCGAGGCGCTGGAACGCCATCGGCTCGACTTCCGGATTGGCGACCCCTGAGGACAGGACGTATTGGGCGAGGTACACGTCGAAGAGGTCACCGGCGACGGAGCGGCCCGCCCGCGCCAGGAGCGCGTCGAGCGGTTTGGCATCGGCCATTGCGAATCGCGCGCCCGGCCGGTCGATGCGCGACCAGATCTCGGCGACACGCGCGTCGTCATCCTCGGCGATCTCCGTCCGGGCGCCGTCGGACACGCCGAGCAGGCTGCGCCCGTCCCGGTGAAGGAGAGCGATGCCGGCGAGTCCTGCCGTCCCGGAGAAGCCGGCGGCGGATTCGATCCGCTGCGACACCACTTCGGGCGGCGTGGCGGCCTCGCCCTGAATCTCGGCCGCGAGCGAATGAAATTCCAGCCGCACGAAGAGCTCTTTGAGCTTCGACGAATCCGGGGGCGAAGAACGCAGCTCTTCCGGATCGAACGGTATGGGAAGGTCGGTCGGGATGCCGACGAGGCTTCGGGAGAGAAGGGCCGCCTCGCGGTTCTGGCGGAGGCTCTCGCCGACTTTCCCTTTTATCTCGTCCGCCCTGGCCAGAAGGGTCGGGAGGTCGCCGTACTCCGTGATCCATTTCTTGGCCGTGACCTGGCCGACTCCGGGGACGCCGGGCACGTTGTCGACGGAGTCCCCCATGAGCGCCAGGACGTCGGCGACCTGGCCGGGCTTGACTCCGAAGAAAATCTCGACGCCCGCCTCGTCCAAGAACTGCTCCTTGCCGGTGTGAAAAACGCGGACACGAGGGCCGACCAGCTGGAGCATGTCCTTGTCCGCGGTGACGATGACGACCTCGTATCCCGCCGCGGCCGCCCGGGTGGAGAGGGTTCCGATCACGTCGTCTGCCTCGTACCCGGGCAGCTCGAGGATGGGGATCCGGTACGCGTCGAGGGCGGCCCGGATGTCCGAGAGCTGGGACGACAGGTCGTCCGCCATCGGGGGGCGGTTGGCCTTGTAGGCCGCGAATTGCTTGTGCCGAGCGGTCTTCTCCGGCCCGTCCCACGCGACCGCGCAGAGGTCCGGAGTGTGCTCCCGAAGCATCTTTCGCAGCATGGTCACGAACCCGTAGATCGCGTTCGTGGGCTTGCCGGCCGACGTCGAGAGCCGCTGGATCGCGTGGTACGCGCGATGGATGTTCGACATCGCGTCGATGAGGTAAACGGTGCGGGTCGCCATAGGAGCTGGGGATTGTAGGTGAGGGGCCGGACACTGCCGAATCGCCGCACAGGCGGACCTTCATCCCTTCAAAAGGGCCTTTCTGTCGGATCGCCGGCTTCCCGACCGTTCTCGAACAGGCAAGAGGCGGCGGGATCTCACAAGCCAAAGACCTGAAGAGTCTGGGTTTGGGGCCGCGAGGGGCTCGCCTGAAAACAGAAACGCGCGACCCGTCTCCGGAGTCGCGCGATCAACAAAGACAGAATACCAAACGGGCACGGACGAGTCAAGAGAAATCGCGACTCCCTCGTTTCCTGGTCACAGAGCGACGGAACGGCCTGGAATAGCGATGATTCCGAGCGCGGGTACAACCGCACGGGAGGGGGCCGGATCGCCGCCTTCCCTTCAAGAGCTCCGGGTTCAAGGGGATAGGAAAAAATTCAGGAGGGCTGAAAGCAAAACGCGCGACCCTGGAAGGAGTCGCGCGATTCGATAGAGTCAGAATACCGAACGGGCACAGCCCTGTCAAGGTAAATCTCGGTAAAGTCTATTCCCTTGGAAGTAGCGGAAAAGAAACGACTTGTGAGGAGGAGCGGCGTCAGAAACGCTTGCGAACGGCGGCGAGAACATGCGCGCGGAGGCGCTGAGAGTCGCTCTGGATGGTCGCGGTCTGTTTCTGCATCAGGGTCACGAACGCGGTATCGGGGATTCCGGACAGGTTGATCCCGACGTTCAGGAGCGCGCCTTCCGCGGCGGCTTCGAGGAGAAGGGCTGCCGACCCGACGTCGGACGCGGCATGGGGGTTTCCCTTCTCGACGAGATCGGGCAGGACGGCGAGCGTCCGGGCGGCCAGCATCGCCGTCCGCATCGGAACCTCGGTCGCACGTCGGTTGGCTGCCACCACGGCCGCGTCGCGGGTTTTCTTCTGATCGTCGGTGTCTTTGGGGAGCCGCCGAGCCGCAACGACCAGGTTGTAAGCCTCGGTGTCCTCGCGAGCGAGGGCGATGAACTCGAGGCGAGCATCCGCCGCCGCCTGCGCGATGGGCCGGATGAGGTCGTGCACGGCGGCGTACTTGTCCCGCGTCAGGGTGAGCGCCGCGACCATCGTCGCCAGGCTCGCTCCCATCGCGCCCGCCATCGCGGCGGCGGATCCCCCGCCGGGCGTCGGAGCGTCCGACGCGAGCTGGTCGAGGAACTCGTTGAGCGGCAGTCTCGAAAAATCAGTCATAAATTTCTGGGAACCCAGACGCCGCGTACGAAGACGCCGGCGACCAGGTTGACCCCCCAATGATAGACGAGGTGTCGGTCGTCCGGCGCGTCGAGAAGGACGAAATCCGCGGACTTGCCGGGCTCGAGCGACCCGATTTCACCGGCGAGGCCGAGGGACGCCGCGGCGTTCAGCGTCATCGCGGTCAGCGTCTCTTCGACGGACAGCCCGGAGTCGAGGCAGGCGTGGGCGGCGACGGCGGCGAGCGATTCCGTCAGGCAGGTGCCGGGATTGAAATCGGAGGCGACGGCGACCGGAACACCGGCCTCGATGAGGGCCCGGGCGGGCGCGGGCCGTGAGCGCATCCACCACGCGGTTCCCGGCAGGAGGACCGCCGTGGTGCCGGACCGGGCGAGAAGGGCTATCTCGTCCTCCCCGATGCAGAGAAGGTGATCGGCGGAAGTCGCCCCGAGGTCCGCGGCGAGCCGCGCACCGCCCGACAGCGCGAGCTCGTCCGCGTGGATGCGAAGGCCCATTCCCGCAGCCCGTCCGGCCGCGAGGATCCGGCGCGATTCCTCCACCGTGAACACGTCCTCCTCGCAGAACACGTCGCAGAACAGCGCCAGACCGACGGCTCGCGGGATGATCTCGGAGACGATCGCCTCCACCCATTCGTTGCGACGGCCCGCGAATTCGGGCGGGAACTCATGCGCCGCGAGGAGCGTCGGAACGACGCGGGGCAAGGCCTCTTCGCGGCTCTCGGCCAGGATGCGGAGGGCGCGGAGCTCGTCGTCCACCGTGAGCCCGTACCCGGTTTTCGCCTCGATCGTCGTCGTTCCGTGCGCGAGCATCCGGGCGAGGCGCGCTCGCAGGAGATCCCGTAGCTCCTCGTCGGAGGCCGCGCGTGTCGCACGCACAGTGGCGACGATCCCGCCTCCGGAAGCCGCGATCGAAGCGTAGCTCTCTCCGGCAAGCCGCCTTCCGATCTCGGCCCCCCGGTCACCCGCCCAGACCGGATGCGTGTGCGCGTCGACAAGGCCGGGGATCAGCGCTCTCCCGGTCGCGTCAATCGAGATCGCCGCGGGGCGGGCCGCCCATTCACGGGCGTACTCGGCCTCCGAGCCGACGAATACGATTCGCCCGTCTTCCGCTCGGATGGCGGCGTTCGCGATTCGGAGGATCTCCCCCTGTTCGCGCCCTCGCCGCGAGGTTTTTCCCAGAGGCGTTGCCAGACAGGCGGCGTTGCGGACTTCGAGAGAAGGCGGGAAAGGAGTCGATTTCTCCTGTCTTTCCCCCTCTCCCGGCGGGAGAGGGTCGGGGTGAGGGGCGTCCGCTTCGTTTTTCGAGAATGAAGTGGTGCGTAAGAGCCATTCCCCCTCACCCTGCCCTCTCCCCCGAGCGCGGGGGCGAGGGGAAAGGCGGCCCCGCCGATCACCCGATTCTTCCCAGCCGATCACACTATTCGAACAATCGACGCGCGCTGCGGGTTCAACCCGCCGACTCGCCCTTCTCGGCCTTGCGCGTCAGGTAGGACAACGGTCTGTCCTTCTCGTCCTCCTCGCGGTCGAAATCGAGAACGGTCTGGAAGAGCTCTAGCATCTTCATCAATTGAAGCCGGAAGTTCGCGCGCTGGATCTTGAGCTCGTGAATCGCCTTCTCGACCTCCGCCGATCGCTGCATCGCGTTGTGCGTCAGGCGCTCGCCGGAGTCCTGGGCCTCCCGCACGATCAGCTCGGCCTGCTTCGCGGCCGAGAACCGGATGTCCTCGGAGGCGCGCTGTGCGGCGACGAGCGTTTCCTTGAGGATCCGCTCGCGCTGCCGGTGCTCGGCGTTTTCCTCGACGAGCATGTGCAGGCGGCCCTCGTAGTCCGAGTTGGCCCGCGCGAGCTCTTCCATTTCCTCGGCGACCATCGCGAGAAAAGATTCCACCTCCACGGGATCGAATCCCTTCCACTTGCGCGTGAATTCGTGTTTCTGGATCTCGAGAGGCGTCAGTCGGGCCATGAGGACCTCGCTCTTAAAAAATTCGCATGGGCCGCGCGAGCAGCCGTGACAGAAACGCTTCGATGAAGAGAATCAGGAGCAGGAAAAGGATCGGCGAGAAATCGATGCCTCCGGTACGGCGCGCCGGTAGGAGCCGGCGAAGCGGGCGGAGAAGAGGCTCGGTCGCGCGATAGAGAAACTGCACGATCGGGTTGCGGGGATCGGGGTTCAGCCACGAGATCACCGCGGAGAGGATGACGAGCCACTTGAGGATGTCGAGGATCGCGAAGACGACCGTGAGCAGCCCGCCGAGAAACGCATCGCTCACGCCCATGCGGTGGTCCGATCTCCGAAGAGGGCGGTTCCGACCCGGACCTCGGTCGAGCCTTCCTCGATGGCGACTTCGAAATCGTGGCTCATGCCCATCGAGAGCTCGGGAAGAGGGGAGCCCAGGCGGTCCGCGAGCCGGTCTCGAAGCTCGCGCAGGCTGCGGAAGTGGGGCCGCGCCGATTCCGGGTTCGGATCGAACGGCGGCACCGTCATGAGGCCGCGCACGACCAGGCGCCCCGTCGATCGCGCGGCCAGGGCGAGGGCCTCGGCTTCATCGGGCCGGATGCCCGACTTGGTCGCTTCCCCGCCGACGTTGACCTCGAGGAGCACCGGGAACGGGGCTGCCGCGGCCGGCAGAAGGGCGGCCAGCCGCGAGGCAAGTCTTTCCCGGTCCAGAGTTTCCACCATTCCGAACCATTGTAGCGCCGCCTTGATCTTGTTCGACTGCAGAGGACCGATCAGCCGCCATGAGAGGCCGGGAAACTCCCCCTTCAAGGCCTCGATCTTCGCGGCCCCTTCCCCGACCCGGTTCTCGCCGAAGAGGGTATGCCCTGCTCGCGCGGCTTCTCGAACGACCTCCACGGGATGGGTCTTGGTGACGGCGAGGAGGGAGATGGATGCGGGGTCGCGATGGGCCCGATCGGCCGCCCGCGCGATGCGCGCGTCGATCGCCGCCAGGCGCGCTGCGATGTTCGTGGGGTGGGCAGGAAAGTCGGTCATGGCGGAGAGAGGATCGCATGAGAGCGAATCGGGTGATCGGACGATCCATCAGGTGATCCATCGGGAGAATCGGGTGATCGGGTGATCGGGTGATCGGGTGATCGGGTGGTCGGATGTTGGGGTGTTCGGGTGTTCGGATGATCCAACAGGGGAATCGGGTGATCGCGGAATCGGGTGATCCAATCGGATGATCGCCGCTTTCCCCTCTCCCCCGCACCCGGGGGAGAGGGCAGGGTGAGGGGGAATCCCGGTGGAATCTCGCGGTCGCATGTTCCGCGATCCATCGAGCTATCGGGAGAATCGCTGCGTCGGAATGGGAGTGCCCCTCACCCCGGCCCGCCGGGAGAGGGGGAACGCGAGCGCCGGCCAGGGTTCATGGCACACGTACACGCACATGCCCAGGCACAGGCGCGAGCACAGGCACGGGCACAGGCACAGGACAGATCCCTCCCCGCTGCATTCCTCGGGATGACATCGAAAAGGGACGGGTCTCGGGACGACGTAAGACAGAGGCGAGGGCTTATGGCCCCATGTCCGGCCGCTCGCTCGCGTCCGCGCCGAGGTTGGCCATGCGGTCGGCCTTCTTGTTCTGTTCCCGCGGAACGTGCATCAGCCGGAAGCTTTTGAACTTCCGGGACCGCCGGATCGCGTCGGCGACCAGCGGCTTCAGGTGTGCGGCCTTCACGCGGAAGTTCCCGTTGACCTGCTCGACGAGAAGGCGGCTGTCTGATCGGATCTCGACGTCGTCCGCCGCCAGCTCCTCGGCGCGCGTCAACGCGAGCAGGAGCGCGCTGTATTCCGCGACGTTGTTTGTCTGGTGGCCGAGCGGCTCGAACAGCTCTTCGAACGGACGGTTGCCTTCCGCCTCGACATAGACGCCCGCGCCGGCCGGACCGGGATTGCCGCGCGCGGCGCCGTCGATGTAAGCGAGAAACTTCAAACGGAGCGCGCGACCCGAACCGAGACCGGCGCACGGCGCTCCGTGGGCAGCGGTTCGTTTCCCGTTTCCCGTTTCCGGTTTCCCGGCTCCGGCTTTCTCCTCACCCGGGCTGTCCGTCCCAGTAGAGGATCCGCTTGCAGCTGTCGCAATAGACGATCTCTCGTCCAGCCTTGAGGATCTGCATCGCGGCGGGTCGGATCTTGACGTGGCACGCCGAGCAAGAGGCGTTCGAGACGCGGACGATCGCGAGGCCGCCCTTCTTCTCGATGAGGCGGTGGAATTCCGCTCGATCGCGCGGCGGAATCTGTTTGTCGATGTCCGCGATCTCGGCGCGAGCACCGGCGAGCTCTTCGTCGATCGCGCGCTGGGTGGTGCGCCAGTCCTTCAGCTTCTCCTCGTGCTCTTCCGTCTCACCCGGAAGAAGCTCTTCCCGCTCCGTCAGGTCCTTGCGGGCGCTCTCGATCTCTTCCTCGAGAGCCAGCACGCGATCCTCGGTCGAACGGATCAGCTTTTCGACGCCATCGATCTCGTTCAGGACCGCGCCGTACTCGCGGCTCGACTGCACGCTCCGGAGCTGTCCCTGATACTTCTTCTGCTTCTCCTGGTGGTCGGAGAGCTCACCCTCGGCCCGCCGGCGCTCGGCTTCGGCCTCGACGAGGCGCTCCCGGAGTCGCGCCACCACGGCCACGCGTTCCTGGTGCTCGCGATCGACGTCCGCGAGCTCCTCGGGAACGGTGTCGCGTTCTCGCTGTCGGGTATCGACGAATCGAAGCCGGTCTTGAAGGCGATAGAGCTGATCGATGAGAGGGTTCAAACGATACGCCCCGCAAAGAAAAGGGGCGGCCCGCTTAAGGGTCGCCCCGGAATGACGTTCGACGCTTCTTTTTCCGTCCGACTGTTTCGCCTCAACAAGTTGTCCGCACCCCTTTATCGAGTCGCGACCCTGGTGGGTCCACTCGGATTCGAACCGAGGTCTGACCGGTTATGAGCCGGTGGCTCTGGACCGCTGAGCTATGGACCCCGATCGTCCCGCTGCGCAATATACCAAAGCGGTGCCGGGGCGTCCCGCTCAACGAATGGTCTCCAGAAACGGTTTCAATTTCTTCGCGCGAGACGGGTGCCGGAGCTTCCGCAGCGCCTTCGACTCGATCTGCCGGATTCTCTCGCGCGTGACGTTGAAGGACCGTCCGACTTCCTCGAGCGTGTGCTCGGATCCGTCTCCCACGCCGAAGCGCATCTTCAGCACCTGCTCCTCGCGCGGCGTCAGGGACTTCAGCACCCGGCGCGTCTGCTCCTGGAGGTTCGAAACCAGCACGGCGTCGATCGGAGAAAGAACTCCGCGGTCCTCGATGAAGTCGCCGAGATGCGAATCTTCTTCCTCGCCGATCGGGGTCTCGAGCGAGATCGGTTCCTGCGCGATCTTCATGATCTTGCGGACCTTCGAGACGGGCATGTCCATGCGCTTCGCGATCTCTTCGGCGTTCGGCTCGCGTCCGAGCTCCTGCACGAGGGAGCGCGAGGTGCGGGTCAGCTTGTTGATGGTCTCGATCATGTGGACCGGAATGCGGATCGTCCGCGCCTGGTCGGCGATGGCGCGCGTGATCGCCTGGCGGATCCACCACGTGGCGTACGTCGAGAACTTGTAGCCGCGCCGGTGCTCGAACTTTTCGACCGCCTTCATCAGGCCGATGTTCCCTTCCTGGATCAGGTCGAGGAACTGAAGCCCGCGATTCGTGTACTTCTTCGCGATCGAGACGACGAGGCGCAGGTTCGCGACGATGAGCTCGTGTTTCGCCTGGTCCGCCTCCTCTTCGCCTTCGCGCACCATGCGAAGCGTCTTCTTGACGTCCTCGTGCGTGACGCCGAACTTCTGCTCGAGCTCCTTTAAGAGCTTGCGGTATTTCGTGATGCGCCGCTTGTAGAAGTCGATCCGGGTGGGATTCTTCTCCTTCTTCAGCGTCGTGGTGTCCTGGCGGATCGTCAATTCGGGCCCCGACATCTGGCGGTCGATGTCCTTGAGAATCCCGATGGCGCGGTTGAGAACGGCGGGCGTGAAATCCGCGGCGCGGATCAATTTCGCCATATCGGCGATCTTCTTGTCGATCGACGACTCGATGCGCGCGAGGGCCTTCGTGCCCTTCTTGATCGTGCGCGACTTGAACTTCATCTTCTTGATGTCTTTGTCGAGCGCGCCGATCTTCTTGAAGCTCCCGAGCACGTTCTCGATGCGGCGCGTCGCGCGGTCGTCGATCTC
>JBBSEW010000054.1:0-27269 GCA_038239305.1 Thermoanaerobaculia bacterium | reverse complement strand
TCGCGCCCGATCAGATTGTCGCCGGGCTCGAGAGCAATCTCCCGGTGGCCCCACACCAGACGGCAGACGAACGCCGCAAAAGATCGCCCGGCGGGCTGGCCCGGCGGGGCGGCCGCGTCGGCTTGAAACGCATAGCCGAAGCGCGGGACTGTTCGGATGATCCGCGGATCGCGGGCATCGTCACCGAGCTCCGCGCGTAACTCGGCGACCAGGTTCGCCAGGTTCGCCGGAGAGACGAAGGTACCGGGCCACAGGTGCTCGTGGATCTCGGCCCGGGAGAGCGCCTTGCGCCGCCTGCGAATCAAGAGCTCCAGCAGGGCGAAGGCCTTGGGCGAGATGGACACGGGAAGGCCGGCCCGGACCACTTCGCGTGTGTCCGAGTCGAATACCCACTCACCGATGGCGAGCCGCATGGTGACTCTCCGCTTCTCGCCATGGTAGCTGAAAAGATGGACAGCTCTCTCCAGGTGACAAGAGATCCCGACGCGAGTCGCGCTGCCGCGCTAGGGAGCGAAAGAGAGGACAGGATCAGTCCCGCGGTCGAGGCCACAGTCGAGCCGCAGGCCGGTGCGCGCAGCGCAGATCCCGTCCGAACGAAAGCGACCTCGACGAGCCTCGACGGCACTTAAGCTCGCCGCACAGGAAGTCTCCTGACCAACGGGAAGGAGGAGGCCTGCGCGGCGGGAGCCGGAGCGGAAAGAGCGGTCAGGCGCCCGGTCGAGCGCGCATCCGCGCGAGCCGGACGCCGGTCGGCAAAGCCGAGACCCCTCTTTCCGCGGAGGCGACGGTGGAGCGGGCAACCGGGATCGAACCGGCGACATCCAGCTTGGGAAGCTGGCGTTCTACCGCTGAACTATGCCCGCGGCGGCGGCGAATATACCGGAACGTCCGGGGGGCGACAACGTCCGGGGGGCGGAGGTCCGGGGGGCGGAGGTCCGGGGGGCGGCAACTTCCCGCGTACGTGCAACCGATGGACAGACTCGGGAGCGGCGGCTAAACTTGGGGAGCAATCCAAGCCAACTTCCGGGGGTTCCATGACAGTCCGCGGCCGGTACGCGCCGCTCTCTTCCGGGCTCGGTATCGCCCTCGCGGCCTTGGCTCTTCTGACGCCCCGGCTGATCTCCGCGGCGAGCTACCTTCCGCTCTCCGACGCGGACCTCGCGCGGCGCTCTCCCATTATCGTGCGCGCCCGGGTCGTGTCCCGGCAGGTACGCCACTCCTCTCTCCCCGATGGGGGCGCGGACATTCTTTCGACCGCCACGACTCTCCGCGTGCTCGAGGCCATCCGCGGCACGGCTCTCCTTCCCGGCGACATGTTCGAGCTCGACCTTCCCGGCGGCGTGGACGGAGCCGAGGCGTATCGGATTCCCGGCACCCCCGAGTTCGCGGAAGAAGGCGAAGTCGTCCTGGTCCTGGCTCCCGCCGACGGGGGGTTCTCTCTCACCGAATTCGGCCTCTCGAAATTCGACCTGCTCCGCGACGCGTCCGGCAGGGCCTTCGCGGTGCGGCCCGTTTTTTCGGACGACGAGGACGACCTCGCCTCAAATCGTCCCACTCGGATTCTCGCTCCACAGACAGCGCAGGCATTACAGACCGCCACGATCGCGCGCCCTCGCGAGCTGCGCGACGCGGGATCCTTTCTGGCGTCGCTACGCGGGGCCGCGGCCGGCGCGACGGCGGCGCCGACTCTCTATGCGACGCCGGCCGGAGCCCTCAACGCCCTCGCGCCGACAACCCGGCCCGCCGTCAAACATCCGCTGTGGGTCAACATCGGCGGCGTTGAGGGCACGGGCTCCCAGTTCCGATGGTACTGGGACACGGCCCTCTCACCCGGCGCCATCATCTCCGCGAGCGGCACCCAGACGGGACTGTCGGACGGCTCGGACGGTGTGTCCGCGGTCCAGAACGGAGCGGCGCAGTGGCATGCCGTTCCCGGGACGGACGTGCGCTACAGCACTTCCTCGGGCTCGGGACCGGTGGTCGTCCACCTGGACGTGACATCGGAGCCGGGAGCGTGGACCGATCCTCTCCCCTGCACGAGCGGCGGCATCATCGGGTACGGCGGTCCGGGTTCCTCGCGCTCCGCCCCGACCTTCAAAGGCGACGGAGACTTCTTCGCGCCGTCGTCGGGGAACGTCTGGATGCGGAAGGTCACGGGCGGCTGCTACTCCTCGGCGACGTTTCGCACCGCCGTGCTCCACGAGCTCGGCCACACGCTCGGCCTCGGCCATTCCGACGACCCACCGAGCCGACATTCGACGACCACGACCGCCGACCAGAGCGCGGCCGTGATGCACTCGATCCTTCCGGCGAGCCACCCGTCTTCTCCCCAGACCGACGACGTCCAGGCGATCCAGTACTACTACGGCACCGGCGCCGTCACTCCCCCGCCTCCCCTCGCGGCGTTCTCGTTCACGCCCACCTCTCCCCGAGCCGGGCAGACCGTTTTCTTCGTAGACGGCTCGACCGGAGGGCCCACGGCGTGGCTCTGGAGCTTCGGGGACGGAACATCGTCGACCGCGCAGAACCCCGCGCACGTTTTTGCCTCGGCGGGCTCGCGCAACGTAACGCTCACCGTGACCAACGCTGGCGGATCCTCCTCCGCTACGCGCGTCATCACGCTCTCGCCCGGCGGCGCCGGGACGGCCCCTTCTTCCGCGTTTTCCTTCTCGCCTCTCGCGCCGGCGCCGGGCTCATCCGTCCAGTTCACGGACTCGTCGACGGGCTCCCCGGACACCTGGCTGTGGAGCTTCGGCGACTCCGCTTCCGGGAGCGCCAACACGTCCGTCCTCCAAAATCCTGCGCACACTTTCGCGGCAGCCGGAACGTATACGGTGTCGTTGACCGTCCGGAATGCGAACGGATCCTCCGTCACGACACTTCTCGTGAACGTCGCCGGCTGCGGAGCGGGGGCCCTCTGCCTGAACGCCGGGCGGTTCCGCGTGACGGCGACGTGGAGCGTTCCAACGCAAGGGACGAGCGGCATCGGCAACCCGGTGGCGCTGACGGGGGACACGGGATACTTCTGGTTCTTCACCTCCAACAACGTCGAGCTGATCGTCAAGCTCGTCGACGGACGTCCGGTGAACGACCGCTTCTGGTTCTTCTCGGGAGCCCTCTCGAACGTCGAGTACACGGTGCTCGTCAGCGACACGCAGACGGGCGTGGAACGCGCGTACTTCAACCCTCAAGGGCAGCTGCAGAGCTACGCGGATACGTCGGCATTCGCTCCCTCCGGATCTGCAAGCGACACAGGCACCTTGCAGAAGAAACCGGCTTCCCCCCCGCCCGCCGACTTCTCGTCGACCGAGGCGGATGCGAGCCCGTGCACGGCTTCGCTCAACGCGCTCTGCCTGAATGCCGGGCGGTTCCGCGTAGCCGTCGACTGGCAGGTCCCTGCACAGAGCACGAGCGGATCCGGATTCGCCGTGCCGCTGACGACCGACACGGGTTACTTCTGGTTCTTCACCGCGAATAACGTCGAGCTCGTCGTCAAGGTCGTCGATGGCCGCGCGTTCAACGGTCGGTTCTGGGTCTTCTCGGGCGCTCTCTCGGACGTCGGTTACACGATCACCGTGACGGACACAACGACCGGTGCGGCCCGCCACTACACCAGTCCGGCGGGCGCGCTCACGAGCTTCGCGGATGTCTCCGCCTTCTAGTCGGTAGGCTAGAGAGAAGCCCTCGCGGCGGCACGGAAGAGCCGCGTCTTCGTCGCTAACGGCGGGAGCCGGGTCTTCGCGAAGACGCGTCCGTTGACGTAGAGAATCGGGATCACCTCCGAGAACCGCCGGGCGAGATCGGGCTCGGAATCGATGTTGATCACTTCCCACACGCGGGGCCGGTCCCCCAGGAGCTCGTCCACGCGCGCGCGCATCGCGTCGCACATCCCGCAGCCAGGCCGCGACAGGAGACGCAGAGCGATCACGCCTGTCCCGCTTCCGCCGCCGCCGGCGGTTCCGCCGAGCTCTTCGACACGCCGTAGATGTAGTCGAATCCCGACAGGAACGTGACGGTGGCGGCGGCGCCGAAAGCGATCAGGGTGATCGCGCGCGGCCAGCTCCAGAGATTCGCGCAGAGGACGAAGAGGATCGTGATGATCAGCGTCACGGTGGTCACTTTCCCGAGCCACGTCGGCGGAAAGCGGCGCCGGGATCCCGAGAGGATGAGCAGGAGCGCGACGGTCAGCAGGAGAACATCGCGCGAGATCACCATGAACGCGAGCCAGATCGGGATCTTAACCGCCACCGGAAACGACGGAATGCAGAGAAAGAGATACGAGCTCATCAGGAGGAGCTTGTCCGCGATCGGATCGAGATAGGCGCCGAGCGCGGATCCCATGTCGAATCGGCGCGCGAGATAGCCGTCGATTCCGTCGGAGATCCCCGCCGCCACGAAAATGAGGAGAGCGATGCCGGTCCGGCCGATGGAAATCGCGTAGAGGAAGAACGGGAGCGCCGCGAGTCGCAGGAGCGTGATGAAGTTCGGGAGCGTCCACGGTCCGCGCAGGTGAACCGGCCGCTGTCCGCCCTCACTCACCGGCTGGCTCCGGTGACGAGGCGAGCGCGCGGGCACGGTCCAGGGCTCGGGTGAAGGCGGGGCCGCCGAGTGTCGGGCTCTCCCCTTCCTTCCAGAATCCGCAGGACTCCGCGGCATGGATCGCCTCCGAGGCGGTCCGCGCCGCGCGGCCGCCGCTCTTCCCGAAGCAAGGCGGATCCTCGCCGGGCCGCACGACGGTGATCAGCCGGAGGAGCAGCCTCGAACCGGAGGCGAGAGTCAGCACTCCGTCCGGGCTGCCGCGGTGGGTTTCCCGATCCACGTCGAGCAGCCCCAGAGCGACGGCCCGCGTGAAGGCGCGCGCGTCCCGCCGCGAGACGGCGTCACTCGCGATTATCCCGGAAGAGACGCGGGCCTCGCGAACCTCGGGGAACATCCACCAGACGAGACTGGCCGCCGACGCCCGCGTGAGGCGTGCCGAGCGGGCGGCCTCGCGTTCCTGCGCGGGCCAGTTGGCGACGCGAAACGCGAGCCGCGCCTCTTCGGACTTCGGACGGAAGCGCGGGTCCGTTTTCGCGAGCCCGTCGAACACGGTCACCGCCAGCCCGTGGTCGTTCTGCTCGAGGGCGAGAGTCCCGAGGCGCTCGGCGACGATGACGTTGCCGGGCTCGAGATCGAACGCCTCGTGGTAGCGGCGAAACGCGTTCGCCGAATCGCCCGCCGCGTCTTCGATCTCTCCGGCGAGCGCGCGCATCGAGGCAGATTCTGGCGCGACGAGAATCGCCTCGGCGATGCGCTCGCGCGCCTCCGCCCACTGCTGATCTTCGGAAGCGACGCGGGCCCGCGCCGCAAGCGAATCCCGGGCTGACACCCGAAGCTCCTCCGCCCGCTCCTTCAGGCCCGGACGATCGGACGTCCCCACGAGCGCCTGCCGGTAGAGGTGGTAGCCTTCCGCCGGCTTCCCTCCCCGGCCGTTGGCTTCGCCGCAGGCCACGAGAAGCGCCACGGTCGCCTCACCGGAATCGAGAGACTCCCGGCAGGATCCGAGCGCGGAGTCGAAGTCGCCGAGAAGCACCGCCGCCTCGATTCCGCCGATACCGCCGGCAACCTGGGCCCCTCCATCCCGCGCCGCCTGAAACTCGCGAGCGGCCGTTTTCGGATCCCCCTCGAGAAGGGCCGCCCAGCCGCGGCCGAGTCCGTCCGGGAATGGTCCGGAGAGCTCCTCGCGGGGATCCAGAGGAAAGCGATCGCGCCGCGTCAACGGCTGGGGCGCGCTGGCGCAGCCGGCGGCCGAAAACAGGCAGACAGCCGCGAAGAGAAGGACGAAGAGCGCGAGGAGAGGGACGATCGAAACGCCGGTCGAGGAAATCGGAATCGTCCGGAGTCTTCCCATCCGCGGTGCGCCAAGGCAGGGGACGCGTCGAGGCTCGAACGGGATCACGATTCGAGGGCGCCCGACGGCCGGGAGGCGGCGCTGGCCCGGGCGCGCCGCGCTTCCGCCGCGAACGTCATGGGGTGGACGGAAGACTCTCCGAGCGAATCGAGGCGATCGCGTGCTTGTAGATCATTTCCTCGCGCCCGTCGACTTCGAGCACCAACGCGAACTTGTCGAATCGCCGGAGGCGACCCATGCGCTCCTCGCCGGAGGTGAAGCGGACCGTGATCGCGATGTTGTCTTTCCGCAGGTTGTAGAAGAACGAGTCTTGAACGTTGATCGGGGCCTTGTTCATCCGCTTCTCTCCGTCTCGTCCCCGTCCACACGAGCCAGCGTCACCGCCAGAGCCCGCTCCGGAGACAGCCACTCAACGCCACTCTCCCGAGCGAACCAGGTTCGTTGACGTTTGGCGAGCTGACGGGTGGCCCCCACGATGTTCTCCTCCGTCTCTCGCCGCTCTGTGCGCCCCTGAACCCACTCCGCCACTTCCCGGTAGCCGATCGCCTGAAAGGCCTGTGTATCGACCGGGATTCCTTCTTCGAGCAACCGCCCGACCTCTTCGCCCCAGCCGGCGTCGAGCATCGAAACGACTCGGTTCGCGATCCTAGCATAGAGATCTTCGCGCGCCGGCTGGATCCCGACTTTCACGATCCGCCACCGCGCGGTCCATCCGCCGCCCAACCGCGGACGTTCGGACGCCCGCTCCCCGGTCGCCAGGAGGATCTCGAGGGCACGGAGGGTGTAACGCAGATTGGCGGGCGGAATCCGGCGCGCGGACACGGGATCATTCAGCTCGAGGAACCGGTGCGCGACCTCGGGACGGGGCCGCCCCCACGCGGCCAGCGTCGCACGAAGAACGGGGTCGGCCGTGTCGCCGGGAGGGAGTCCTTCGAGCAGGGCCGAAATGTAGAACCCGCTTCCGCCGCAGATGACGGGCAGGCGGCCGCGGCGGGCGATGTCATCGATCCAGACTCGCGCGTCACGCGCCCACTGCCCCGCGGAGTAGCTCTCGCGCGGGTCGGAGACGTCGATGCCGTAGTAGGGGACTTCCGCGCGCTTCGCGGGCGGGGGCTTCGCGGTTCCCGCGTCGAGGCCGCGATACACCGCGAAGGCATCGGCCGACACGATCTCGCCGTTGCGGGCGAGCGCGACGGCGTGGGCGAGATCCGATTTCCCCGACGCCGTCGGTCCGAGAATCACGAGAAGGGTCGGAGGCGGCGCGAGCTTCACGGCAGTTCCCGCATCTTCAACCGCGTGGCTCCCGGAAACAAGCCCACTTCGAAGTCCGATAGGAGATCCGTGCGGAAGACCCGCGCCCCGGCCGCCGCGAGCGACGCCAGCGTCTCCGGAGCGGGATGTCCGAAGCGGTTTTCGCGGCCGCACGAGATGAGCGCGATCCTGGGAGAGACCGTCGCGAGAAACCCGGGTGTCGTGCTGCCGCGGCTCCCGTGATGGCCCACTTTCAGCAGGTCGGCCGGAAGGAGACGTCCGGAGCGACGGAGCTCCGACTCCGCGGCCTCGCCCGCGTCTCCCGTGAGGAGAGCGCGGCGCCCATCCCTCTCGAAGATCGCAACCACCGACTGGTTGTTCGTCGGGTCCCGCTTCGGCCGCGGCCCGCCGGAATGGAGGATCGTCCAGCGGCCTCCCTCCGAGGAGATCACGTCGTCGGGATGCAGAACGCGGACCGGTACGGAACGGCGGGCCGCGACGCGCTCCAGGTCCCGATAGAGGTTCCCCTCATCCTGTCCGTCCGACCGCCAGAGAACCCCGACGGGAATCTCCTCGAGAACGGCGAAGAGACCGAGGGCGTGATCCGGATGTGGGTGCGTCAGGAGAGCAGCGTCGAGGCGCGTGATACCGCGGTCGAGGAGCTTCGGGAGAAGGCGCGTTCGGCCGAAATCGCGGGCATCGAGGTCGAAGGGACCGCCCCCGTCGACGAGGACCGCATGACGCTTCCATCTCAGGAGAAGTGCGTCACCCTGTCCCACGTCGAGAGCCTCGACGGAGAAGCCCGGGTCCGGACCGGCGGGACCCCGCCGCAGAACGAGCATCAGGTACAGCACGCCCGCCGCCCCGAGAAAGAGCCGGCGGGCGAACGGCCGGCTTCGCGCGAGCGCTCCCGCGGCGCAGAGCAGCGTGACCCCGGCGGCCGCCGCAAGCGGAGGAGTCGGACGCAGAAAGGCCGCGCCCGCCATCCGGTCGGCGAAGAACTCGAGCAGTCGGGCGCCCGACGCGAAGACCGCCCCGACCGGCCCGGGCGGCAGGCCGGCCGCGAAGAGAACGAGCAGCAGGCATCCCACCGCGATCAGGGCGGCCGCGATCGGAATCGAAATCGGAGCCGTGAGCCAGGCTCCGAGGGCCACGACGTTGAACCTCCAGAGCAGGGCGGGCGCCGTCCCGACCTGCGCCGCAACCGCCGCCGCGATGCCAGACGTGAGGAATGCGGGCCTCTTCGGCAACATTTGCCGGAGCGGAGCCGCGAACGCGGCGATTCCCGAAACGGCCGCGAAGGTCAGAACGGTGCCGATCGCGTGGATCTGCGCGGGAGCCGCGCCGAGAAGCACGAGCGCCGAGAGCCCGATCGCCTGTGCCGCCGGGATCGGCCGCTCGATCAGGCGCGCCGCAAGAAAGATCGCGAACACGATGCCCGCACGAACGGCGGGCGGGTTCGCGCCTCCCACGATAACGAACGCCGCGACGGTCGAGAGCACGAGGGCGTCGCGCGGCCGGCCTCGAAGAGACAGCGCACGAAGAAGCCCGAGGACGAGCGCCGCGGCAAGGCCGACGTGGAGGCCCGAGATCACGAGCAGGTGATACAGCCCGCCGCGGCGGTAGCGGGCCACCATTCCTCGGTCGAGCTCCGAGGTGCGGCCGAGAAGAAGCGCCGCCAGTGGACCCCGCACGTCGCGGTCGAACGCCTCGCCTCTCGATCCCGGCGCCGGAAGCCGTGAGAAGAGCCAGCGGTTCGGAGCCGTCAGGACGGACAGAGCGGTCGGCCGCGGTTCCTCGAGTCGCAACGCGCTCTTGACCGACATCCGGAACACGGTGCCCGGAACGGGGACGTCCCGGTCAGACGCGGGAGGGCCTTCCGGCCGCAGCCGGCCGACGGCGACGACGCGGTCGCCCCGATCCGAGCGGCTCGAAAGAAGGGCCTCGCCCGAAACGAACAGAACGACGTCCGCCGGAAACGGCCGCCAACGCGCCCCGTCCCAGAGGCGCTCGGCGCGCATCTTCCCGTGCGCTTTCGGGGGTGTACCCGTCCAGAAATCCTGGAGCACGCCTTCGACGCGGTCGATGCGCTCCGAGGCACCCTCCGACGGCAGCGCCCGGTACGAATCGGCGGCGATGCGCGCCGGCCGGGCGATTCGCAACTCTCCCTCGGCGAAACCGAGAGCCGCGATGGCGGCGAGCAGGGCGACGTTTCGGATCGCACCCACGCGCCCCCCCGCGGTGCGAAAGGCCGCCCAGGCGATGCAGATCGCGGCGAGCCCGAGGGCCACGATCCCTCCGCTCGCGCTCCACTGGCCGAGCCAGATGCCGGCGACGAAAGCGACGGCCGCCCAGGCGGCGGGTGCCAGCGCGGGGAGTGGGAACGAACGTTCGGAATCCGGCGCCGGCTCCCCGGCCTCGCCGTCGCTCACGCGCCCGGTCGAGGCGAGAGAGACACGACGGCCTCGACCCGGTGCGTCCACGCGAAGAGGTCGAAGAGGCGAGCCGAGTCGATCTCCCATCCGAGGTTGCGCAGGACCGCGAGGTCCCGGGCGAGCGTCGCCGGATCGCACGAGACGTAGACGATCCGCCGGCGGGCCCGCCCCGCGATCGCCTCTGCCAGCGCTATCCCCAGACCCGCGCGCGGCGGGTCCGCCACGAGAACGTCCTCGCGGCCCGGATCGTGAGCGAGAAACTCGGGGACCGGAGAGCGATCGATGCGCCAGGAACCGCCCGCGTTCCAGCGCCGGCGGGCGAGCTGCGCCGTCTCGACTGTCGTCGCGTCTCCCTCGACGGAGGTCACGCGATGCCCCGCCGAAAGAAGCGCCGAGGCAAAGAGACCGGAGCCGCCGTAGGCGTCGAGCGCGGTTCCGGCGGGAACTTCCGCCGCCAGCGACTCGACGTGCCGGGCCAGGGGCTCGACCAGAAACCTGTTGCCCTGGAAGAAGGCCTCCGGCCGGGCCGGCACGTCCCGGCCGCTCGGGCTCCCAACGGGCAACCACAGGTGCTCTTCGCCGGAGGCGTGTCGGACCCGCCCCGCGGCATCGACGACGCGCAGACCGGCGAACAGCGGCGCGAGCGTCGACGCGAGACGATCCACATCATCGGCGTCGAGCTCAACGGAGCCGGTGAGGACGACGCAGGCGAGCCGCCGGCCCCCGTCGAGGCTCTCCAGAACGGCGATCTCCTGGGGAACGGGGCCGCCGGCGAGCGCCTCGGAGAGCCGGGGAAGCATGCCGCGCATCCCGGGGCCGAGGGCTTCGCAGGTGTCGAGCGGCTCGACGCTGTGCGTGCGCGGCGCGAAGCCTCCCACGAGGATCCGCTCTCCGCGAGCCTCGGCGTGAAACCGGCTCCGGATCCGATAGCCGGGCGACGAGGGCTCGATCGCGAGGTCGCCGAAGAGCGGGGCCGGCGTGCGTCCGAGACGCTCCATCGTCTCGAGAAACAGGGCGACTTTGGCTTCCCTCGCGGCGCCGAGCTCCATGTGCGCCCAATCGCAGGCCGGACAGCCGTCCGCATGGCCTCCCCGGATCCTCGCGGGTGAGCTGACGTGAACCGCCACGGTTCTCCCCCACCAGATCTTGCGCGACACGCGCAGGACCTCCACGTCCACCTCTTCGCCCGGCAGTGCTCCCTCGACGAGTCCCACACCCTCCATTGTCCTGACGAGCCCCTCTCCGGTCGGCGCGAGCTTCTCGACCGTCAGAGTCGAGGCGGCGAGCCTCGCGGAGGAGTCCGACGCGGGGAGCTTCGCAAAGGGGCTCGAGACGGGAAGGTGCGCGTCCGGATCCGTTGGACTCGAATCCGGAGGTTTCGTCCCCGATGGCGAGCCCGCACCGGCTCGGCGGCGGCGCCTGGTCACAGGAGTGACAACCGCGGCAGGCCGAGCGCGTCGCGGATCGCCCGCCGGCGCAGGGCGCGGCCCGTTTTCTCCGCGGCGTCGTCGTCGAGCCGGACGCGCGCGCCCGCGAGCTGCGCCGCCACCTTCGCGTCGAGCTTCTCCCGGTCCGCCAGGGGCAGCGCCTCGTCGACGGCGGAGGCCAGTCGCTTGTCGAGCCGAGCGAGGGAGTCCTCGACGGAGGCGGCGTCCTTGCCTGAAACGGAGAGCCGGGCGAGCGACCGCAGGACCGGGGCCACAGCGGCTTCGAGCTCCGAGCGGGCGGCGACGACCTCCGTGAGGCGGGCCGCGAGAGCCGCCAGAGCCTTCGGCGCATCCGGTTCCTCCGCGCTCCGTCCGGAGCCCCGCCCGACGGCCGTCTCGGCGCGGCGCTCCCACGCCCCGAGGATGGCGTCGCGACAATACGAGAGAGAGTTGACCCGGCCGACGACACCTCGTTTTTCCCGGCGGGAGAAAGCGTCGTCGATCCCCTGCTCGATCGCTTCGATGGGAACTCCGAGGGCGCGCCACTCCGTCAGCAGCGCGAAGTCTTTCGGAGACAGGAGAAACGGCGTGCCGCGGCGGCGGATGAAGGCCGCTTCCGCCGAGGCGAAATACGAGTTATCCGCCCCGGTTTCGGTCATAGATGAGGCGAAGCCCCTTCAGCGTCAGAAGCGGATCCACTTCCTCGATGCGTTCGGACGCGCCGGCGAAGAGCTCCGCAAGACCGCCCGTCGCGATCACGCGCGGCTTGCCCCCGGTCTCCCGGACGATGCGGTCGATCACACCGTCGACGAGGGAAAGGTAGCCGAAATAGAGGCCGGACTGGATCGAGGCCGACGTCGTCTTTCCGACGACGCGTTCCGGCTTCCGTATCTCGACGCGCCACAGGCGCGCGGCTTTCTCGAACAGTGCTTCCGCGGAGATGGAGATACCGGGCACGATCACGCCCCCGGCGTACTCCCCCTTCGCGGTGACGACGTCGAATGTCGTCGCGGTCCCGAAGTCCACCACGATGCACGGTCCTCCGAGGCGCGCATGCGCGGCGACCGCGTTGACGATCCGGTCCGCGCCGACCTCCTGGGGAGACTCATAGAGGATGGGCATGCCCGTGCGGATGCCGGGCTCGACGAACAGCGGCTCCTTGTCGAACAGCTCGCGGAACGCCTGGCGCATCGGGAAGCGGAGCGACGGAACCACGCTCGCGACGATGACGTCGTCCGGCGGAAGGCCGCCCGGGACGGAGCGCAGCAGGCCCTCGACCGAAAGGGCGATCTCGTCCGAGGTCGCGTCGCGGCGGCTCGTGAGCCGCCAGTGGCGCAGCAGCTCGTCGCCCTCGTAAAGACCGAGGACCGTGTTCGTGTTCCCGACGTCGACGGCGAGCAGGCGGCCGCCTGCGGGAGGAGGGGCGCCCGGTCCCGCTTTCGCGCCGGCGCTCCCGGCTTTTGCGGCCTTCCCGCTCACGCCCTCGAATCTCCGTCCCTCACCAACGGGCGAGCTCGCCCGTTGCGAGAACCGTCTCGCCGGTGGAGGTCGCGAGCCGCAGGAATCCCTCGGGCGTCAGACCCCGGTACTCGCCCGAAAGCTCGCTGCCGTCCCGCCGTACCGTGAGCGGATCCCCCGGGCGGTGGAGAGACACGCGCTGCCAGAGCTCCACTTCCTGCCGCCAGTCGGGCGCCGACAGCTCGCGATCGATGCGGTCGAGGATCGCCTGGAGGAGAGACGCGAGACCGATCTTCCTCCCCGTCTCCTCGTCGACCGTGGTCGCGTTCTCGACTCCGAGAGCGGCCGCATCGCCCCGGACATTCAAGCCGATGCCGACCGCGACGTAGGTTTCGTCGCCCTGGGTTCGCGACTCCGACAGGATGCCGGCGAGCTTGCGGGAGCCGACGTACACGTCGTTCGGCCACTTGAGCGACGCATCCAGCTGAGCGTGATCCGCGAGCGCTTCGCGGACCCAGCGCCCGACGGCGAGCGGAACGAGAGAGAGTGGCTCCCCTTCCGCGATCATCCGGACGAACGTGAGGTACAGCCCGCCGCCCGCCGGCGCGGCCCACCGTCCCTTCCGGCCGCGAGCCGCCGTCTGTTCGTCCGCGACGATCACCGTGGGAGGCAGGACTTCCTCCTCCGTGAAATACGTTTCGACGAGCTCGGAGGCGAGGTCATTGGAGGACGAAGTCGCGGCGAGCAGCACGACGTTCTGGAACGTTTGCCATGTGCGCGAATCGAGCGATCCGTCCGCGAAGTCGATCACCGGCGCCCCGCCGAAAGATCCGACCGCCGCTTCTCGAGCTCGAGCAGCCGGCGGCGCGTCTTTTCCACGACCGCCGGAGGCGCTTTTTCCACGTACGCCGGGTTGTTCAGCTTTGCACGCAGTCCGGGGATCTCCTCGTCGAGCGCGGCCAGCTCCCTGTCCATCTTCTCCCCCGCTTCGGTGGACGCGGCCACGGCCACGCGTAAGCCGACGGCCACTCCGGCGACCACGTCGCGTGTCGCCGCGGCGGGATCTGCGGGCGGCGCTTCGAAGCGGAGGTCCTCGAGCCGCGCGAGGTGCCGAAGCAGGCCCGAGACCGGCTCGAGCGACGCCGCGAGCTCCCGGTCGGGAGAATCCGGCGCGATCCAGAGAGACACCGGCGCGTTCGGCGCCGCGCCGCGTTCGGTCCGGAAGTTGCGGACGCGTGTCACGATCTCGCGCACGGCTTCGACGGTCTTCTCGGAGTCGGCGTCGACCGGAATTCCTTCTCCGGTCGGAAAGGGGCTCGCGATGAGCGTTCCGCGGCGCCCCGTCGTCTTCTCCCAGATCTCCTCGGTGATGAAGGGCATGATGGGATGCAACAGCGCGAGGGAGTCCTCGAGACAGCGCCGGAGCACGCCTCGCGCCGTATCCCGCGCTGCGTCGTCGCCTTCGCGTCCCGCCAGGACCGGCTTGACCATCTCGACGTATCCATCACAGAGCTCGTGCCAGACGAAGGAATAGATCGCTCCCGCCGCTTCGTCGAACCGGAACTCCGACAGGTGCCGGTTGACCGCCCGGGCTGCCCCCGAGAGACGCGAGAGGATCCAGCGATCCGGCACCGAGAGTTCACGGGAGGCGAGATCGCCGACTTCCGGGCTCCCGTCGATGTGACCGAGCGCAAAGCCCGCGAGGTTCCAGACTTTCGTGGCGAAGTTGCGCGAGCCCGACATCCGGCCCCGCTCGACGGACACGGTGGCGCCCGACGAGGCGGCGCTCGCAAGCGTGAACCGCACGGCGTCCGCGCCGAACTCCGCAATCGCCTCGAGCGGATCGATCACGTTCCCCTTCGTCTTCGACATCTTCTCGCCGCCGATCCGCACCAGGCCGTGCAGGTGAACGGTCGAAAACGGCGCCACGCCCGTGAAATGCAGACCAGCCATGATCATCCGCGCCACCCAGAAGAACAGGATGTCGTAGCCCGTCACGAGCACGTCCGTCGGGTAGAACTGCTCGAAGTCCTTCGTTTTCTCCGGCCATCCGAACACGGAGAATGGCCAGAGCTGCGAGGAGAACCACGTGTCGAGAACGTCCGGATCCTGGACGAGCGGAGAGGCGCCGCAGGCCGGGCACTCGGGCGGATCCGTCTCGGACACGGTGAGGTGTCCGTTGGGGCACGTGAACGCGGGGATCCGATGTCCCCACCAGAGTTGCCGCGAGATGCACCAGTCGTGGATGTTCTTCATCCATTCGAAGTACGTCTTCGTCCATGACTCCGGCACGAAGCGCACGGTTCCGTCCTCGACGGCGCGGATCGCGGGATCGGCCAGCGGCTGGATCTTCACGAACCACTGCTCGGAGAGATAGGGCTCGACCACGGTGTCGCAGCGCTGGCAGTGACCGACGGACATCCGGTGCGCCTCGGTCCCGACGAGCCGGTTCTCCTCCGTGAGACGCGCCACGACCCGCTTGCGCGCTTCGAAACGATCGAGATCCGCGAACTCTCCGGCCTCCGCCGTCATCTTCCCGTCGGGGCCGATCACGACGATCGCCGGCAGGTCGTGCCGCTGACCGACCGCGAAGTCGTTGGCGTCGTGCGCCGGTGTCACTTTCACGATGCCGGTGCCGAACTCCCGGTCCACCAGGATCGCGTCCTCGACGATCGGGATCTCCCTCCCGACGAGCGGAAGGGTCGCCGTCCGGCCGCGCAGCTTCGCCGTCTTCGGATCGTCCGGGTGGATGGCCAGCGCCGTGTCCCCGAGCATCGTCTCGGGGCGTGTCGTCGCCACGACCGCACCGGACGGGATGCCGGCGACGTCGTAGCGGATCTTGTAGAGAGACCCCTCCGCCTCCCGGTGGACGACCTCCAGGTCCGACACGGCGGTCTCGCAGCGGGGGCACCAGTTGACGACGTACCGGCCCCGGTAGATGAGGCCTTCCTCGTAGAGCCGCACGAAGGTGTGGCGAACGGCGCGGGAGAGATCAGGATCGAGCGTGAAGCGCTCGCGCGTCCAGTCTGGAGAGCAGCCGAGCTTCCGCATCTGCGACTGGATCGTGTCCTTCGCCTCGCGTTTCCAGTCCCACACGCGATCGATGAATTTCTCCCGGCCCATCGTGCGGCGGTCGAGCCCCTGCTTCGCGAGTTGCCGCTCCATCACCATCTGGGTGGCGATACCCGCGTGGTCGGTGCCCGGCACCCAGAGCACGCGCAGCCCGAGCATCCGTTTCCATCGCGCGAGGATGTCTTCGACGGTCCGGCCGTATGCATGACCGATATGGAGCTTGCCCGTCACGTTCGGGGGCGGAATCACCATCACGAACCGCGGAGAGCCGTCCGGACCGTTCGGCTGGAAACGACCCTCCGATTCCCAGAGGGAGTACCACCGGCCTTCGAAAGAAGCGGGGTCGAACGTCTTCGGGAGCTTGCGGGCGGAGTCTTCCGGCTCCACGGGCGAGAGATTCTCAGGCATCGGCAAGGCTCCGTTGTCTCGTCCCGCGGAAAGACCGGGAGCCGGCAAAATCGAACACCGGGGGATTCTACCTGTGGGCCGCCGGGCAGGCGATCCGGTGGGTATCGCCGAATCCGGCCGGTTCTTCCCCGTCCCCCTCCGGGGCGAGCGTCTCAGCCGTCCGCGCGGGAAGCGCTCCCGGAGGAAAGCGGGTCTACTCCGCGCCGCTCTCGAGCTCTTTGATCCGCTGCTTGATGACGATCTCGGCCATGTCGGGGATCACTTCCCAGGCGATCTCGCGGACGATCCGGTCCGACAGTTTTTCAACGACCCTGGCGGCGAGACGGTCGAGCTGCTCGTCGGACATTTCGGCCGCTCCGTCACCCGTGTTCCGCACGTTCGAAAGCATCTGCGTTAGCTCCGGAATCGAAGAGCGCTGCGCGAGCATCTCGATCTCTCCGGAAACCGATTCGGGCGTAGTCTCCCGAGCCTCTTCGGGCATCGGCTCCGGGTCCATCGGCATGTCGACCGGAGGAGGGACCGCGGCGAGGCCGCTCAGGGCCATCCGCTGGGTGCGCTCGTCGTTTCCGGCGGGCTCCGGCGACTTCGAGCCCCCGGACGGACCCTCGTCGGCGTCGGCGTCGGCGTCGGCGTCGGAACTCGCGCCAGAGCTTTCATTCGCATTCGCATTCGCACTAGCCCCCGCGTGCATCGACGTGGGGGACCCCACCTCGAACAAGGCGTCGGCATCCTGCGCCGAGATCTCCATCGTCGAGGGCCGGGAAGCGGGCGCGGTATCCATCCAGCCGCGAGGAGAATCGAGACCGGGGTCCTCCGTTTTCGAGGAGGGACGGCGCTCGTAGCTCGGGAATTCCATCGTGGGCATTTCGTCCGCCCGCACCGGGAAATCGGACCGGCGCAGCGCGACCGTCGCGGCATCTTCGTGCGAGGTGGAACCGAAGTCGAGCGGCGCCGCCGGCTTCTCCGCGAGGGGCGCAAACAGGCCCTTCTCTCTCTCGGGCTCGTCGCGCAGCCACTGCGGATCGCGCGCCGGCTCTTCGCGGCGGAAAGAAAAATCGTCCTCGCGCAGCTTCGGCTCGTCTGGCTCGTCTCGGACGGATTCGCTCGCGTCGTTTCGAGCCGACTCGCTCCGGTCGTTTCGACCGGACTCGCCGCGCTCAAGCGGCGCGTCCGCCAGGTCCGGAGCGGAATCGAGCCGGGACCCGAGCCCGAATTTCGGATGGGCTTTCTCGAATGCCTCGATCGCGGATTCGACGTCCCCGCGGCCGTACTCTTCCTCGAACGGATCGACCCCCCCGCGCGGAGCCGGCAGCCGAACGGCGGCCGTGAAGTCCTCCGCCGAGAAGCCGACGTCAAACGGCGCCTCGTCGGAATGGCCTGTGGTGGCGTGCCCCGCCATTCCGCCGGAAGGGGGACGGGCGGGCGTGGGCGGAGGTATCGCGATCGCGGCGGTGGTTTGGGGCATGGCTGCCGGTTCGCGATCCTTGTCCGGAGCCGGGGGCGCCTTCGCGATAAGCGCTTCGACCTGGGCGAGAAGCTGCTGGGAATCGAAGGGCTTGGGGACAATGGCGTCGGCGCCGATCCTCTCGGCCCGCGCCCGGTCGAAAGGCTCGAACGTTCCGGAGAGAAGAACCACCGGAATCCGGGCCGTGGCCGGGTCGCCCTTAATGGCTTCGCAGACCTCGTAGCCGTTCTTTTCCGGCATGACCACGTCGGCCAGGATCAGGTCGGGACGATCGCTCCGGACGCGATCGAGGGCCAACTGCCCGTTGGAAACGCAGACGAGTGAGTAGTCGCTGTCCGAAAACGTCAGCTCGACCACCTTTTGAATGGTCAGGCTGTCGTCGGCCAGGAGGATTTTCTTTGCCATGCTTAAGCGGTGTTCCGTCAAAAACTTACACGTCGTCCGGGAGTCTGTCAATCGAAACCGGGGGGCGAAAGCCGATGGAAGGCCGGATCAGACCGCCTCCGTTCCCCATTCGGCGGCGAGGTAGCGGCCCGGAGGACGGCGGCCCAGGGACTTCGCGAGCGCGCGGGAGGCCGCGACCACGCGGGGCAGGGCGACCCCCGTTTCGATCCCGAGACCCTCGAGCATGTAGAGAAGATCCTCCGTCGCGAGGTTTCCGGCGGCGCCGGGAGCGTAGGGACAGCCGCCGAGCCCTCCCGCGGACGAGTCGTAGGTCGCAATCCCGCACTGCAGGCCCGCGTAAACGTTCGCGAGAGCCGTTCCCCGGGTGTCGTGGAAGTGGAGGGCCAGGACCCCGCGCGAAATGCCGGAGTCGTACAGCGCCTCGACAACGTCGAACACTCCGGCAGGGGTCGCGACGCCGATCGTGTCGCCGAGCGAGATCTCGTCGACCGAAAGGTCGAGAAGCTTGTGGACGACCTCCCGGACGGCGTCCGGCTCGACCCGCCCTTCGTAGGGGCAGCCGAACACGGTCGAGACGTAGCCCCGGACTCGGATTTTCTCCTCCTGCGCCCGCGCCACGACCGGCCGGAAGCGCTCGATCGATTCGTCGATCCCGGCGTGAATGTTGTGCTGGTTGAACGCTTCGGAAGCCGCCGTGAAAACCGCGATCTCCCGAACTCCGGCGGAGATCGCGCGCTCGAGACCCCGCTCGTTCGGAACCAGCGCGGTGTAACGGGTTCCGCTCCCCCGGTGAATGCGCCGGTAGACCTCTTCGGTGTCGGCGAGCTGAGGGATGGCTTTGGGCGAAACGAACGATCCCACCTCGATCGCCTTGAGCCCCGACTCGGTCAGGAGGTCGATGAACTCGACCCGGGCTTCCACCGGCAGCGTCTCCGGCTCGTTCTGGAGGCCGTCCCGGGGGCCCACCTCGTACACGAACACCCGTTCCGGAAGAGCCGGGCGGCGGAGCGCGTATTCCTCAGTGTCCATAATGAGGAGGATATCGCTGCCCGAAGAGGTGGCGAGTGGCGGATGGCCGAATCGGGTGATCGGGTGATCGGGCGATCGAAGAATGGGACGATCGCGGAATCGGACGACGATGACAGGAAGAGGAGGAATCCCTGGGAATTCTCGCCTACTCGAGGATTTCCGCGACGGGAACTCCGGCTTCGACGAGGTCTCCTTCCTGGAACGGGAGGCTGCCGACACGGCCGTCCCGGGGGGAGCGGATGGCGTGCTCCATCTTCATGGCCTCGAGGACGAGGAGAATCTGGCCGCGCACGACGGCGTCCCCCTCGGCGACGAGAAGCTTCCGCACGCGGCCCGGCATCGGCGAAAGCAGGCCGCCCGCGTGCGCTGAATGCCGGACGGCCCGCGACGACGCGGCTTCTGCCTTGTGGAATTCGTAGGTCCGTCCTCCGCACCACACGAAGACCCGGTTCCTCTCGCGGGCGGTCCGGACCGGAATCGACACCCCCTCGATCTCGACTGCGGTAACCGCTCCTTCCTCTCGGAGCACCCTCGCCGGGACCAATCGTCCGTCGAGAACGGCGTCCGTCGCGCCCACGCGGACATCCCGGACCGCCCGGCCGGCCGTCCCGTCCTGGCTGACCGGCTGTTCCCCGCGGCCGCCTTCGAGCTCGATCTTCACGCGCCGGGCCGCCATCCGGAGCGGACCTGCCAGGGGTCCTCCGGTCCGCGGGAAGTCCCCGTGCCCGTTTCGGACGCGGGCTCCGGAGCTTCGAGCGCCGACGCCGCCGCGATCCAAGCCGCATCGGGAGGCTCGCCCTCTCGCGGGCGGTCCAGGGAGGCGATCAGGTCGGTGGCGTACTTTCCCGACTGGAAAGCCGCAGAGTCGAGGACCGCCGCGAGAAGCCGCCCGTTCGTCTCGACTCCGAGCACGATCCACTCGGAGACGGCGCGGCGCGCGCGCGCGATCGCTGCCTCGCGGCTCGATGCGGATACGACGAGCTTCGCGAGCAGCGGGTCGTAGTCGACTCCGACCACGGAGCCCGTGCCGACGCCGGCATCCACGCGGATCCCGGGGCCGGACGGCTCCTCCCAGGCGAGGATCCGTCCCGTCCGCGGCAGGAACTCGAACGGGTCCTCCGCGTAGAGCCGCAGCTCGATGGCATGGCCGCGGGGCGAGAGCGAGCCGTCCTGCCACGCACGGGGCAACGCGGCACCCGCGGCGATCTCGATCTGCGCGCGGACGAGCTCGATGCCGAGCGTCTCCTCCGTGATCGGGTGCTCGACCTGAAGCCTCGTGTTCATCTCGAGGAAATGGAAGCTCCCTCGCTCGTCGAGCAGGAATTCGACCGTCCCGGCGCCGACATACTCGACCGCCCGGGCCGCTTCGACCGCGGCGCGACCCATCGCTTCGCGCAGGCGGTCGTCGAGTGCCGGGCTCGGCGTCTCCTCGACCACCTTCTGGTGCCGCCTCTGGACGCTGCAGTCGCGCTCGAAGAGATGGACGATGTGGCCAAGCGAGTCGCCGAAGACCTGGACCTCGACATGCCGCGGCCGCTCGAAGAGCTTTTCGAAGTACACGCGTCCGCCGCCGAACGCCGCCTCCGCGACGCGCCTCGTCTCCGAGAGCGCCTCCGCGAGATCTTCGATCCGATCGACACGGACCATTCCCTTCCCGCCGCCTCCCGAGGAAGCTTTGACGAGGACCGGGAATCCCATTTGCGCCGCCCGGCGCGCGAGCTCCGCGCCCGAGTCGGCTTCGCCCGGGGAACCGTCCGAGCCGGGGACGACGGGCACGCCCGCCTCGCGCATCCTCGCCCGCGCCGCGAGCTTTCCGCCCATTTTCTCGATCGAATCGGGCGAGGGCCCGATCCAGAGAAGCCCGGCGGCGGTCACGGCCCGGGCGAACGCGGCGTTTTCCGAGAGGAATCCGTAACCGGGATGGATGGCATCCGCTCCGGCAGCCCGGGCGGCTTCGAGGATGCGGCCCGAGTCGAGGTACGCCGGACCGGGCCCGAGATCGAGGGATTGCGACATCGCGCGCCGGTGAAAAGCCCCCGAATCCCCTGAGGCGAAAACCCCGACCGGATCGATTCCCATTTCCCGCGCGGTGCGGGCGATACGGACGGCGATCTCCCCGCGATTGGCGATCAGGATCCTCTTCGGCAGCGGAGACATGGCGGGAGGATTCTAACGGCGCGGGTGCTATCCTTTCGCCCGCGGCGAGAAGAGAACTCCGGGACGAGAAGCCGAGAGGAGATCCGAGTGTCCGTCGAAGGCGGGATGACCGGAGAGCAGCGTCGGTTCGTCTGCACGAAATGCGGCAAAACCTTCTTCGCATGGAGGCCGGAAACGGCGCCCGGCGTGAAGGTCAAGTGCTACTTCTGCAAGAACGAAATGGAAGACGAAGCATCGCGCCGGATTCCCACGCCGGCACCGCCTGCACCCGACTCTTCCACGACGAGTCCCCCGCCCGCCGGAGAGAGCACCCCGCAATCCTGAGTGAGGGGCGGCCCTCGGTGGAGGGCGGCCGGAATCTCCCCGATCCGAGATAGTTCGATAATTCGATGGATCGCGAGATCTTGAGATCGCGAGATCGCGAGATTCGAACTGGACGGAGCTATTCGACTTTAGCCACCCAGGCGGCCTTTCTCTTCTCGAGAAACGCCGACAATCCCTCCCGGGCCTCCTCCGAGGCGCGACGTTCCGCGATCGTGCGAACCGTGAGAGGCATCGCTTCGTCGGGATTCTGACCCGCGACCTGCTCGATGAGCCGCTTGGCCACGCGAATCGCTTCGGGCCCCGAGGTCAGGAGCGAATCGATCCGCGCCCGGGCGGCGCCCTCGAGCCCGTCGGCGGGAACGACGGCATGAACGAGGCCGATGCGGAACGCCTCCCGGGCGTCGAAGCGGTCCCCGGTGAGAAACAGGTCTCGCGCAAACCGCGGACCGATCGCCCGCAGGACGTAAGGCGAAATCACGGACGGCAGGATTCCGAGCTTGACCTCGGCGAGGGAGAAAACCGTGCCTTCGGCCGCGATCGCAATGTCGGCTGCCGCGACGAGCCCCACTCCTCCTCCGATCGCTGCGCCATGCACGATGGCGATGACGGGCACGGGGCAGGTGTCGATCGTCCGCAGCATCTTCGCCATGCAGAGCGCGTCCTGCTCATTCTCTTCGCGCCCGTAGCTGCCCGCTTTCCGCATCCAGGAAATGTCCGCACCCGCGCAGAAGCTCGGCCCTTCGCCGGACAGGACGACAACGCGCGTCGAGTCTTCGTCGCCGATCTCCGAGAAGACGCGGGTGAGCTCCTCGATGAGGACGTCATCGAACGCATTCCGGACCGCCGGGCGGGACAGGATCACGCGAGAGACGGGGCCATGCTGGACCCTTCGAAGGCGTGTCAGTTCTGGCATGGGCGAATCCTATCGGAGGGTGGTCAAGTCCTGAATCTCGCGATCTCGCGATCTCATGATCTCGCGATCAATCGAACGATCGAGGAGGAATCGGGTGATCGGGTGATCGGGTGATCAATCAGGGGAATCGGATGATCGGAGGATCGAGGAGAACGTCGTCGGGTGTCCGGGCGCATCGAACGATCGGCCTGCTGAACACAGAGCGTGCTTTCGACGGGCTTCGCACGCCAAGGCAGCGGCTTCCCATCGACCCGCCTCGCTGACGCAGTCCGCTCGCAACGGGAGGAGTCTCCTGACCGGAGGGAAGGAGGAGCCTCCCGTTGCGGGAGCCGGAGCAAACCTCACTCCGCTCGGTCGAGGCCGCATCCGGCCGAGCCGAGCAGCTATCGCACCGATAGATACTCCGCGTACGCCGCTCGTGCGAAGTCCGACGGACAAACCGCGGCGCAGGCGACGCAGAGGCCCAACCGGGCGAGCCGAGCAGCTCTCGCAACCAAGTACCTCCGCGCAACGCGCGCGTTCATGAGCCCGGCTTAAGAGCGCGGCGCAGGCGACGATTTACATTCGAAACACGCCGAATTCCGTCTCGGGAATCGGCGCGTTGTAGCAGGCGGAGAGGGCCAGGACGAGCGCCGTCCTCGTTTCGGCGGGATCGAGGACTCCGTCGTCCCAGAGCCGGGCCGTCGAGTAGAGCGGGTTGCCTTCGAGCTCATACTTCTCGCGAGTCGGCTGCTCGAATTCGGCGAGCTCGGCAGGCGTCATCGCCGGCTTGCCGGTGCGGGCGAGCTGATCCTGTTTGACCGTGGACAGCACGGAGGCCGCCTGGGGGCCTCCCATCACCGAGATCCGAGAATTCGGCCACATCCAGAGAAAGCGCGGACCGAAGGCGCGGCCGCACATGCCGTAGTTGCCGGCTCCGAACGAACCTCCGATGACGACCGTGAGCTTCGGAACGGCGGCGTTCGCAACGGCGTGGACCATCTTCGCGCCGTCTTTCGCGATGCCGCCGCGCTCGTACTCGCGACCGACCATGAAACCCGTGATGTTCTGAAAAAAGATCAGCGGCACTTTCCGCCGCGCGCACATCTCGATGAAATGCGTCGCCTTGAGGGCCGACTCCGAAAAGAGGATCCCGTTGTTGGCGACGACGCCCACGAGAAATCCCGACAGCCGCGCGAACCCGCAAACGAGCGTCGTGCCGTAGCGCGCTTTGAACTCGAGGAAGCGCGAGCCGTCCACGAGCCGCGCGATCACTTCACGGACATCGTACGGCTGGCGGACGTCCTCGGGAATCACACCGTAGATCTCCCGCGGATCGAGGGCGGGCTCTTCCGGCTCCGTCCGGTCGGCGGGAAGAGTCTTGGAGCCTCCGAGATTCGCGACGATCGACCGGGCGATTTCCAGAGCGTGCGGGTCGTCTTCGGCGAGGTGGTCCGCCACGCCCGAAATCCGCGTGTGAACGTCCGCGCCCCCGAGCTCTTCCGCCGTGACCTCCTCGCCCGTCGCGGCTTTGACGAGCGGCGGCCCGGCCAGGAAGATCGTGCCCGTCCCCCGCACGATCACGGCTTCGTCCGACATCGCCGGAACGTAGGCGCCGCCGGCCGTGCACGAGCCCATGACCACCGCCACCTGCGGGATCCTCTTCGCCGACATCCGCGCCTGGTGGAAGAAGATTCGCCCGAAATGATCGCGGTCCGGAAACACGTCTGCCTGCAGCGGCAGGAACGCGCCGCCCGAATCGACGAGATACACGCAGGGAAGCCGGTTCTCTTCGGCGATCTCCTGCGCGCGGAGATGCTTCTTCACCGTGATCGGGAAGTACGTTCCGCCCTTCACCGTCGCGTCGTTGGCGATCACCATCACTTCCCGACCGGAGACCCGCCCGATCCCGGTGACGAGCCCCGCCGCCGGCGCCTCGCCCCCGTACATCCCGTGGGCGGCCAGGGGGCACACTTCGAGAAACGGCGAGCCCGGATCGAGGAGTGCGTCGATGCGGTCGCGCACGAACATTTTCTTCTGCTCGGCATGCCGCGCCCGTCCGGAACCGCCCTGCCGAGCGATCTCGAGCTCCCTCTTCAACCCCGCGACGAGGCGCTGCATCGCGTCCCGGTTCCGGCCGAACTCTGCGGAGGCCGTGTCGAGGTGAGACTCGAGGATCTCCATCGCCGTCAGAAGTCGGTCGGCCGGAAGAAAGGGGGCGGAAGGAACGCCCCGCCGCGGGGGCGCGCGATCGCGGGCCTCCGCACCGTTCTTCCTACCGGACCCGCTCCCCCGCCTCGATTCGGATGAAGTCGACGAGGGTCTGCGTCGGTGTGCCCGGCAGAAATATCTCGCGCACGCCCAGCGCCTTCAGCGGAGCGATGTCCTTGTCGGGAATGATGCCCCCGGCGAGGACAAGGATGTCTTTTCCACCCTGCTCTTTCAGAAGGCGGAGGATCTCGGGAAAGAGGACGTTGTGCGCGCCCGACAGGATCGAGAGCCCCACGACGTCCACGTCTTCCTGGATGGCGGCGGCTACGATCTGCTCGGGCGTCTGACGGAGGCCCGAATAGATGACCTCCATGCCGGCGTCGCGAAGGGCGCGCGCGATCACCTTGGCGCCGCGGTCGTGCCCGTCGAGCCCGGGTTTCGCGATCAGGACACGGATCGGTCGGTCGGCCATACGTTCTTCGAGTGTATCAATCCGAGGCATCCAAAAGGACGACCGCGTCCCCGACTCGCACCCGGAACCCCCCGAGGACACGCGCTTCGACACCGAGCTGTCCGCCCCGGATTTTGAGGAAGGCGCTCAGCATGTCCAGGTCCCCCCGGCCGATCTCGGGCCGGAAGTTGACGACGAAGCAATCTGAGGCGGCGCCCGTGATGGCGAGGTGAGCGTCGCCGATGCGGAGCTCTTTTCCGATCCAGCGGTCCTCGTCGAAGGCCTTGCCCTCGGGCAGATCGACAACGAGATTGGCGCGCACGCGAACGGATTCGAGCGGCGCTCCGTAAGTCCGTTCCGCGAGGCGCAGGGTTGGTCGCGAGACCAGCCGCAGGGGCGAGCCCGAGAGATCCGGCTTCTGTCCTGCCCGGAGCAGAGGTCGTCCGAGGAGGGCCTCGAGCTCCGCGATCCAGCGCGGGTCATCGACGGGCCACTCCGCTCCCGCCGGGTCCCGCACGCGGGTCCAAGCTTCGAGATTCTCCGCGACGAGGTCGTCGAGATAGCGGGCGCCATAAAACAGCAGGAGCGGCGCGGCCGCCGGAGGAATCTTCTCGCCCGTCGCGGCGTCCCTGAGCTCCCACTGGCGGTCCCCGAGGAGGCCGGGGCCGCGCACCGGAGCGACGTTCGGCGACTCTCCGGCGAGCGGCTCGATCGGAAATCGCTGCAGCGAGATCAGGCTGCCGACGACCTCCGCGAGCTCCACGCCCGAAACAGTACCGGAACCCGCTCGGGAACGCGCTCCGGAGCGCCTTCCGCGGGGAAGGCGATGACCCACAACTTGACTAATTAAATAAGATAAATGTTCTGAATTTACTTATTTTAATTAGGTACGGCTCATCCATACAAGATTAAATAAGGCCAGCCGGCGCAACCCGGAGCCCCGGAACCCGGTCGGCGAGAGACTCCCAGGCCCGGCGGCGGTGCGACACCGCGTCCTTCGCCCGCGATCCCAGCTCCGCGAATGTCCGATCCGAGCCCGACGGGATGAAGATCGAATCCCATCCAAATCCGGAGCCTCCGCGCGGCCGCGCCGCGATCCTCCCGGCGCACTCGCCCCGCGCCCGGACGATCGAGGGCCCGTCGCAGTAGGCAATGACGCAGACTGCCGTGGCGCTCCGATCCTCAAACGCTTCGAGCATCCGCGGCAGCGCCGGAACCCCGGCGCTCTTCTCGAGCCACTTCACGAGGGCACCGGGAAATCCCATCCAGGCGCCTACGGCGAGGCCGGAGTCCTCGACGAGAACGGGCCGGGCCAGGGCCTCGAATGCGGCGCGAGCCTTCACGGTGACCACGTCTTCGGGATCGAGCGCCTGAGGCTCCGGAAGATCGAGGTCGATGCGCTCGACGAGGAACCCGAACCGGCGGGCCTCGTCTGCCTTTTCCGCCCGGGAAGTGACGAAGGCGATCATGGGGCGATAGTGACATGGGGGCCGCCGGGCGGATGCCGCGATCGCGATAAATCGAAACCATCGAGCGAGAATCGGCAAATCAGGTGATCGGGTGATCCATTCGGGTAATCCGGTGAGCGGAGAATCGGAATGGGGAGCCTTCACCGGCGAACGGCCTCCCGCCCTCTCATTCTTTCTCCCACCTGGCAGAGCTTTTCCTGGCATTCCGGAAGCGAGGCGAGGGGAACAATCGGCCCTGCCGATCGGCCCCCGCGCGTCCTGACCCGGATCGATGCGGCCTTCTTCTGGCGCGCCGGAATGCGCCGTCGCAGGAGAAACAGGCCCGGCGCCGATAGCGACGATAAAATGATTACCGATGGCGGATATCGGAGCGGTCTGCGCGCGGTGCGGCACGGCCGTGCCGGTTGAGGCGCGTTTCTGCCCGTCGTGCGGCGCCCCGGCTTCGCTCCTGACGCCCGGCCAGATCCTCGACGGCAAGTACGAGATTCTCGAGAAGACGGGCGAAGGTGGAATGGGCGAGGTCTACAAGGCGCGCCACATCCATCTCGACGAGATCCGTATCATCAAGGTGACCAAGCCCGACCCGCTCGGGGCGGGTCCGGAGCCGCGCCGATTCCAGGAAGAAGCGCGCATCGCGACGCTCATCCGGCATCCGAACGTTGCCGCCCTCTACGATTTCTCGCGCCTGCCGGACGGCTCCTACTACATGGTCTGGGAGTACATCGACGGGGTCACACTCGAGGAGTGGCTTCGCCGGTACGGCGCCCTCCCGGCGGCGCGGGCAATCGACGTCGCGCAGCAGGTGCTCGCGGGCCTCGAGGAAATCCACGCGCAGGGAATCGTTCACCGGGATCTCGCTCCCGACAACATCATGCTGCGCGAGAACAAGTCGGGCCGGATCTTTGCCAAGATCATCGACCTCGGC
>JBBSEW010000053.1:0-28010 GCA_038239305.1 Thermoanaerobaculia bacterium | reverse complement strand
TGAGGCGCAATCTCTTTTGCGCCGGTGAGGCGCAATCTCTTTTGCGCCGGTGAGGCGCAATCTCTTTTGCGCCGGTGAGGCGCAATCTCTTTTGCGCCGGTGAGGCGCAATCTCTTTTGGGCCGGTGAGGCGCAATCTCTTTTGCGCCGGTGAGGCGCAATCTCTTTTGCGCCGGAGAGGTGCAATCCCAACCGCGCCGGAGAGGCGCCACACTCTTCCAAGCGCCGGAGAGCGCGATGTTTCGTGGCGCCTGGTCGCCATTGGTGACATGAGGCCGAGTAGCCATTTGCGGGCCTCGACCCTGTCTTTTTGTACCGGCGGGACGCAGGCGGGCGTAGACTTCAGGGATCCCGGAGGTATCGCCATGAACACTCGCCGCGCACGGGTCTCTTCGGTCATCGGAGTTCTGGCCCTGACGGTCCTGCCGTTTCCGGTTCTCGGCAAGTCCGTGCCGGATCCGACTCCTTCTCTCTCCGTGTCGCAGCTCTTCCAGAAGAGCAAGCAGCAGTTCCGCTACGCTTCGTACGGCGACGCTCTCGGGACGCTCGACGAGCTCGCGCTTCTCTCGCTCGACGAGGACAACGTTCCCTATCGCACGACGCTGACGCCGGCCGTCGCGTTTTATCGCGGCGCGTGCCTCGCGGCCCTGGGACGGGACGCCGAAGCGAGGGCGCAATTTGAAATCTACCTGACGTTCCGGCCGGACTCGATCCTCGATCCGAGCCTGTACCCCAAGAAGATCAACGAAGTCTTCGAGCAGGTGCGCCTGGAGCGCGCTCGCCACAGGACCGAGACGCCGGCGGCGCTGCAGACCGCGACGGGCATCACGGCGACGTACCGCGCATACACGCGTGCGAATCGGGACGCCGACATCGATCTCGGAGAGGCGTGGGCCGTCGGCCCCGTCCGTTACCTGATGACGGCCGATGAAGTCCACAGGTTCGCGCGGCTGTCGGATCCTGTTTCGCGGTCGGAGTTCGTGACGGAATTCTGGAGGACGCGCGATCCGAAGCCCGAGACCCCGGAGAACGAGTTCCGCGACGAGTTCGAGCGGCGTGTCGCTTTCTGCGACGCGCATTTCTCACAGGACGAAGTCCGCGGCAGCCTGACCGACCGGGGAATGGTGTTCATCCTGCTCGGCCCTCCGACGTACATCGGCCGCAAGCCGATCCTGACCGGCGAGGATCGGTCGGATCCGGCGGGAATGACTTTTTTCTCGCGCAATGACGTCGTCGCGGCCCAGATCGGTCTCGACCCGCGCGCTTCCGGTCCGGTGGTCGATCGAATGACGGGGCCGAACAACACGCTTCCCGAGCCGGCCCACAGTTTCCGGGAAATCTGGCACTACCGGAAGGAAATGCTGCCTTCGCGCCTGCCGTACCAGCAGGTCGATTTCGAGTTCATCACGCGCCCCGGATACGGAAAGAGCGTTCTGCAGCGACAGGACACCTCCCTCGCAACCCTCGAGGCCGCGCGGCACAAGAAGGCCGAGCACTCCTGAGGCGCGTAAAGCGCTTGGGGCGCGTGCGGCGCGAGGCATACCGGGCTGCCCGACGAGACCGGCGCCCGGTAGAGCGAGCCCGTCGCCGTTCGATCGAGGCCGAAGTCGAGCTCGCCCGCCGATTCCGCCAGAGTCGGCAACGAAAAGGAGGCGTCGGCGGCTCCGCCGTAAGAATTGCTCGGCGGCCTCGCGTGTTAACTTTCAAACCGTGCGAAGCCGATTTTTCCTCGCGTCCGCGGCCTTTCTCGCCGTCCTCCTGACGGTTCCGGCGTCGGCGTCGGGAGCGACGGTGCGGGAGCGCCTCGGGACCTATTTTGCGACCTGGTACTCCTCTGTCCCCGGCACGCACGTCGTCGCGACGGAGACGCGGGAAGTCACGGTCCCCGGCTTCTCCGCCTGGCGGATCGTTCGGCGGCCGGACTCCGAGTCCGCGACCCGGGAAGGACCGGAGGAGTCCAGCCTCGCCCTGTATGACGCGGCCCGCGACGAGGTGTTCCTGGGCGAGATCCTCCACGATCCGGACCGTCTCAAGGCGGGGAAGCCGTTCGATCGCGCGGCGGATCTTCCCAACCTGACCGTTTCGCTCGAGCAGCTCTTCGGGCTGCCGGTCCGCGTCGAGCTCGCGGGTGCCGGGGCGCGGGCGGCGCTGCTTCCCATGGCCGTTCTCATCCGGCAGGACAAAGACGCTTACGCGAAACGGCAGGGGTTTCTGTCGGCGGACGGCGCGTCGCTCCTCCTCGGCGAGTTTTGCCCGCTCTCGCAGGGGCTGGCCGCGTGGCGCGAAAAGCTGCTCGCCGAGCGTCCCGGCATCCGCGTCGAGACGGGCCGCTTCATCGCGACGGAATTCCTCGATTTCCAATGCGAGCGCTGCAAGCGGCGGACGCCGGAAGGCCGGCTCGCGGTTCGCGAGCATGGAGGAGCGCTGGAGACGCGCTTTCTTCCCCTGGTCAAGCAGCACGAGTGGTCCTACGCCGCGTCGGAGTGCGCGGCGGCGCTGGCGGCGGCTTCGGTCCCGCTCTACGGCCGGTTCGAGGAGGCTGTCTTCGCGCGGCAGGAGGGCATGAGCGCCGCCGCCGCGCGCGAGCTCGCGGCGGACATCGCGGATGCCGGCGGAGCGCGCGCCGCGTACGACGCGGAGATTTCGAGCGGACGGGCGCGGGACCGCGTTCTCGCCGACATCGACCTCGCTGTCCGGATCGGAGCGCACGGAACGCCGCTGTTCGTCCTTGACGGCCGCCTGGTTCCCGGCCAGCGCGGATTTCTGGAGAACGCGCTCATCCTCTCCCACGGAAACTCGTCCCACGGAAACTCGCACGGAAAGCCCGTTCCGTCCTCCACTCCCGCGGCGCCCGCCTCGGCTCCTGGGGCGCCCTCGGGAAAAAATCGTCCATGACGTCGGGACGGGACCGGGGGGCCGCGCTGGCCCTCCTGCTCGCGCTGGCGATTCCCGTCGCCTGCGGGCGGGGAGAGCGATCCGGCACCATTTCCCCGGAGAAGACTTCTTCGGTCGGGGCGCCGTCGAGTGCGCCAGGTTCCGCGGGGACGCCCGCTCCGCCGGCCGAGTCGGTCGAGTCGGTGGACGTCGCGGTGCGTCCCAAACGGCCCGCGGGAGGATCGCCGCCAGTCATCTGGATCGGCCTCGACGGGCTCGATTGGGAGATCGTCGACCGGCTCGCGGCGGCCGGCAAGATGCCGAACTGGAAGCGCCTCGTCGGCGAAGGCTGGTCCACGCGCATCGCGAGCTTCATGCCGGTGCTCTCGCCGATCATCTGGACGACGATCGCCACGGGCGTTTCGCCGGAGACTCACCGGATCCTCGATTTTCAGGAAGTGGATCCGAAGACCGGTCAGAAGGTGCCCATCACCGGGCGTTCACGCCGCGTGCCGGCGATCTGGAACCTCGCCTCCGCTGCGGGGAAAAAGGTCGGCGTCGTGGGCTGGTGGGCCTCGCATCCGGCGGAGGAGGTAAACGGCTTCTTCATCAGCGATCACGCGAGCCCGATCCTCTACGAAAAGCTTCCGCTCTCCGGCGTCGCGTATCCGTCGGCGCTCGAAGCGGGAGTCGGGCAGATCGTGGCGCGGGACGGCCGTGTCGGCGCGGAGGAGCTCGCCCGGTTCGTCGACGTTCCGCGTCCCGAGATCGAGAAGGCGCTCGCGAGCGGCCAGGGAATGGAAAATCCCGTCGTCGCGCTGGCGCGGATCCTGGGAGCGACCCGCGTGGCGCACCGCTCGGCGCGCGATCTCTACGACCGGAATCTGCCGGACCTGACCATGCTGTACATCGAAGGCACGGACGAGGTCGGGCACGTGTTCGCTTCCGACACGCCGCCACGACTCGCGTGCACGCCGGACGAGGAGGTGGCGCGATACGGGCACGCCGTCGATGACTACTACGCTGTTGTGGATCGGATGCTCGGTCAGTGGTTGAGGCGGGCGGAAGAGGACCATGCGACGCTGATCGTCCAGTCGGATCACGGCTTCAAGTGGGGCGAGGACCGGCCGTGCGAACGTTCTTCGATGAACTGGAGCACGGCCGCGTACTGGCATCGCCTCGACGGTGTGTTTGCGGCCTGGGGAGAACGCGTGCGCCCGGGGCGTGGAAGCGTCAAGCCGACGATGTTCGACCCGGCGCCGACCGTGCTGGCGCTCCTCGGCCTGCCCGCCGACCGGACGATGCCCGGCCGACCGATCTCCGCCGCGTTCCGAAACCTCGTGGCGCCCGCCCGGACCGATCAGTTCGCCCACGTGACGGTCCGCCGCGTCGCTGCGGAAGAGATGTCGGCCGCGCAGGCGAGCGAGTACGCGAAGAAGCTCCTCGCGCTCGGCTACCTGTCGGGCTCCGAGGCTCGGCCGCTCGCGCCCACCGGCGGGGCGGAGCCCGGGATGACGGAGGGTGCCTGGAACAACCTCGGCCTGTACGAGCGCGAGACCTCGGGAAACCTGCGCGGCGCCCGGGAGGCGTTCGAAAAAGCGCTTTCGCTGCGACCCGACTATCATTCGCCGATGTTCAACATGGCCGTGCTCGACCGGATGCAGGCGCGCGACGGCGAAGCCGCGGACTGGCTCTTCCGCTCCCTTCGGGCCGGACACGCCGACCCTCCCGGAACGATCCGGCAGTGGATCACCGAATACGACCGTCTGAAGAAGCCGGCCGCCGGTCTCGCGATCGCCGACCGGGCTCTGAAGGAGTATCCGGCGAGCGAGGACATCGTGCGCGAGGCCGCGTTCGCTCGATTCCGCGCCCACGACTGCGCCGGCGCCCTGGCGGCCGCGGGGCCGCTCGAATCGACGGCGAAAAGTCCGCAGACCCTGAACGCCCTGGCCCTCTTCGACACGTGCGTCGGCCGCCGCGACGACGCGGCCCGCCTCTTTCAACGTTCGCTCGCACTGGACCCGAACCAGCCGGGTGTGGTCCAGTCACTGCGCATCATCCAGGGGGCAGCCCCCCCGAAACCGTGAGGAGACACATGACGACGAGACGAATTCTGGCGACCGCAACCGCCTTGGCGGCCCTGGCGGCTTCGGCGCTCGGGCAGACGAGCAAGTCTTCGGCGAAGACGGGCACGGCAAAAACCGCGGGAGCTTCCGCGGCTGCCTCCGGCTCGCCTTCCGCCTCTGTCGATGCGGCCGCGGTGCAGGCCTACGCCGCGAAGTTTCTGCCGTTCGACCCGGAGTCGAAAGTGACGGTCGAGAAGGCGCCGGACCGGATTTCCGGCATGCAGGGATGGAAGGTCCGCCGGAAAGGGCGGTACGACAAGCTGAATGTCGACAAGGTGGTCTTCGTCTCCGACGACGGCAAGTGGTTTTTCGGCGGAGACCCGCCGCTCGCCAACCCCGCGCCGCGCCCCGTTCGCTCGGCCGCCGATCTCTCGTGGCTCCAGCAGAAGTTCAATGAGCTCTTCCGGACGACCGTGCGCCTGGTCCTCGTTCCGGACCGCGACGCCGGCATGTACAAGGGCATGGCGATGACGATCGAGACGGGTTACGGACCGGTGCGGCTGCCCGGCTACATTTCCGCCGACGGCAAGACGTATCTCCAGGGCCCGATGTGGGACTTCCAGATGGACCCGCGGGAGGATCGCCGGCGGCGGATCGATCTCTCGTTGAACCGCGCGAGCGGCCCGGCCAACGCGTCGGTCAACATCGTGGAGTTCGCGGATATGGAGTGCGGGTACTGCAAGATGCGGGGCCTGCAGATGGATCGTCTTCTGGAGGCGAACGCGGGGATCGTCAACGCGCGGCGCCACTACAAGTTCTTCCCGCTATGGTTCGGCCACGTCTGGTCGATGAAAGCCGCTTCCGCCGCGGACTGCATCTTCAAAGGCGCCGGCGCGGCTCCCATGTTCAAATTCAAGGAACAGGTCTATGCGCGCCAGGAGTCGATGACGGTGTCCGGAATCGACGAGCTCGGCGTCACGACGGCCGAGGCAGAGGGAATCAACGCCGCCGATTTCCTCGCCTGCTACCTTCAGGATGGGAGCTTCCAGCACATCCGCCACGAGATCGAAGAAGGCTACCGGCTCGGAGTCAACTCGACCCCGACCTATTTCATCGACGGCACCGAGGTCACGTGGCTCGAAGACAAGGTGATGGAAGATTTTCTCAAGACGCTCTTCCCCAAGATCAAGACGATCAACTATGGGGGAGGAGTGGGGCACTGAGGAAAGATCTCGCGATCTCGTGATCTCACGATCTCGCGATCGATCTTCCAATCGAACTATCGGGGAATCGAGTGAACCACCCGATCATCCGATTCCCTCTTCCCCCTCTCCCGGCGGGAGAGGGCGGGGTGAGGGGGCGGGGGACTCAGATGAATCTCGCGATCTCGCGATCTCGCGATCTCGCGATCAATCGAACTATCGATTTATCGGAAGATCAGGAACCCGACCTGGTCAGCTCCAGCCGATCGTCGGATCACCCGATTCCCGGATTGATCACCCGATCACCCGATCGGCAATTGAGTCAGGCTGGTCGCCTCGGAACAAACCGTTCGACGGGAGGATCGCACGGCCGGTCGTCTGATCTTCCGATGACCGATAGTTCGATGAATCGATTGATCGCGAGATAACCAGATCGCGAGACCGCGAGATTGGCAATTAAGCGGGCGTCGTTTTTCAGTTCGTTACGGCTCGAACGGAATCGGTATCGTCAACGTGTCCCGCACCGGCACTCCGCCCCGGATCGCGGGGTCGAATTGCCAGGATCGGACGGCCGCTACTGCGCTCTCGGTGAGCCCGCCACCGACCCCCTTGACGACCTGTATGTCGAGGGGCTGGCCCCGCTCGGACACGAGCACGCGCAGGAGGACGATGCCTCGGATCCTCGCGTGCAGGGCGAAGGGCGGGTACACGGGCTTGACGACTTTCCGGATCCGGGGCGGAGTCGTGGCTTCACTCGCCGGAAGGGCCGCGGCCAGGGAAGGCGGGGGCGCGGTCGGGGGCGCTTCTCGCTCGGGCTCGGCGGTCGGCTCGGGAGGGGGAACGCGGGCGGCCGGGGGGCCGGGCGACTCGGCCGTCTCCGAGGAGAGGGGAGCGGGAACCGGAGCTTCCGTGCGCGGCGCGCCGGCCGCGGCGCCTCTCGCCCGATTGGCCTCGGAAGCCGCGGCCGCCGCAGGCGCGGCGCGTTTCATCTCGAGCTCCATCTTCCGGAGCTCCTGCGTGAGGCGGCGCGCGACTTCGTCCTTGAACTGCGCATCGGTCATCGCCGTGGTGGGGCCGGCCGGCGTGGGAACCGGGACGGCGGTGGGCGCCGCGGTCGGCAGCCGGGTCGGCGTAACGGGCGCCGAAGCGGGAGCCGCCGGCCGCCGGAGCAGGACGTATCCGCCTCCGAGGGCGGCCGCGACCGCGAGGAGCACGCCTCCCAGAACAAACGGCGGTCGCCGGATCTTCACCGGCGGGGTCGGAGCCAATCGAGAGGCGGGCGCGCGGTCCCCCGCGGACGCGGGCGGCAGCGGCCGACTGCGGGCGGATGAGCCTCCGAGGGAGGGCGCAGCGGCCGGGGCGGCCGGGGCAGGAGAAGCGGCCGCGCCCGACGGATCGAGCGACGAGTCCCTCGCGCGCGCGCGATTCTCTTCCTCGATGTCGGGGCCGAACAGGGAGTTCAAAAAGAAGGCGAGGTTGAAGGTCGAGGGCGAGTACGGACCGGAGAAAAGGAGCTTCCCCAGCTCGCGGCGCATCTCGCCGCTCGACTGAAATCGCGCTTCCGCGGAACCGAGACACATGCGCAGCACGGCCGACGCCTCCGGGGCCATCGGCACTCCCTCCCGCTGCACGGTCTTGAGATCCGTGAGAGGGTCCCCCGGGTTCGGGAGTCGTCCGGCGAGGAGCTCGAACAGGATCACGCCGACCGAGTACACGTCGGAGTTCTTTCCGGGTTTTCCCTGGGCGCGCTCCTCCGGCGCCAGGTACGGGGCGACCTCGCGCGCGAATCCCGGGCGGCCGAGAGAGGGGAGAAGCCCCGACGACAGACCGAACCCGGTCAATCGGGTCTCGCCATCATCCGAGATCGACACGAACCCGGGCCACACGAGGCCGTGCAGTGTCCGTTCTCCGTCGATCGTCGTGTTGTAGGCGTGGTCCAGACCCGTCGCGACCTTCTCCACGATCAGCAGCGCGTGCTCGTACGGAATGCTCTGCCTTCTCTCCCGCGCCCGCGCGAGGAGGACGTCGAGCGTGCGTCCGCTCTCCTCGTTCCAGGCGAGGAAAGGCGTCCCGTCGACGGCATCGAGGTTGACCCCGCGGGCGATCGCCGGGTTTTTCAGGAACGTATGGATCTCGCCGTTTTCCTGGATCGCATCCAGGAGCGCATCCTCCGAGATCTCGGGGCTGTCGAAGATGCGCACCCGCGCGAACCCGCGCTCGCCTGCGAGACGGAGGGCTCGATAGACCCGGCCGAGAGCGTCCTCACCGAGCAGAGCGGTCAGCAGGTAGGGGCCGAACCGGCGGGGCAGGTTTTCGCCGGTCGTCATGCGCGGCTCACGAAGCACCCGGGAGAAATGTCATCGGCGATCGTTCGTCCCGGCGATTGTGGGCTGCGCCCGCGCGCCGGTCAAGGTGAGTCGTCCGGGCGATCAGGAGGAGCGGGCCGGCGTCGGCGCGGGTGGCGCGGGTGGTGGAGGCTCGTCGGGGGGCGCCTCGGAGGTTGCCGCCCGCAGCCGGTGCGCCGCGGAGATCGCCTGCAGGTGCTCCTCGAAGGTGCGGGTGAAGGCATGCCCTCCCGTCGCATCCGCCACGAAGTAGAGGTAGTCGGTCTTCGCCGGCGAAACCGCCGCCCGCAGCGCCGAGAGCCCCGGATTGCAGATGGGGCCCGGAGGAAGACCATCCACGACGTAGGTATTGAAGGGCGACTCGTAGCCGTAATCCGAGCGATGGAGCATGCCCTTCCAGGTGCCGTCGCGCTTCATGGCGTATTCCACCGTGGGATCCGCCTGAAGCCGCATTCCGCGCTTGAGCCGGTTCAGGTACACCGATGCGATGAGCGGACCCTCCTGCTTCAGAGCGGTCTCTTTCTCGATGATGGAGGCGAGCGTCACCGTCTGGCGGACGGTCAGGCCGAGCGCCTTCCCCTTGTCGCGCATCTCGGAGCTGAAGTTCTTGCGGAAGAGATTCACCATCCGGTCCACGATCTGCCGTGCCGACGTCGATCGCGTCACGATGTACGTGTCCGGAAAGAGAAAACCCTCGAGGTCGTTGACGCCCGTCGTCAGGCCCGGAAGGAGCTCCGTGTTGGTGAGCTCCTTCTGGAAGGCCTCCGGGCCGCCGATGCCCTTGCTCCAGAAGAGCTCGAACGTCTCTTCCGCGGTGAGACCCTCCGGGACGACGATCGGGTACTGGACGACCTCGCCGCGCCCCATGTGATTGATGATCTCGTCAATCGGCATGGGCCGGTCGAACTCGTACTCACCGGCCTGCAGCGGAGTGCCGGAGCGGTAGAGGCGGTAATAGATCTCGGCGAGTCGCGCGTCCTGGACGACCCCTTCTTTCTCGAGCCGCTGGAAGATGCGGGCGGTCGACGTGCCGGCCGCGAAGAGGATTTTCGCCTTGCCCGCGGGGGCGGAAGAACGGGACGGATGCTGGAGCCGGTAATAGACGAACCCCAGGCCCGCGATCCCGACCAGGATGAGGAGGAGGACCAGACCGAGAAAGCGGCGCCCGGCGCTCAACGGGATCCCTCGTGCGCCAGGTAATCCTCCAGCAGGACGGCCGCCGCCATGCGGTCCACGGCCTCCCGCGGGGCGCCGGGCGGCAGGCGCCGGGCGGCCTCGTTGGATGTGAGGGTTTCCTCGTGAAATCGGACCGGCAGGCCCGTCCGGGCCTCCAGCTTCCGCGCGAACGAACGGATCCGAGCGGCGAACGGGCTCTCGTTCCCTTCCGGCGACCGGGGGATGCCGAGCAGGATCATTGCGATCTCCTCCTCGGCGCTGAAGGCGAGGATCTCGTCGATGGCCGCGTCGTCATCGCGTCGCGCGATCGTCCGCCGGGCGGTCGCCAGAACGGCCGACGCATCGGACGTCGCCAGACCGATCCGCTTTTCGCCGAAGTCCACGGCCAGGATGCGCATGCGGCGGAATCATAGGTGATCGGAGACGGGATTTCGGGGGGCGAGGGCGGGAATCTCCCTGCCGTTCCCGCAGTTAGAATCGTTCCTATGAAGAATGTGGTCCTCATCAGCGCCGCGCGCACGCCCATCGGTTCGTTTCTCGGAAAGCTCTCCGCCCTTCCCGCTCCGGCCCTCGGGGCCGCGGCCATCCGCGGGGCGCTCCAGCAGGGCGGCGTGGCGGCCGAAGCCGTCGAGTCGGTCGTGCTCGGAAACGTCCTCCAGGCCGGCCAGGGTCAGGCTCCCGCCCGGCAGGCATCGATCGCGGCCGGTATCCCGAACACCGTGCCCTGTGTGACCGTGCACAAGGTTTGTGGGTCCGGCATGCGCGCCGCCATGGACGTGTCGAATGCGATCATCGCCGGCGAGTACGAGATCGCGATCGCGGGCGGGATGGAGTCCATGTCGAACTCCCCGTATCTCCTCGACCGGGCGCGCACCGGTTATCGGATGGGTCACGGCACCCTCGTCGACTCGATGATCCAGGACGGCCTGTGGGATCCCTACAACGACGTCCACATGGGCACGTGCGCGGAGATGTGTGTCGCCAAGTACTCGTTCACGCGCGAGGAGCAGGACGCCTTCAGCCTCGAATCGTACCGGCGCGCGCAGGATGCGACGAAGAACGGCCTCTTCGCGGCGGAGTTGGTTCCCGTCGAGGTTCCCGCCCGGAAGGGACCTCCGGTCGTGGTCGATGCGGACGAGGAGCCGTTCGCGGCACCCCTCGACAAGATGGCGTCTCTCAAACCCGCGTTCCAGAAGGATGGCGGCACCGTGACGGCGGCGAACTCTTCGAAGATCAACGACGGCGCGGCCGCGATGGTGATCGCGTCGGAAGAGAAGGCCAGGGCGATGGGCCTCGCTCCCATCGCGCGTCTGGTCGCGTGGACCAGCGCGGCGCAGGCGCCGGAGTGGTTCACGACCGCGCCCGTGGGAGCGATCCGCACGCTTCTCGCGCGCGCGAACCTCCAGGTCGCGGACATCGACCTGTTCGAGATCAACGAGGCCTTCGCGGCGGTCGCGATGGCGGCGATCCGCGAGCTCGATCTCGATCCGGCGCGCGTGAACGTCCGCGGCGGCGCCGTCGCGCTCGGCCACCCGATCGGCGCGTCGGGCGCCCGAATCTTGACGACGCTCGTGCATTCCTTGCGCCGCGAAGGCAAGAAGCGCGGCGTCGCGGCCATCTGCATCGGCGGAGGAGAGGCGACGGCGATGCTCGTGGAGACGATCTGAGGACGGGCTTTCCCTCCTCCCTTCCCGAATTCGATCTCGTCGTCGGCGGCGTCCCGCGGTTTTCCGCGGAGTCCGCCTGGGCGTGGCGGCTCGCCCGGCGGTACGCGCGCGCGCTTCCCGCGCGGACTCGCGTCGAGCTCCCGGGCGTCCGGCCGGCCTGCCGGGATGCGGCCGGAACGAGCGCCTGCGTTCTCGTCCAGGCGGATTCCGAGGCCTACCTTCCCCCGATCGCGGCAGAGCGGCTGCTCGAAACGCTCGATCGGCAAGGCGCCGACGCGGTGGTGGCGGTCTCGAACGAGCCCGAGAGTGAGGACGCGCGGCGGGATCCTCCGTTTGCGTACCACACGCCTTCCCTGCTCGACGAGGCCGCTGGCGCGATCGCGGCGGATGGAGCGTCGCCGCGGGACGGCTCCGGCATTCTCACGGCTTCCGTGTACGCGGTGCGCCGCCCGGCGCTCGCCTCGCTTCCCGCCGACCTTCCTCTCGACGAGGCGATCCGGCAGATCTCGGAGCGGGGCGGCCGCGTACTCATCGAGCCGCGGGCATACGTCCATCGCTACGGCGTGATGGACGGGCAGTCGCGGGAGGACCTCGCCTCGCGGATTCCCGAGGGCTCCCGTTGCGTGCTCGACGTCGGCTGCTCGCACGGAGCGACGGCGGCGGCTCTCCGGGAGGCCGGCGTCACGGAGATCGTGGGTATCGAGCCGGACGCCGGCGATGCGGCGGTGGCCGCCCGGGCGTACGACCGTGTGCTGCCTTTCTCGCTGGAGGACGTCCGCGAAGAGTTCCCGGGACGGTTCGACGCGGTTCTCTTCGGCGACGTCCTCGAGCACCTCGACGATCCCGCGGCGGCGCTCGTGAGGGTCCGGCCCTGGTTGACGGAGCGCGGGGCCGTCGTCGCATCCGTGCCGAACGTGGGGCACTGGTCCGTGGTCGCGGACCTGATCGAGGGCCGGTTCGACTACGTTCCCTATTCGATCCTGTCGGGGACCCACGTGCGTTTTTTCACGCGCCGGACGCTCACGGATCTGTTCGAGGCCTGCGATTTTGCCGCTCCCGCGATCGACGTCGTCCGGTTCGCGGCTTCGCCGGGCGGCGCCGCGAAGCTCGCCCGTCTCGCGGCAATCCACGGGGCCTCTCCGGATCTCGACGTCGTCGAGTTTCTCGCGACCGCGCGGCGCGGGCCCGCCCCTCTCCGCTTATGATCGATGGGCGATGATCGACAAAGTCGTCCCGAGCGCCGATGACGCCGTCTCCGACGTCTTCGATGGCGCGATGCTCGTCGTGGGCGGTTTCGGCCTGTGCGGCATCCCGGAGAACCTGATCGCCGCGATCCTGCGCAAGGGGGTTCGGAACCTGACCGCCGTCTCGAACAATTGCGGCGTCGACGGCTGGGGGCTCGGGCTCCTGCTCGCGAACCGGCAGATCCGAAAGATGGTCTCGTCCTACGTCGGCGAGAACGCGGAGTTCGAGCGGCAATTCCTCTCGAAGGAGCTGGAGGTCGAGCTCGTTCCGCAGGGAACGCTCGCCGAGCGCATGCGGGCCGGCGGGGCGGGCATTCCCGCCTTCTACACGCCGACGGGAGTCGGAACCCTCGTCGCGGAAGGGAAAGACGTCCGCGAGTTCGACGGCCGCGACCACATCCTCGAGCGGGGGATCGTGGGGGACTTCTCCCTTGTCGCCGCCTGGAAAGGGGACCGCCTCGGCAATCTCGTGTACCGGAAGGCGGCCCGCAACTTCAACCCGATGGCGGCCACGGCAGGCCGGATCTCGATTGCGGAAGTCGAGGAACTCGTGGAAGTGGGCGAACTCGATCCGGAGTGCGTCCACACCCCGGGCGTCTTCGTGCAGCGGCTCGTCGTCGCACCGCGGGAAAAACGTATCGAGAGGCGAACGGTGGGGGAGAAGAAGCCGTGAGCCGTTATCCGTTCACAGTTTTCAGTTTTCGGTTCCCCTGGTCAGGGGTTATCGATTCAGAACGCAGGACATCGACGCCTGGCAGGCATAGCCGACAGCGGACAGCCGAAAGCTCAAAAACCGATAACGGATAACGGATAACGGATAACGGATAACTGAATACTGAATACCGAATACCGAATACTGAATACTGAATACTGAATACTGACAACGGACCCCATGCTCACCCGTGAAGCCATCATCCGCCGCGCCGTCCTCGAGTTGAGAGACGGCTATACCGTCAACCTGGGTATCGGGATGCCGACCCTCGTCGCGAACTACATCCCGTCGGGCGTCGAGGTCATCCTCCAGTCGGAGAACGGGATTCTCGGCCTCGGACCGTACCCGAGCGAGGACACGGTGGACGCGGACCTCATCAACGCGGGAAAAGAAACCGTGACGGTTCTGCCCGGAGCTTCGTACTTCTCTTCGGCGGACTCGTTCGCGATGATCCGGGGCGGCCACATCGATCTGTCGATCCTCGGCGCGATGCAGGTCGATGAGGAGGGCTCGATCGCCAATTACATGATTCCCGGGAAAATGGTGAAGGGGATGGGGGGCGCGATGGATCTCGTCGCGGGCGCGCGCCGTCTCGTCGTGACGATGGAGCACACCGCGAAGAACGGCGAGGCGAAGATCCTTCGCCGCTGCACGCTTCCCCTGACCGGGCGGCGCTGTGTCCAGAGAATCATCACCGATCTGTGCGTTTTCGACGTGGACCGCGAGCGCGGAGAGCTCGTCCTGATCGAGCTCGCACCGGGAGTCTCGGAGGAGGAGATCCGCGGAAAGACCGAAGCGGCCTTTCGCGTGTCTCCGGACGTCCGGCCCGTCGAAGCGTGATCCGGTCGGCGGATCCCGCTTCGGAGCGGCGCGGCGCTGCGGGCCCCCGCTCGCGGGATGCCGCACCGGGAGCGATCGGAAGGGCATTCGCCGCCTCCGCCGCGCTTCTCCTGCTCGCCGCGGCGGCTCTCGCTCAGGACCCGTTCGGAGCCTCCGATCCGTTCGAGGCCCAGTTCAAGGCGCGCGCGAATTTCCAGCTCCGGTTCCGGGTCCCGACCAGGGGAGGCGAGGTCCATCTCTCGACCAAGAAGCCGGTCCACTACGAGAAAGACGTCTCATGGGACGGCTCCGACGACGTGTTGATCGAGTATCAGGACGTGAAGATCACGGCCGACGCGGCCCACTACGACTTTCCTACCAAGACCGCGACGCTGGAGGGCCACGTCGTGATCGATCAGGGGCCGACGCGGATGACGGGAGAACGCGGTGTCTTCAACCTCGAGACGAAGACCGGCAAGCTCGAGGCGGCGACGGCGAATCTCGCTCCGGCGTATCACGTGGTCGGCCGGACGATCGAGAAGATCGGCGAGGCAACCTACCAGATCACCGACGGCATCTTCACGTCCTGCGACATGCCGAAGCCATCCTGGTCCTTTCACCTCGCCTCCGCGATCATCACGCTCGACGACTACGCGCGGATGAAGAAAGTATCGTTCTGGGCCCGCAACCTCCCGTTGCTCTACTCGCCCTACCTCATCTGGCCGACGAAGGAGAACCGCGCGACCGGAATGCTCGTGCCAGGGATCGGCTACAGCAGCCTCCGCGGCGCGTATCTCGGGCTCACGCATTACTGGGTGACGGGCCGCTCGACCGACCTGACGTCGAACGTCGATCTGTATTCGAAGGGCTCCCTCGGACTCGGCGAGGAGTTTCGCTGGGCCCCCACCGCCGAATCGGCCGGCCTCTTCCAGGGTTACGCGATCCACGACACGAAGGCCACTGTCTGCGTTCCCTTGAGCGAAGAGCCGGCGGGCGGAAACGGGCCCTGCACGCTGCCCGACGGCTCGCCGGGCGCGCTGACGACCAAAATGAAGAATCGTTGGAAGTACCGTCTCGAGCACGTTGCGGACGATCTTCCCTACGGCTTCCGGGGCGTGGTCGACATGCGCGACTACTCCGACGAAGCGTACCTGCAGGATTTCGAGAGCTCGTTCTCGCTGAACTCCGCGCGGCAGATCCTTTCGCGCGCGTTCCTCACGAAGAACATGGGAGACGACTCGCTCAACATCCGCTTCGAGCGCAGCGAGACGTACTTCTTCACGAAGGTGACCCAGGAGCGCCTGCCGAGCATCGAATTCTCGCGGCGCACCTCGCCGATCGGAAGCTCGGATTCGCCGCTCTTCATCGCTCTCGAGTCGTCACTCTCGTATCTCTACATCGACCGCGGCGCGAATCTTCCTCGGGGAGACTACGAGCGCGCCGACGTGCATCCCACGATCTCGTTTCCCTGGAAGCGGATCCCGTGGCTGTCCGTGACGGCCCGCGCCGGCGGGCGCTGGACCGGCTGGACGGACTCGACGGATTCCGCGGAGACGCATTTCACCGGAAACTCCTTCACTCGCTCCTACGGCGAGGCGGGGATTTCCATCGTGGGCCCGTCGTTTGCGCGGATCTACGACCTCGAGATCGGGAGGTTCGGGAAGTTCAAGCACGTGATCGAGCCGCGCATCGACTACACATATGTCTCGGAGGTTGGCAGTCCGGAGAAGATCCCGGCGTACGACGAAGTGGACCTCCCCCTCGGGCAGAACCAGGTCCGGTACGCGATCGTGAACCGGCTTCTCGCGCGGTCGGCCGATCCGAAGGCGAGCTCGGCGGAGGAGATCGCTTCGCTCGAAGTGGCCCAGACGCGCTCGTTCACGCTTCCGCAGACGACCCTGGTCTCGACGGATCCCTCCCAGAGCGGGTTCTACCAGCCGCTCATTTCGAAGGCCGGTCCGCTCGAGGCTACGCTGCGCGTCGCGCCGGGCCCTTCCTTCCACCTCGACGGCCGGGTGTCCTACGACGCCGGCGCCTCCCAGACGACCGCGACGTCGTTGTCCGCGGCATATTTCGCGGGAAAGACCTTCGTGAATGCGACGTGGTTCGCCAGCCGGCCGATTCTCGCGGAGCCACTTCCCCCCGGATCCGTTTCGCCCAACTCCGACTCGATCCGGTTCGCGGCGGGGATCGATATTTCGAAGGTGCTCCGATTCGAAACGCAGTTGAACTACGACGCCCGTCAGAAGCTTCTTCTGGAAGACCGATCCCTCCTGACGTACCGCGGGTCGTGCTACACGGTATTCGTCGAGCTGCGCGACCTTCGCGTACCTTTGACGCCCTCCCGTCGGGACCTGAGAATCGTCGTGAACCTCAAAGACATCGGCACCTTCCTCGACATGCGGCAGAGCGTGAACCGGCTCTTCGGACAGTGAACGGCGCGGGGGTCGGGAAGCGTTAAACGGGAAACGGGAAACCAACGGGAGCAGGCATCCCCCTCACCCTGCCCTCTCCCCCGAACCGGGGGAGAGGGGAATACCAGACAGATCGTGCCTCCGATTTCCCGATCACCCGATTCCCCCTGATTGATCACCCGATCACCCGATTTCCCGATCACCCGATTCTCGACCAATCCATCGATAGATCGCGAGATCGTGAGATCGCGAGATACGTCTATGGGACGGTATGATCCCCCTCGCATGAAGGGCCTCATCCTGTCCGGCGGCAAGGGCACTCGCCTGCGTCCGCTGACGTACACCCGCGCGAAACAGCTCGTTCCCGTCGCGAACAAGCCCGTCCTTTTTTACGGCGTCGAGGCGATCGTCGCGGCGGGGATTCGCGAGATCGGCGTCGTCGTGGGCGACACGCGGGAGGAGATCCAGGCTGCTCTCGGCGACGGCTCGCGGTTCGGCGCGAAGATCACCTACATCGAGCAGGACGCGCCGCGCGGGCTTGCGCACGCGGTCCTCATTTCGGAGACGTTCCTGCGGGGAGAGCCCTTCGTGATGTACCTCGGCGACAACCTGATCGCCGATGGGATATCGAGCCTCGTCGACGAGTACCGGCGGATCGGCTGCAACTCCCAGATCCTCCTGGCGCGCGTTCCCAACCCCGAACAGTTCGGCGTGGCGGAGCTCGACGAGGCCGGCCGCGTGTACCGCCTGACCGAGAAGCCGAAGGAGCCGAAGTCCAACCTTGCGCTCGTGGGCGTCTACATGTTCGACGACACGATCTGGGACGCGGTCAAGGGGATCCGGCCGAGCGCCCGCCAGGAGCTCGAGATCACCGACGCCATCCAATGGCTGATCGACCACGGCAAGTCCGTTCATCCTCATCTCGTGTCGGGCTGGTGGAAGGACACGGGCAAGATCGAGGACATGCTCGAGGCGAATCGCATCATGCTCGACACCTTCTCGCCGCAGGGCCTCGACGGGGTCGGGGCGGGCTGCCGGGTGGAGGGAAAGGTCGTCATCGAGAAGGGCGCAAAGCTGACGCGCAGCATCGTGCGCGGCCCCGCGATCATCGGAGCGGGCGCCGAGATACGCGACGCCTTCGTGGGGCCGTATACCGCGATCGGTCCCGATTGCGTCATCGAGAAATGCGAGATCGAGAACTCGATCGTCCTCCAGGGCTCCAAGCTGGAGGGGATACCCGGCCGTATCGCGGACTCGCTCATCGGGACCAACGTGCGGATCCACCCTGGCGCCGAGCGTCCCCGCGTGCACCGCTTCCTGATCGGGGACAACTCGGAGATCGGAATCGTATGAAAGTGCTGGTCACCGGCGGATCCGGGTTCATCGGCTCGAATTTCATCCGGCACGTTCTCGAGACGCGCGGCACCGGTGTGTCCGTCGTGAACCTCGACAAGCTGACGTATGCCGCCAACCCGGCCAACCTCGCGGATATCGAGAGCCTCCCGAACTACCGTTTCGTCCGCGGAGACATTACGGATCCCGACGTGGTGCGCGTGGCGATGGAAGGGTGCACGGACGTCGTGAACTTCGCCGCCGAGACGCACGTCGATCGTTCGCTTCTGGGGGATGCCTCGTTCATCGAGACGGACGTGCGCGGCGTGTTCGTCCTGCTCGAGGAGGCCCGGCGGGTCGGCGTCCGCCGGTTCGTGCAGATTTCGACGGACGAAGTGTACGGCTCGATCGCGAAGGGCTCGTTCACGGAGGAGTCGGCGCTGAACCCGCGCAATCCGTACTCGGCATCGAAGGCCGGAGGCGACCGGCTCGCCTACTCCTACTGGGCCTCGTACGATCTCCCGGTCATCATCACCCGCGCGTCGAACAACTACGGCCCCTTCCAGTACCCGGAGAAGCTGATCCCCCTCTTCGTGACGAATGCCATCGACGACCAGCCCCTGCCGCTCTACGGCGACGGGCGGAACGTCCGGGACTGGCTGTATGTCCGCGACCACGCGGCGGCGATCGACTTTCTCCTGGACGCCGGAGAGCCGGGCGAGGTGTACAACGTCGCCGGCGGCAACGAGGCGGAGAACATCGAGATCACCCGCCAGGTCCTGCGCCAGCTCGGAAAGCCGGAGAGCCTCATCCGGTTCGTGCAGGACCGGCCGGGTCACGACCGCCGCTATTCCCTCGACGCGTCGAAGCTCGCGCGCCTCGGATTCTCGAGCTCCACGCCGTTTCCGAAGGGGCTCGCGGAGACCGTCGAGTGGTATCGCGCGCGCGCGGACTGGTGGCGGCCCGTCAAGGAAAAGGACGCGGCCTACCGGGAGTACTACCGCACCCAGTACGAGCACCGTCTCGCCACATCGTCCTCGACGGCGAAAGAGCCCGCGGGCAGGACGTAAGGCCTGAGGATCTCCGTGGAGAGAGACGGCGCGCGGCGTCGATGAGCGTCCACTCCGCGCCGGCACCGGGCCTCTCTCCCGATCCGGGATCGGTCCCGGACGGCCACCCCGCGCTCGCCACGCGCCGTCGAGCGCTCGTGACCGGCTCCGCGGGAATGCTCGGCTCGGATCTCGTGCCGGCCCTGGCGCAGGCGGGCTGGGAAGTGGTCCCCCGCCCGAAGGCGGACCTCGACATCGCGGACGCGGCGGACGTCGCCCGGGCGTTCCGGGACGCCCGGCCGGACGTCGTCGTCAACTGCGCCGCGTTCACGCGCGTGGATGCGTGCGAGACGGATCCGATGGCCGAGACGGTCAATGGTGTGGGCGTCGGCGTCCTCGCCGAGGAGTGCATTGCCCGCTCCGTGGGGCTCGTCCATGTGTCCACGGACTTCGTGTTCGACGGGAGCAAGTCGTCGCCGTACGTCGAGGACGACGAGCCGCGCCCCCTGTCGGCGTACGGCCGGACGAAGCGGGCCGGCGAGGAAGCCGCCCTCCGCGGCCCCGGCGCCCTGGTCGTCCGGAGCTCGTGGCTCTTTGGAAGGGGCGGCTGGAACTTCGTCGAGGCGATCCTGAAGCAGGTGGAGGAGGGCCGCCGCGAGCTCGCCGTCGTCGCGGACCAGAGAGGCCGACCAACGGCCACGCCCGATCTCGCCCGGGCAATCACGGCGCTGCTGGAGTCCCGGGCGGCGGGCATCTACCACTTCGCCAACCGGGGTGAAGCAACCTGGTACGACTTCTCGCGGGCGATCCTCGACGGGTCCGGCCACGAGGACGTCGTGGTCCGGGCGATCGACTCGGCGTCGCTGGCGCGTCCGGCGGTGCGGCCCGCCTACTCCGTTCTCGATACGGGCAAGTACGAGGCGCGGACGGGCCTGCCCATCCGGACCTGGCAGGAAGCCCTCGCCGAATACCTCGCGTCGCGGGCGCACCCCGAAGCGTGATGGCGGGCGGCGGCCTCAGCGCGAAAGAGTGGCGCCGCAAGGCCGTCCACGCGGGGATGGGCCTGTGCGCGCTCCTCCTGCGCTGGCTCGACTGGAGGATGGCGGCCGCTCTCGCTCTGGCGGCCCTGCTCTTCAACCTCCTCGTGATGCCGCGCATCGGCCGCGGCATCTACCGGGATCCATCGAAGCCAATGGACTCCGGGATCGTGGCCTACCCGGCGATGGTGCTCGTGCTGATCCTGTTGTTCCGCCACCAGCTCGGCTACGCGGCGGCTCTCTGGGGAGTTATGGCATTCGGCGATCCGGCCGCGACCGTCGCCGGCAGGAGATTCGGCCATTCCCTCCCTTGGAACGCGAAGAAGACGTGGTCGGGGCTTCTCGCCTACGTGCTCGTCGGCACGCTCGCGGCGACGGCGCTGTGGCTCTGGACCGTGGCCGGATATCCCGGTCAAACGGAACGGAGCTCTGAACTGGTCTTTCTCGTCGACTTCCTGATCTTTATGCCCGTCGTCGTCCTCGGCGGCTTTCTGGAGTCCCTCGATACGGGCCTCGACGACAACTGGATCCCCGCGTTGCCCTGCGCTCTCATGATGTTGTCCGTGGAAAGCGGGACCTTCCCGCTCGGCCTCATCGGCTTGCAGCCCGCGGTGGGATGGGGGATGGCCGCTCTGGTCAACGTGGGCGTGGCGGCCGCGATGCTGAGCGGGCGTGTCGTTTCGACATCCGGCGCGATCGCCGGAGCGCTTTTGGGATTCGTGATCCTCGCTTTCGGCGGATGGCCGGCCTACGCGATCCTGTGGACGTTTTTTCTCCTCGCGACCGTAGCCACGAAACTCGGATATCGCCGCAAGGAGATGGCGGGAACGGCCCAGCAGGCGAAGGGGCGCCGCGACGCCCGGCATGCTGTCGCGAATTGCGGGGTCGGCGCCGTGATCGCTCTCGTGGCGGCGAGGTCGTTCGGGCCCGGTCACGAAATCGGGTCGATCCCGCTCTTCGCATTGGCAGGCGCATTCGCCGCCGCGCTCGCCGACACGCTCGGTACGGAGCTCGGAAGTCTCTACGGGCGGAATCCGGTTTCTCTCTGGCGACGGGAACGCGTTTCTCCCGGAACGCCCGGAGCGGTTTCCATGGCGGGTCTTGCGGGAGGACTGCTCGGTGGGGGCGCGATCGGAATCGTCGCCTGGGCCATCGGCCTCATCCCGGGGTGGGGAGCGTGGATCGTCGCCATCGCGGGTGTCGCGGGATCGGTTGCCGAGAGCCTTCTGGCCGACGGAGTGCAACGGTCCGGACGCCGCGTCGAGCACGACTTCGCCAACGCCTTCAATACGTTCGTAGGCGCGTCGGTGGCCGCGGAAATCGCCGCGAGCATCGCGGCGGGCCACCTGTATCTTCCGTTCGAAAGCTGAGAGTCGACCGCCGAGGGCCGACAGCTCAAAACTGGAAACTGAAAACTGACAACTGAAAACTGAATTCGTGAAACGCTACCTCCGCCTCTCCCGCCCCTTCACCCTCCTTCCGCCGCTTCTCGGGATCATCTCCGGCGCGATCTGCGCCTTCGGTTCGGTCCACAATCCGGATCCCGCGCGGCGGGTCACGTGGGCGGTCGTGCTGACCGTCGCGATCGGGTCGGTGTGCGCCTCCGCGATGAACGCCGCCTCGAACATCGTCAACCAGATCGCCGATCTCGAAATCGACCGCGAGAACAAGCCCGGGCGCCCCCTCGTCACGGGCGAGATCTCGATCGCTTCCGCGTGGCGCGCGGCCACGATCCTGTATGCGTTCGCGATCGTTCCCACCTGGATCGTCGTCCCGTTCCCCTACCATCGCCTCGCCGACCGGCTCGCGGCGCCCGTCGCTCTCCACGCGGCGTTCTTTCTTTATTGCGTCGGCGCGCTGGCGACCCTCGTTTATTCGTTCCCCGCGTTCGGCCGTACGAAGCGCCACTGGCTGGCGGCGAACGTGACGATCGCTATCCCGCGCGGCGGCCTGCTCAAGGTCGCGGGCTGGGCGTTCGTCGCGAGCGTCGCGGCGGGGGAGGCGTGGGCCATCGGCGGAATCTTCGCCCTGTTCCTCCTGGGTGCCGCGTCCACCAAGGACTTCTCCGACATGGCGGGCGACCGCGCCCACGGCTGCATCACGCTCCCGGTCCGGTTCGGCGTCCGGCGGGCGGCGTGGATGATTGCTCCCTTCTTCGTGCTGCCGTGGCTCCTGATCCCTCTCTTCGCGTTGCTGCCGCTCTCCTCGGGAGGCCCGGCGCTGCTGACGGGCAATCGCGCGCTCCTGACCGCGCTCGGACTCCTGCTTGCGGCGTGGGGCGCGTACGCCGCGTGGCTTCTCGTGCGCGATCCCGACGAGCTCGCCCGGACGGAAAACCATCCGGCATGGAGTCACATGTATCTCCTGATGATGGCGGCTCAGATCGGATTCGCTCTCGCCTATCTCTTCTGAGACTCCGCCTTTTGCGCGCCTCGAATTGTGACGCGCGACGCGGGGTTAGAATGGATGCTCATGGACAAGAACGCGACGGCGGAAGCTCTTCCGCCGCCTCCCGACGAATCCGGACATCGGGTTCGCTGGAGCGGACTTTCCCTGATCTTCGATGAGCGGACGCTGAACGCTCTCGTCGCGCAGTTCGTCGATCGGATCCCGGACCTGAAGGATCTGCGCATCGCCGTGACGCCGGGGGAGCTGGCGGCGACGGTCGTCGTCCACCGCTTCGGAGTGGCGCTGTCCGCCAAGGCGTCGCTCTCGCAACTCCGGCTGAAGGACGGGTTCCTGGCGTTCGTGCTGAACAAGGTGCACGCGCTGTCGTTCATTCCGATTCCGGACCAGCTGCTCCAGTACATCGTTCAGAAGGCTCCGCCGGGTCTCCTCACGTACTACCCCGACGACCGCATCATGGTCGTCAACCTGAACGACTGGATGCCGCCGGGGATGGATCTCTCGCTCGAGCGGACCGTCTTCGAGCGCGGCAGGCTCACGCTCCAGTTCGGCATCGGCTCCTACGACCTCTCCGACCTCCTGACCCTTCGCCGCCGCGAAGAGTATTGAAGGATCGGGCTCCTCTCCTAGCGGGAGAGAGTTCCTATCAGGAGAGAGCCGTCCGTCCGGTAGGGATCTCCCGCGCCGTTCCATCCCGATCCCGCGGCCCGGTAGTGGGGCACACGTTCGACCGACGCCAGCCGGCCCGCCCGCGCGAGATCGGTCATCAGGCGCGCGCGCTCCGCATCGACGTCCGGGTCGATATGGTGCATGACTTCGCCCGTCCGATAGCTGATGCCGATCGTGAGGTCGTACGTTGCCGCTCCGATGAAGACGGTGTCCCGCGGGTCGGTTGCCGCCATCCCGCGCCAGAAGCGGGCGTGATGGCGGCACCGGGGGCTTCCGCCGACCGTCTTTTCGAACGCGAGGTCCTGGGGACGGTGATCGACGTATTGCGTGCTCATCGGCGCCGTTTCGTACGGCCGGTTGAAGAGAATGCTGTGCGCGTCCCGGAGGCCCGATCGGAACGTGATCGGATCGGCGAGCGCCCATCCGGCCGCGCGCATGGCCGCGACGAGGCGGCCGGGCGTTCCGACCAGGGCGACGTTCAGGGGATCCGCGGGGATCCCCTCTTCGGTGAAACTCACCCGCTCGGCGGGAGGGACGAGGATTCGCGCCGCCGGCGCTCGCCAGGCCGCCGGGAGGAGCACATAGGCGACGAGCGCATAGGACGGCACGAGCAGGATCGAGAAGGCCGCGAGGCGCACGGCCGCCCGTCGCACATCGCGCCCGAAGGCGCGTCGGAGATCGCGCAGAAAGGCGCGTCCGGGATCACGCAGAAAAGCGCGACGCCGCGGGCGTGCCTCGTCCACCGCCGGGTCGGCCAGGAGTGCCATGGAGTTGAACGAAGTGTACGCGCCGCGGACTGAACCGAACATGAATAGAATCCGCGGACTTCGCCCACCCCCCGCGAAAGGACACGATGACCATGACATGTACCGCTGCCGTCTTCGCCGGCCTCCTGGCAGCCTCTTCGCTCCTCGCACAAACGGGGCCGCCCGCCGGGGGGAACAAACCTGCTCCGACCGACGAGATCGCCGCCAACGAGAACCTCGTCGTGGAAGGCATTCCGGCGATACCGGGATCGGTCGCCGAGCTGGTTCGCCCGTACACGGAGGGGCGGTCCGCCAGCTTCACGAGCTGGCACCCGGTCCGGCGCGAAATGCTCATCGTGACGCGTTTCGCCGACGCGCCACAGATCCACGCGGTCCGCACGCCCGGCGGAGACCGCCGCCAGATGACGTTTTTTCCCGACCGCGTGCGCGGAGGCGTGTATCCGCCGGCCGGCGACGGATCGTTCTTCCTCTTCGCGAAGGACACTGGCGGCGGGGAGTTCTTCCAGATCTACCGCTACGACGTCGCGACCGGGGCCGTTACCCTCCTGACGGACGGCAAGTCCCGAAACGACAACCGGATTTTCTCGCGGAGCGGGAACCGTATCGCGTACACCTCGACGCGCCGCAACGGCCAGGACACGGACCTCTACGTTCTGGACCCGCGGGACCCGAAGACAGACCATCGGCTCGCGGAGCTCGCGGGCGGAGGGTGGGAGCCTCTCGACTGGTCTCCGGACGGCCGCTCGATCCTCGTTCTCGAGGGAATCTCCGTCAGCGAGTCGTATCTCTGGATCTTCGACTCAGAGACCGGCGAGAGAAAGGCCGTGACTCCGAGGGGCAGGTTTGCGGAGAAGGTGGCGTACAGCGGCGGAGAATTTTCCGCCGACGGCAAATCCATCTACACGGCGAGCGATCTCCAGTCGGAATTCCAGCGGCTCGTCCGCATCGATCTCACCGGGGGAACCCGCACGGTCCTGACCCCGGACCTGTCCTGGGGCGTGGAGGAATTTACCGTGACGCGGGATGGCCGGCGCCTCGCGTACGTGACGAACGAGGATGGGGCGAGTGTCCTTCGGGTTCGGGACTTCTCGACCGGGAAAGAGACGCCGGTGGCGGGGCTCAGTCTCGGATCGATCGCCTCGTTGAGGTGGCACTCGAACGGCCGCGACCTCGCCTTCTCTTACGAGAGTGCCCGTTCGCAGGTCGACGCGTATTCCTACGACGCCGACCGGGGCGCTCTCGAGCGGTGGACGGAAAGCGAGACGGGCGGGCTGAATCCGCAGACGTTTCGGGAAGCGGAGCTCGTCCGGTGGAGGAGCTTCGACGGGCGGATGATCTCGGGATTCCTGTACACGCCGGATCCGGCGAAGTTTCCGGGAAAACGGCCGATCGTCGTGAACATTCACGGCGGCCCCGAGAGCCAGAGCCGGGCCGGCTATCGCGGGCGCGGCAACCTCTGGATGAACGAGCTCGGCGTCGCCGTCATCTATCCGAACGTCCGCGGTTCCTCGGGCTACGGCAAGACTTTTTCAGAGCTCGACAACGGCGTCCTGCGGGAGGATTCGGTCAAGGACATCGGGGCGCTTCTCGACTGGATTCCGTCGCGCGCCGACCTCGACGCGAGCCGCATCATGATCACCGGCGGCAGTTATGGCGGATACATGACCCTCGCCTCCGCGGTCGCCTACGACGCCCGGATTCGATGCTCGCTCGACGTCGTCGGAATCTCGAACTTCGTGACGTTCCTCGAGCGGACGGAGGCCTACCGTCGGGACCTGCGTCGCGTCGAGTACGGCGACGAGCGAGATCCGAAGACACGGGCCATCCTGGAGAAGATCTCGCCTCTCACGAACGCCGCGAAGATCACGAAGCCGCTCTTCGTCGTCCAGGGCATGAACGATCCGCGCGTGGCGCGCGCCGAGTCCGAGCAGATGGTGGCGATGGTCCGCAAGAACGGTTCGCCGGTCTGGTACCTGATGGCTCGGGACGAAGGGCACGGATTCGCGAAGAAGCGCAACCAGGACTACCAGCTCTATGCGTCGATCGCGTTCGTCCGCGAGTATCTCCTCAAATAGAAAAGACGCCGGGCCAGAGCGGACGGTGAGCGGCGATCACCGCGTCGAGAACGCGGCTCGCCGTGGCGCCGGCCGGGCCGAAGTCCGTTTCGGGAGGCGTCTCCCCCAGGAGTATCCGAACGCACGCCGCGGCGGACGCGGCGATCGCGTCCAGGGCGTATCCGCCCTCGAGGGCGAGCACCAGGCGGCCGCTCGCGAGCGTCATGAGCCGGGCCGTCATCGCCGCGTACCCGGCGGGGGATATGCGCTGTTGTCCGAGAAGGTCGCCTTGTGCAGCGTCGAACCCGGCCGAGACGATCGTCAGATCGGGTTGGAACTCGCGGGCCGCCGGAAGGAGCACGCGATCGAACGCGGCGAGGTGATCCGCGTCTCCGCGGCCCGCGGGCCAGGGCACGTTGATCGTGCGTCCCGGCGCACCTCGCCCGCCCGTCTCGCCGATCGTGCCGGTGCCCGGGTAGAACGGCGACTGGTGCGTCGAGAAGTACAGGACATTCGGGTCATCCCAGAACGCGTGCTGCGTGCCGTTGCCGTGGTGAACATCCCAGTCCACGATGAGGATCCGGAGTGGTCGCGAGGGATCGGGTGCCCCGTCTGCGGTTTCCCGCGCGGCCCCGACCCCTGTCTCCTGCGCGGCCTTTGCCGCGACACTCTGCGCGGCCTTTGCCACGGCATTCTGTGCGGCCTTTGCCGCGACACTCTGCGCGGCCTTTGCCGCGGCATTTTGCGCGGCCTTTGCCGCGACATTCTGCGCGGCCTTTGCCGCGACCGCGACGTTGTTGAAGAGGCAGAATCCCATAGCGCGATCGGCTTCGGCGTGGTGGCCCGGCGGGCGGACGAGGGCGAGGCCGTTGGAGAGGCGGCCCTCGACGACCGCCCGCGTCATGTCGAGGAGGCCGCCGGCGGCGAGCCTGGCGCTCGACGCCGAGCCGGAGGACGCGTACGTATCGGGATCGAGCTGGGTGAACGAACGGCAGGCCGTCGCGTCGACTACGGCGAGAAGCTCCGGCGTATGGACAGCGAGGAGCTCCTCGTCCGTCGCCTCGCGCGCCTCGACGGGCACGCAACGCGCCGTCAGGCCCTCCGCGTCGAGCCGCGCCTCGATTGCGGCCAGTCGCTCGGGCCGCTCCGGATGGCCGGGAGGGCCGATGTGGGCGCGAAACCGCGCATCGGCGAGAAGCCCCGTCCGGAAGGGGGAGGCCGCGCCGGTCAGGGCCGTTGCCCCGTCACCGCTTCATCGCAGTGACGCCTGGATCTTTTCGGCGAGCTCAGGGCTTCGCGCGCAAGATCGATCCTGCGCGAGGCACCTTCGTAGAGGGAGGCCGCAGCCGCAGGTGCACTTCTCCGTCGAGATGCGGCGCTCGTATTCGAGAAGGGCCGAAGCCGAGAGGCCGTCGCCCGCCAGAAGAGCCGCGCGTCGTGCCGCCGGGTCGGCCGCGACGGATCGACGCGAGGTCGCGCCGGATGCCGGGCCGGCGGGGGACCGGATGGCACTCCGGACCGGGAGGAAGCTTTCGTGTCCGCCGGGCGGGAGGCCGCGCTGCCGGCCTGGCGGTCCCGGAAGAGCGGACTGCGCGCGCGAATCCACCACAGACCGGCCCCGAAGGCCGCTCCGTAGATCAGGATCAGCACGACGGCCGGACCGGGCCGCCGGCCTCGCTCCAGAGATGCGGGGGCGGCCGGCGGAGAGGGCGGCGGAGGGCCGATCCGCCTCGGTCCGGGACGTTCCGATGTGTCAGACATGGAGGAGGGCCGCGAGCTCTTCCGGCGTGGTGACGGGAAGACGGCACGCGGAGTCTTCGCAGACGAACGCCCGCGCGGGTCCTCCGAGCGCGGTGCGGCTCGCGACCAGAGGCGAGAAGGCCTCGAGCGATCCGGCGTCGTCGGCGTGAAGCAGGACGCGGTGCTCCGCGGGGCTGTCGAGCGCGACCGCGCGAAGAGCTTCGAAATCGGAGCGTCCGGGCTCTCCGGACAGCACGATCTCCCGCGACGGTGCCGACGCGCGATCCACGGCGCACAGCATCCGGGGCAAGGCGGAGGACGCCCGCGTCAGGTACGCGGAGAACGACGAGAAGAGGCTTTCCGCACGGTCGCGGTAGCGCCCCTCGCCGGTGAAGGCGTGGAGACGGAGAAGATTCGAGGCGGCGATCGAGTTCGCGG
>JBBSEW010000052.1:0-28330 GCA_038239305.1 Thermoanaerobaculia bacterium | reverse complement strand
GCGGAAGTGGTCGGCCGCAAGCTGCGGGCCCTCGCGCGACACGATCAGGTCCTGTGCGTCACACATGTCCCGCAGATCGCCGCCCTCGCGGATTCCCATTTCCACGCCGAGAAGCGCGAGGTCGGCGGAAGGACCGTCGCGACCGTGCGAAGCCTTGAGGGGAAGGAGCGGGTCGCGGAGATCGCCCGCATGCTCGCCGGCGAGGATGTGCCCGCGACGGCTCTGAAGCACGCGGCCGCCCTTCTCGCGGGAGCGCGCGCCTGAGCGACGCACCCGCGTTCTCTCCTGCTTCCGATCGCCACTCGCGTTCGCGGCTCTTCCCGGGCATCGGCGAGGAAGGCGTGGAACGGTTCGGGCGGGCATCGGTCGTGATCGTCGGAGTCGGAGCCATCGGCGCGGCGGCCGCGGAAATGGCCGTGCGCTCCGGGATCCGCCGGATCACGCTGATAGACCGGGACGTGGTGGAGCCGTCCAACCTGTCCCGGCAGTTCCTGTTCGATGAACGCGATGCCGCGGAGGTCGCTCCCAAGGCCGCCGCCGCGTCGCGCCGGCTGATGGCGATCGATTCCACGGCGCAGGTGCGGGGGGCGGTCGTGGACCTGTCCCACGAGAACGCGCTCGACCTGCTTCGCGGACACGAGGTAGTCCTCGACGCCTCCGACAACTTCGAGACGCGTCTGCTCGTTTCGGATGCCGCCCGGTCGCTCGGCCTGGTTTCGGTCTACGCGGCGTGCGTCGGAGACGAAGGTCTCGTCGCCGTATCGCGCCCCGGGTCGCCATGCCTGCGCTGCTTCCTCGAGGAGCTGCCGGCGGCGGGGACCGGACCTACCTGCGACACGTCGGGAATCGTTCCCACGCTTCCGGCGACGGTTGCCGGGATCGCCATGACCGAGGTTCTCCGGGCGGCAGCGGATCTGGACACCTCCCGCGGAGTGCTGGCGATTCGCTCATGGGACGGAGCCTGGCGGACGCGCCGGCTATTCGAGACCGCCGCTCCATCGGACCGGTGTCCCGTGTGCCGGTCCGGCCGATATCCGGCCCTGGAAGGGGAGGGAGCCTCGGAGGTCGTGAAGCTCTGCGGAAGGTCATCGGTGCAGGTGAGGCCGGCGGCCCGCGAGCGACCGGATCTCGACGCACTCGCCCGGCGACTCGCGGCCGTCGGCGCCGTTCGGCGCTCGGAATACCTCGTCTCCGTCGACCTCGAGGACGTGAGCCTGACGATCTTCTCCGACGGCCGCTGCGTCGTGCGCGGAACCGGCGACCCCCTGCGCGCGCGCTCGCTGTACGAACGGTACGTCGGACGATAATCGTTGCCTGCGCCGCGATGAGTATCGAGGCGTGAGTCGGTTGCCGGTGCGCGGAGAAGCCGGGTGTCGTAATGCCGCTCGGCTCGGCCGGATGCGGCCTCCACCGAGCGGAGCGTGGTTTGCTCCGGCTCCCGCAACGGGCTCCTCCTTCCCTCCGGTCAGGAGACTCCTCCCGTTGCGAGCGGTTGTATCAGCCGGGCTCGTTGATTGGGGTTGCGCGCCTGATTTCGCCGGAGGGCGCGCGCGGTCCCCCTCTCCCGGCGGCTGGTGGCTCCGATCCTCCGATCACCCGATTCCCTGATTGATCACCCGATCACCCGATCACCCGATCACCCGATTCTGACTCGATCGATCGATGATCGCTATTTGACTGTTGCCCGATCGCCAGATCCCGGCCTGCGGCTGCTCGGATCATCGCCTTTCTCCTTTGCCGGATACACTCCTCCATCGGCATGCAACGCATCTCGATCGACGCCCTCAATTCTTCGCCGGAGGAGATCTTCCGGCTTCGGGAGCTGCTCAGCCATGGCGGCGTGGCGGCCATCCCGACCGACACGTTCTACGCCCTTGCGGCAGATCCGTTTTCGGCCGCGGGCGTCAAGCGCATCTTCGAAGCGAAGGCTCGGGACGATGGCAAGGCGCTACCGGTCTTGATCGGCGATCGAAAGCAGCTCGACCGGCTCGGGGTCGTCGAGACCGCCGAAAAGCTCGATCACTACTTTTCGATCTGGCCCGCGCCCCTCACCGTGGTGTTCCGTATCCGGGCGGCCTTGCCCTGCTCGCGCGGGGGGGGGACGCTCGCGGTTCGCCTTCCGGCCGTGAAAAAGGTTCGCGTGCTGCTCGCATCCGCCGGGGCCCTGACCGGGACGAGCGTGAACCGCTCGGGCGGGATCCCTCTCGACAACCCGGACGCGGTCGAGGCGATTTTCCGGCGCAATATCGACATCCTCGTGGACGGCGGCAAGACGCCCGGGGGCAAGGCATCGACGATCATCGACGCGACCGTGGACCCTCCGGCCGTCCTCCGCGCGGGCGCCTTTCCGTGGCCGATGCGCGCCTGACAGCCGCGCTCCCGCAAGTCTGCTAAATTCCGCCTCCTCATGGGATTCATCAAGGCGCACGGCGGTAAGCGGCCGCAGCTCGGCGAGCGGGTCTATCTCGCTCACACGGCGGCGGTGATCGGGGACGTCGTCCTCGGGGACGACGTGTCGATCTGGTACAACTCGGTCGTTCGCGGCGACTGCCACTTCATCCGGATCGGCGACCGCTCGAATATCCAGGACAACTGCGCGATTCACGTGACGAACGGGAAATACCCGACCGTCCTCGAAGAGGAAGTCACGCTCGGTCACGGGGCGATCGTTCATGGCGCGGTGGTGAGAACCGGTGCGCTGATCGGGATCCGGGCCACGGTGCTGGACGGCGCCGATGTCGGGGCATCCGCGTTCATCGGAGCGGGAGCGCTCGTCACCCCCCGGACGATCGTTCCTCCGCGGACGCTCTGGCTCGGCGCGCCGGCGCGGCAGGCTCGCGTTCTCTCCGACGCCGAAGTGGAAGATCTCCAGCATTTCCACCGGAACTACCTGCAGTACAAGCGCGAGGCGGTCGAGGCCGGCGAGGAGTGGGCGCGGTGAGCCCCGCCTCGTCCTATCGCGCCGTCAAGGGAACACGCGACCTCCTTCCTCCCGAGAGCGAAAAATTTGCCGCGGTCGAGGCGGCTGCGCGCGCCGTTTTCAGCTCGTATGGATACGGCGAGATCCGCACCCCGGTCCTCGAGTCGACGGAGCTCTTCGCGAGGTCCGTAGGCGAGACGACGGACATCGTCCACAAGGAGATGTACACGTTTCTGGATCGGAAAGGCCGATCCCTGACGCTGCGGCCGGAGAACACCGCGGGAGTCGTCCGGGCGGCGATCGAGCGAGGGCTCGAACGGCTGCCGCGACCACTCCGCCTCTGGTACACCGGCGAGCAATTCCGGTACGAGCGCCCGCAGAAGGGGCGATACCGGGAGTTTCGCCAGATCGGCGCCGAGCTCGTGGGAGTCGCGGGTGCCGCGTCCGACGCCGAAGTCCTGACGATGCTCTTCGACTTCCTCCGCAGGCTCGGATTTTCACAACTGTCCGTGAGCCTGAACTGCGTGCCGGGCGGCCAGGCGCGAGAGACTTTCGCGGACGCCCTTCGCGCGCACGTGCGGCCCCAGGCGTCGCGGTTGAACGAGGACGACCGGCGGCGCGTGGAAGAAAATCCGCTTCGGCTTTTCGACTCCAAGGATCCGGAGACCGCGGCGATCCTCGCCGGCGCTCCGACGACGCTGGCATTCCTGGATGCGGACGCCGCGGCGCATTTCGCGCAGGTCAAGTCTCTCCTCACCGCGGCGGGGATTCCTTTCACCGAAAGCCCCACGCTCGTCCGGGGCCTCGACTACTACACGGTCACCGTTTTTGAGGTGATCTCCGGCGGCCTCGGAGCGCAGAATGCGATCCTCGGTGGAGGGCGGTACGACAACCTGTTTGCGGATATGGGAGGTCCGGCGCTTCCGGCCGTCGGATTCGCCATCGGAGAAGACCGCCTCGTCGAAGTGATGCCGCATGATCCGCGCCCGCTGCGTGAGCTCTGGTACGTCCTGCCGGGCTCCTCGGACGAGTTTTCCTACGCGCTCCGTGTCGCCGACGCGATTCGAGGGGCGCATCCGGCAGCGGTGGCGGAAACCGATATGTCCGGCCGTGGCTTTTCGAAGGGTTTTGCCCGGGCGAGCCAGATATTGAGCGGCGACGCGACGTATCCGTTCCGCGTGTCGGAGGTGCGCGTCGTCTCGGTCGGGTCAGAGGAGAGAAGCGAGCAGACGGTGAAGATCAAGACGTTGTCTTCGCGGCAGGAGGAAGTTCTGCCGTTCGCCGCGCTCGGCGTGCACGCGATGGGGGAAAAGCGATGAGCGAAACGGTCCCGGCGCCGCGACGTCAGCCCGCGGGCGATCTGCGGGTTTCCGATGCCGGACGCACCGTGCGTCTGCAGGGATGGGTCGGTCGCCGGCGCGACCTCGGCGAGCTGATTTTCCTGACGGTGCGCGACCGGAGCGGCACTGTCCAGGTTCTCTTCGACAAGGCGCGTTGCCCGGCCGATGCCGTGGAGGCCGCCGCCGGCGCGCGCTCCGAAGACGTCGTGGAAATCGACGGCGAGGTCGTCGCCCGGGCCGCCGCGCAGCAGAACACGGACCAGCCGACGGGGGGGATCGAAATCATCGCGTCCGCCCTCCGCTTCCTCGCGCGCGCGGACACGCCTCCGTTCGAAGTCTCGGACCGGACGAACGCGACGGAGGAGCTCCGGCTCGAGTACCGCTATCTCGATCTGCGCCGGCCGTCGATGCTGCGCAATTTCGTGCTGCGGGACGAGATCGTCTTCCGTGTCCGAACACTCCTCCACGGCCAGGGGTTTCTCGAGGTCGAGACGCCCATGCTGACCCGCTCGACGCCGGAGGGTGCGCGGGACTTCCTCGTCCCGTCGCGCGTGCACCGCGGGCAGTGGTATGCGCTTCCGCAGTCTCCGCAGATCTTCAAGCAGATCCTGATGGTGGCGGGTTTCGAAAAATACTTCCAGATCGCGCGGTGCTTCCGCGACGAGGACCTGCGCGCCGACCGGCAGCCCGAGTTCACGCAGGTCGATATCGAGTTGTCCTTCCCGACGGAGGAAGACGTATTCGCGGTTGTCGAGCCGCTCCTCGCCAACGCGTTCGCGGCCGCCGGGATCGCGTGTCCGACACCGTTCCCGCGCTTGACGTACGCCGATGCGATGGAGCGCTACGGAACCGACCGTCCGGACCTGCGGTTCGACCTGCCTCTGGTGCGGCTCGACGCAGTCGTCGCAGGCTCCGGATTCGTTCCGTTCGAGAAGGCTCTGGCCGCCGCCGGCACGCACCCGCTCCAGGGAACCGTGCGGGGGTTGCGCGTGCCGGGAGGGGCGGCGTTTTCCCGCAAGAAGCTGGACGAGCTCGCCGAAGACGCGAAGCGATACGGCGCGGCCGGGCTCCTCTGGTTCAAGCGCGCGGATGGCGAGGTGGCCTCTCCCGCGAAAAAGAGCCTGACTCCGACCATGGTCGACGCGATCGTGGCGGCGGCGGGTCTCGGAGACGGGGACCTGCTGCTCGTCGTGGCGGACCGCGAGAAGGTCGCCTCCGCGGCGCTTAGCGCGCTTCGGCTCAAGGCGGCGCGCGATCTGGCCCTCATCGACGATGCGATGCACCGTTTCTGCTGGGTCACCGATTTCCCGCTGCTCGAGTACGACGATGAGGCGGCACGCTGGTTTGCGACGCACCATCCGTTCACGGCGCCCCGGGAGGAAGACCTCGAGCGCCTGGAGTCGGATCCGGGCTCGGTCCGGGCTCGGGCGTACGACGTCGTGCTGAACGGCACCGAGCTCGGAGGCGGGTCCATCCGGATCCACCGCGCGGACGTGCAGCAGCGCGTCTTCCAGGCGCTCGGTATCGGCGAGAAGGAGGCGCGGGACAAGTTCGGGTTCCTCCTGGACGCTCTGCGTTTCGGCGCGCCGCCCCACGGCGGCATCGCTCTCGGCGTGGACCGGATCTGCATGCTCGCCGCCGGAGCGTCTTCCATCCGCGACGTGATCGCGTTTCCGAAAACGACGTCCGGCTTCGACCTGATGTCCAAGGCCCCGTCTTCGGTCGGCGACGAGCAGCTCCGGGAGCTGGGCATCGCGATTCCGGCGCCCCCCGACAAGAGCTCGTGACGGGCCCCCGCCGTATCGAGGCGGGGTCGGATCTCGATGCGACGCAGGTGTGGATCGGCGCGGGGCTCCTCGCCCAGGCGGCGGAGCGCCTCGTGTCCCCGTCGGGTCGATACCTTCTCGTCACCTCTCGCGGACCGCGCGCCGCGGCGGAGCGTCTCCGATCCGCGCTCGCGGGAAGAGTGCTCGTGGATCTCGAAATCGACGACCGGGAGGAGGCGAAGACCCTCGACACGGCGGCGGCGATCGCGGACGCCGCTCTCTCCGCGGGCGTGAGGCGCGACGATGCGATCGTGGCGGTGGGAGGCGGCGTCGTCTCGGACGTCGCCGGCTTCGCCGCCGCCATCGTGCTGCGCGGAATTCCCTGGAACGCCGTTCCGACGACGACGGGCTCCATGGCCGACGCGGCTCTGGGAGGCAAGACGGGCGTCGACACCCGCCATGGGAAGAATCTCCTCGGTGCCTTCCATCCCCCCCGGGTCGTGCTCGCGGATCCGGCGTCGCTCGAGGGCCTCCCGGATCGCGACTTCCGCGCCGGTCTCGTCGAGGCAGTCAAGGCGGCATGGATCGCCGACGCCGGGCTCTCCCGAGCTCTCGAAGCCTCACTCGACGCGGTCCTCGCCCGGGAAGAAGGCCCGTTGATGGATCTCATCGGGGGAGCGGCCGCGGTGAAAGCCCGCATCGTGTCCGTCGATCCGAAGGAGGGGGACCGGCGGCGGCTCTTGAATTTCGGCCACACGCTCGGTCATGCGTTCGAGGCGTCGGCGGGATTTCGCTCGCTCCGCCACGGCGAGGCGGTCGCATGGGGAATCGCGGCGGCCGTCGATCTTTCGCGCCGCCGCGCCGGCCTGGCAGAGGAGGACGCGGCGCGGATCCTGCGGATCCTCGCGCGGCTCGGACCCTTTCCCCTTCCACCCGGCGATCCCGCCGTTCTCGAGCCCTACCTGCTCCGCGACAAGAAGGCGAGCGCGCGCGGAATCGCGGGAGTCCTGCTCTCCGCAATCGGCGATGGCCGCGTCCACGAATCGATTCCTCCGGAGGAGTGGCTCGAGGCCGCGTCCCGCATCTGCCTCGCCCCGGGGGATTTGTCGGCCTGAGCCGGTCCGCCCTGCCGGCTGTCGGCGTATAATCCCGTTACCGTGCCCGGCACAACCGCGAGGCGTCGAATTCGCCTCTTCGTGCTTCTTTGCGGCGCTCTGGTGCTGGCTTCGCTCGTGCCCCTGCTCATTTCCGACGGGATCCTGATTCGCCGCAACCAGCGCACCCTGGAGACCCTCGAAGAGAAGTACCTCACCCGCTCGTCGTCGGCGGTGGCGGATCACGTGTCGGCGTACTACGTTTCCGCCAAGGTCCGCCTGAACGGAGCGGCGGCTTCCCTGCGGCTGTCGGGGCGACTCACGGGGCGCGACCCTTTCAATTCCGCGGACGGACCGCGCATCCTCCGGTCCGTGCTCGCGGGGCAAACCCAGCTCGTCGCGATGCGCGGCGTCGATTTCGTCGGGTCGGGCAGCTTCGTCGGACCGGACGTCCACTCGCCCGAGCTCGACTACGAGTTCCGGAAAGGCTTCGAGGCCGCGCGCGACGGCGCGACCTACCAGGGCCGGCCGTTCCACACGCCCGCGCTCGGGCACGTCGCCGTTGTCGCTCAGCCCGTCCTCGACGAGGCCGGCGGCGAGATCGGAGTCGTCGAAGCGCTCGTGTCGTGGCAGCCTATCGACCGGGAGTTTCGCGACGAGGCGCGGCGGGAGGTCAAGGTGACTCTCCTCGACCGGCACGGAGAAGCCCTGTTTCCCGAGACGGAGCGGGGCCGCGACCGGCGCGGGCTCTCCCTCGTCCGCGACTTCGTGCGTTTTCCCGCACGGCTGACCCGTTCGGAGCGCACGGACCGCGGGGCGGTGCTGGCGTCGATCTCCCCGGTCGGGCAGCCGGACTGGGGCGTGCTCGTCGAGCGGGACCGGGACCTCGCGTTTGCGTCTGTCACGGAGATGATCCGCGACACCCTGCTCTGGAGCGCCGCGGCGCTGGCCGGCGCGCTTCTCCTCGGCATCGCGTTCGCGCGCCAGGTGTCGGAGCCCATCTCGAGGCTCGCCGAATCGACACGCGCCATCAGCGAAGGGCAATACGGCTCGACGGTGGAAGTCGGCGGCACGGCGGAGATCGCCGCGCTGTCCGAGAGCTTCAACCGGATGAGCGGCTCGATTCATGTCGCCTTCGAGCAGATCCGCAAGGCCGCGGAAGAGAACCACGAGCTCTTTCTGTCCTCCATCCGGGCGCTCGCAGAGGCGATCGACGCCAAGGACCCGTACACGCGAGGACATTCGGAGCGCGTCGCCAGCTATGCCGTGGTCGTGGCCCGCCAGATGGAGCTGCCGGACGAGGACGTCGAAAACATCCGCCTTTCCGCATTGCTCCACGACGTCGGCAAGATCGGCGTCGACGATCGGATCATTCGAAAGCCCACCGCGTTGACGGAAGAGGAATTCGAGGCTATGAAAACACACCCCATCAAAGGCGCCGCGATCATGTCGGCCATCCCGCAGCTCGCCAAGGTCATTCCCGGGATGAAATACCACCACGAAAAGTGGACGGGCGGAGGGTATCCCGAGGGCATCTCGGGCGAGCGGATCCCGCTCCAGGCGCGGATCGTGTCCGTCGCCGATACCTATGACGCGATGACGACGACACGGCCGTACCAGAAGGCCATGGAGATCGGGTACGTCGTCGAGCGTATCCGGCAGTTCGCGGGCGTGCGTTACGACCCCGCCGTCGTGACGGCGTTCGTGGCCGCGTACGAGAAGGGCGACCTCGCTCCCATCCCGGTGGCTTCCTACCCGGTGGACGAAGAAGTCTTTCTGCGGGAGGCGCTGTGAGCGGCCGCCTCACCCGCGGGCCCCGACTCGGGCACCGGTGGGAGAATATTTTCGCCGCCGCCATCCTCGCCGCCGCCGTCGCCGCCGCCGTGAGATGCGGCAGCGGGACGTCGGGCACGACCAAGACCTCGGCGGAGGTCATCCTGAACGAGCGCATGGCCTCCGTGCTTCTGCACGAAGGGCGATACACGGACGCCGAGACGGCGTACCGCGACGTCATCCGATCCGATCCGAAGAATCCCGAGGTCCACGACGGACTGGGCGTCGCCCTCCTGATGCAGGGAAAATTCCGCGAGTCGATCGACCCGTTCGACCGCGCCATCAAGCTCTCTCCGGACCAGGGCCGCTACCGCGTCCACCGCGGGATGGCCCGCACGCAGCTCGGCAAATACGGCGAGGCCGAGGAAGACCTCAAGATCGCCGATCAGTCCTCGTCTTCGGAGGATCGTTTCGACGCGCAGATCAGCCGTGGCCGCCTGCGGCAGAGGCAGGGGGACTTTGCCGGCGGAGAATCCGAGTTCACCGCCGCGCTCTCCCACGACCCGAAATCATTCGACGCGCACATGGGGCGCGGCTCCACGCGCGAGGCCCAGGCGAACCACTCCGGCGCCGCCGAGGACTATCTCGAGGCGGTCAAGCTGCAACCGAAGAGCGCGGAAGCCAATCTCCGGCTGGGACTCGCGCTTCTGTCGCTGAAGAAGACGGCGCTCGGAAGGCGCTATCTCGATCGGACGGTGGAGCTCGATCCCTCCGGCGACATGGGCGCCCGGGCCCGGCTGCTGCTCGAGGCGAATCCGCCCTCCTGACGGCGGACGCGGGACGCGCGAGTCGCCCGGCGTTCGGGATCGTGTCAGGCCGTGCCGTCTGGGGTCTGCCGCCTGCCGTCTGGGTCCGGCCGGCGTCTCACTTCCCGGCGCTCGTTTCCCCGCAGTTTTCTCGCCCGGAAGACCTCGCTTCGGAAATAATGTCCCCCCCTCATGACCACGAAACCACCGTCCGAAGAGCCCGGGACCGATCCCGGGACCGAATCGCGCTCCGCGGCCCGTCCGTCGATCTTCGCGAAGATCAAGCGCGGGCTCTTCATGACCCACACGGAGATCCTCGAGAAGCTCGGCACGGCCGTGAAGGAGGGGCTCGGATTCGACGAGTCCGTGGTCGAGTCGCTGGAGGAGACGCTGCTCGAGGCGGATGTCGGCGCGGAGACGGCGGCGATGCTGGCGGAGGCGATTCGAGCCCGGACCAGCCCGACGCGGCGAACGGACGCGGCCGAGCTCCGGATATTGCTGCGGGAAGAGATCGAGAAGCTGCTCGCGATGGCTCCGCGCGCGGCGTCGGCTCCCGCCGCGGCCCTCGAGGTGATCTTTCTGGTCGGGGTGAACGGGTCGGGTAAAACGACCACGACCGCCAAGCTCGCGCGCCGGTACTCGACCGAGGGCCGGTCCGTTCTCCTCGCCGCGGCGGATACGTTCCGTGCGGGCGCGATCGAGCAGCTCCAGGTCTGGGCGGACCGGCTGAAGCTCCCGCTCATCCGCCACCGCGAAGGAGCGGATCCGTCGGCCGTCCTCTTCGACGCCGTGACGGCGGCGCGGGCGCGGAAGGTCGACCTCCTCCTCGTCGACACCGCCGGCCGCCTCCACACGAAGCACAACCTGATGGAGGAGCTCTCGAAAATGCGCCGCATCGCCGCGCGGGAAATCCCGGGCGCGCCGCACCAGACTCTCCTCGTCCTCGACGCGACGACCGGGGCGAACGGGCTCTCTCAGGCGCGGCGATTCGTGGAGGCGGCGGGCGTCACGGGCGTCGTGCTGACGAAGCTCGACGGCAGCGCCAAGGGCGGCATCGTTCTCGCGATTTATCGGGAGCTGCAGCTTCCCGTCGTGTCGGTGGGCGTGGGGGAGGGAATGGACGATCTCGTGCCGTTCGACCCGTCCGAATATGCCGCGGCTCTTCTCGGGGAGGACGAACCGGTTTCGGCGCAAAGAGGGCCGTCGATTTGACCCGAAAGCCCCCGATCCGGGGCGTGAATGGCGATGCCGGCACGCGCGCCGATTCCCGATGGCTCGATCGCGCCGTGGAGCTCGCCGAGAGGGGACGATTCACGGTGTCGCCGAATCCGATGGTCGGGGCAGTTGTCGTGAAAAGCGGCCGCGTGATCGGAGAGGGCTTTCACCGGCGCGCGGGCGAGTCTCACGCCGAGGTGGAAGCCCTCGGCCGCGCGGGTGATCAGGCCCGGGGCGCGACCCTTTACGTGAGCCTCGAGCCGTGCGGCCATCAGGGCCGAACCCCTCCCTGCGCGGACGCGATTCTTGCCGCCGGCGTGGCGCGCGTCGTGGCGGCGTCCCGCGATCCGAATCCGCTCGTGTCGGGACGGGGGATGCGCCGCCTCCGGGGGCGAGGGGTTGTGACCGCGTGGGGGGGAACGGATGCGCGCGCGCGGGCCGACCGACAGAACGAGAAATTCCGGACGTTCATGGAGCTCGGACGGCCTTTCGTGCTGGCGAAATGGGCGGCGAGCCTCGACGGGAAGATAGCGGCCGCAACGGGGGAGAGCCGCTGGATCAGCGGACCGGAATCGCGCCGCCGATCGCTCGCGCTGCGCGAGGAGTACGACGCGATTCTCGTCGGCGCCGGGACCGTGCTGGCCGACGATCCCCGGTTGACCCGGCGGCTCGGCCTCGCGCGAGGCACTCCTCACCGCCGGATCGTGATCGACGGAAGGCTCCGTGTATCCGAGCGCGCGAAAGTATTTGCGGACCCCTCGACCGCCATCCTCGTGACCTCCGTCTCCGAGGACGATCCGCGGGCGCGGAGATTCACCCGCCGGGGAATCGCGGTCTGGTCCCTGCCCGGAAGGTCGGCGGGGACGGCGTCTTCCGGCTCCGTCGATCTCCCGAAAGTCCTGCGGAGGCTCGCCCGGGAGGCCGTCGGAAGCGTCATCGTCGAGGGCGGTGCCGCCACGCTGTGGGGTTTCTTCCGAGCGGGCCTGGTCGATCGCGTGACCGTTTTCCTCGCGCCCCGTATTCTGGGGGGCTCGGCGGCGCCGGGAGGCGTCGGAGGCCCGGGGTTTCCGCTCGCCCGCGCGCCGCGCCTGACGGATCTCGAATGGGAAAAGGTCGGCGATGACCGCATGGTGTCGGGCCGGATCGCGCGGGGCTGACGGCTTGAGGAAGGAGACACCGTGTTTACCGGAATCGTGACGGGCCTCGGCCGGGTTGCCGGTCTGGAGCACCGGCGCGGCGGCGCGCGGCTCATCGTCGCATCGCCCGCCTCCTGGGGCCGCCTCTCGCCCGGCGAGAGCATCGCGGTTTCCGGAGTCTGCCTCACGGCTCTCGAGCCGGGCAAGCATCTTGTGGCAGACCTTTCTTCGGAGACGCTCGCGCGGACCTCTCTGGGGCTCGTCGTCCCCGGATCCTCCGTGAACCTCGAACGCGCGCTCGTGTGGGGCGACCGGCTGTCCGGGCATTTCGTTCTCGGCCACGTCGATGGAAAGACGGTTCTGCGTTCCGTCGATCGTGCGGGCAACTCGTGGACGTACCGCTTCTCGATCCCCGCCGGTCTTTCGCGCTTCGTGACCGAGAAGGGTTCCGTCGCGGTCGACGGGATCAGTCTCACGGTGGCCTCCCGGAGACCGGGAGACTTCTCGGTCGCCGTGATTCCCGAGACGCGCCGCCGGACGACGCTCGGTGCGGCGAGCCCGGGCGACTCACTCAATTTCGAGGTGGACGTGTTCGCCCGCTACGGCACTCCCGGCTGGCGACGGAAGGTCCGGCCTCCCGCTCGGGGATCTTCACGCTCCGCCTCCGGATCCCGCCGCGCCGGATGAGGATTTTCGAGGCGGCGTCCTCTCCAGCCGTCCGTTCGGGAGAGTTCGATCTCGGCGGGAGGCGGGTGGCGGTTCGCGCTTTGGCCTACGCGGGCGAAGCGGGGCCGCCTCGATTTCGATTCGATCCGCTCGGCCGGGCGCTCGTGGCGAGGAGCTCCTCGGGAACCCTCGTCGCCGGGCCGTCCGACCCCGCGGAGTGGACCGCCGCATTCGCCCGCGCTCCGGCGGGGCCCGCGCTGATCGAGGGCGCGGCTTTCAGCGGCGAGGGCGTGCGCGGGTCGTATCGGGCCGCCGCGGAGGGATCGATCGCTTCGGGACGCGGCACCTACCTTCTGGATCCCTCCGACGAGGGGCTCCCGCCGTCCGCGTCCGCGCGCGCCGGGGCGAGGCCTCCGGCTGTCGCGCTGTTCGCCTGGGCTCCCGAGCGAGACGTGAATACGGACGGACTGCAGCGCGCGCGCGAGCGGGAAGTCGTGGCCGGCATCGCGGTTCCCCTGATCCCGTCGTGGACGTCCGAGGAGGAGCCGCTCGACCGGATCCTGGGCCTCGCCGCGGCAAGCGGGGCGGTCTTTGCCCTTCCGATCGCTCCGGCCGGAGACGCCGAGTCTCGCCGGCTCGCCGTGGACGCCCGCACCGCGGTCGAGCCGGAAGCCCTCGAATCCTTCTTCGACGCGGCGCACCACCGTGCCTGGGAGACGGATTTTCCGGATGCCATGCGGCGCTTCCGGCGTTCCGCGGCGCGAGCGGGGATCTCCGTCCTCCCCCCCCGGCCGGCGTCTCCGATCGAGCCGCGGGCTAACGCGCAGGCCGCCGACCGGCTCGAGAGCGGGGCCGCGGGCGAATCGGACGAGCACCGTGCGTCCCGGCTGCACGCGGCCGTGCGGTGGATCGACGCTTTCGCCCGCGATCTCGCGCCGGTCGTTCGGGACGGAAATTTCCTTCGCGTTTTTCCGCTCGGCGAGGAGCTCGGCCGCGAGGTCGAATCCATTCTTCGGGAGGAGCTCGGATGACGCCGCCGGCGGACGCGGGGCTCTACGTTCACCTGCCGTACTGCCGGTCCCGATGCGAGTATTGCGCGTTCGTCGTGACGACGGACGACTCGTCTCGAGGGGCATACCTCGCGGCGCTGGAAGCCGAGGCGGATCTCGTGGCGCGGGAAATCGGCGGACGGATCTTCGACACCCTGTTCCTGGGAGGTGGAACGCCCTCGCTCGTGCCGCCGGACGATCTCGCTCGCCTCCTCTCGGCGCTCGGCCGGCGCTTCCCCCTGCGAGAGGGAGCCGAGGTCACGCTCGAGGCGAACCCGGACGACGTGACGCCGGAACGTGCCGCGCGCTGGAAGATGGCGGGCGTCACGCGGGTCTCCACGGGAATCCAGTCCTTCCGGGATGGGGAGCTCGCCGCCGTGGGCCGGCGCCACGACGCCGATACGGCTCGCGGCGCGCTGCTCGCCCTTCTGGAGGCCGGCCTCTCGGTTTCGGGGGACCTCATCCTCGGATTGCCGGAGCAGACGGCCGAGAGCTTCGCCGCGAGCGCCGCCGAGCTGGCGTCGTCGGGAGTCGAGCACGTTTCCGTATATCTCCTCGAAACCGAAAAATCGAAGGCGATCGAGGAAGACCGAAGGCGGCGGCCGGAACGATATCTCTCGGACGACGCGCAGGCGGACGCGTGGCTCGCTCTCTCCGCGCATCTGTCCGACCGCGGCTTTGCGCACTACGAGATCTCGAACTGGGCGAAGTTCGGGAAGCGAGCCCGCCACAACGAGAAGTACTGGCTGCGGATCCCGACCCTCGGCCTCGGAATCGCCGCGCACGAGCTCTGGGGGGATCGCCGCCGGGCGAATGTATCCGCGCTGCCGGTGTATTTCGAGGCTATCGCGGCGGGACGGCGTCCGACCGCGCTCGACCATCTCCTGACGCCGGAGGAATCGTCGCGCGAGTCCGTCATGCTTGGCCTGCGGCTGTCGGATGGCGTGTCGACCGGAGCGCTCGAGGACTGGGTCGCGCGCTCTCTCGCGGAGGACCCGCGCCTCGGCGACGACTACGCCTCCTGGCGGGAGAGCGGGTTGCTCTCGGCGGCCGGCGGCCGGACACGGATGACGGAGCGCGGATTCCTCGTCTCCAACGAGATCCTCTGCCGCTTCGTTTGACCGCCGACACCGTCGGCTAAGATCGGATCGTCGGCATCCCCGGTGCCCGTGCCGAAAGGAGAAAGCGATGCGATCGAAGGTCCGTCCGGCGTTTCTCGCATTCGCGGCTCTCCTCGCGGCGGCCGCCGGGCGGGCGCAGTTGCCGCAGGGAATCGCCCACTGGAAGTCGACGATCGAAGTCCAGGGCGGCAGCGGTGGGGAAGGCGCGGGACCGATGCCGGCCGAGGTCTGGGTGAAGGGCGGGAGCCTGCGGACACAGACAAAGGTTCTCGGAATGACCCAGGACTTCGTGAGATCCGGCAACACGATCTACCAGTGGACGGAGGGGCAGAAGTCCGGGATGAAGATGAGCGCCGCCATGGGAGCGCGCGCGGGAGTTCCGGCGGACTATGCAGCCCGGATCTCGGAATACCGGGCGAAGGGGCGGAGAACCGGCGGGGAGAGCCTGGACGGGCATCCGTGCGAGATCTACGTGCTCACAATCGCCGAAACCGCGGCCCGTTCGCGAAAGGAAACCGTCTGGCTCGCTACGGATCTCCACGGCTTTCCTCTGCAGGTGATCGCGGAGTCGGAGGGGAGCCGCATCACGTCCCGGAATCGGGAGGTGTCCTTTCCGAGCGCTCTCCCGGACGACCTTTTCATCCCTCCACCCGGAGTCCAGTTCCGGGACCTCTCCGAGGTCATGCCTCGCTCTCAGCGGCACTGAGCCGGGAGGAGCAGGGGGGTCGCGGGAGATGAACCCTGGGGACCAATAGAGAGCTCGGGGGTGATCGGGTGAACGGGTGATCTGGCGATCTCGTCTCATCCGGAGACTCGGGTGAGGTGGATCACGGACGAGAGCACTCCTCACCCGGCCTCCAAAACCATTTCCCGCCTTTCTTGAAAAAGAAAAAGGGCTCGGGGTGAGCCGGGCCCTGAAGTGAGAGGACCGTCGCTCTAAATGAACAGGGGAGCGAGCACCAGCGTGATGGTCGCCAGGAGCTTGATCAGAACGTGGAGCGAAGGGCCAGCCGTGTCCTTGAAGGGATCGCCGATGGTGTCGCCGACGACCGCCGCCTTGTGCGTGTCCGACCCCTTGCCGCCGTAGGCGCCCGTCTCGATGTACTTCTTGGCGTTGTCCCACGCGCCGCCCGCGTTGTTCAGGAACGTGGCGAGAACGATCCCGGTGATGGTGCCGATCATGAGAAGAGCGGCCACGGCCTCGGCGCCTACCCCGAACTGCTTGAAGACGAGGCCGACCGCGATCGGCGTTCCCACCGCGACGAGACCGGGCAGGATCATCTGCCGGAGGGCTCCGCGGGTGACGATATCGACGGTTCGGCCGTAGTCCGGCTTCTCCGTTCCCTGCATGATCCCCGGGTGCTCCTTGAACTGCGCGCGGACGTCCTGGATGACGAGGGTCGCGGCCCGGCCGACCGCCTTGATGGCGAGACCGGAGAAGAAGAACACGAGCATGGCGCCGAGCAGGCCGCCGACGAACACCTCGGGCTTGGCGAGGTTCACGCTATCGAGCTTCGCCCCGTAGTTGCCGAGCTCGTCGAGGTAGGCCGAGAAGAGCAGGAACGCCGCCAGCGCGGCGGATCCGATCGCGTATCCCTTGGTGAGCGCCTTGGTGGTGTTACCCACCGAATCGAGCCGGTCGGTCTTCTTGCGGACCTCTTCCGGCTGATGGGACATCTCGACGATGCCTCCGGCGTTGTCCGTGATCGGGCCGAACGTGTCCATCGCGAGGATGTACGCGGCCGTTCCGAGCATGCCCATCGTGGCGACGGCAGTTCCGAAGAGCCCGCCGCCGGGCATCGCCCAGAGGCCGATCTTGTACGACGCGAGGATGGCGATCGAGATCGCGATGACCGGCATGATCGTGCACTCGAAGCCGATCGCGATGCCCGTGATCACGTTGGTCGCCGGTCCGGTCTGGGACGCCTCTGCAATCTCGCGAACCGGGCGGTAACGGTATTCGGTGTAGTACTGCGTGATGTACACGAACGCGATCGAGGTCAGCACGCCGACGATCCCGCACAGGAAGTACTTCCACCAGGCGTCGGGGTTTCCCTCGTTGTAGAGGAGCCACTTCGTCGCGATGAAGAAGCCGACGATGGCGAGCGCGGAGGTGATGTAGTAGCCGCGGTTGAGCGCCTGCATCGGGTCCTGGTCTTCCCGGGTCTTGACCAGGAAGATGCCGACGATCGAGGCGATCAGGCCGAAGGCGCGCGCGACGAGAGGAAACAGCATCACGCCCACGATGCCCGCCGCGAACGGCATGTTCGCGCGCTGAGCGGCCGTGGCGAGGGTCGCGCCGAGGATCATCGCGCCGATGTTTTCGGCCGCCGTCGATTCGAAGAGGTCGGCGCCGCGGCCCGCGCAGTCGCCGACGTTGTCTCCAACGAGGTCCGCAATGACCGCCGGGTTGCGCGGGTCGTCTTCGGGAATGCCGGCCTCGACCTTGCCGACGAGGTCCGCTCCGACGTCGGCGGCCTTCGTGTAGATCCCGCCGCCCAGCTGGGCGAAGAGCGCGACGAAGGAGGCTCCAAAACCGTAACCCACGATGAGGAGGGGGATCTGGTCGGGACGCACGGCCGTCAGGCGGCTGACCAGGAAGTAGAGCCCGCCGACGCCGAGGAGGGACATGGACACGACCAGGAGGCCCGAAACCGCGCCGCCGCGAAGGGCCGTCCGGAGCGCATCGTTCAGCGACGTCCTCGCGGCCGACGCCGTGCGAATGTTGGTGCGGATCGAGATCCACATGCCGACGTATCCGGCGAAGACGGAGCAGGCTGCTCCGAGGACGAAGGAGAGCGTCGTCCAGAAGGCCAGGTTCATGGCCGTCGGCACCGGGTCGAAGTTGTGGTGGGAGCGGACAAAGGCGTAGAGCACGAAGATCACGGCCGCGAGGACGACCGCCAGCAGGCCGATCGTGGTGTTCTGCCGGCGGAGGAACGCCTCCGCGCCCTCCTTGATGGCGTTGGAGATCTCCTGCATGGCAGCGGTTCCCATGTCCTTTTTCAGGACCCAACGCGCGAGGAACCACGCGACGAACAGGGATCCGACGGAGAGCGTCAGGATCAGAGGTAGAGCGTAGTCGTAAGACATTCAGCGACTCCCATTCAGTTAAGTCTCGAGTCCGGGAAGGCCCAACCAGGGGGCGTAAAGGCCGGGAGGATATCAGCTTTCGGGCGAAAAGAGGGGAGCCGTCACGGCCATTGCGATCGAATCTCGCGATCTCGCGATCTCATGATCTCGCGATCAATCGAACCATCGAATCATCGAGCGATCAGAGGGCCGAAGGCTTTGGCCGGAATTCAGAGAGGCAGAGCCGTTCGTCGCGGCGAGACTCCGGCGACGCATCCCGCCGGGAGAGGGCGAAGGCGCGCCGAGAATCGACGAGCTCGGCTGATTCAACAGCGGGAGCCGGAGCCCGCCTCCATGCGCTCGGTCGAGGCCGCATCCGGCCGAGCCGAGCAACTTCACGACGCGCCATCCCTCCGCGCACGACCACCGTCTCATGCCGCGATGATCATCGCGGGTCCGGCGACGTGTCCGGCCGGGAGAGGGCGAAGGCGCGCAGAGAATCGACGAGCTCGGCTGATTCAATAGCTCGCGACGGGAGGAGTCTCCTGACCAGAGGGAAGGAGGAGCCTCCCGTTGCGGGAGCCGGAGCCCGCCTCCATGCGCTCGGTCGAGGCCGCATCCGGCCGAGCCGAGCAGCTGTCGCCATGAAGACTCTTCGCGCAACGCGCTCGACAACAGGCCTGTCTAGGGAACGCGGCGCAGGCGACGTTACTGGACCGAGACCGTCTCGAGAACGATGCCGATGTTCGTCGCGCCCGCGTTCCGGACGATGTCCATTACCTTGGCGACGCCCTCGTAGGGAACGGAGTCGTCCGCCGAGAAGAAGACGGTCTTCTGTCCCCGGTTCTTGAGGTTGTCCGCGAGCTGCGTCGCGAGCTGCGGAGCCGTCAGCTCCTGCTTGTTCAGGAAGATCCGGTTGTTCGGCATCAGGGAGACGACGAGCTGATCCGGCGGGACCTGGGAGATCGTCTGCTCGGTCGCTTTCGGCGGAACTTTGACGTCGTACCCCATCTGGAGCAGCGGCGTGATGACCATGAAGATGATGAGGAGGACCAGGACGACGTCGACGAGCGGCGTGATGTTGATGTCGCTCTTGTAGTCGTTCGAGCCGCCCGCGGACATTGACATGGGAAGAGTTCTCCTTCGTTCTCGATTACTTGGCGGGCGCGGCGCCCGCCGGGGCAGCCCCGACGCTCTTCTTCTGCGCAATCAGGCCGACGTTCTGGAAGCCCGCGTCCTTCGTGACGCGCATGACTTCCTTGACCTCGCCGTACTTCAGGCGTTGATCGGCCTTGATGACCAGGTCCGTCTGAGGAGCGCGCTGGTAGAGCTCCTCGAGAGACTTCTGCAGCTCGGCCTTGGCCATCGGGTTGCCGCCCGACAGGTAGTACCCCGGCGGCGTTGCGTAGCTGATCGTGATGACCTTCTGCTTGTCGCCTTCCGGCTTCTTATCGGGATTCTGAGTCTCCGGGAGCTGGACGCTGATCCCGTTCTGCAGGAGCGGCGTGACGACCATGAAAATGATCAGCAGGACGAGGCAGACGTCCACGAGAGGCGTGACGTTGATGTCGCTCTGAATCTTGTCGCGGCCACCGCCGCCTCCCATTCCCATGATAGTGCCTCCGAGTTACGCCGTGCGGACGGTCTGCGCGCCCCGGCGCTTGATGAAGTAATCGAGGAGCTCCGACGCGGAGTTGGACATCTCGACCTGGAAACGCTCGATCTTGTTCATGAAGATGTTGAAGAGCCAAACGGCCGGGATGGCGACGAAGAGCCCGAGCGCCGTCGTGACGAGCGCCTCGGCGATACCGGTGGAGACGGCCGCGATGCCGCCCGATCCGGTCAGGGCCATGCCGCGGAACGCGTTGATGATGCCGATGACCGTTCCGAAGAGGCCGATGAAGGGCGCCGTGGTTCCGATCGTCGCGAGACCGGAAAGGCCCTTCTTCATGTCGGCGGTCGTGATCAGCGCTTCGCGCTCGATCGCGCGCTCGGCGGCTTCGATCGGATCGTGTCCCTGAATGTTGACCGCGCCGGACGAAAGGTCGTTGTGAAACTCGTAGAGTCCCGCGGCAACGACGCGCGCCAGGTGGCTGTTCTTATACTTCTTCGAAGAGTCGATCGCTTCCTGGAGCTTGTCCTGCTTCAGGAACCCCGTGACGAGGCGGGCGAAGGCGAGTGACTGCTTCTTGGCCTTGCTGTAATAGATGAACCGTTCGACGGCGACGGTCAGCGAGTAGACCGACATGAGGATGAGCAGGATCGCGACGCCTTTCGCCAGCGGCGTCATCGTGTGCCAGAGCTCTACGGGATCAAAACTCATGAAGCGCTCCTTGTCATTCTTTGACTACTTGTCTGGTCGCGAACGCCAATCCTAGTGCAAGTTGAACGTGATAGTGACGGTCAGGTAAACGGGAACGGCCCGCCCGTTGAGGGTTGCAGGCTTGTACTTCCAGTTCGAGACCGCCCGGACTGCGGAAGCATCGAGAAGCGGGTTGACCGACTTCAGGACTTTCACCTCCTGGACCGACCCCGAGGCCGTGATGGTCGCCTCGAGAATGACGACGCCCTCCATCCGTGCCTTTCGAGCGGCCTCCGGATAGGTGGGTTCGATTTTGCTCTGAAGAACCGGGGCCTTGACGTCGCCGCCCACGCGCATGGGCTGCTCGCCACCGCCCGTCCCGCCGGTGCCGCCCACGACACCTCCGACGACTCCTCCGGGAACACCACCCTCGACACCTCCCTCGACTCCTCCTTCGACACCACCGCCGGTCGCGGCCTCGGGCTCCCGGGGGGCCTCGGGGATCTTGTCGGGAATGACCGTGGGGGCGACCATCTCGGTGGGATGGGGAACGACCTTGGGCTGCTCGGTCTGGGGCTTCGGGGCTTTCGGAGCCGCGGCCGGGGGCGGCGGCGGGGGAGGAGGCGCGGCGGCGTAAAAGGTGACCGGGATCGGCGGCTCCGGCACGTCGTCGACGAACCAGATCGAAGCGCCGACGATCACCCCGATGACGGCCGCATGAATCGCAATCGACACCGGAAGGGTCATGGCCGTCTTGGAGCCCCCCGAGTGCTTGGACGATTCGATTAAAACGTCTTCGAACATGTGTCTCCTCCCGACCTGTGGGACACCGGGACTACTTGCCCGGTTCCCCGGTCGGCGTGGTGGTGAGAGTCTTCTTACGCAAGTCGAGTGCCTGCTGACGATAGCGGTCGGCCGTCGCGACGTCCTCCTGCTGCTTGGCCGGGTCGGTCTCGACCTTCGCCTTTTCCCGGTACAGGAGATTGATGTAGGTCAGAGCGTCGAAGTTGTCCGGCTTGATCTTCAGAGCCTGGTCGACCGCCGCGAGCCCCATGTCGACGATCCTGGTCCGGGTCGCGACGTCGACGTCGGGGAAGTGGTACGAGCGGTCCCACGCCTGCACGCCGATCATCACGTACCCCTCGGGGTTGTTCGGCTCCATGGTCGCGCGCTTCTGGAGCCACTCGAAGCCCTTGTCGAAATCGCCCTTCTTGAAGTACATCGCGGCGAGCGACTGGATCGCCTTCGTGTCCTTCGGGTCCTGCTGGAGGCGCTGCTCGTAGAACTTGATCGCCTCGTCGTAGCGGTCGGCCTGCAGGTACATCGAGACGAGATATTCGTTCGCCTTCTTATCTTCGGGGTTGGTCTTGACGTAGGCCTGGAGGTTTTCCATCGCCTTGGTGGCGAACTCGATGTCCTTGGGATGCTTGGAGCCCGGCTGGACCATCAGCATGTACGTCAGCCCGATGAACTTTTTGATCTTGGGCTGACCCGGGTCGAGACGCTCGGCGTTCTGGTACGCCGCGAGAGCCCCTGCGTAATTGCCCGCCTTGAAGAATTCGTTGCCCTTCTTGATCTCTCCGCGCGCCTCGATCTTGCTGCAGCCTGCGAGGGGAAGGAAAACGAGGGCGAGAAAGGCGACCGCGAGCACGCGATGCCGTCGAATTGGCATTCTGATGATGCTCCTCTGATCTTTCGCTTTTCTGCTTTCCGGGCCGTTGGAGTGCATTCTACGGAAGGCGAATTCTGTTGAATTATCCGGGACAAAGCAACCACGTTTTTCAGCGCCGCCGGCTGACCGCTCTGGCCGGGTCCCGCTCGGGGAATAATGGTTCGCGATCGTACGCTTGACGCTCACAGGAGGACCCTTGAAGACACTCTGTACCATCTCCGGATTGCTGCTGGCCACGTCGGTTCTGGCGCAAACCCCGAAACCGGCGGCCTCAGCGGCTCCGTTGCCTCCTGTGGGCGAGCGCGTCGAGGTCCACATCACCAACGTCGAGGTGGTGGTGACGGACTCCAAGGGCAATCGGGTGACCGATCTCAAGAAGGAAGACTTCGACGTGTTTCAGGACGGAGTGCCCCAGCCGGTCGCGAACTTCTACGCCGTTGGAGGCGGCCGGGTGACCTTCGGTGACGGCACGAGCGTGGCGCTGGACGCGCCGGACGCCGAGAAACAGCTTCCTCCCGAGATCAAGGCGCGGTTCGTCCTCTTCGTCGACAATCTGAACATCCAGCCGCAGAACCGAAACCGCATGTTCGGACGCTTGAAGGAGTTCATCGCGCAGAATGTCGGGCCGCGGGCCGAGGCCGAGCTCATCACCTACAACCGTTCCCTCAAGACGAAGCGCAAGTTCACCTCCGACGGGACGGAAATCGTGGCGGGCCTCGAGGAGATCGAGCGCGAGACGGGAGGCGGAACGACGACCGTCGGCGAACGCCGCGATGCCTTGCAGCGGATCAACGAGTCCAAATCCGCCGAGGAGGGCCTCAGCATCGCCCGCCAGTACGCGCGCGCCCTCCGCAACGACATGCAGTTCGACACGGACGCGATCAAGCAGACGATCAACGCGCTCGCGGGAATCCAGGGCCGCAAGATTCTCGTGTACGTCTCCGAGGGTCTGCCAGCGACCGCCGGGATGGAGCTCTACGACGCCGTGCAGCAGAAGTACAAGGAGAACGCTTCGACTCTCGAAGCGTTCGAGTACGACATGACCGGCAAATACGCCTCCATCATCCAGGCCGCGAACGCCCAGGGCGTTACCATCTGGGCGCTCGACGCCTCGGGACTCGCCGTAGATGAGTTCTCGACGGCCGAAAACCGCAGCATGGACGTCAAGCCGAGCACGTTCGTCATGCGGCAGAACATGCAGGCGCCGCTCCAGATGCTCGCGGAACAGACGGGCGGCATCGCGGCCGTGAACACGAACGACTGGAAGAGAAACCTCGACGATCTCGCCCGCGATTTCTCGAGCTTCTACTCGCTCGGGTATCGCACATCGCCTTCGGCCGTCGATCGGCCTCACGCGGTCGCGGTGAACGTCAAGCGCAAGGGCGTCCGCGTTCGATTCCGCAAGAGCTTCCTCGAGAAGACGGCGGAGACGAAAGCCGCCGAGGCCGTGGTGGCGAGCCTCTTCTATCCCAGGAACGACAACCCCCTCGGCGTCACCGTCACGATCGGCCTGCAGAAACCGTTCGACCGCGACACATTCTCCGTTCCCGTGCGCGTCTCCGTACCCATCGGAAAGCTCGGGCTGCTGCCTTCGGCGGACAAGTACGAGGGGGCCTTCTTCCTCTATGTCGTCGCCCGCGATTCCGACGAAAAGCAGTCAGACCTCTCGATCCAGCGGCAGGTCGTGTCCGTGCCGACTGCCGACCTCACGAAGGCGCAGACGAAGGACTTCCACTACGACTTCACGATGACGGTGGGAAGCGGCGCCCAGCGGCTCGCGTTCGCGGTGCGCGACTCCAATACGGGGACCACTTCGTTCTACCAGAAGAATCTCTTCATCACGCTCCTGCCGAAGGAGAAGACCGAGGAGAAGCCGAAGACGTAGTGACTCTGAGGGTGCAGGGTCCCTCGTGCTTGCATCTCGCGTCTCGCATCTCGCGATCTCGCGATCTCATGATCTCGCGATCTCATGATCTCGCGATCAATCGAATTATCGAATCAAGGGAAATCGAGGGGACGCATTTCCCCTCTCCCGGCGGGAGAGGGCCGGGGTGAGGGGCGTTCGTCCGGCGTTGGAGCCAGGAAGCGGGAAGCGGAAGAGCGATGGTACTCGTCGTTCCCGATTCTCCGATCACCCGATTCTTCTGATTGATCACCCGATCACCCGATCACCCGATCACCCGATCACCCGATCGAGCCGCTCACCCGACTCTCCCGCCCGTACTTCGCTACGATAGCGACATGCGCCGCCGGTTCCTCCCGCGCCTGACCGCCCCCGCCCTGTCGGCGGCCGCATGATCCCGGTCCTCGACGCGCGGCAGATGCGTGCGGCGGACGCCGCGGCGATCCGCTCGGGAACTCCGGCCCTCACGCTGATGGAGAACGCCGCTTCCGCTCTCGCGGAGGAAACGATTGCCGCTTTCCCCGCAGCGCGGAGGATCGTCGTCGCCTGCGGCCCCGGGAACAACGGCGGAGACGGCCTCGCCTGCGCGCGGATTCTCGCCGAGAGCGGCATCGACATCGACCTCTATTGCCTGATCGATCCCTCTTCGTACGGCGGCGATCCGGCCGTGAACCTCGAACGGGCCGAAGCCGCGGGTCTCGAAGCCCGCTCTCTCGCGTCGCGTTCCGGATCGGCGCTCCGCCGTTTCGAGCAGGATCTCGGCCGGGCCGACGCTGTCGTTGACGCGCTGTTCGGAACGGGGCTCTCCCGCGGTCTCACGGGGCGCGCGGCCCGCGCCGTGGAAGCGATCCGGGCCTCCGGGAAGCCCGTCGTCGCCGCGGATCTTCCCTCCGGTCTCTCCGCCGACTCGGGGGAAATCCCGGGAGTCGCGCTGCAGGCTGTTCTCACGGTCGCGTTTGCGGCCCCGAAGTATTGCCACTTCCTTCCGCCGGCTCGCGGTCTCTGCGGGCGGATCGTCGTCCGGGATATCGGGATCTCCCGGAGATCGCTCGAGCGGCGGGGAAGCCGCACGCGATTTGCGGAGCCCGCGGATGTGGCGCGTCTCCTCCCGCCGCGGCGAACGGATTCGAACAAGGGCGACTTCGGGAAGCTCGCCGTCGTGGCCGGCTCCCGAGGGAAAGCCGGCGCGGCCGTCCTGGCGGCTCGCGGGGCGCTGCGCGCGGGAGCCGGGCTCGTCACCATTCTGTGTCCCGGGTCGATTGAGACAGTGGCGGTCTCCTCGCTTCCCGAGGCGATGACGCGTGCGTTGCCCGACCGGGACGGGGCGTTCGCCTCCGAAGCGGCGGCTCGGGTCGCGAGGGCCCTGGAAGGATTCGACGCGGCCGTCGTCGGCCCCGGAATTTCGACGGCGGAGAGTGTTCTCGAATTCGTCCGAGCGGTTCTGGGCACCGCGCTTCCGCTCGTGTGCGACGCCGACGCGCTGAACGTGTTCGCCGGAAAGGCGGGCGCATTCTCCCGCCGCCGCGCGCCGACGATCCTGACGCCGCATCCCGGCGAGGCCGGCCGGCTGCTCGGCGTGACGGCGGCGGACGTGCAGAAGGACCGGCTCGGTTCCGCGCGGCGTCTCGCCAGGACGGCCCGCGCCGTGGTCGTCCTGAAAGGGGAGGGGACCCTGGTCGCGACGCCCGCGGGCCGCGTGACTGTCAACCTCACGGGAACTCCTCTCCTCTCGACCGGCGGATCCGGAGACGTCCTCGCGGGTGCGATCGGCGCGCTCCTCGCCTCCGGTCTCGCCGCCGAAGACGCGGCGATCGCGGCGGTCTTTCTCCATGGAGCGGCGGCCGAGAAGCTCGCGGAAAAACTCGGAGACGCGGGACTTCTGACGTCCGAGCTCGCGGACGCCCTGCCCGAGGCCCGGCTCGCCGTTCGCCGCGCCTCCGAATCCGCGCCGGCACGCGAGCCGTGACCGATTTTCCGGCGGCTTCTCCCGAGGAGACCGAGGCGGCTGGCGAGAGGCTCGGCCGGACTCTGCAGCCATCGGACGTCGTCTATCTCATCGGGGACCTGGGCGCCGGCAAGACGTGCTTCGCGCGAGGCCTCGCCCGGGGGGCGGGTGCGTCCGGAAACGAAGTCGCTTCGCCGACGTTCGCCATCGTCCACGAGTACGCGGGCTCCGCAGGAGCGATCGTAATGCGGCACCTCGACCTCTACCGGATCGCGGATCGGGCCCTGGAGCTGGAATCGATCGGGATTCCCGACACGCTCGCCGGTGCGCCGGTCGCCGTGGAATGGCCGGGGGAGGCGGTGCGGGAACTCTTGCCGCCGACGGTGGAAGTGGAAATCGTTCGGATGGGAGAGGGGGGCCGCTCGATCCGCATCGCAGACTCCCGGCGAGCCGGGGTTTGAACGCGGAGCGGGGATAGATGTTGCATCGGGTGATCGGGTGATCGGGTGATCGGGCGATCAATCAAGAGAATCGGGGGATCGGGGGATCGGGGAGATCGGCTTCTCGTGAGGAGGGGCGCCGTTGGCCCCGGATAGCGGTGCGCGGACAGTGGAGAGCCGAGAGCTGACCGGACGGACTACCCCCCCCCCACCACCCGCCCAATCCCTTTCCCGGCGAAGGGAGAGGGGGCGGACGACGGGTCTTAGAACGCGAAAACGAAGCCGCCGTTCACGTCCGCGTTCGTGAGCCAGTCGCGGCGGCTGTCGTTGCAGTCGTTCCAGAAGTCGTCGCAGCGGCGGCCGTTGTCGTTGTTGTGATCGTGCAGGTGGGTGGCGTAGTAGCGGGCGTCGAACCGCATCCCGAAGTGCGGCGTGAACATGGTCTTGACGCCGGCGCCGAGGCTCGCCGTGAATTTCGTTTCGGCGCTCGTCGGCGTGGAAGGCACGCGCGGATCGAGCCGGGCGCCGCCGGCTCCGAGGGTGATGTAAGGCGTGATTCGCGGGTTGTGTCCGAAGTTGTACGTCCCGTACGCGAGGAAGTAGTCGATGTTGAGGTCGCCCAGCCGCTGGTTGCCGGAGCCGAAGAGCTCCCCCCGATCGTGGGACACGAAATGGGTCTCGGTCCGCGAGTACTGGAGCTCTATCTCGAACGCGCGGCTCACGAAGAAGCCGAGGCGGCCGCCATACGTCGCGTGGTCGTCGACGTCGACGCTCGTGTCGAAGATCGAGTTCGAGCCTCGCTCGAAAGTGCCTCCGAAAAGGTAGCCGCCGAAGGGATTGATCTCGACGGTGTTGCGCGTTTGAGCAAACACTTCCGAAGCGGACAACAGCGCGGCCAGGACGACGAGAGAAAGAATCCGGGTTTTCATGGTTCCTCCGATGAATGGATGGCGATCGACCGTCCGGGGGGACGAATACGATCGCAGGTCAGCGCGGGGGCTTGCGAGCTTTGAGATGTTTTTCGATCAGAATTTTCCAGCGATCTTCGACTTCCGGCGCGTAGCCGATCTGGTTGTCGAGGACCAGGCGATCCGGTCCGACCAGGAACGTTGCGGGGATGCCGAGCGATGTCAGCGAGGCGGCGTCCTCGGGCGAGGCGTAGTAGATCGGCAGGGAAATGTTGTAGCGCTTCATGAAGGGCTCGATCTTGCGCCGGTCCGCATCGATATTGACCGCGACGACGACGAAGTTGCGGTCGCTGTAGTGGTCGTACAGTTTCTGGATAACGGGCAGCTCCATCCGGCAAGGTCCGCACCACGTTGCCCAGACGTTGATCAGGACGATGTTGCCCTTGAGCTGCGACAGTTTCACGGCGCCACCCTCGGCGCCCGCGAACTCGAGGTCGGGGAAGCCCTCCGGAACGGACTGGGCGGAGGCACCGGCGGCGGCGACGGCGACCAGAATCGCGAGGACGAAGGAGCGCATCGAACCTCCCGAACAGTCCGGGCAAAAGGCCTATTCCTGAGCCCGCCGCGGCCACGCGTTGTAGAAGGATAACCGGAAGGGCACCGAGCGCAGCCCTTTCGGCCGTTCCCGTGGAGGAAAAAGGCGTCTGCGGTCCCTCGGCCGCCGGACCGAAACCTGATAGAACGGGCCAGCCGATGCGTTCCGCCGAAGTGTCCCCGATCCTCGCGCGGGTCTCCCGGGGCGGCCGGACAGAATCGATTCATCGCGGCTCGATCGCCGTCGTCGACGAGGACGGCCTTCTCGTCGCGGCTTCCGGCAACCCCGCGCTCCCGATCTACCTCCGCTCGGCGGCGAAGCCGTTTCAGGTCATGCCCCTTCTGGAAGCGGGTGGCGAAAGCGCGTACCGCCTCGGCGATGACGAGATCGCGCTCATGTGCGCCTCACACGGCGGAGAGCCGCGCCATGTGCGCGTGGCCCGGCGCATCCTCGCGCGGGGAGGATTCCGTGTCCGGGATCTCGCGTGCGGCGCCCACATGCCGATGCACGAACCGTCCGCGCGGGCTCTGATCCGTCGCGGAGAGAAGGCGACAGCGCTTCACAACAACTGCTCCGGCAATCACGGGGGGCTTCTCCTCGCCTGCCG
>JBBSEW010000051.1:0-28989 GCA_038239305.1 Thermoanaerobaculia bacterium | reverse complement strand
GTCGCGCTTCCATGGTCCGGATGGCGACGGTGGTCCGGAAGGCGACGGTGGTCCGGATGGCGACGGTGGTCCGTAAGGCGAGGGTGGTCCGAAAAACGACGGGGGTCCGCAAAACGACCGTCCGGCGGCCGCGCCGAGACGGCCCGCCTTTCCCCCTCGCCCGGCGGCGAGCCCCTCTCGGAAATCCGCTCCGACCCGGGAAGTCGGCCCTCGACCTCCCCGGAATACCCATCTTCGTCCCACGGGGCCCGCGAGCTCGCGCAGACCCGACGCGGGAAAAGAACGCACTCCGCGTCCAACGGGGAAACCGCCGCCGCGAAATCGCTGAGAACGGGCGGGCGGGGAGTTACGGGAAGCGGACGGCGAAAAGCTTTGAGCGGAGAGCCGAAAGCTCTATCCTAAAGAACATCCCCCGACTCGAGCGCGCGACGGAACGCGCTCCTCCAGATCCGGGTCGCCTCCGCGAGATCGAGATCGATGGCCGCAGCACCCGCGGCGATCGAGAGGCGCGCACCGCCCGTGAGCCCGAGGGGAGCGAACGGCACGCCGTGCCGCATGGCCGCCGCCGAGACTTCGGCCTCCCGGTCCGGGGAAAAGGAGATCACGGCGCGGCCGGTGCTCTCGCCGAAGAGAAGGGACGAGGGACGAATGCCACCCGGAATCCGAACCTCGCATCCGATTCCGAAGTCCGCTGTCATCGAGCACTCCGCGAGCGCGACGGCAAGGCCGCCATCGGCAACGTCGTGCGCCGAGGAAATCCATCGGGCGCCGGCGAGCTCGACGAGAAGCTCTCCGAGCCGGCGCTCGGCTGCCAGGTCGATCTCGGGGCAGGGACCCTCGTCGCGCCCTCGCACCGTCCGCAGGAACTCGCTTCCGCCGAGCTCGTCCCGGGTCGTCCCGAGCAGAGCAATGCGCTCCCCCGCCGCGCGGAACGGCATGCGCACGCGGAGGGTCGCGTCGTCGAGCAGGCCGACCATGCCGACCGTCGGCGTGGGAGGGATCGCCCGGCCGTCGGTCTCGTTGTAGAAGGAGACGTTCCCGGACACGACCGGGATGTCGAAGGCGCGGCACGCGTCGGAGATGCCCCGGACGGCGGCCTCGAACTGCGCCATGACCTCCGGCTTCTCCGGGTTGCCGAAGTTCAGGCAGTCCGTGATGGCGAGGGGCCGGGCCCCGACGCATGCGATCGAGCGGGCGGCCTCGGCCACCGCGATCATCGCGCCGCGGTACGGGTCGAGCGCGCAGAAAAACGGGTTCACGTCCGACTTCAGGGCGAGCGCCTTCGACGTGCCCTTGACCCGCACGATGGCCGCGTCTCCGCCGGGCCTCTCGACGGTGTTCGTTCCGACCATGTGGTCGTACTGACCCCACACCCACGACTTCTCGGCCACGTTCGGAGAGGAGACGACGGCCAGCAGGCTGGCGGCATGGTCCTCCGGCTCGGCCTCATCCGGCCAGCGCGGAGGAGGAGGGGCGGGCGGCGGACGGTGCGGTCGGTCATAGACAGGCGCTTCGTCGGCGAGCGGCGCGGCCGGCAGGTCGGCCACGATCTCTCCCGCAAACCGCAGCACGACGCGGCCCGTTGCGGTGACCCGCCCGATCTCGACCGCGTCGAGCTCCCACTTGCGGAAGATCGCGAGGACTCCGTCGAGCCGATCCCGCCGGCAGACGAGAAGCATCCGCTCCTGCGACTCGGAGAGCATGATCTCGTAGGGCGTCATTCCCGTCTCGCGCACGGGCACCTGCGACAGATCGATCTCGACGCCGCTGCCCGCGCGGCCCGCCATTTCGAAGCACGACGAGGTCAGGCCGGCGGCGCCCATGTCCTGGATTCCGACGACGGCGTCCGTCGCGAAGAGCTCCAGGCACGCTTCCATCAGGAGCTTCTCCGTGAACGGATCCCCCACCTGGACCTGGGGCCGCTTCTGCTTCGTCTCGTCTCCGGCAAATTCCTCGGACGCCATCGTCGCGCCATGAATTCCGTCGCGCCCCGTTTTCGAGCCGACGTAGACGACCGGATTCCCTTCGCCCGAGGCGACGCCGCGGAAGATGCGATCCGCCCGCACGATCCCCGCGTTGAAGACGTTCACGAGGATGTTGCCGTTGTACCCGGAGTGAAAGGTCGTCTCGCCTCCGACCGTCGGGATTCCGATGCAGTTGCCGTACCCGGCGATCCCTCGCACGACCCCGTCGACGAGATGCTTCATCCGCGGCGCCGAGAGCGATCCGAATCGGAGCGAGTTCAGCGATGCGATCGGGCGCGCGCCCATCGTGAAGATGTCCCGCAGAATCCCCCCGACGCCCGTCGCCGCGCCCTGGTACGGCTCGATATAGGAGGGATGGTTATGGGACTCCATCTTGAACGCGACCGCGAGCCCCTCGCCGATATCGACGATACCGGCGTTTTCGCCCGGCCCCTGGAGCACCCGCGGACCCGTCGTCGGAAATTTCCGCAGGTGTACGCGCGACGACTTGTAGGAGCAGTGCTCGCTCCACATCGCCGAAAAGATGCCGAGCTCGACGTAGTTCGGCTCCCGGCCGAGGATCTTGAGGATCCTCTCGTACTCGTCGGGCGAAATGTTGTGCTCGGCGACGAGCTCGGGGGTGATCGTTATCGGCACGGCCGGCCGGAGTATACGGCGGGCGTTGCGAAAATATCTTCCGGTTGTCGAGATCGATTTCCGACATAATCCCGCCACCCCATGGAGCTCTCCACCCGCGAAGACGGCCGGATCACGATCCTGAGCGTCGATGGCGATCTCGTCATCGGCGAGCCGGAGGCGATGTTCAAGAAGACCGTCGCCGGTCTGATCGAGAAAGGCCGTGTTCATCTCCTCGTGGATCTCTCCAAAGTCCGCTTCCTCGACAGCTCGGGCCTCGGCAGCCTCGTCCGCGCGCTCACCACGACGCAGAACGAGGGCGGCATGACGAAGCTCGTCGGGTGTGGTCCCCAGGCGCGCAAACTCCTCGAGATGACGAAGCTCGATTCGGTGTTCGAGATCCACGACGACCTCGAAACGGCCCTGACGACCTTCTAGCGCGCATGCCGGACGAGCCGGGAAAGATCGCCGGGGACACCGGGACCTCGGTTCTCACCGAGCTCGCTCTCTGCGAGAACCTGGCGCAGGTATCGGCGTGGACGGCGCGCGGTGCGGCGCGGGTCAGCGGAGCGGACACGGCGCTCGTGTGGACGCCCGACCCTTCGAATCGTCTGCTTCTCTGCACGGGCGGCTCCGGCGACGGAGCGCGCGCTTTCAACCGGCGATCGGTCGGGCGAGACGACCCGATCGCGCGCGATCTCGTGCGGGATCGCGCGCCTCTTCTCCTCGCCCGCGCGGACTTCACCGAAACCGACCCGTCGTGGGTCTCGGACGCGCCGGCTTCGGCCGGCTGGTGTCTCCTCCTTCCCCTCGCCGCCGGCCGCGGGATCCCCGCGGGGATCCTCTCGCTCTTCTTCGAGAAGCGGCCGTCTCCCGAAACCGTTTCGGAAGGACTCGTCGAGTTTCTCCGGCTGGCCGTTCCCGTCCTCGAGCGCTCGCTCCGGTCCGAGCACCGGACGGCCGGCATGCTCCACGCGATCGAGCGGCTCACCGCCCTCTACGACCTCTCCAAGGCCTTCGGCTCGACGATCGAGTGGTCCGAGCTGACGGAGATCGTCGCGCGAAAGGCGGTCGATTTCGCCAATGCCGAAGCCGGATCGTTGTGGCTTCTCGACAAGGATGGCGAGTCCGTCGTCCTCGGGGCGACTGCCATCAACGAAAACTATGAGATTCCGGACCCGCCCGAATCGGTGGGATCGGAATTCGTCGGCGATGTTCTCGCGGGAAGCGCCCCGATGCGCCGCAACGAACTGTCTGCCAGCGATTCGGCGGACAAAGAACACGACGAGGATGTCGAAGAGAGCGAGGGGGCCGACCTTCCCGAGACCGAGCGCCCGATCCGCTCCGTGCTCGGGGTGCCGTTGATCGAGGACGATCGTCCGATCGGCGCGCTCCTTCTCATCAACAAGCGCGGCCGGATCCCCGAGTTCTCCGAGGAGGATGAGGAGCTTCTCCAGGATCTGTGCCGCCAGGCCGTTCGGGCGCTGCGGAACGCGCGGCAATACGAGGCCGAACGCAAGGTCGAAGAGCTCGATGCGTTGCTCGCCGTCAGCCGCGAGATCACGTCCACGCTGGACCTCGATAAGGTGATGCAGACCATCGTGAACGCCACGGCCGCGCTGGTCCGATACGACCGCTGCGCGATCGCCATCCTCGACCGGGGTCGCCTCCGGGTGGGCGCGGTTTCCGGAATGGCCGAGCTCGACCGAAAGAATCCGGACGTGCGCCGGACCGAGGATCTCTTTCAGTGGGTCTACTTCTCGGGATCCGACGTCAATGTCACGGAAGCGGAAGATGGCACGATCTCCGCCGACCGCCCCGAGACCGAGGAAAAGTTCCGAGTCTTTTTTCAGGAAAGCGGTTTGAAGGCGTTCTTCGGCGTCATTCTGAAGGACGAAGAAGGCAAACTCGGCGTGCTCGGATTCGAGAGCCGTGAGCCCATCGTCTACGACCCTGAGACGCGGGATCTTCTGCAGATCCTCGTCAACCAGGCGACGGTTGCGGTTCGAAACGCTCAGCTCTACCAGCAGGTTCCACTCGCGGGTTTCTGGAAGCCCATGCTGGAAAAACGGCGCCGGCTGGTCGAGATGCCCCGGCCGCGCCGCATCGCGTGGACCGTCGGACTTGCCGCGGCTCTCCTTCTTATGTTCATTCCCTGGCGTCTCCGCATCGCCGGTCCCGCGCGCGTGGTACCCGGACGGCGTTCGGCGGTGACGGCGGGCGTCGAGGGCGTCGTCCGGACCGTGCTGCACCGGGAGGGAGACCGCGTCCGCGAGGGCGAGATCCTGGGGACCGTCAGCGACGAGGCGCGCCGCGCGGCTCTGGCGCAGGCGAAGGCCGATCTTCAGATCGCCCAGGGAGAAGACGCCCGGGCCCGCGCGGCAGGGAACGCCTCGGCCAGCTTCCAGGCGGAGTCGCAGGTGCGCGGGCTCGAGGCGCGCGTCGCCATGGAAGAAGAACAACTCTCCGACACCAACCTCCGGGCGCCGATCTCGGGCGTCATCATCACTCCGCGTATGGAGGAGAGAGTCGGACGGAATCTGGAGCGGGGCGCGGAATTCTGCGTCGTCGCCGACATCGCGACCGTAACCGCCGAAATCGCGGTCGCGGAAGAAGACTCCTCGCTCATCGCGCCGGGACAGCGCGTCACGATCAAGCTGAACCCCTACCCGGCGCGGACATTTGCGGGAGAAGTCTCCCGCGTCGGCGCCCGCATCCGCGAGGAGGACAAGGCCCGCTTCGTGATCGTCGAGGCGCGAGTGGATAACGCGGATGGCTCGATCAAGACCGGCACGGTCGGCACGGGAAAGATCCGCGCGGGCTCCCGGAGCATCGCCGGGCTCGTCGCGCGAAAACCGGCCCGCTGGCTCTGGGCAAAGATCTGGCCTCTCCTGCCGTGAGCGCCCGCGAGAGCGGTCTCCTCGCCTCCGCGTCCCCTCACAGTGAAGAGGCACGAACCGCAATCGCACGACGGTACGGAGGTCCCGGCGAACGGCCGGCGCTGCGGCGAGACCTGATCATCCGTCGTGTCGCCCAGATGGGAGAGACGAAGCTTGTCGTCAAGTCTCCGGACCCTCTGGAGTACTACAGCTTCGAAGAAGGTGCCTGGGCCCTCCTCGAGCTCTTCGATGGAACGCGAACGCGCGGCGAGATTCACGCCGCCTATGTCGCCCGCCACCCGGAAGATCCGATCGAGCCCTCCGTCGTCGCCGAATACGAGGAACAGCTCCGGGACATGCATCTCCTGGAACGCTCGGCCGGAGAAAAGAGCCTTGCCCTCTTTTCCCTGACGCGCGAGGCGCGCCAGAAGGCGGCGGACGAAAAATCCGAAGGATTCAACCCGTTCTTCATCCTGTTTCACGTCTTTGATCCCGACCCGCTCTTGAACCGCACTGTCCGGTTCGTCCGCTGGTTCTGGTCTCCGCCGGTCGTGATCGCGTCGCTCTTCGTCTTCGCCTGGACGGTCGGCGTTTTCGCTCAGCACTGGGAGCCACTGTGGGCGGGCACAGTGGAGCTTTACGCGTTTCTCAAGAAGCCATTCCTCGACGCCGTTCAGTTCTTTCTGATCCTCTCGGTCATCGGATTCGTCCACGAAATGTCGCATGCCTACGTGACGAAGATGTACGGCGGTGAGGTGCACGACATCGGCATCGCGCTCCTCTACTTCACGCCCGCGTTCTACTGCAACACGACCGACTCGCTCCTCTTCGAGAACAAGTGGCACAGCATGTGGGTGACGACCGCCGGCATCTATATCGAGGCCTGGATCGGCACAGTGGCGACGTTTCTGTGGGTCGTCGCGTATCCGGACACCCTGCTCTCCGAGCTCGCCTTCAAGACGATGCTCTTCACGGGCGCCTCCACCGTGTTTTTCAACATCAACCCGCTCATCAAGATCGACGGCTACTACGCGCTGACGGCCGTTCTCGAGATCCCGGAGCTGCGGGAGGAGTCTTTCGCCTACATTGGCGCCCGCGTTCAGCACGACCTTTTCCGCCTGCCGGTCGAGATTCCGAAAGCTTCCCCGCGCAAACGGCGCATCTACTGGATCTACGGTCTCGCCGCACTCGCCTGGGTCGGCGTCATCATGGCGTTCATCGGCGGGCTGTTCTTCAATTTCTACTCGCGGTATTTCGGGGAGCTCGCCGGGATTCTCTGCGCGCTTACCCTGGCGCGCGTCTTCAAGAAACGGCTGAAGCTCGTGACGCGCACGGGAAGGCTCTTCTACCTGGACAAGAAGGAGCTTCTGATGTCGCCGAAGAAACGCCGGCCCGTTCTCGTCGTCGCCGTACTCCTGCTTCTCGCCCTGCTTCTTCCGTGGTCCCGGCGGCGGATCTCGGTCGAGTCGGTCCTCCGCCCGGAAACCTCCGTCCGCGTCGAGGCGCCGGAGGACGCGACCGTCGCCGAAGTCTTCGTGCGCGAAGGAGACGCCGTCCGGGCGGGCGCTCCCCTGTTCCGTCTCGAGAGCATTTCGGTCGCGAGCGACGAGGCGCACGATGCCTCCGCGGTGGAGAGAATGCTCCGGTCGGGCAACGTTGCGAGAGAGCAGGGCCGCGCCTCCGAGGTCTTCGACGCGGGACAGCGGGAGACGTCCGCCGCGGCCGCGCTCGAGAGCGAGAGGTCGCGTCGCGCGAAGCTCGTCGTCAAGTCTCCGATTGTCGGCCGCGTCCTGACGCCTCGAACCGACGATCTCCGTGGCCGCTTCGTCACAAAGGGCACTCTCATCGCGGAGGTCGGGGCGGTGGGACGCCTCCTCGCGGACCTGCCCGTCACGGAGCGGCTCGTTCAGGACATCGGTCCGGGCTCCTCCGTTCTTGCCTACGTGCCGCAACGTCCGCTCCAGGCGGTGCGAGGCACAGTGGTGCGCCTCTCGGCGGCGACGCTCGATGGCGTCGGTACAGCGAACCGGTCTGATCCCGCCGCCCCTCCGTCATCTCCGGACAAGGTCGTGGCCGTGGCTCTCTTCGAGAACTCCGACGGGATCTTGAAACCGGGAGCCCTCGTTCGCGCGAAGATCTACGGGAGGCGCGCATCCTACGGAGCCCGCAGCTGGCGCGTGTTGCGAGACTGGTTTCGTCGCGTCGCCTGGTAAAGCGGTGACTGGCCGAACGGCTGGCCAAAAAGAAAACGCCCCCGCGACGGGGGGCGTTTGGAAAGACCCGGGAAGTCTCGAATCAGAAGGCGCTCTTCGCGGAGTTCCGGGCGGAGTTCCGCGCGGTGGCTCTCGCGGAGAGCTTGGCCGAGTTCTTCGCGGAGAGCTTGGCCGACTGTTTCGCAGAAAGCTTCGCCGACTGCTTTGCGGAGAGCTTAGCGGACTGCTTCGCGGAGAGCTTCGCCGAATTTCGGGCGCTGAAGCGCGCGGCATTCTTGGCGGAAAGCTTTGCGGAATTCCTCGCGCTGAATCGGGCCGAGGCCTTCGGCGAGAGATGATCGGGCGCCGACGCCGGATTCGAGCCGAAGCTCTGCACACGGATCTCCGTCATGTCCTTGCCCGTGCCCTCCTTGATCTTCGCCTTCTGCTCTTCCGTCAACTTCACCCGCACTTCGTTTGCCATGGCGTTCCTCCCTTTTCCGCTTGTCATCGCAAGGAGGAAGCCAGGTTGCGCGCTGCCTTAAAGTGATGATCTGTAAGCAATTAAAGGAAAAGTCCAGGGACCCGTGTGGCGAAATTTTCAACCGTGGTTGATTATTTCACCCGGGGTGGCTTTCCGACGCGGACCGGCTTGCGCTTACAGTCCGTACTTCCGGCACAAGTACTTGATCTGATTGGGATCGAGCTTCAGCCTCCTCCCGGCCTCCGCCTTGACTCCGCCGGCCTGCGCGATCGTGTCGGCAAGCAGTTGACGCTCGAAGTCCTGGACGGCCACCGCAAACGACTCGGGCGGGTGCGCCGCCGAGGAAGGCAAGCTCCGCAACGCGCGGGGCAGGTCCTCCTCCCCGATCGTCTCGCCGTCGGAAAACAGAACCAGCATTTCGATCGCGTGCTCGAGCTCGCGGACGTTGCCTCTCCAGGGGTGCGCCTCGAGACGCTCGCGCACGGTCTTCGAAAGCCCTTTTTCGGAAACGCGGTGGCGCACGGCGAACTTCGCCAGGAAATGTTCCGCCAGAAGCGACACGTCGCCGGATCGCTCGCGCAACGGCGGGATCGTGAGCGACACCGTGTTGATCCGGTAGAAGAGGTCCTCGCGAAAGGCGCCGGAGGCAACACGCGCTTCGAGATCTTCGTTGGTCGCCGAGATCAGCCGGAAATCGGCCGAGACGGTCCGCGTTCCGCCGACCCGCATTACTTCGTGAGTCTCGAGAACACGAAGCAGCTTCGCCTGCACCGCCGGTGAAAGCGTCCCCACCTCGTCCAGGAAGATCGTCCCGCCTTGCGCGAGCTCGAAACGTCCGACTCGGGGCGCCACGGCTCCTGTGAAGGCGCCTCGCTCGTGCCCGAAGAGCTCGGATTCGGCCAGCGTGTCGGGAAACGCGGATGCGTTGACCGCGACGAACGGGTGGCTTTTCCGGAGGCTTCTCTCATGAATCGAGTGGGCAACCAGCTCCTTTCCCGTTCCGCTTTCGCCCAGAATGAGCACCGAGGCGTCGGAGGGCGCGACGCGATCGATGTCCTTGAACAGGCGCTGCATCCCCGCACTCTCGCCGAGAAGACGGTCGAACGCCTTTTCGCTCCGAGCGCTCTCCTTCAGCTCGCGATTCTCCGCAACGAGCCTCCGGCGCTCGAGCGCACGCCGGAGGATGACGAGGACCTCCGCGGGATCGAGCGGCTTTCGGAAGAAGTCGAACGCGCCGAGCGCGACCGATCGGAGCGCCACCGCGTGATCTGCCTCGCCGGACATCATGACGACCGTCGCATCCGGATTCCGCCGGCGCGCTTCGGCGAGAAGGTCGAGCCCCTCCTGGACCTCGCCACTCGGAGGCAGCCTCAAATCGAAGAGACAGAGATCCGGGTCGGAGCCGAGAATCCTGCGGCCAGCGTCCGCGTCCCCTGCGCCGGCGACCTCAAATTCGCCCTTGAGCGCCCATGTGAGCTGGTCGAGCAGGATCGGGTCGTCCTCGACGACGAGGATCCGACCGAGCAGTTTCTTGCCGGCGCTCACGGATCCGAGCGGGCGGACGGAAAGGAAAGGCGGACGACCGTGCCGAGCCCCGGCTCGCTCCGCACCCGAATCGTCCCGCGATGATTTCGGACGATCTCGCTGGCGGTCGAGAGCCCGAGGCCCACTCCGTCCGGCTTGGTCGTCTCGAAAGGCAGAAAGAGACGGTCCTGCAGGAACTGCTTCGACATCCCCGCACCGTTATCGATGATCTCCACGCCGGCGCGGGTCCGGGCGCCCTTCCCCAGCGAAAAGGTGCGGATGACGACCTTGCCAGACGGCTGGGCGGCTTCCATCGCGTTTTCCACGAGGCTCGAGAGCGCGTCGCGAAGCAGGTACGAATCGCCCCAAACGGAGGGTACCGCGCCGAGAGAGAGCGCGAGAACCGGACGGCGCGACGGAGCGGCCTCCGAAAACTTCGCCCCCCGGCGCGGGGCGCTCTCCGCGATCTCGCGAAGTATTCCATTGACGTCGAGCTCGACCTTGACGAGAACGGAGGGTGCCTCCCGCGACCATCGTCCGACGATCCTCTCCAGCCGATCGATGCTCGACGCGAGGAAGTCCTGGAGGGATCGCTTGAACTCGGGGTCGCCATAGTGCTCGTCGAGATTGGCGCGCAGCATCTGCAGACGGAATCCCATGTTCCGAATGTCGTGCACCAGCACCTGATCGAGTGCCGTCCGCAGACGCGAGGAATTGCGGGGCCGCCGCGACGGGACCGTCACGGCGCCGACGGGCCGATAAGGTTCACCTTCACCGCCATCCCCGGCCGGAGGACGGAACGCGCCGCGGGCCTCCGGACACGGACGATGACTTCGAAAGTCCCGCTTCCAGCGTCGACGGTGGGGCTGATGTACTCGATCACCGCGGCCGCGCGGGCTTCGGGAAAGTTCGTCGGGGTCACCGCGACCTCATCCCCCCGACGGACGTGGAGCAGGTCCTTTTCCGGGACGTAGATCCGCGCGAGCAGCGGTTCGAACGCCGTGATTTTGAAGAGCGGCTGGTTCAGGATGTCGATCACCTTTTGGCCGATGCGGGCGTACTTCTCGGTGACGACGCCGTCGAACGGCGCGCGGATCACCGTGTAGTCGCGGAGAGTCTTCGCCTTTTCGTGCGCCGCGGTCGAGACGGCGTACTGTGCCCGGCTCGTGTCGAGGTCCGCCCGGCTCATCACGTTGCTCGAGGAGAGCGCCTGCGCGCGGTCGAACTCGGCCTTTCGCAGCTCCATTTCTTCTTTCGTCTGCCGGACGTCCGCGTCCGCCTCGCGGGAGTCGAGATTCGCGAGAGGCTGGCCTTTTCGAACGACCGTCCCTCGGTCGACGGCGATCCTCTCGACGATTCCCGTGATGCGCGATCCGACGACGACCTCCTGGTCGACCATGAGATGGGACGAATAGACCGCGTCCGCCCGAGGGGGGGCGCCGGACGGCGCGGGGCCCGTCGCCAGGAGGACGAGAAAAGACAGCGCGGTGTGGGGGATCACGGGTTGGCGGGAAATGCTATCCCAAAGCGCCGGAAGACGGCCGCTAACGGGCTCCCCGCGCGTCCATCGACTCGACGGCGGACCGAAACATCCGGAGCCCCGCGTCGTTGCCGAGCAGGGGCTCGGAGCAGCGATCCGGGTGGGGCATGAGGCCGACGACGTTTCCGGCCGCGTTGCAGATGCCGGCGATGGCGCGATCGGCGCCGTTCGGGTTCGCGCTGTCCACGACCTCGCCCTGCTCGTCACAGTAGCGGAAGACCACGAGACCCTCCGATTCCAGCGCGTCCAGATCGGCGGCCGGCGCCGTGTAGTTTCCTTCCATGTGCCCGACCGGCATCTTCACGACGGCCCCCCGGTCATACAGGCGGGTGAAGGGCGTGTCGGTGTTCTCGACCTTCAGGAACACGTCCCGGCAGACGTACCGGAGGCCGCGGTTGACCCGCATCGCGCCCGGCAGCATTCCCGCCTCGAGAAGCACCTGGAAGCCGTTGCAGATCCCGAGCACCGGTCCGCCCGCCTTCGCGAACTTCGCGACGCTTTCCATCACCGGCGAGAAACGAGCGAGCGCTCCGGCACGGAGATAGTCCCCGTACGCGAATCCGCCGGGCACCACGACCACGTCGGCGCCCTTCAGATCGGTGTCGGCATGCCAGATGAGATTCGCCTCGCACCCGAGGAGCTCCCGGGCGACGTAGGCGCAGTCTTCGTCGCAGTTGGATCCGGGGAAGACGACGATCGCGAAGTTCATGGGAAGCTCCGGGCTGCCAGCTATCGGCTATCAGCTCAATACGCGGACGTCGAAGCCCTCGATCACCGTGTTCGCGAGCAGCTCCTCGGCCATCTTGCGAGCTTCGGCCTCCGCCGCGGCCGGATCCTTCTGGCTGACGTCGAGAAAGAAAACTTTCCCCGCGCGCACTTCCTGCACCGAGGAGTGGCCGAGGCGGACCAGCGCGGCGGCGATCGCCTTGCCCTGGGGATCCAGGATGCCGTCGCGGGGATAGACGCGGACTTCGACCTTCACGAGAGCTCTCTCATGCTTCGAAGGGATCGTACCCGAGAATCTGATCCGCGACGTCGTACGAGGCGGCGCACTCCGCGCGGTCCAGCGCTTCGGAGAGAGCCGCGAGGGCCAGGGCGGGCGCGTTGTTCGCGCGCGAGAGATGCGTCGCGATCACGCGTTTCAAACGGGGACCGGCCGAGCCGCGAACGGCGAACGCCGACTGGCGGTTCGACAGATGGCCCCACCCACCGGAGATCCTCTTCTTGAGATACCACGTGTAGGGCCCGTCGCGGAGCATGTCTTCGTCGTGGTTGAACTCGATGAGAAGTGTCGTCGCGTCGCGGAGGAAGGAGACGAAGCTCGCCTCGGCCCGGCCGAGATCGGACGCGATGACGAGTCGCGCGTCGCCGCTCTCGAACGCATAAGCGACGGACTCGTTCGCGTCGTGGGGCGTGGCGTAGGCGCGGAAACCGATCGCGCCCACCCGGCCTTCCCGCAGGGGGTCCACGGCCACGAAAGGCGAGAAGAGATCTCCCTCGAGCCCGATCGCGGAAGCCGTCCCGGGCGTCGTGAAGATCGGACAACCCCAGCGGGTCGAGAACGCGAGGGCCCCCGAGCAGTGGTCGCCGTGCTCGTGGGTCACGAATATCGCGGTGATCGACTCGGGTTCGATCCCCCGCGGCCGCATCCGCCGCTCGAGCTCACGCCCCGACAAGCCGGCGTCCACGAGGATGCGCGTCGTGCCGCTCTCGATGACACACGCATTCCCGCCGGATCCGGATGCGAGAACGCAAACGCGCACGAAACGAGAATAGCAGAGCTGGCCATCAGAGGTAAGGGCGCAGCGTTCCCATCGCGAGGATCCGCGTCACGCCGCCCGGAGCGCGAGCCTCGATCCGCAGCACGTCATCCGGACCGGCGTCCGCGATCGCGACGTCGAAGCGCCACGCGCCTCTTCCGTCCGCGACTTCCGGCCGCACCCGGCCGCGCTCCTCATCCCGGATGAAGAAAGTGATCTCGACGCCCGAGGCGGCCTCGACGAATCCCTCGGCCGTCAGCCGCTCCCGTCCGCCGAGCGCGAACCGTTCGAGCTCTCCTCTCGGCACGAGCGGAATCACGGGAGCGGGGAGCGCCCCGACCGGCTCTCGAGCGAGCAGGTAGAGATCCTGATGTCCGCCCAGACCGAAAGGAACGGCATGCAGGGATCCCTCGCTGCCGCAGACGCGGGCGGCCGCGCCCGAGACGAACCCGGGCTGCACCCAGGATGTGCCGTACGCGCCGGGATCGAGCCGCCGCGTCTCGCTCTCCACGCGAAATACGATCCCGCGGCTCCAGTCGGCCGTTCCCGGATGGAGGGACGGACCGTGAGTCGAGAAGAGGAGGATTCCTCTCGGCCGCACGAACGACCACAGCCGCGCCAGCCACGGCTCGAATGAAGCTTCGGGCAGGTGGCTGAAGAAAGAGGACCCGCAGATCGCGTCGAACGGCTGCGCCGGCTGGAAATCCCCCGGTTCTCCTCCCGACGCAATGGCCTCCACGCCCAGAGCCTGGCGCTGGAACCGGAGCGCGAGCGGATCGATTTCGGAGACCGAGATCCGCGCATCGGGAAAATGCCGGACGAGAAACCGCGTCGCGCGTCCGAACCCCGCGGCGAAGTCGAGAATCGTCGAAGGCCCCGAAGCGCCGAACCGCCACGCCAGGGCGGCACCCGTGGCGTCGGCGATCAGCTTTCCCGTTGCGAAGTACAGGATCGCGGCGGCATCGGCGCTGCCGTAGAGCGAGTGCAGCCCGTAGGCGAACATCTCGTCCGCCGGATGGATCTCGGAGACGAACTCCGGGTCGCCTCCCGTGAGGCTCGAAACGTATCCGGCGACGAATCGGGAGAGCGGCAGAACGGGCACAGGCCCAGGCCCGGGCCTAGGCCTGTCCCGTGGAGCCGAACCCCCCCGAGCTGCGGACGGTCGCGGGAAGCTCCGTCACCGTCTCGAAGCGGGCGCGGACGACGGGCGAGAAGACGAGCTGCGCGATCCGATCTCCGCGGGCGATGGTCACGGGCTCCGACCCGAGATTCGCGACGATCACCTTGATCTCGCCCCGGTAGTCGCTGTCGATGGTTCCCGGCGCGTTCAGCGCGGCGAGACCGTTCTTCAGCGCGAGCCCGCTCCGCATCCGGACCTGGCCTTCGTACCCCTCGGGAATCGCCACGGCGATCCCGGTCTCGACCGCCGATCGCTCCCCCGGACCGAGCGTCCGCGGGCTGTCCACCGCGGCGCGAAGGTCGCACCCCGCGGACCCCTCCGTCGCGTACTCGGGAAGAGCCAGCCCCTCGCCGTGAGCGAGAAGGTGGATCGGGACGGTGATCGACAGCATCGCGCGAGGCTATTGCATCTCGCGGGACAACGCGAGGCGCGAGGCGCGAGGCGCGAGGATCGAGGAGCGAGGAGCGAGGAGCGAGGAGCGAGAAGCGAGGATCCTGGAGCGAGGCGCGAGGCGCCAGGCGGGAGGAGGGCGGCGTGAGGCGCCAGGCGGGAGGCGTGAAGCGTGAAGCGAGAGGTCGGCTACATCCGCTTGTCCGCCGCCCGCTTCGCTCGCCGCCGCCGCACGATGGCTCCCGTCCAGGACACGAGGAGGAGCACCGCGCTCCCGGCGGAGATGGCGCCTCCGGCCGCGAGTCCGGGCGGGCGATACGTCAGCCGCACGTCGTGCCGGCCGGGCGGAAGATCCCAGCCGAGAAGAACCCCTTCGGTGCGACGCACCGGGATCGTGCGCCCGTCCTCGAAGGCCGACCAGCCGCCGTCGTCCGTCACGCTCGCGACGAGCGAGACGGGCGGTCCCGGGGGGACATCGACGCGGAAGTCCAGGCGGTTCGCACGCTCCCGGTAATCCGTCAGCACGAATCCATCGGCCGCCTCCCGCTCGGCGGGCGCGGCGCGGCGGGCGCCGAACACGCGAGGCAGGACCGATCGGTTCTTGAATACGGACGCGTCCCCCCCTTCGTAAACCCGCTCCCAGCGCGCGCCGGGGACCGCCCGCCCGGGCGCCGCGACCAGGAAACGGACGTTCAGCAGATCGAGGGCCGCGGCATCGAGATTCCGGAGGCGCTTGAAGTACTCCGCGGGCTCGTAGCCGGCCTCGTGGTCGACGAAGTCCACGTAGTCCGCGCGCTCGACGGGATCGTGCACGCGAATGTCCTCGACCCCGGCGAACACGTTCGAGCCGGGGAAGAGAGCGGGTCCCTCTCCGACGACCCGGAAGACTCCTGGCCGCGAACGAAGGAACCGCACGACGGGAGTCTCCGGGAAGAGCTCCTCCGGCCGGCCGAAGCGGTAGAGCCGGGTACCTTCGATCGCGAGATCGGCCGCCGCGAAAATGGCGAGGACCAGAGGAACCGCCGCCAGGAGCCGTGGCCGGATCGACGCCGCCAGGCCGGCGAGCGCCACGGCGCCGAGGGCGGCGAGCGCGAGCAGAAGGCCGCGCCGCTCCGAGGCGAGCCCGCCGGAGGCCGCGTGAAGACCCAGGGTGAGCCGGCCGGCGGCGAGCCCGAGGGCACCGAGCGCGAGGGCCGCTGCCGCGAGCCAGAGGGCGAGCCGGGGTCGGCGCCGCGCGTCGGCGAGGAGGCGATCGATCTCGAACGCCGCGAGAGCAGGACCGCCGAGCGCCATCAGGATGAGGTATCGAAACGGCGCCGTGAGGCGGAGGCCCGGCACCCGATAGGCCGCGTCGAAAAACGGCCACAGTCCCGAGGCGATCGCCAGCCCAACCAGAATCGGCGGCACGAGAGCCTTCTCCGCGGCCGGACGCGGGCCCGGACGCAGGAAAAGCGCCGCGGCGGCGGCCCCGACTACCCCGAAAAAGCCGAGCCCGATCTCCGGAAAGGCCCCCGCGGCGCCCGCGACCATCGGAGCGTCCACCGCATCGCCGAAAGTGCGCGGAAAGAGGGTCGTCCAGAGAACCGACGGGAAGCGGAATCCGTGGGCCGCCAGGAGAGGTGGAAGATGAGCCCGAGCCGCCTCGACGTAGCGCAGGCGGTTCGACCCGGCGATGGCCAGCGCTTCGGGCACGAGCAGAAACGCGGCGAGACCGGCGGCCGCCGCGCCCGCCAGGAGGATTCGAAGAACCAGGACTCGCCCGCCGGAGAGGCCGCCCGGCGTGAAGGCGGCGCGCCCTGCCAGCCACGACGCGGCGAAAAGTCCGCCCATGACGATCGACTCCGGGTGACCCGACAGCGCCATCGCGAACAGGACCCCGGTCAGGAGCAGAAACGCGCGCGCCGGGGTCGGAGCCGAGAGGAGACGCTCGATCGCGAACAGGGCCCACGGGAAGAGACAGAGGACGGAGGAGATCGGAAACAGGAGCCAGGGCGTGATCGCAAAGGACAGGGAGAACGACACGGCACCGAAGAGAGCCGCTCCGCGTGACACCGACAGCTCCGAGAGCCAGAGATAGGTGCCGCTCGCGGCGAGGAGGAGCTTGATCGTCGCCAGCAGGTTGAAACCCGCCCAGAGCGGCAACGGCAGGAGGAGCAGGGTGAATGGGGAAAACGGGGCCGACTGTCCGTTGGCCGCGAGCGCCATCCCGCAACCGTTCCACCGGTTGCGCCATGGAATCGACCCTTCGCGCCACGCGAGCCGGACCGCCTGCGCCCAGGGAACGATCTGGGTCGCCACGTCGCTCAGGTTGTCGTTGTGGCGGGTGACGGTGGGGGCGTAGCTCCAGGGAGGCAGGGACATCGCGTGGTCGACCGGCAGGATGGTGCGGCGCGAAAACAATCCGGGCGAGACGAACGCGAGAGCGAGGAGCGCGAAGATCAGTGCCGGAAGGGCGGGTATCGGACGGCCGGCGAAGCGCGCCAGGAAAAGAACAGCGATCAGGGCGAGCGCGAAAAGAAGAACGAGAGCCGGACTCATGAGCCGATTCTGGCCGATTCAAAACGAGCTGTCAGCCATCCGCTCCTGACCCAAAATTTACGCCTCTCCCAACGCCCCCGCCAGTTCCGGTGCCGAGACCGGCAGCTTGCCGACGTTTCCCACCACGGCGAGGGAGAGCACGCGACCGTCGAACAGCCGATTTGCCTCCTCCCCCATCTCGTCCCGGGTGACGGCATCGACGCGCGAGACGAGCTCCTCGGTCGGCACGACCCGGTCGAAGTAGAACTGCTGGCGGGCGTGCGAGGACATCCGGGACACGGTCGACTCGAGGGCGAGGATCATGTTGCCCTTGAGGTTTTCCTTCGCCCACGCCAGCTCCCGCAGGCGCACGCCGTCCCGCTTCAGCTTCTTCAGCTCCCGCAGCGTCACCTCGATCACGCGGCCGAGATTCTTCGGAGCGCACGCCGAGTAAATCGCCTCGTAGCCCCCGAGGCGGTACGAGTTCAGCGAGGAGGCGACCGAGTACGCGAGCCCGCGCTTCTCGCGAACCTCCTGGAAGAGGCGCGAGGACATGCCTCCGCCGAGCACGATGTCGACGAGGTTCGCCGCGAAGCGGCGCTCGGAGGCCTGGCCGGGCCCCTCGACCCCGAGGCAGACGTGGACCTGCTCGAGCCCGCGGCGCGACTTCAACTGCAGGTTCTGATGCCCCCGGGGCCCGCGGCCGCTCGGGCGCGGCGGGCGGTGCGACGACGAGGCCTTCGCGGCGCGGCGGCGAAACAGCTTGTCGATTGCATCCCGGGCCTCCTCCGCACCGATGTGTCCCGCCACGGAGATGATCATGTTGTCGGGCGTGTAGTGAGATCGGTAGTACTTGTAGAGGTCGGCGAGCCCGATGCTCTTGACCGTCGCCGCCGTTCCGAGAATGGGCGCGCCGAGCGGATGCGTGCTCCAGAAAGAGCGGACGAACATCTCGTGCACGAGATCGTCCGGGTTGTCGTTGGCCTCTCCGAGTTCCTCGAGAATCACGCCCCGCTCGACCTCGATGTCGACCGACTCGAACGCCGGCGAAAGCACCACGTCGCCCAGAAGGTCGAGGGCTTCCCCGAAGCGGGAGTCCTGCGTGTGCGCGTAGAAGCCCGTGTATTCCTTCGTCGTGAAGGCGTCGACGTCCCCGCCGAGCCGGTCGATGGCGCGCGCAATCTGGACGCTCGATCGACGGTGGGTCCGCTTGAACAGCACGTGCTCGAGGAAATGCGAAATCCCCTGCCGCGCCGGCGGCTCGCCTCCGGAGCCCGCACCGACGAAGAATCCGAGCGCGAGGGACCGCACGTCCTGCATCTCGTCGATGAGGACGGTCGCCCCGTTGTCGAGCCTGAACTTGTGGACCATGGGAAAGTTGTCTCCGGCGGGCCGCGACTATTCTATTTCCATGTTGTCGCGGCGGGCCGGACGCAGGGGCGGGCGTGGCCTCCAGAAATGCAACCCCTTTCGATACAGTAGTTAGTGGTTTGGCGTGGGGGCGCGGACGTTCAAGGAGTTGGGGTCGAAGACCGAGGATGTATCCCGGTCAGCGTCTCCGACGATGAACCGCCACTGGTCGTAGTACTGATGCCCGCGCCAGGCCGTAATCGACTCCTTGTGAACCTTCGACCGGACCCCGACGATCGGGCCCTGGGTGGATTGCGGGGTGCCGAACGGGGCGGGGGTCGGCGTCGGAGGAGGCCCTCCCGCCGGCGCGGTCGCCCCCGGGGTCACGGGCGCACCGCCTCCCTGCGGATTCGCGTCGGGCGTGTTCAGGATCAGGACCTGCCAGTCCGGGCAATTGCAGATGGGATCCTTCCAGAGCTTCCGGATCGAGTGAGGGCTGTTCTCGAACAGCTCTTTCAAGGTGTTGGGGTAGCGGCCGAATCGCCTCTGGAAGATGCCGATCGCCCGCGCGTACTGCCGCCCGCGGAAGAGAAGCTCCATCTCCCGGTCACGCTGCCCGATCTTGCCGAGCGCCGGACCGACCGCCGCGATCAGGATCGCGAGCAGAAGCATCCCGATGACGACGGCAACGAGGGTGTAGCCCGCCTCTCCGTCCACAGGGCGCCCGTCGTCGCGAGGAAAGCCGAATCCATTCCGCCTCACCCTGCCCTCTCCCCCGGGCGCGGGGGAGAGGGGGAAAGCGGATCGTTCCGATTCCCCGATCATCCGATTCCCCGGATTCATCAACCGATCACCCGATCACCCGATTCCCCCCAGAGCTCCCCTGCATCCCATCCGGGGCGCTACCAATCTTTGTAGAGCGTGCCATCGAGGGCCTTGGCCGCGGAGCCGCTGTGGATGTCGATGATGCCGGGCGGCGTCGGAGCCGACGGGTCGGACGACGACCCGGAGCCGGACCCGGATCCGAACGCGGACCCGAAGCCCGTGCCGGCGGCGGCGGAATCGCCGGTCGGCGCTTCTTCGTAGGCGATGACCCAGGTTTCCGCCGACTTGGTCATCGGATCGAACGGGATCTTCCGCAGGTACCCTTCGGTGACGAGCGTCTGGAGATCCGCGGGGTAGTTGCCCTTGTCGCCGTGGTACTGGTCGATGACGCTTCGCAACGCGAAGAGATCCTCCCGGAGCGCCGCCTCGCGGGCCCGCTGTGGAGAATCCTTGAGCGCCGGAACCGCGATCGCCGCCAGGATCCCGATGATCGTCATGACCACGAGGAGCTCGAGAAGCGTGAAGCCGCGCTCGGGGTCGGGAACCGGGAAATGGGAAACGGGAAAGGAACCGGACCTCCGGCTTTCCGAACCGGTGGCGGTTCGTCTGTGGGCTTCGCTCGTCGCGCGGGCGTCCTGGGCTTTCATTCGTTTACCATTTTTCGTTTTGTCGTTTTCCGTTTTCCGTTTCGTCGTTTCCCGTTTCCCGTTTTCCGGCTTCCGATCCCCCGTTCCCCTACCAGTCCTTGTAGTACGTCCCGTCGATCCCCCGGCCATCCGAAAGGGAGTAGACGTCGTAGACGTTTTGGCCGCCCCAGGCGGTCGTCCTGGGCTCGTCCTGGAAAGACCGCTGGCCCCATTCCGCTTTCTTCGTCATCGGGTCCACGGGGATGCGCCGCAGAAATTTCTGCTTCTTGTCGATCTGGCCGACGAGCTTCACACCGTCGACGAGCGTGTCGAGGTCCGGCGGGTAGCCTTCGCTTCCAAGCTGCGGAGGAATCAGCCCCGAGTCCGAGTATTGCTTGTACTTGTCGATCGCGTCGCGAACGAGGCGGAGCTGGAACTTGAGCTCGAGCTCGTCCTGGCGCTTGACCGTATAGCGCACCACCGGCACGGCCATGGCGCTCAGGATGCTGACCATCACGGCCACGATCGCGAGCTCCACGACGGTGAAGCCCGCGGCGGCGGAGAGGCCGGCGGCACGGACCCGAACCGGCAGAGCCGCCCCGCGGCAGCCCACAGGATCCGGCCTCGAAGAACGGACGGAACGGACAATCACTGCACTTCCACCGTGGCTCCCGCGTAGCTCACTCCGGCCACGCCCCCCGCGAACGCGATCGCGGACGTACCCCGCCGCCCGCCCTGGACCACGACCTCCGCGAGCGCGGTCGTGCCGGAGACCGCCACCGGGTTCGGCATCGTCAGGGTAATCCGACCCGGCTCGATGTGCGTGTCCGCGACCCCTCCATCCGGCATGATCGCGCGCACGGCGACGACCGTCAGGATCTTCGGGTCGAACGTCAGCGTCACCGCCGAAGCGGAGGCGCCGTCGCCTCCGGTCGCGCGGACGAGAAGGGACCGCTGCTGGCCCGCCGTCAGGACGAGCGAGGCGGGGGCGACGTCGAAGGCGAGGCTGCCGGCCGGAAGCGTCCCGTCCCCGACCGCGGCCTGCGTCGAGAGGCCGGAAGTGGTCAAGGGCTCGACCTCCGCCGACGTGGTCAGCGCGCCGGGAGATCTCTGCGGGTTGAGCTGCGTTTGCGGCTGCGACGGCACGGATTGCGCCGGCGCGCGAAACGGATCGCTCGGCGGCGCTATGGGTGCGAGATTGATGCCCGGGGCGACAGCTGGAGCGGGAGTCGACCGCTGGGGCGGCGGCTGCTGCGGACTGCCCCGCTGGAAGTCGAACGGTCCCGATCCGCCCGGAGACTCGATCCGGGGATTGCCTCCGATGGAGATGTTGGCGTCCGTCCCGACATAGAAGGGCTGGAGATCCTCCTCCGTCACGTCGGGAATCCGGATGATGTGCGGCGTCAGCGTGAGAACGAGATCCGTCGTCTGGTGGCTCTTGTTCTTGTTCGAGAAGAGGCGGCCGAGAACGGGGATGTCTCCCAGGAACGGAACGGGAGTGTTCGTGAAGGACTTGTCGGTTCGGAACAGGCCCGCGAGGAAATTCGTTTCGCCGTCGCGGAGACGGATGTTGGAGGAAATCGTGCGCGTGCCGATCGTCGGTTGCGACGTCCCGTTGAAGGTCACGTTCGCCCCGAGCTGCGAGACCTCGAGCACGAGCTTCAGGGTGACTTCCTTGTTGTGGTGGACGCGCGGCTCGACCTCGATCTTGATGCCGACGTCCTGATACTGGAAGGACGTGATCGGCACGATGCTGCCGCCGACCGTGTTCGATGTGTTGAAAGACGTCGTCGGAATCGGGATCTTGTCGCCGATCACGAGCTGCGCCTTTTGGCCTTCCGAGATGCGCAGCTGCGGCTTGGCAAGGAGCTCCGATTCCGTGTTGTTCTTGATGAAGTTGAACGTGGCGGACGGGATCGTGAATCCGAACGACCGGATCGAAAGGGCCTTCAGCTGGTCCCACGTGAAGGATCCGGCCGCGACGTTGCCGCCGAGATCCGTCGTGCTCGCCGCCGTCGGAATACTGGCGCCGATCGTGTAGGGAGCGAGGAGCAGCCCGATGTCCGTCATGCGCGTGGTGTTGACCTGGAGAAGCTCGACGTCGATGACGACTTCCGCGAGCTGCTTGTCGTTCTGCTGGACGATCTTCTCGGCGATCGCGACCTTGTCGGCGGTGTCGCGGAGCGTGATCGAGTTCTCCGCCTTGTTGATCGAGATGCGGGTGGTCTGAAGCAGCTGACGCAGGGCGTTCGAGACCTCCGTCACGTCGCCGTTGGAGAGGTAGAACGTGCGGATGACGAGATCCTCGTAGGTCTTCCGGTTCTGCGGCGTGTCGGCAGCGATCAGCATCGTCTTTTCGTCGATGACCTTGTAGAAGTGGTTCTCTTGGCGCATCAGCGTTTCGAGAGCCGTCTGGAAGACGATGTTGGTCAGGACGATCGAGACGTTGTCGTCCTTCAGCTGCGGATCGAAGATGACGTTGATGCCCGCGGCCTGCGCGAGCGACATGTAGATCTGCTTGATCGGCTTCGGCTGCGGAAAGTTGAGATTGATCGGACGGTCGCTCGTCGGTTCCAGGATCGGGGAGCGCGCGCGCATGCCCCGGGTTCGCCGCTTCATCGCCTGCATCTTGGACTCGCCGTCGCGATCCACGGCCGCCTTCGCCGCCTCGTCGCGCGCCTTCAACAGCTCGTTCTCGGCGTAGTGGTTGGTCGGATCGAGAAGGACGGTCTGCTCGAGCTCCGCAACGGCGAGATCCGGGTGGCCGGAGCTGCGGTAGACCTTGCCGCGCTCGAAATGGGCCTGCGAGGCTCTCTGCTTCGCGTTCATGAGAGCCATCCGAAGCCGGTCGTTGGCGGGCTCCACGTCGAGAGCCTTCGAGTACTTGAGCACCGCCATGTCCCAGTGGCCCATGCCCTCTTCCTCTTTCGCTTCCCGCGCCATGCGGGACGTCGAGCAGCCGGCGGCGACGGCGAGGAGAGCCAGGAGGCCGAGCGTTTTCACGAGCTTCATCGGGTCACCCTTTCGAGAGTTCGGGAGGCGAGGCGGGGTTCGGGTCATGGCGTAATCCCGATACGCCGGGTTTCGCTGGGAATGAAGTAGTCCTTGAAGCCGACGTCGACGGACTCGTAGCCGACGCGCCGGACCACGTACCGGTCGAAGACCACGTCGCCGGCCCTCGCATTCACGACCTGGTCGCCCAGGACGAGGACGGCCACGGGACGGTCCTTCGGGCCGAAAGTCCCGATGAATTTGAAGTTGATCTCCGGCGGAGCGGGCGTCGGAGTCGGCGTCGGCGGCGGAAGAGGTCCGACGAACGCCTGGCTTCCCGCCGGCGGCGGCGGAGGCAGCCCGGGAGTCGGGGTCGGCGGCGGGATCGGAGTGGGCGGCCGCAGGTCGAAGATGTTTCGGGCGCCATCGCCCTGTCCGCGCGTCCGGGGCGGATCGAGAAGATCCTTGGACACGAAGGGCACGTCCTGGGCGGAAGCGGGTTTCTTCTCGTTGCCGCGGCGCGGCCCCGGCGCGGAGGAAGCGCCATCATCCGCGTCCGGGGCGGACCCCGTGCGCCGCGTGGCCTGAGTCGCCCTCGCTCCGGCGGCGGGAGCCGGCGGCGCGGACCGCCAGCGGACGAAGATCGCCAGCAGAACGGCGAGGGCCGCTAGGAACGCCAGCAGCTGCCCGCGCGTTCCGAAGCCCGGCTTCATGGCCGGACCTGCTTCGGCGCGGCCGCGGGCTGGCCCGGCGGAGGCCCCCCGAACATGCCCGCCGCGGGAGCCGCGCGGTTTGCCGAACCCACCGCCGGCCGACCCGGAGCGGGAGCCGGGACGATCACCGGAGATGCCGGACGGATCGCGGCCCGGTCCGGCGAGCGATTCGACTGCCGGAATGCTCCCGAGGACGACGGCGGCCCCGCGGCCCGGGGACCGGACTTCTTCGCGTTCGCGGTCTGGACCGGCGGAGCCGAATCGCCTTTCGCGAAGTAGGTCGCCAGGGTCATATGCACCTGTACGGAGCCCGGGATATCCGGGTCCCGGTTCAGCGAGATTTCGCGCACGGCGATCCACCGGCGATCGAGCTCGATCGCCCCGAGGAACTTCTTGAAACGGTTGTAGTCGTTGCGGAACGAGAAGGACACCTGCATCTCGGAGAGCGGCAGGTCGGTGAGCGAATGGTTCGCATACGAGATCGACGCGGGAAGAATGCCGGCGTCCTGCATGAGCGTGTGAATTTCGAGAACGATGGGCGCGAGATTGTCGCGGGCGAGCCCGGCGCGCTTGCCATAGAACTCGTCCAGGGTGGACGACACCTCCGAAAGGCGGGCGCGCTGACTGCCGAAGGTCGCCTCTTCCTTCTCGCGGACCTCGACTTCGCGGATGAGCTCGATCCGGCGCGACTCCATCCCGTTCTTGCGCTGCTGGGCCGTCGCCCGGTACCAGAGGTAGAAGCCGAGGTTGCCGACCAGCAGAACGCCGGCCAGCAGGAGAATCGCCGAACGGCGCGACAACCCGAGCGTCATCGCGGGGCTCCCGGCGTGTCGTGGTACCGCAGGTGGAGCAGGAACTCGTAGCCCTCGATGTTCCCTTCCGGCGAGGACTCGGACGTGAGCTCCACGGCGTCGAACAGGGGGTCGTGCGCGAGGGCCGCGATCGTCCGCACGACGGCGTCGCTCGTCTTGCCGACCAGCGCGCAGTCGAGGTACGTCCCCGTGAGCTCGAACCGCGGCGTCAGACGCGTGACCCGCACGTCCGGGGGCAGGGTGCGCTCGAGCCGCCCCAGCAGCGTGGTCCAGGAGAAGCGGCGCTCGGCGACCAGCTTGAGCAGCCCCTTGCTCTCCTGCGCGAGATTGGAGGCGAGAAAACTGTCGAGAGCGGCGCGGGACACCGCCGTCTCCTTCAGGGCGCGGTCGCGGCGGGCCTCGAGCGAGGCGATCTGGTCGGCCGTGCCGCCGATCTCGTGATGGAACTCGGCGAACTGCCGCGCGCTCGCCACGAGCAGGATCGCGCTCAGCACGAAGCCGATTGCCGCGGCCAGCAGGAACGGCCGCTCGTTCGAGAACGGGCGCCGCGCGAAATTCAGAGAGCGCGTGCGGTTCATTTCTGTCCGTACACCGCGGCAAACGCCGGCAGCAGCTCCGGCCTGGCCGCGATGCGCTCGTCGAAGGTGGGATCCGCGTCGAGAAGCCGGCCGGACAGCGGCTCCACGGGCACGGAGAACGCCTCCGACCCGCTGGCAACCTTGCCGCGCACGTCGTGGGCGAAGACGGCGGAGATCCCCTCGCCCTTGAGCTTCTCGGAGTAGTACGACAGCGACAGCCGGACTTCCTGGTCGTGCTCCCCGTCCGGCTCGTCGGCCGGCCGCTGCCGGAAGAAGATCGGGGCGCCGCCGCGCGCGACGAGGAACACGAACGAGTCCGCGCTTCGATGGAGGAGGGCGTAGTCGCCGGCCGCCTTCGACGCGAGGAGCGGCGAGAGACCTTCGAAGAGAGCCAGCGAGAAAGGGGCGAGCGTCCCGACGCGCACGCCGAGAGATTCGAACGCTCCCTCGATCGAGCGGAGCGTGTCGGCGGGAGCGGCGGCGACGAGGACGCGCCGCTGATCGCCCGCCGGAGTCATCTCGCGAAAAACCACGGCGAGCTCCGCCGTGACGCCGGGAAGCAGCTTCTTCAATTTCCACCGGACCATGTCGCGCGCCGCGTCCTGCGCCTCGGGAATGGACTCCATGTCGAGCGGCATGACCCGCGCCCAGGAGTCCGGGAAAAGCACGGAAGCGCGCGTCAGGCGGCCCTCCGAGAGCCGGCGCGCGGCTTCGACGGCCTCGGCGATCGCTTCGCGTGACACGAGCGGCGTGCCGGACGTGCCCGAGCCGATCGTGTTCGGCGGAAAGGGAAAATGCCGCGACTGCGCGAACCCGCGGGGCGGGTCGCGGCGGACGCTCGCGTAGGTCACTCCCTCCGGAAGGAGGCAGAACACGTGCGGCGGAACGACGGCTCGGAGTAAAGGGATCTTCATCAGTCGACGAACGTGACCTTGTTGATCTCTTTGAGAGTCGTCCAGCCTTCCTTCACCTTACGGAGGGCGGAGTCCCGGAGAAAGATCATCCCTTCGTCCCGCGCGGCGTTCTTGATCTCGGCGGCCGGACGCCGGTCGAGGATCAGCCCGCGAATCCGGTCGGAGAGATCGAGAAGCTCGGCGATGGCCATCCGGCCGTGAAACCCCGTGCCGTCGCACTCGAGGCAGCCCTTGCCCTCGTACATCGTGTGCCCGGCGATCGAAGCGGGATCGACGCCGAGCTCGCGGAGCGTCTCGGGCGTGACGGAGACGGCCTCGCGGCAGTGCGCGCAAATCTTCCGGACGAGCCGCTGCGCGAGGATGCAGTTCAGGGCGGACACGAAGTTGTAGAGGTCCACCTTCATGTTTAGGAACCTGCCGAGCACGTCGACCACGTTGTTCGCGTGGACCGTCGTGAACACGAGGTGGCCCGTGAGCGCCGACTGGACGGCGATCTGCGCCGTGTCCTCGTCGCGGATCTCACCAACCATGATCTTGTCGGGGTCGTGCCGGAGGATCGACCGCAGCCCGCGGGCGAAGGTCAGGCCCTTCTTCTCGTTGACGGGAATTTGCGTGATCCCGCGGAGCTGGTATTCGACGGGATCCTCGATCGTGACGATCTTGTCCTCGACCGACTGGATCTCGGAGAGGCACGCGTAGAGAGTCGTCGTCTTGCCGGAGCCCGTGGGACCGGTGACGAGGACCATGCCGTACGGCTCGCGGATGAACTTACGGAGCTTTTTCTTCGTCTCGATATCGAACCCCAGGACTTCGAGGTTCAGGCTCTTGAACTCGGCGTTGGCGGACTCCTTGTCCAGGATGCGGATGACGGCGTCCTCGCCGTGCACGGTCGGCATGATCGACACGCGGAAGTCGATCGTGCGCCCCCGCACGCGCAGCTTGAAGCGGCCGTCCTGCGGAATCCGCTTCTCGGCGATGTCCAGCTCGGACATGACCTTGATGCGGGAAATGATCGTGCCGTGGTGCCGCTTGTCGATCGGATCCATCGCCTGGTACAGCACGCCGTCGATCCGGTACTTGATGATGACGACGTTTTCCTGCGTCTCGATGTGGATGTCCGAGGCGCGGCGCTGGATCGCGTTGAAGAGGATCGAGTCGACGAGCTTGATGATCGGCGAGGAGTCCTGCGTGATCGACCCGATCGTGAGCGTCTCTTCGCCGTCCTCGTCCTCCGAGACGAGCTGCATCCGGAAATCTTCGGTCGCTTCGTCGAGAACCCTCTGCGACGACTCGCTCTTCTGGAGAATGTCGTGGATCGCGCCGCGGCTGCCGACCTTGAGCTTCATGGGAACACCGATCAGGAGCTCGAGCTCGTCGAGCTTCACAACGTCGGTCGGATCGGCGCAGATGATCGTCATCGACTTCTCGGTCCGCGATTCCGGCACGAACGCGAAGCGCAGCATCCATTCGACGGGGATCGAGCGGAAGAGATCCGGATCGATACGGAACGAGGAGATATCGACGAACGCGAGCCCGAGCCGGGCGGCGAGCGCGACCGGATCCATCTCCTGCAGGGGAATCGTCGCCGTCGTCGTTCCGTCCGAGTATTGCCTGGCCATCTTTACCCCTTGATCTGGGACATGATCCGGAAAATCGGGAGATACACGGAGAGAAGGATGGTCATGATCACGAAACCCATCCCGACGAGGATCGCGGGCTCGACGAAGGAAATGACCCGCGCGAGGAGCATGTCGATCTCCTCGTCGTAGAAGTCCGAAACCGATCCGAGCATTTCTTCGAGCGCTCCCGAATTCTCGCCGACTTTGATCATTTCGATCGTGAGATTCGTGAAGATTTTCGTCTCGTCGAGCGCCTTCCAGAGCTCCCCTCCCTGCCGGACATGCCCCACGACGCTCGTGACCCGGCGGGAAATGTAGCGGTTGCCGATCGCCTCGGAGGAATTCTCGAGCGCGGGGACGAGGGGCGTTCCGCCGCCGAGCAGCGTCGCGAGACTGCGCGTGAACTGCGTGATCGCGAAGCGCCGGAGGATTCCGCCGACGACCGGGACATGGAGAAGAACCGTGTCGAGGCGCTGCCGGCCGGACGGAGACCGGACGTAGCGCGTGAGGAAGAACACGAGAGCGCCGAGACCCGCCGCCAGGAAAATGACGTTGCGGCGCAGGAAAGTCGCTATGCCGATCACGATCTGCGTCAGGAGCGGCAGTTCGGCGTTGAAGTCCGTGAAGAATTCCGAAAACCGCGGGATGACGAACGTCATGAGGATCGTGATCAGGCCTGCAGAGAGAACGACCAGGATCGCGGGATAGACGAGCGTGGACGACACCTTGCGGGTCAGCGCCATCACCGTCTTCTGATACTTGAGATACCGCCGCAGCACCGCCTCGATCTCGCCGCTCTTCTCTCCCGCCTTGAGCGAAGTCCAGTAGAGACGCGGGAACAGATCGCCCTGGTCCGCGAACGCCTCCGAGAGAGAAGCGCCGGAATTGATCTTGTCGCGCACGTCGGACAGCACGGCCCGAAGGACCGGGCTCTCCTGCCGCTCGAGCAGAATCTCGAACGAGTGGACGACCGGCAGGCCGGCCTTGAGGAGCGCGATCATTTCCTGGTTGAAGATGAGGAAGTCGCGCATCTTGACGCGCCCGCGCGCCTTCCGGGAATCGCCCCCCCGCTGGAAGAGGCCCCCGTGGCGGCGGATCTCGAAGACGTGCCCGCCGCGGCGCTCGATCTCCGTCCGGGCGGCCGCCTGGTCCGCGGCCTGCAGGGCCTCGTCCGCGACGCGTCCATCCGGCCAGCCGGCTTTCACGGAGAACTGGGGCATCAGCGCTTCTCCACGGACTTGCCGCCGACCGTGCCCGGGCGCCCCTGCTCCTGCACGAGGAGGATCAGGATCAGGGCGTTCTTGGAGGCTTCGTCGCGCGACGCGCCCAGCACGAGGGTCTGGTTGAGCGCCATGGGAACGGACGCGCGGTAGAGCGGGACGGCGATCGTGCGGCCTTGCTCGTTCTTCTTCAGGCGCGACAGGGCGATCGGCGACAGCAGGAGCTCGTCTCCCGATCCGACGGGACCGATGTTGAATGTCAGGACGTACTCGTC
>JBBSEW010000050.1:0-29339 GCA_038239305.1 Thermoanaerobaculia bacterium | reverse complement strand
GTCGCCCTCGGTCAGGCCGCGATACCGGATGCGCTCCAGCGATCCGTCGATCCGCAGCATCGGTGGGGAGCCGACCGCCAGGTGGAGGTCCGAGCCGTTGCGCTTGGGCAGGACGGAGAGAAAACGGTCGATCCGGTTCGTCCCGACGGACTGCGTCTCGAGATCGCCGACCTGCTCGATCTTGCGGGTGGCGGTCTCGGTCACGGGCTCCTTCACGGGCTCGGTCACGAGCTGAGCCCTTCGTCCGCCTGGAGATATCCCTCGAACGGCTCCTTGCGCAGCGCCCTCGCGTAGGCGTCGCGCGGCTCGATCTGTCCTTCCGTGACCATCGTGAGAAGGGCCGAGTCCATCAGCATCATCCCGGATGCCGCGCCGGTCTGCATCGCGGTCGGCAGCTGAAACGTCTTTCCCTCGCGGATGAGCCCGGAGACGTTGCCGGTGTTGCGGAGGATCTCGTACGCGGCGATCCGGCCCGTCCGGTCGCGGCGCGGCAGGAGCGCCTGGGAGATGACCGCCTTGAGGGAGTCGGCGATCATCATCCGGATCTGCCCCTGCTGATCGGGCGGGAACGCGTTGATGATCCGGTCGACGGTGGAGGAAGCGGTCGTCGTGTGGAGCGTGCCGAGGACGAGGTGGCCCGTTTCGGATGCGGTGATCGCGAGCGAGATCGTCTCGAGGTCGCGCATCTCGCCGACCAGGATGACGTCGGGGTCTTCGCGGAGCGACTGGCGCAGCGCTTTCGCGAAGGACCTCGAGTGCGAGGGGACCTCGCGCTGGTTGACGAGGGACTCCTTGTTCTTGTGGACGTACTCGATGGGATCTTCGATCGTCAGGATGTGGGAGCGCTCGGTCTCGTTGATCCGGTCGACCAGTGCGGCGAGAGTCGTGGTCTTGCCGCAACCCGCGGGACCCGTGACGAGAACGAGACCCTGGCTGTAGGTCGTGATCTCCCGGAGGCCTTCGGGAAAGCCGATCTCGGAAAGCGTGGGAATCTCGAAGGGGACGAGCCGGAACACCGCGTTCATTCCCTTGCGCTGATAGAAGATGTTCGTGCGAAACCGGCCGAGATCCGGCGTCTTGTAGCAGAAGTCGATCTGGCGCTGATTCTCGAGCTCGCCGAACCGCTCGCCCAGGACGTCGTGCACCCACGCGGCCATCTGCTGTTCGGTGGTCTCCGGGAGCGGCAGGGGCTGCAGCCGGCCGATCAGCCGGACGTGCGGCCGGGTTCCGGCGGCCAGGTGGAGGTCGGAGGCGTCGATCGCGCGCGCATGGGAGAGGAGCTCTTCGAGCCGCGGGTGGCTGTTGCTCCGGAAATCGATCTCGGCGAAGGCGCGGGCCTTCGCCGACGCTTCGTAATAGGGCAGGTCGCCGGTGCGAGCGGCGATGATGCGGCTCGCCTTGTCCTGGACGAGCACATCGCTGCCCGTGCGGACGATCTGTTCGAGGAGCGGTCCAACGCGGGGGTCCGGGATCTTCGCGAACGCGTCCAGGATCTCGAGCCGCAGGTCGGTGGTCCCCCTCTTAAAGGCCTCGAGCAGCCCCGGAAGCGCCTGCGGGCTGCCCCAGGACCCCAGAGCGGCGGCGGCGGAGAGGTCGGACTCCGGGTCCGCAAGCATCGCGAGCAGGGCCGGCATCGCGCTCTCGTCTCGCATTTCGCCCAGGGTCTGCGCGGCGCGGTCGCGAAGCCACCAGTCGTTGCCCTGGAGGTAGCGGATGCAGTGCGGGACGGCCTCGGGAGTCCGCAGGTGCACGGCAATCGACGAGGCCAGCGCGGCGATGGCGGGATCCGGATCCTCGTCGCGATCCAGAAACGCCTGGATGAACGGGCCCTCGAGGCTCTTCAATCCTTCGATGGCGAGGTCGCGGCCCGGTCCGAACCGGTTTCGAAATCCCTTGAGGAACGCGTCGGCCACGTGCGCCGGATCCTGCGTCGCGAGGATCCGCATCGCGAACTGCCGCACCCGCGTGTTCGAGTCCGTCAGCAAGGGGAGGATGAACTCGTTGAACCGGGGATCCGGCCCGTGCGTCGTCGTCGCGGCGAGAAACGGAGCTACGCCCGTGATAGCGGCTTCCTGCACACGGGGCGAGTCCGCGTGGCAGCGCCGCAGCAGGGCCGCGAGGATGTTGTCGTCGGGGAACTTTCCGACGTAGACCACGGCCCGGTAGCGCACTTCCTCGTCGTCGTTCTCGAGCGCCTGCATCGCGGCGTCGAGGCTTCGCTTGGAGGGGATCGACTCGATGGCCGCAAAGGCCTTCCGGCGCACGATCGGCGACGAAGAGGAAAGGGCCACGGCCAGCGCGTCGAGCAGCTCCTCGGACGGATTGCGCTTCAGCCATTCGAGCGCAATCAGCACGACGCCGGGATCGGGATGCTCGAGCATCGCGGGCGCGTGCTCGCCGAAGTGCGTTCCGGCGACCGCCTCCACCGAGGCGGAAACGTTCTTCCGCGCGGCATCGCCGTGCGCGGAGAGGAAGGGATACATCGCTTCGGAGGCGGCTTCGAACGGAAATCTCTGGAGGAATGCGACGCCCGCCTGACGGAGCCCCGTATCGGAATCTGCCGCCATCCAGGCCGTGTCCTCCGGCGCGAGGCCCTTCACGAGGCCGAGCCTGCGGATCTGGTCGTCCCGCTCGGCATCGCTCTTCCAGGCGTGATTTCGCAGTCCGGCCAGCAGGCCGCGGGCCTCGGAAGGCGGAGAACGCCGGGTCTTGGACCACATGGAATGAGAAAGTGTAACGCGGCGGGCAGAAGCCCTCCAGAGACCCGACCACAAGGGCCGAGATGTGTCACCGGAGGTAACGATAACCGGCTCTTTTTGTCGGGAGCTCGGGAGTGATCCGGGACGAACGCTTGAGGATGGAGAGGGTTAGGTCGAATGTGCCCTGTGGGCACGGGAATCGCTCTAGAGAAGGCCAATGTCTCCCTCTCGAGCTATGTCCAGTCGCGGTTTGTGGGGTCGTCCCTGGGCGGGCGTGCCGCGCCTGACAGGCGTGCCGGGCCTGACGGGCGCGACGGGAGATGCGTCGTCCGTTGCCCCGGGGCCGAGCGACCGACGCCCCTCGAGCGGCTTCACGCTGCTGGAGTTGCTGATCGTTCTCGCCATCGTGGCTCTCGTCGTCGGAGTGTCCGCGCCCTGGATCCAGAAGATCGCGCGGCGGAACAAGTTCCGCAGTGCGGCGTCGGAGATCCAGTCGACCCTGCTCGCCACGCGGATGCGGGCGGTCCGTTTGAATGGCACGGCCAGCATGGTCGTGCATCCGGCGGCGCCGACGGAGAGCATGCACCTTCTCCAGACGGTCGAGCTCGATCCTCCCTCTCCGACGCCGACGCCGAATCCGACGCGGACGCTTCCGCTCTCCACGGACGCCCTTGCTTTTCTGACGCTTCCCGTAAACAGCAAGGTGTCCTTCGACGGCAACGGCCGCCGGGTCGCGCCGGCGGGCGCCCTCTCGTCGGACATCGTGGTCGAAGGTCCGACGGGGGCCGGCGATCGCAACCAGATCACGATCCGCACGTCGATGACGGGCCGGGTCGAAGTCATCACTCCGGCGGTGTGGCAATGACAGCGCGCATGCTGCGTTCGCGCCGCGGGAGGGCCGAGTCCGGCCTGACCCTCGTCGAGCTGCTGATCGCCCTGGCGCTCCTGAGCTTCGTCCTGCTCGCGATCGCGCCCCTGTTCCTGTCGAGCGTGAAATCGAACTACTCGGCGAACGAATACACGAGCATCCACGTGATGGCCCGCGACCGCCTCGAGCAGCTGATGAATCTTCCTTTCAATGACGCGAAGCTCACGCCGGGAGTGCACGCGAACGACCAGTCGACCGCGCTTCCGGATCCCGTCACGGGGTTGCCGCCCGCAAGCGGAGGCGTTCCGAATCCGATGTCGATCACGTATCAGGTGCTGCAATACAGCATCGCGAGCGCCGATCCTGCCGTCACCGCTCCGGGCGCCGTTTTCGCACCCACGCGGGTGGTGGCCGCCGGGGCGACTTATCAGTACAAGCGCATCGATGTGACCGTGGTCTCCGGAACCGGCCGGCTCGGTATCGGTTCGCGACTCGCCCGCGTGAGCGGACTTCTCGCCAATCCTGCCACCGGGACGAACCTCTCGGTGGCCGACGGATGCGCGCTGGGAGCGGCGGCACCATGTCCGTGAGGAACGCCCTGTCCGTGAGGAACGCCATGTCCGTGAAGAACGCCAATCAAAAGCGCGATCGCGAGAGCGGCTTCACGCTGATCGAGATGATCGTCGTGGTCTTCCTGCTCGCCATCGCCATGCTCGGTATCCTGGCCGTTTTCGACGCGAGCGCCCGCATCAACAAGAGCGAGCAGGATGTAGCGGACGCGCAGGGCGCCGTCCGGTTCGGCATCTACCAGATGACCCGCGCGATCCGGATGGCCGGAGCGGGCGGTCTGTTCGTGACGCAGGCGGTCGTGAACGCTCCGGACCCGGACCTTCCGGGGATCGTCGTCGCTTCGGCGAGAGGCTACGACAACGTCACGGGCGCGACCGTCCGCGACCTCAATACCGGCGCTGCGGTTCCGGTGCGTGACGGCACGGACATGATCGAGATCCGGGGCGTCATCAACTCTCCGCTGATCGGCTTCGATCTCTCGAGCGGCTGCGGAAGCTGTACGGGATCGACTGCCGTGGCGGTTCGGACGACCACTTTCACGACGGTACCGCTGCAGCACGTCAACGACGACCCCCAGCGGCCGCAGTTCTCCGCGATCGACACGTACACGGCCGGGGTGACCGCCGTCAACCCGATGATGGTGATCGTGGCGGCCAATGACGACATTCACGGGGGCTGCTCCGTTCCCGGAGGCGCCCAGCAGTACTCCCAGCCGAGCTACAACGTGGGCCTGCTGACGGCGCCCACCACGCTCGTCGCCTCCCAGACATTCGGAACCGTGAACTTCGCAAGCGCCGTCGCGCTCGAGTTCGATCCGGAGACGCCGGCCGAGTCGGGTGCCTCCGCGCAGAACATCGCGAACGTGCGGAGGGCGGGTGTTCTCGACGATCTGATTTTCTTCATCGACAACACCGACCCGAATCACCCGGCGCTCGCCCAGGGTACGCGCCGCGGCAATCGTTTCGACGTCGTGCATCTCGCAGACGACGTCGAAGACATGCAGATCGCTTACGGTGTCGACAGGGACAATAACAACGCGATCAACCGGAATGCGGGTTTTCCGCTCGATCCCGTCACCGACCCCGACCTGAACGTGTCCACCGCGGCCGGAGGCGATGAGTGGCGGCCGAACGTGGCGGGTGAGCCGGTGTGGCTCGAGACGGATTTCCAGTTCCTTCAGCCCCCTCCCGCGAACTTCACGCACCCCGGCAACCCCGCCGCCAATCACTGCCCGACGCTGCACGGGGTGATGGTTTCGCTCATCGCCAAGTCGAAGGATCCGGATCCGACTTACAAGTCTCCGTCGGCGCTGGGCTTTCTGACGATGAACTCGCCCGCGACAGTCAATCCTCCGCATCCCGATGTCGCTCAGTACCCGACGCTTTCCGCGGAGCCCCACTTCCGGCGCCGCGTCCAGACTCTGAAGATCAATCTCCGCAACTACGCTTTCCCGGGATGAAGAATATGAACCATCACTCGTTCCCGCGCCGTATCGCTGCGCCGACCGCTCTGCCGGGCCCTTGCCGTTTGGTCTCCGACGGCCCGATTTCCGCCCGTCGTAACGAACGGGGCGCGGCGCTCGTGATCGCGATCCTCGTGCTGTCGATCCTGACGGTCATCGGGATCGCGCTGATGCTCGTGACCAGCACGGAGTCGCGCATCGCCGCCAACGAATGGTCGGTCAATCGCGCGTTCTACGCGTCCGATGCGGGCGTCCGGTGGGCGTCGGTCGAAATGTCGAACCCGGAGGCCTTTTTGACGCGCCCCGAGTTCAAGGGTGCGCCCTTTGGAACGGTGAGATTCAATCTTCCCAGTCACCGCAACACGTCGGCGGCGCTCGGGGGATTCTTCGCGGGAGATCCGACGGAAACCGACATTGAAGTCCGCGTGCAGTCGCCGAGCATGCTCGGTCGGCGGCCGTACCGCGGCGGCAAGATCAACGAGGGTTCGGAGAAGGCTCAGTATATGTACGCCTACGAAATCCGCAGCACAGGCGGAGAGAACGACGCGTTCCTCCAGTATTCGAAGGCCCTCGTCGCCGACATCGAAGTCGGGCCGCTTCCGGCAAGGTTGAAATTTTGAGCGCCCCGGAAACGGGATTCTCTCCTCGCGGCCTCGCGGCTTTCGCGCGTCGCCATCGCGTTCGCGTGGCGCTGCTGCTGCTCATCCTGACCGCGGCTCCGAACGCGTTCGCGGATGACCGGCAGCTGCTTCAGGCGAATGCGGGCGCCGCGGCGGACGTGCTCGTGATCCTGGACTCCTCGGGATCGATGAACCGCGACTTCACCGACCGGTTCGACCTCCCGGCGTACATGGACGACTTCATCTACCCGCAGGGAACCTCGGCGGCGACGAACGGCTCGAAGATCGGCGTCGCCAAGAGCGTTCTTCGCCAGATCATCACGACGACGCAGAACGTCAACTGGGCGTTTGCGTACTACCGCAATCCCAATCAGACGTTCGGGGCCGCGGAGACCGGTGGTCTCGGCGTCGCCGTCGGCGGGGCTCACCTTGCCGGCGACAAGCTCGAGAACGGCGGAATCGAGTACCTGTACTTCGCGGATTCCGTCGACATCACCTCCCCGACGGCTGCGGTCTCCATCGACGCCGCATTCAATCCGCTGGCGCCGGCGAGCTGGGACTTCCCCGACATCTCCCAGGGCCGTTTTCTTCAGTTCGGCCACAAGGTCATGCACGGCTACAACCGGGAGGACACGGGAGAGGTTCCGGACACCCGACTTCCGTACAGCCCCGGATTTCCCGCGATCCCGGTCCCGCCCCAGCCGGTCCCCGGCACCTGGCGCGGTGCCTTTGGTCCGAAGGGGATCGGCCAGGGTCTCGTCGTCTACCGCAGCCCGGCCAAGCCCGGATGGGAGCTCTGGCTGCGCGTGCACTCCGGCGACTACGGCGATCCGAGCCTGATCGTTCAGATCGACACGTACATGCCCCCGCCGACGGCGACGGCCACCGCGACGCCGACGAACACGCCGACGAAGACCAATACGCCGGTCCCGCCGACGGCGACGAATACCAAGACGCCCACGAAGACGCTCACACCGACTCTCACGCCCACGAAGACCAACACGCCCGTTCCGCCGACGTCCACCTTCACGCCGACGAAGACCAATACGCCCATCCCGCCGACGGCTACGAACACTCCGACCAAGACGCTCACGCCCACGCCGGTGACGCCGACGAATACCCCGACGAACACGCCTATTCCGCCGACGGCGACGAACACGCCGACGAAGACGAATACGCCGATTCCGCCGACGGCCACCAACACTCTCACGCCGTCGAACACGCCGATTCCGCCGACGGCCACGAACACGCCGACGAAGACCCTCACGCCGTCGATCACCCCGACGCCGACGAAGACTCTCACTCCGTCGAACACGCCGATTCCGCCGACGGCGACCCTGACTCCGACGGGAACGCAGACGCCGACGCAGACGTTTACTCCGTCCAAGACCAACACGCCGGTTCCGCCGACGGCGACGAACACGTTCACGCCATCGAACACGCCGACGATCACGAATACCTTCACGAACACGCCGATTCCGCCGACGGCGACGAACACGCCGACGAAGACGAACACGCCGATTCCGCCGACGGCCACAAACACGTTCACTCCGTCGAACACGCCGGTTCCGCCGACGGCGACGAATACGCCGACGAAGACCCTCACGCCGACGAACACGTTCACGCCGACGCCCGTGCCGCCGACCAACACGCCGACGAACACGAATACGCCGACGAACACCTTCACGAACACGCCGGTTCCGCCGACGGCGACGTTCACGCCGTCGAACACGCCGACCAAGACGCCGACGCGAACGAAGACGCCGACGCCCGACGTCACGCTGCCGCTCGGTCAGATGCCGGCCGGAAGCCTCCTTCCCGCGGCCAGCGGGTGGGTCTCCGCGGCCGTACGCGGACTGCTCGCGATGGCGCCGCCTCCCCGGGCGGACGCGGCCCTTCCGGCGCCGTTCCCGTGCCCGGGAGTTCCGCAGTCGCTGTTCACGGGCGCTCCTGTACCGCTCCCGACCCAGATGCTCTGGTGCGGACCGTGTCAGTACGATTCGACGAAGCTCTGCTCGTACGTCGACCAGGATGGCGACGGGGTTCCGGACGATCCGATCGACCTCCTGCCGCTGAATTTCCGCGGATTCGATGATCCGCAGGCCGATCCGTCATCCGGACTGATCCATCTCCCGCAGGTCTATTACTTGAAGTACGTCCGCGCCGACCTCTACAGTCTTCCGCCGACGTACACGGCCGACGACACGTTGACCGGCAATCCGCCCTGGGGCTCCAAGGCCGGAGACGGGGATGCCGACACGCGCCCCGACGCTCTTCCCCTGCGCCACAACCAGGGGGCTTACGCCGCCGCCATCCTGAGCGACCGTCCCCAGCGGGACCAGCAGTTCCCGAACGACGCGTTCGGCGAGGTGTCGTGTCCTTTCCCGCCGCTGGCCAATCCCTGCGATCCGCACGTCGTGGACTGCGGAGGGATCGCGAAATATGACGACGGAGCCACAAACGTCGCCAAGCCGTCCGGATACACGCCGTACCCTGCCAGTCCTCCGCCGAGTCCCCAGGACTGGCCGGTAATCCCGTTCCCTCGCGACTGGGGCGCTTTCAAGGCAACGGATGCCGACAGCATCGCGGCCATCAAGAGACTGCTGCGCTTCACCTCGTCGATCGTGAGCTACGACAAGACGCAGCCGCACATGAGCGAATACTCGCTGGCGGAGAACGCCCGCAACGTCATCGCGACGGCTCCGGGAACGCCGTTGGCGGGCGCGCTCTGGGATGCCTACAACTACTTCAACAACACGGTCTTCAAGGTCCTGGACGATCCGGCGATCAGCTGCCGCAGCTACATCATCGTGCTGATGACGGACGGATTCGATGAGTGCGCCTCCGACCCGTGTCAGAGCGAACCCGGACATCCGGGAGGCGTTTCTCAGGATCTCGGCTCGATCGTTCTCCCCGGTAATGCGGGACGCGTCGCCGCGAATGCTCTGGATCCCACGGTGCGTGTCACGGGAATCCCCGTTTACGTCGTGGCGATGAACGCCAATCCCGCCGCAGCAGGCGTGAGACTGCAGTGCATCGCGGATAACAGCGGCGGTCACTTGTATGCCGCCAGCGATCGCGCCGGCCTCGTGAACGCCCTTCAGAGCATTCTCGAGTTCAAGCGCAGCCCGCAGACGATCGCGGCTCCCGCCCTCCCGGCGTTCGCGGGTGGGACGGGCGACTCCGCCCAGATCGGCGCGGTCATTCCGAGTCACACCAACGTCGATGGCAGCGCTTCACAATGGTCGATCTGGGCCGGTTCTCTCAAGAGCTTCGCCCTGGACCTGAATGGCAATATCCCGGTCGTGACGGGCGCGCCCTCGGTCCCCACCGCGACGCCAACTTCCGGCGGGCCGACGGCCGTTCCCGTTCCGACGGGGACTCCGACTCCCATTCAGGCTTATCCGGACGAGACGGATCCCAACAACCTGGTCGAGACCAGCCGCAAGCCGGTTTGGAATGCGGCGCGCGTGCTCGGTTACACGGATCCGGCCGGGGTCCTGACGAACGCCGCGGTCCCGGTCGCGGCCGTGCCCGCCTCAAACGCTCCGGCGATCAAGGTGTGGCCGGGCCGGAAGATGGTCTGGGCGAATCCGATCAACACGACTGTTCCCTTGCAGCGTCAGGAATTCCTCCCCAACACCGGCGCATGCTCGGGGGCCTGCTTTGCCTCGCTGATGGCCGCCATGAACCCGATCGACGTGGCGCATGGAACCGCAGCCGTGCAGTTCCTCCGCGGAGGCGTCAGTTCTTACGGATCGCGAGACGAAGTTCTCGGACAGCCCCTGATCGCGCCTCCGGGTCCGGCCGTGGGTCCCGGGAGCGGTCAGCAGCAGCGTTTCTCCTACTTCTTCCAGGACGACATTCCGGCGCCGGGGGCACCCCAGATCCAGACAGACGGCTCGAGCGTTCCGGCGGGCTACTCTCACAAGCTGGGAGACATCTTTCACTCGGAGCCGTTCCTCCTCGATGTCCCGCGGTACTTCCAGTACCTCTCGGCCGACCTGACTCCGCGCGTTGGCCAGTCCTACAGCTCGTTCGCGACTCTTCTCGCCAAGCGGCGCCGGGTCGTGTTCACCGGCTCGAACGACGGATTCCTCCATGCCTTCGATGCCGGCGTGTACAACCGGGATGCGGTTAATTTCCCGAACACTTTCGACCTCGGTACGGGCCGCGAGATCTTCGCCTACATGCCGCGGGGCGTGATGAAGACGGCGCCGGCCGTCGTTTCCTTTCCGCCGAAACCCAACTATTTCGTGGACGGCTCGGTCGGCATTGCCGACGTCTTCATGGATCCGGGCCCGAGCGCGGTGCCCAACCCCGCGAATCGTCTGTGGACGTCCGTTCTCGTGGGAACGCTGCGGCAAGGCGGCCACTGGGTCTACGCTCTCGACGTGACGCAGCCGGATCGCATCAACGCGAGCGGCGACAAGACCGCTCCGCTCGACACGGCGCCGGATTGCCTCGACGGCGGCGGAAGCTGCCCCAACAAGTATCCGACCGTCCTCTGGGAGCTCACGGACGACTGCTCGGTTCTTCCCGCGAGATGCATGGGAATCCCGGTGATGGGTGAGACGTGGTCGAAGCCCGTCGTCGGTCGCATCAAGCTGGTGAACGGCGTCACGTACGAGGATCACTACGTGGCTATCTTCGGAGGCGGGTTCGATCCGCTCTACAACTCTCTCGATCCGATTGTCACCGTGGATCCCGGCTCGACCCAGGGGCGCGCTGTCTACGTCGTGGACGTGGAAACAGGCAAAATCATCTACAAGGCAATCCAGGGGATGGACAGCGCTTCCGGTCTGACCGACTTCGCGCCGATGCCGGGTAACCCGGCCGCCGCGGACTTCAACGACGACGGCTACCTCGATGTCGTGTACATCGGGGATGTCAACGGTCGTCTGTGGAGGCTGGACTTGACGTCTGATGCGGCGTCACTCCCGAAGAAGGGTGACATCACTCTGGGTACGGTCAGCGGCTGGCAGCCGTTCCTCGTGTACGACGCGTCGACGGCTTCTTCCCAACCGAATCAGCCGATTTTCATGGAACCGGCGCTCATCTACCTGTCGGGTGGACCTCGACCGACGCTGGGCATTGCTTTCGGAACGGGCAATCGGGCGGACATATTGAAAACCCCGAATCCCTCGGTCAACCGGTTCTTCTATGTCATCGACGACGGGAGCTCGACCACGACTCTGCACGAGGCCGACCTCAAGGACATCACGCCGGGCGCGCCCGCATGCCTCATTCCTCCCTGCCCGTCGCACGGATTCTTCCTGCCCTTCGCCACGCCGAACGAGAAGGCCACGTCGACGGTGTCGTCGACCAACGGCTTCCTGACCCTCGTGACTTTCACCCCGGAGACCGACAACCCGTGCGGAACGGAAGGAAACTCCTTCCAGTACCGGCTGTTCTTCCTCGACGGCTCCGGCGGTTACAACCTCGGTTCGCCGACGGGGACCTATGCCGACTATTCGTCGAAGCTCGGGCTCGGTCTTGCCGCAGCGGCCCAGTCGACCTCGCCGACCGGGGATACAATCAATACGATCCTGTTTGCGGGAGGCGCGATCAACCAGGTGAACACTCCCGCCAGCCAGCGGACGAACAGTCAGAACTGGAAGGAACAGAGCCAATGAGGAACGGCCGGGTCGCTCTCGCGGGCTTTCTCTTCGCGACGGCGGTGTCCTGTCTCGGTGCGGATGCGGTCATCCTCCGCGGAGGAAGCCGTATCGACTTGAGGGAGCCCCCGAAACAGCAGGGAAATACGGCGATCCTGACCAAGCCGGACGGGACCCTTCTGTCAATTCCCATGTCCGAGATCGATTGGAAGGCGACCGCGGCGCTCCGCAACGAGAAGCCGGTGGCCGCGAAACCGGCGCTCTTTGCTCCTCCCTCGGCTCCCTCCGATGCGCTGCGCACCGGGCACGAGGAGAAGGCGCGCGTCCGGCTGACGGATGCGGACGTCGGGCACGCGGCCGAGATCCCCGCCCGCCCCGGCGAAAAGCCGGCCGAGATGAAGGCGGGAGCGCCCCGGGTCGAAGTTGGCGAATACACTCAGCAGAAATCGGGCTCGAACCTCCTGGTCTCGGGTCAGGTCTTAAACCCGGGTACGACTTCCGCCCTGAATGCCCGTCTGATGGTCTCGGCCGTCGACGAAGAGGGCAACAGCGTCGGGACCACCGCGGCGACGCTCGCCAACGGCACGATCGAGGGCGGTCGGGCTGTCACATTCTCGGCGAGCGTGCCGGTCGGCGACCGCGTGGTGACGCAACTGCGATTCGCTCCTCAATGGCAGGTGGCGCCGCCCCCGGCTTCTCCCGCTGCCGCGGCAGCCGCTGCTGCAGCGGCAGCCAACGCCCCGGCATCGAATGCGGCGCCGGCCGCCGCCGCCCCTGCCACCGCCGCTTCCGGCTCGCGTCCGCCCGGGCCGGCACCCACCCCTTACGGACAGGGATCCCTCTACGCGGCGCCGGCTCCTTCGGCTCCTTCGACAGCGCCCGCGGACGGGAAGACCGGCTACATTCCCGGAGCCTCAACGCCCGACAACCAGCCGAAACCGCCGCAGTAAGCGGGAGTTTCGTCTCGACCGGTCCGGGCATCTGCCGTTTCGCCCAGGACCGCCTCCGGGCGGGGCTACTCTTCCCATAACGCACCATGCCGAACGTCCTCGTCATCGAAGACAAGAGCTCGCTCCGGGCGATGCTTGAGGAGATGCTCCAGGCCGAGGGTTGGAGCGTCGTCGGCGTGGGCAGCGCCGAAGCCGCGGCGGATCGGCTGCGGGGCGGCGGAAAGTTCGACCTCGTCCTCACCGACTGGCGTCTTCCGGGCGCCGACGGACTCTCGGTGCTCGACGCCGCCCGCGCGGTGGATCCCACGCTTCCCGTCATCGTCATGACGGCGTTCGGCTCCATCGAGACGGCCGTCGATGCGATGAAGCGCGGTGCGGAAGAATTCATCACGAAGCCCGTCGATCCCGACCTCCTGCGCCTGCTCGCGGCGCGGGCCCTCGAGCGGCGCGTCGGCCGCCGCGAGACTCTTCTCTTTTCCGAGTCTCAATCGGACCTGATGCCGCCCATCGTGGGCAACTCGAGCGCCATTCGGGCCGTTCAGGCGGAGACGCAGCGCGTCGCCGCGACGGATGCCACGGTCCTGCTCGAAGGCGAGAGCGGGACCGGCAAGGAGCTGTTCGCCCGCGCCATCCATGCTCTATCGTCGCGATCGCGACGCGCCTTCGTCGCGATCAACTGCGCCGCGATTCCGGACAGTCTTCTCGAAAGCGAGCTTTTCGGCCATGAGAAGGGCTCATTTACCGGAGCGGTGGCGCGCCGGCTCGGCAAGTTCGAGCTGGCCGATGGCGGAACGGTCTTCCTGGACGAGATCGGGGAGCTGACGGCCGCGACCCAGGGGAAGCTCCTGCGTGTTCTGCAGGAACGCTCCTTCCATCGCGTGGGCGGAACGATCCCGATCCAGGTGGATGTGCGCATCATCGCGGCTTCCAACCGCCCTCTCGACCGACTCGTGGCGCAAGGGCTCTTTCGCGAGGATCTCTTCTATCGCGTCCGGGTATTTCCAATCCGGATTCCGCCGCTGCGAGACCGGCGCGAGGACATCGATCCGCTCGTCAACTGGTTCCTGACGGCGCTGCCGCGGGAGCTGAAGAAAAAGCCCCTTCGCCTCGACGCGGCCGCGCGCGAGCGCCTGCACGAATACGATTGGCCGGGGAACGTGAGAGAGCTGCGGAACTGCCTGGAACGCGCGATGATCCTCGCGGAGAACGTGATCGAGGAGCGCCACCTCAGGCTCTCCGCCGACTCCGCCGCCCCCGATTCGCCGCCTCCCTCCGCGGACGACACGCTCGAGGAAGTCCGGGAGCGCGGAGCCCGCAGCGCGGAACGGCTCTGGTTTTCCCGGACGCTCGAGAAGGCCGGGGGAGACCGCACCGCAGCAGCGGCCGCCGCCGGCCTGTCGGCACGCCGATTCGAGGCGAAGCTGCGGGAGCACGGGCTGGATCAGGGATAAGCCAGCGGGAGCATCTCGCGATCTCGCGATCTCATGATCTCGCGATCAATCGAACGATCGAGTCAATCGAGCAATCGGGTGATCGGGTGATCAATCATGGGGATCGGGTGATCGGAGGATTGGGAGAAGCGAATGCCGTCGCGAGTTCAATCTAGCGATCTCCCGATCTCGCGATCGATCGAACTATCGAAGTAAGTCGGAGGATCAAAGCGCGCTTGTTCCGGTTCGCCGTTTCCCGCTCCACTCGACGAGCCGTATCCGTCGCACAGCTCGCGACGGGAGGAGTCTCCTGACCGGAGGGAAGGAGGAGCCTCCCGTTGCGGGAGCCGCAGCAACGCCGCGAGCCGCTCGGTCGAGGCCGCATCCGGCCGAGCCGAGCACCCCCGGCGATGGAGACCCTCCGCGCGCACCGACCCTCTCAGTCGCCGAGACGATCACCGCGGCGAAGGCGACGGTCGAGGCCGCATCCGGCCGAGCCGAGCACCATCCGCGATGCCGCACCTCCGCGCACACGTCCCTGTCAAGCGCCGAGACGATCACCGCGGCGAAGGCGACGGTTATCCCGGCAGCGTCGGCAGCCGCGTGGGCTCGCCGGGACGAAGGGTCCTCGTCGGCGGAACCGGAGGCGGCGTGTAGACGCTCGTTCCGGGCGTTTTCGCGGTCGGAACCGTGCCCGCCTTCCGGTTGCAGGAGGAGGCGATCGTCAGGGGGAACGCCAGAACGGCAAGGAAGAGGATCCAGGAGAAACGCGAAGAATAGCGCCGCATGCGCCGCGATTGTCTCACGAAGCGCGGGATTCCAGGAGACCGTCCAGGGCCTCGATGATGAGGTGATCCTCCTCGGGAAAGATCGTCCGCAGGTCGAGCTTGACCAAGCCGTCCTCGACCCGCGCGACGATCGGCGATTTCCGCGCGCGGAACCAGGCCGCCGTGTCGTCGGCCGCTCCGAACCGGTCGGAGATAGCGAGTGCCCGCGACGGGAAAGTCTTCTCGGGGCTCGTTCCGCCGCCGAAAAGCGCGAGCGATGGCTCGAGGCGCGCGGGCGAAATTCCTCCCCGCGATGAGAGCCCTTCGAGGATCGCCTCTCCGCGGCGGTCGAGCTCCGCGAGCGTCGAACCGGCCGCTCGGTAGATCGGAAGGTCCCTCCAGCGGCCGGCTCTCCACTCGGCGAGGGTGGCGTGCAGGGCCGCGAAGGTCAGTTTGTCCGGCCGCACCACGCGGGCGACGGGGTGGCGGGCGAGCGTCGCGACCGCATCCGCCCGGCCGACCGCGAATCCCGCCTGGGGGCCGCCGAAGAGCTTGTCTCCCGAAAATGTGACGAGCGTCGCTCCATCGGCGAGACAGGAGGCGACGGTGGGCTCGTGCGGAACGCCGAATTCGCGGAGGTCCTCGACGCAGCCCGTGCCCTGATCGTGCAGCCAGGGGATGCCGGCCTCGCGCGCGAGGTCCGCGAGCTCTGCGGGGAGGGGCCGCGCCGTGAAACCCCGGATCTCGTAGTTGGAGGGATGGACGGTCAGAATCATCGCAACGTCGCCCGAGAGGCCGCGCCGGTAGTCGTCGATCGTCGTGCGGTTGGTCGTTCCGACCTCGGCCAGCCGGGCGCCGCTCTCCTCGAGGATTGCCGGGATCTGAAACGATCCGCCGATCGCGACGAGCTCGCCCCGCGAGATCAACACCCGGCGGCCGCGGGCGAGCGCCGAGAGCCCCAGAAAGACCGCGGAAGCATTGTTGTTGACCGCGATCACGTCCTCGCATCCGAAGACGTCTCGAGCGAGCGACCGCACATGGTCCTGCCGCTTCCCTCGATCGCCCGACGCCGGGTCGTATTCGAGCGTCGAGTAGCCGTGCGCCACGCTCGCGACGGCCTGCCGCGCCGCATCGCAGAGCGGAGCGCGGCCGAGGTTCGTGTGGAGGAGGACGCCGGTGCCGTTCACCACGCGGACGAGACTCGACGTGAACCGCGTCGCGAGCCGGGCCGCGCCGCCCCGCAGGATCTCGCCGGCCTCCCGTCCTACGTGCTCGATGGCCTCACGCAGCTCTTGCTTGACCGCTTCCCGTCCAAAGGCCTGAAGCAGCCCGGCGGCATCCGGAGCGTTCAGCAGGGAGTTCATGGAGGGAGGCCGGGAGGACGGACGGGGGAGCGCCGCGGCCGTGGGGGAGGGTTCTCCGGGAGTTTGTCCCGGGCCCCGCGAGTGCGTCTTCGGCGCCTTTTTCCCCACGGCCCGTTACTATAGGACGCATGCCATGGGACCGGGAGCTGCAGGCGCTCGAACGGGCGATCGCCGCCGTCAACGCGGAGTACGACACGTTTCTCTACGGGACCGCGGCGCGGCCTCCCGTCGAGAGCCGGCGGCACGTCGAGCGGCTCATCCGAAGCCTCTCCGCCCAGGAGCCGGAGGCCGCCGGCGAGCGGTTCCGGTTCTCCGCCCTGCAGGGACGCTGGAGTACCCTGTGCGAGCGCTGGGAGCGCCTTCAGGCGGAGAAAGAGGCCGGGCGGAGGCCGGGCCTGTACGGCCACTTCCGGCCCTCCCAGGGGCACGACGGAGAAATCCCGAAACGGTTCTCCGGTGCGGGAGGCTCATCGGACGGGCCCCTCTCCCCTCCCGCCGCCCCGGTGCCGGCGCCCGCCGCCGCGTCTCCTCCCAACGCGGCCGCGGCGCCATCCGTAGATCATCCGGAGGAACCGCTCCCGGATCCCCGCCGAAACCTGTACGAGCGATATGTGGCGGCGAAGAAAGCCCGGGGCGAGCCGGGGGAGGGCGTCGATTTCGAGCGGTTCGCCGACAGCCTGGAGCGGGAAGCGAACCGCCTGAAGGACCGTTTCGGAGGCGCCGAGGTCGAATTCGACGTGGCCGAACGGGACGGCCGGGTCAAGCTGGTCGCCCGGAAAAAGACATGAGACAGAACGCGCGCGCCGTGCGCCGTTCGCCGCGGCGTGAGACCGGGGAAAAGGATGGAAAAGGGTGACCTCATGAAGAGAATCGGGACCGCGATCACGGCGGCGACGCTCCTCGCGCTCGCCACGCTCACGACCGCCCGCGCGGCGGATAAGGACTCGGACAAGAAGAGTCCGGAGCCGTTCTACCGGAAGTATCTCGTGGCCGGCAATCCTCTCGACGACCGGATCCGCGATCAGGAAAAGCGAGTCGACGCGAATCCGACTTCGGCCGATCTCCACAACGATTTCGGCAACCTGCTCGCCGCCCGACGCTTTCCGAAGCAGGCGCGGGAGCAGTACGGGATGGCGATGAAGCTCGACAAGACGAACTTCATGTCCGCCTACAACCTCGGCATACTCGAAGAGTCGGAGGACCGGGTATCGAGCGCGATTTCCGCCTATGAGAAGTCGATCGACCGCAATCGCGGATTTCCTCCCGCCCGGTTCCGGCTCGGGCGCCTTTTCGAGAGGCGGGGCCGCACGTCCGAAGCGATTCACGAGTATGCCCGCGCGATCGAAATCGACCCCGACATGCGGCTCGTGCAACGCAATCCGCTGGTCGCGGACACGCGCCTTCTCGATCGCGTCTCGCTGACGATCTACAACAAGGAGCTCGCCCGCGCGGCGATCAAGGCGGATGCGCTCTATGCGGACGCGCGATTTCGCCGGGCGCCCACGGATCGTCCGCTGTGGTCGAGCGAGATCGTGGATCCCTCCGAGCCGGAAGCGGTGGATTCCACGCGCGCGCCCGCCACGCGAGGGGGGCCCACAGCGATGCCCGCCGGTGTGCGCCAGATCCGTCCGCAGGAGCTCGGCGGACCGGTGGCGCCGCCGCCTCCGTCACCGGTCGCCGTGAGGCCGACGCCGGTCCCCGCTACCGCGACGGACCCGAACAGTCTTCTCCTGGTGCGCCCACAACCGCCGCTGCCGACGCCGCTTCCGCAGTAGTTACGGTTCGGCTCGGTTCGGCTCGGTCGCCGTCGCCTGGCTTCAGTCGAAGTCGGCGCGCTCGACCAGGATCGTGGGCGCGCCGGCCGGAAACGGCCTCGGGAAGAACTGCCGATCGGTCGAGACGGCGGAGATCCTCCGCAGAAGCTGCGAGATTCGGCCCCGGGCCCGGGCGCCGGCGACCGGTCCCTGAGCGCGCCCGCCGACGATCGAGACCCCTGTGAAGTCGATCTCGAACCGGTCGTGCTCGAGGTCCAGGCGGATCGGCCCCGTGAGGGCCGCGGCGAAGAGCCCGCGCTTGACGGCCGCAAGCAGATCGCGCGCGGAGGCCCCCCGCGACGTTTCGAAGAAGAGCCGGCGGGGACCGGCGGCGGGCGGAGTGCGATACGAGGGGCGGACGCCGTGGCCGGTGGACCGGACGTGCGCGGCGCGGGCGGACCGGAGATCATGAAGCCGGCTCCGGAGCGCTCCCTGATCGACGAGGACGACGCGCCGCGTGGGCGTTCCCTCGCCGTCGAAGGCCCCATCCGCCGCCGCGTCGTCCACGACGGTCACCTTGTCCGAGAAGAGCTGTCCGCGCTGCACCCACGAAGGGAGAGCCTCCGACTGAAAGAGAGGGGCGAGCGACGCGAGGAGCGCGGCGCCCACCGAGGGATCGAGCAGCCACTCGCCGTGCGCGACCGGAGTCACGCGCTCGGACAACGGGAGCGTCGCGCGGTCTGACAGGCGGCGCGCGAGCGGCTCGAGCTCGCCGGGCATCGCATCGCCGTCCCACCGGAAGAGCGCGCTCGCCTCGCACGCCCGGCCGTCGCGCCGGCCGGTGGCGCGGGCGAACCCCTGGACGAGATCGGCGCGGGTCGACACGTCGCCGCCCTTCGCGTTCCAGATCCTCTCGGTGCGGACGCCGCTCCGCACGGAGAGCTCCGCCAGGATTGCCTCCCCACGGGACTCGGCGGCGACGAGCGTCGCCAGGGCATCGTGGAGCTCCGGAGGCGCCGCCAGGGCTTCGACGTCCTCGAGGGCGGGAGTCGTCGCGGTCGGCCACTCGGGAGGCTCCTCGGCGCTGGCGCCGACGCGGCTGCCCTCGGCGATCGCCTGCCGCAGCTCGGGCTCGCTCGTTCCCGCGGCGAACCGCGGAGCGCCATCCTCCCACCAGCGCGCGGCCCATCCCTCTTCCGAGCGGAAGGCGGTGCGGCGGGCGGACCCCTCCGAAATCGTTTCGCGGGAGACGGCACGCTTGCGGTAGAGCTCCCAGGATCCCGGCGCGCGGGCTTCGAGATCGGCCGAGGCGGGAGTCTTCTTCATGCGCTCGCGCGAACGGCGATGCCGCGGATCAGCACGTCCGGCGAAGCGCCCTGGACGGGCACGATCTGGCCCGCGCGCGAGCACCAGCCGAGGGCGCGGTAGACGCGCACCTCCCGGCCGAGGCCGGACTCGATCGCCTTGAGCGTCGGGAGGATTTCTCCGGAGAGGATGCCCGGACCGCACTCGTCGGCGAGCCGCCCGCGCCGCACTCTTCGCGAGCGAGGGAAACGCAGACGGAATTTCCCGCTCGCGAGCTCGACCGATCCGCCGCGAAGCTCTCCGATCCAGAGCCCGTTGCCGAGCCGCCGGGACATCTCCTCGCTGGTCGCGTGGCCGCCGGCGACGACGAGGTTCGATCCGCGGGGAAGCGGAGAGTCGGAGGGGCCCGCCCGACGTCCGTGCCCGTTGCTGCCCGGGGGCAACGCGCGCGCCTGGTCCGAAAGACGCCCGGCGAGCCGCCCGCCATCGAGCAGCTTCACCGCCCGGGGCTTGATGCCTTCGTCGTCCCGTTCGTAACCGCCGAAGAGGTCGAGGCGCGCGGGATCGTCGCGCACGTCGAGCTCCGGAATCGCGAGCCGCGCCTGGTCGAGGGCGGAAAGAGGCGACGAAGCGCCGGCCTCGAGCGGATGGGAGAGCAGCTCGTGGAAGAGGACGGCCGCACAGCCTTCGGCGAGCAGGACATCCGTCGGGCCGTCGCCGCAGGAGACGGGCGCGTCGCGAGGCTCCGTCGCGTGCGAGAGCGCGAGGCGAAGCTCATCCGGCGTGGCATCGGCGTCCGGCGCGTGAAACGAGAAGTGCCGGGTTTCGTCGCCGCGCCTCGACGCCGCGACGAAGGAGCCCTCGAGCGAGACCAGACGGCGGGAGAACGAGCTTCCCGGGCCCCGATGCGGGATCACGCGGCGCTCGGTCTCGACGAGGCTCCACCGGAACCGGTGCCGGGGCGCATGACGGGAAAGAAGAGCCGGAAGACGGCGGCTCCAGCGCTCGACGTGCGCCGCGGCCGGCCCCGCTTCCTCCGGGGGCGCGGAAGGGGTGCGGGAAGGGAGCGGCGGTCGTCCGAGCGAAGACTGGAGAGCGCGCACGCACTCGCGGACGCCGGCTTCATCGGCGCGCGGGGAGAAGGCGAGGCTCTCGTCGCCCGAGAAGGCCCATCGCGCGGAGGCTCCCGCGATCCGTCCCGTCCGAACCTCCATGATCCGGCCATCCGAGACGTCGAGCGAAGCCTCGTGGCGGACCTCGGCGAAGACGTCCACGATCTCGCCGGGCCGCCGGGCAAGCGGCTCGATCCAGCCGGCGATTCGAGAGTCGTCTAGTTCCATGGGGCGCCCAGCGTATGACGGACCATGATGGAGCGGTAGATGTCGATGGACGAATCGTTTTGATCGGGTGATTGGGTGATCGGATGATGGGGTGACCGGGTGATCAATCCAGGGAATCGGAGGATCGAACGATCGGAGGGCTTGTGCCTTCCTTCGTTTCCCGTTTCCCGTTTCCCGGCTTCTTCCGCCCTCCCGCTATACTCTCAACCTCATGGCCTTATCGGATACGCGCAAGGAGTTCATCGCGGTGCGGGCGGCCCGCGGGCTCGCGGGACGGAAGCTCTTCGAGGAGCGAGTGGCGGGCGCGCTGCGAGGCTCTGTTCTGGCTGCCCTCGCGGAAGAAGTCGAGAAGGAACGGACGCTCGACGAAGAGGCCCGCAGAATGATGGAAGCGGCGCGAAGCGAGATCGCGTCCGGACGCGTCGACGGCCAGGAGCTCTTCCGGCGCATCCGCCGCAAGCTCGCCGAGCAGCGAGGGATCGTCCTGTAGAGACCCGCTACCCGCTTCCGGCGCCCCGCTTTCCGCGACCCGGCCCGTTTCCGGGCGAATGTCGGAAACGGAGCGAACGGCGGCCGAGGGCGGCTCTCCTTGCGACATGACCATCGAAAAACGAATCGAGCATCTCGAGGCGTTGCGCGAAAAGGCGCGGGAGGGCGGCGGCCCCGAGCGCATGGCGCGCCAGCACGCGGAAGGTAAGCTCTCCGCCCAGGAGCGAGTTCTCCTTCTTCTCGACCCGGGCTCGTTCCTCGAGCTCGATCCATTCGTCGCCCACCGTTGCCGGGACTTCGGCATGGAGAAGACCCAGTTTCCGGGCGACGGCGTCGTGTGCGGAGCGGGAACGGTGGACGGGCGCCCCGTCTACGTCTTTGCGCAGGACTTCACTGTTTTCGGCGGATCGTTGTCGGAATCGAACGCGGAAAAGATCTGCAAGGTGATGGATCTGGCGGTCCAGAATGGCGCGCCGATCATCGGGCTGAACGACTCGGGCGGCGCCCGGATCCAGGAGGGCGTCGTCTCGCTCGCGGGTTATTCGAAAGTGTTCCTGCGCAACACGCGCGCGTCGGGAGTCGTACCCCAGATTTCCGCGATCCTCGGACCGTGCGCCGGCGGCGCCGTCTATTCCCCCGCGATCACGGACTTCATCTTCATGACCGAGAAAACGTCGTACCTCTTCGTGACCGGGCCGGACGTCATCCGGACGGTGACCCACGAGGAAGTGACGAAGGAAGACCTCGGGGGCTCGCGGACCCACGCAAGCGTCTCCGGCGTCGCGCACTTCGTCCGAAAGAACGACGAGGCGGTGCTCGCGGGCATCCGCCAGCTCCTGTCGTTTCTCCCTTCCAACAACCTCGACGACGCGCCGCGGGCCCAGCCCGCCGATCCCGGCGAGCCGAAAGGGGAGAGCGATCTCGACGGCTTCATCCCGGAGGAGCCGAATCGCGCTTACGACATGGCGGAGCTCGTCCGCCGTATCGCCGACGCCGGCGTCTTTTTCGAGGTTCACGAAGCGTTCGCGAAGAACATCCTCTGCGGGTTCATCCGGCTGGACGGGCGTTCCGTCGGCGTCGTGGCGAACCAGCCGATGCATCTCGCCGGCGTCCTCGACATCGACGCGTCGGTGAAGGCCGCCCGGTTCGTCCGGTTCTGCGACGCCTTCAACATCCCGCTGCTCGTCTTCGAGGATGTCCCCGGATTTCTCCCGGGCACGCAACAGGAATACGGCGGCATCATCCGGCATGGCGCGAAGCTGCTCTACGCGTTCGCGGAGGCGACGGTGCCGAAGGTTTCCGTCGTGACCCGGAAAGCGTACGGCGGCGCCTATTGCGTGATGCTGTCGAAGGACATCGCGACCGACTTCAACTTCGCGTTTCCGACCGCCGAGATCGCCGTGATGGGCCCGGAAGGCGCCGTGAACGTCCTGTACCGCCGGGAGCTCTCCGCCGACTCGCCTCCCGAGAAGCGCGCCGAAAAGGTCGCGGAATACGTCGAAAACTTCGCCAACCCGTACATCGCGGCCGAGCGCGGTTACGTCGATCAGATCATCGAGCCCTCGGAGACCCGCGAAAAGCTGATCCAGGCGTTCACGCTCCTCGAGGGCAAACGGGTCGTCACGCCGCGGAAGAAGCACGGGAACATTCCTCTGTGAGCCGGGAAGCATCCGACGGCCAGGGAAAGGGCGTGGCCCGGGAAACGGGAAACGGGAAACGGGAAACGAACGGTGCCCGATCTCGTTCATTCCATGAGAAGTTGGATGTGTACCAGCTCGGCAGAAGCCTCGTCCTCGATCTCTATCGGGAAACAGCTTCATCTCCGCTCGAGGAGCGGTTTGGATTGACCTCGCAGATTCGACGGGCGGCCATATCCATCCCGGCGAACATCGCGGAGGGTGCGGCGCGAAAATCCAAACGGGAGTTCTCTCAATTTCTCGCCGTAGCGCGGGGATCGGCGACGGAACTTCACCTGTTGCTGGACATCGCCTGTCAGACAGGTAGCCTGGCTAACGATCGATTTGTGGCACACGCGAGAACGCTTGATCGGATCTTTGCCATGACCAGCGGGCTCATGAAGCGGTCGGCCGCCGCTTCGAAGCGTTAAGTGACCCCCAACGTCGTTTCCCGTTTCCCGTTTCCCGTTTCCCGCTCATCCTCCCGTCCCCGCCTCCTCGTCGCGAATCGTGGCGAGATCGCCTTGCGAATATTCCGGGCGTGCCGCGATCTCGGGATCGAGACCGTCGCCGTGTTCTCCGACGCGGACCGGAAGGCTCCTCACGTCGCCGCCGCGGACTATGCCGTCCGGATAGGGCCGGCGCCCGCGGCCGAGAGCTACCTTTCCGTGCCGGCTTTGCTGGCGGCGGCGAAGAAAACGGGCGCCACCCTGATTCATCCCGGCTACGGATTCCTGGCGGAAAACGCCGCCTTCGCCCGCGCGTGCGCCGAAGCCGGGCTGACGTTCGTCGGGCCTCCCGTCGCGGCCATCGAGGCGATGGGCAGCAAGACCGAGAGCCGGGAGCGGATGCGCGCGGCCGGAGTGCCCGTCGTTCCCGGGATGCTCGCGGCGGCGGCGGATGCGAAAGACATCGCGTCTTTCGCGCGGACTGCCGGTTACCCGATTCTCCTGAAAGCGTCCGCGGGCGGCGGCGGCAAGGGGATGCGCGTGATCGAGAACGAGAGCGACGTCGCTTCCGCTTTCGAACGCGTCACCTCGGAAGCCCGGACGTACTTCGGCGACGGCGCGGTTTACGCCGAGAAGCGGATCGAGAGGCCGAGGCACGTGGAAGTTCAGGTCGTCGGCGATTCGCGCGGGCGCATCGAGGCCGTCGGCGAACGGGAGTGCAGCGTCCAGCGGCGCCATCAGAAAGTCGTCGAGGAATGTCCCTCGCCGGTCGTGGGAGAGAAGCTGCGGGAAAGGCTCTCCGCAGCCGCCGTGGCGGCCGCGCGCGCCGTCGGATACACCTCGTGCGGCACGGTCGAGTTCCTGCTGGCGGCGGACGAGTCCTTCTACTTTCTCGAGATGAACACGCGGCTCCAGGTGGAGCATCCCGTGACCGAGGAAGTATGGGGAGTCGATCTCTGCGCCGAGATGATCTCGATCGCGCTCGGCGAGCCCCTGTCCTTCGGGAGCCTGGCTCCCCGGGGGCACGCCATCGAATGCCGGATCTACGCGGAGGACCCGCGCCGCGGGTTCGCGCCGTCGCCGGGCACGATCGAGGCACTGCGCCTTCCGAACGGCCCCGGCGTGCGCAACGACGTGGGCGTCGAGACGGGATCGGTCGTACCGATCGACTACGACCCGATGCTCGGCAAGCTGATCGTGCACGGGCCGGACCGTCCTTCCGCCCTCCGCCGCCTGGCTCGGGCGCTCGACGAGTACGAAGTGGCGGGGATCGAGACGACGCTGCCGCTCTTCCGGCGGCTCGTCGGGCTGCCCGACTTCCAGTCGGCGAGCTTCGACGTGCAGTGGCTCGATCGGCGGCTTGCGGAGGGCCTGTTCGAGGATCGCCTCCCATCGGACGAAGAAGAACGCCTCGCCGCGGTGGGAGTCGCGCGCTCCCACCGGACGCCGGCTCCGTCGGGATCGCGAGGGGAAGCGCCGGCCCCCTCTCTCTGGCGCGCCGCGGCGCGGAAGGAAAGCCTCCGATGACGACGCGCCGGAAGGTGCGCCTCGTGCTCGAGTCGGCATCGGGGCCGCGCGACATCGTCGTCGCGAGCTCGGCGGAGGGTTGGACCGTCGAAACGCCCGAGGGATCCTCGCGGCTGCACGTCGCAGAGCTTCCGGACGGCCGTCTGTCGCTCGTATTCGAGGACGGGCGGCAGGTCTCCGGCCGCGTCGCTGCGACGGACGGCGGAGCTCTCGTCTCGACGCGGGCGGGCGCCGTGAAGGTCGCGATCAGCGATCCGATCCGCCACCGCCTCGCGAGCGCGGATGCCGGCGGAGGGAGCCAGGGCGAGGAAGTCCGGGCGCTCATGCCCGGCCGGGTTCTCGAGGTCTCGGCGAAGGAAGGGATCGTCGTGGCCGCGGGCTCGGTCCTTCTCGTCCTCGAAGCGATGAAGATGCAGAACGAGATCCGGACGGCCCACGGGGGACTGGTCACCCGGGTCGCGGTCACCGCCGGCCAGCCGGTCGACGGGGGAGCCCTGATGGTCATTCTGGAGCCGCAGAAGCCCGCTTCCTGACGGCTCTCGGCCGCGGCAACCGCTCGCGAACAGGCTGCCGAGACGGCGCCGCGTTCAGAACAATTTCGTTCAGAACAATTTCGTTTCAGAACGTGGAGAGGCACCCGGGCTGCAGCCTCTGACTGCCGCTGAACCGCCAGCCCGGGGCCCGGTAGCCCTCCCGGAGGAGACCCTCGAAATCGGGGCGTGAGGGACGTTGCGACGCAGGTGTGCTGCTGCCCGATTTCGCGGAGGCGCGGCTGCCGTCTTCTCCAGAATTCATAGCCGTGCGCCGTGTCGGCCGAGGGGAGAGCGGAGCGGCCCGGCGTCTTCTCGCGGAGCGTGCGGAGGGCGCTCGCGCGAGGCGGTGTCCGCGGCTCGACGTAAAGCATGCCGGGAATCAGCGGCGTTCGGGCCGGAACGAAGCGGCGGGGGGCGGGAACGGCTGGCGCGCGACATCCAAGTTTTTGGATGCAAGTTCAAGAATTCCAATGCGGGGCCTTTTTGGCACGATCGGCCTATACCCGTAATCCTTCGATTTGAGACACTTAGTCCTCGGCGACCCTTTCGACACTCTGGCAGTGACATTGCTCTACGAGGCTCAACTTGGGAACTAAATGCATCGAAGCTTCTCTGAAACGCTTTTAAGGAGGCACGAATGAAGTTCGGTTACCGATTCCTCTTCGTTCTGTCGGTATGCCTGCTTCTCGCTCCTCTGGCCGTCTTCGCACAGACGACCGGAACGATCGAGGGGACGGTTACGGATCAGAACGGCGGAGCGCTCCCCGGCGTCTCCGTGGATCTCTCGAGCCCTTCTCTGCAGGGCACCCGCACGGCGACGACGGACGGCAGCGGCCGTTACCGTTTCGTCTCCCTGCAGCCGGGTCGGTATGTCGTCACCGGCAACCTGTCCGGTTTCGGCAACGTGCAGAAGGCGGCCAACGTCACCCTCGACTCGACGGCCACCGTCAATCTGCAGCTTTCGCTCGCGACGAAGGAAGCCATCACCGTGAGCGGCGAGGCGCCGCTGATCGACACCGCGTCGACGACGACCGGCTCGAGCTACACGGCGAAGGTCATCGACAAGCTCCCGGTCGGACGCAACTACGCGTCGATCGTGCTGTCGCAGCCCGGCGTCCAGATCGACTCGGGTGAGACTCAGGGCCGCGCGCTCGGGATCTCCATCTACGGATCGACCTCGGCCGAGAACCTGTTCATCATCGACGGCGTCAACACGACGAACGTCATCAAGGGGTTCCAGGGCAAAGCGATCAACACCGAGTTCATCCAGGAAGTCGAAGTGAAGACGGGCGGCTACCAGGCCGAGTACGGCCGGACGACCGGCGGCGTGGTCAACGTGATCACGAAGTCGGGCGGCAACGAGTTCCACGGGGACCTCTTCGGCTACTACAACCGTCCGAGCATGAGCGCCAACCAGAAGTTCGAGCAGACGCCGAACTTCTCGCAGAACGGCGATGCGCTCAACACCCCGGGCTTCGTCACCACCCCGCAGGACCGCCGCGAAGGCGGCGTGGACTTCGGCGGATACGCGTGGAAAGACCGGATCTGGTTTTACGGCGCGTATGACAGGACCGTGACGGACGACAACGTCGAACCGCGCGTGGGTAACCTCGCCGGACAGGATTTCAACCAGCACTTCCTGTCCAACCTGTGGGCGGGGAAGCTGACGTTCAACGTCGCGCAGGGCACGACGATCATCGGCACGATGTTCTCGGACCCTCAGGTCAACACGGGCGCTCTGCTCGTCCCCTCGGTCCCGATCGCGGGTGCGCAGCCGAGAGTGAACTCCTATACGGGCCGGCGTGACGTCGGCGGCACGGACTACGCGGGCCGCCTGAACCAGCTCTTCGGCTCGTTCGGAATCCTGACCGCGCAGTACAGCCACCACAAGGACCGTTTCGACACGACGCCGAACGGCGTCGATGAGATCCGGCTGACGGACTCGACGCCCGCTCAGCACCAGGGCGCGTGCCCCGGTGGCGTGTCCTCCTGCACGGCGAGCATCGTGACGGGTGGATTCGGCAGCGTCTTCGGCCCGACGATCAACAACGCTTCGAAGCGCGATCAGTACTCGGGCGCATTCACGCTCTACGCCGGCAACAACGAGCTCAAGCTCGGCGGCGACTACCAGAAGGACGACACCTTCGGCGCGACCTACCGCACGGGCGGCCAGAGCGTCGCGATCCTGACCTGCATCGCGGGCTCCGCCAGCCGCAACTGCGCGGCCGGCGCTCCCACCTACACGAATCCCCTTGGAGACATGGTCAACGTTTTTTACCAGCACGCTTACTACACGGCGAACGCGACGGACCTGACGCCTCTCGTCAACGCTCCGTTCAACACGCCGTCGAAGCGGACGGGCCTGTTTGCGCAGGACCAGTTCCGGATTCTTCCGACCCTGACGGTCAACGCCGGCATTCGCTGGGACCAGGACAAGTCCTACCGAGGCGACGGCGTTCTCGCGTTCAAGCTCGACAACGAGTGGGCGCCCCGGGGCGGTTTCGTGTGGGACTTCATCGGCGACGGCTCGAGCAAGCTGTACGGCTCCGCCGGCCGGTTCTACTACTCGATCCCGACTGACCTGAACGCCCGCGTGTTCACCGCGAACACGGCGGTCGTGGCCTACAACTACAGCCTCACGTCGGTGGCTCAGGATGCGACGGCCCCTCGCCAGCGCACGATCCAGGTCGGGTCGTTCGCCGGTGAACCGGTCGATCCGAACCTCAAGGCTCCGTACCAGGATGAGTACACGATCGGAGTCGAAAAGGCTCTTGATCCGACTCTTTCGATCGGCTTGAAGGGGACGTACCGGTCGCTCGGCCGCACGGTCGAAGACCGCTGCGACCTCGACTACAACGATCCGCTGGCCCAGGGCTCGACCTGCGCCATCTTCAATCCCGGCAGCAGCAGCGTTCAGAACGGTGGAATCGGCAGCTGCGACGCTTCCGTCAACCCGACGGACCCGAACGCGGGTGCGTGCGGTCTTCCCTCCGTGGCGGTCGGACCGGCCAAGCGGATCTTCCGGGGAATCGAACTGACCGCTCGCAAGCAGTTCTCTCAGCAGCTCTGGGCGCAGGTTTCCTACCTGTACTCGACTCTCCGCGGCAACTACTCGGGCGCGATCCGTGAGGGCGATGGCCAGACGGACCCCGGGATCAACGCGGACTACGACTACAACCAGTTCCTGATCAACGCGTACGGCAATCTCGAGCTCGATCGGCCGCACCAGTTCCGGCTCGACGCGGTGTACACCGCGCCGTTCGGTCTCGCGGTCGGCGTCCAGGCTTACGCCCGCAGCGGTAACCCGACCTCTCGCGAGGGTTACTACAACAGCTTCTATCCGACGGAGCTCTTCCTCGATCAGCGTGGCTCCGACGGCCGCTTCCCGACCGACTACGAGGCGAACATCTCGCTCGCCTACAACATCGCGCTCGGACCGGTCACGGTCACCCCGCAGCTCTACGTCTTCAACCTCCTGAACCGGCAGACGGTGACCGCGATCGACGAGCGGTTCAACCCGAACGGTTCGTTCGTGACCAACACCGCCAGCCCCTTCTACGGCCAGGCGGGAATCGAGCCGGGCACGACGTCCGCCGGAATCAGCTGCCCCGCCGGGGCTTCCGGTCCCTGCACGGACAACCAGGACTACCGCAAGGCGACGGCCCGCATCGGCGCCCGTCTCTTCCGCGCGGCCCTGAAGCTCACCTTCTAAGATCTCGATTCGGTTCTTACCGGGGGCGGCGCAAGCCGCCCCCTTTTTTTTTGCGCCGGAGAGGTGCAATCTCTTTGCGCCGGTGAGGCGCAATCTCTTTTGCGCCGGTGAGGCGCAATCTCTTTTGCGCCGGTGAGGCGCAATCTCTTTTGCGCCGGTGAGGCGCAATCTCTTTTGCGCCGGTGAGGCGCAATCTCTTTTGCGCC
>JBBSEW010000049.1:0-29767 GCA_038239305.1 Thermoanaerobaculia bacterium | reverse complement strand
GCCGGGGGCGGTGGCCGACGCCGGGGGGCGCCTCCCGTTAATCTGGCGACACCGCGTTGAGGGAGGGTCTCCCCCCTCTCCCGGCGGGTGAGGGCCGGGGTGAGGGGCGTTCCTCTTTTCGCGTCGCGATTCTCCGATCACCCGATCACCCGATTCTGACTATCGGTGCCCGGCGATACCCGATAGTTCGATAGTTCGATAGTTCGATTGATCGCGAGATCATGAGATCGCGAGATCGCGAGATTCCACCTCGAACGCCCTGTCCTGTGAATCGTCCCCCGGACCGCCCGTTCCTTCGCTTCCCCGGTGATAATCACCGCCATGACCAAACACGACGGTTCGTCGGACGGGGAACACTTCGATGCGGCGGAGATTCGGCGCGAACGGGAATCGGGGTGGTTCCGGCAGCATGAAGCGGAGCTGATCGAGCAGGCGCGCGAGCGGCGCCGGGCGGCCGAGACCGTGCGCCAGGCGGCCCTGACGGAAGCGGATCGCGCGGATCATCGGGGCCGTTGCCCTCATTGCGGCGAGAAGATGGGACACGACCGGCTCGAGGAGATCGAGGTGGCGAAGTGCCCTTCATGTGGCGGGATCTTCTTCGACCGCGGCGAGCTCGAGACACTTCTCCTGCGGCACGACGGCCACCGGCGCGGCTTCTTCCGGAAACTCCTCGGCCTCGGTGAGCGCGAGAGCGAGGGTCAGGCCTAGACGTCGGGTCAGAACGTCAGACTGCAGGCCGCAGACGTCAGCGTACCGCTCAGGGACCCTCCGACACCGCACGCCAACTCCGGGCGGCGGCCATCGCCCGGCCGATCACCTGCCGGTTTTCATCGCCGCCACTCTCTCGAAGTAGGAGGCGAAGGCGGCGATTCCGCCCTGAGCCTGTGCCCAGTCGAAGTTCTCGTTGGGCGCGTGGTAGCCGTGCTCGGGGAGAGAGAGGCCCAGAAAGAAGACCGGCACCTTGAGCACCTTCTCCATCGACAACACGGCGCCGATCGATCCGCCTTCGCGAACGAACACGGGCTCCTTCCCGAACGCGAGCTTCATGGCCGCCTTGATCGCCTCGGCGTACGGGCCCGTCGTCTTTCCCTGATAGGCGGGGAGAGCGTGCTCGGCCTCGACCGTGACGTCGGGATTCTTCGACTTCACGAAGTCGGTCACGAGCTTCACGATTTTTTTCGGGTTCATGTTGGGAACGAGCCGGCAGGACACGATGGCCGTGGCCTTCGGCGGGATGATCGTCTTGACGCCGGGTCCCTGATAACCGCCCGCGATTCCGTGGACTTCGAAGGTCGGCATCATCCAGATGCGCTTCATCACCTCGAGAGCGTCGTCGACGCGCAGCTTCTTGTAGAGATGATCTTTCTTGAAGCCCGCCACGGTGAAACCGCAGCCCGCGAGATCGGCGAGCTCTTTTTTCGTCGGCGGGACGACGTCGGCGTAGAAGCCGGGAATCTTTACTTTCCCTGTCTTCCCATCCAGGCACTCGGAGATCAGCTGGGCCATTTCGGCGACCGGGTTGCGCGCCGCGCCTCCGGTCGTGCCGGAGTGCTGGTCTGTTTCACCGGTCTTCAGCTCGAAGCGGAATCCCTGCAGGCCGCGAAGGCCGGCCGGCTGGGCCGGTCGCGAGCGCGACACCCACACCGTGTCGGACACGACGACGGCGTCCGTCGCAAATTCCTTCGCCTGCTTCTGAATGGTCGTCTCGAAGTTCGGGCTGCCGATCTCTTCCTCGAATTCCCAGAGGAAGTGGAGGTTCGCGGCGACGCCATGGTCCCAGGCGTACTTCGCGCCGTAGAGGGCGGTGATCGCCGGGCCCTTGTCGTCCGTCGTGCCGCGGCCGAAATAGCGGTCGCCCTTCTTCACGAAATCGAAGGGTGCCGTCTTCCAGTCCGGACCGTCCGCGGGCTGCACGTCCAGATGGTTGTAGACGGTGATGGTCGGCGCGCTCGCGTCGCGATCGAAGCGGCCGTAGACGATGGGATGACCCTTCGTTTCGTAGAGCTTCGCTTTCGCGCCCATGGACTCCAGGAGCGAGACGGCGTAGTCGGCGCCCCTCCGGACTTCACCCTTTCGGTCGGGCTCGACCGAGACGGTCGGGATTTCGACGAGCTCTCCCAGGGTGCGCTCGAAGGACTCCCGTTGTCCCGCCGCCCAGCTCTTGAGGTCGTTCTTCGAGAAGCCGTTGTCCATGGGTGTTCTCCTTACTCGTTCATTTGAGGCGCCGATTCTAAGGCAGTCAGCCCGATCCGGCAGCTCTCCGCCAACAAGCCGTGGACGGGGCACGAGAACTCAGAACTCGGAAACCAGAACTCCGACCGGATAACGGAGAACTGGGAGCTGAGAACTGAGAGCTGACAACTGACAACTGACAACGGAAAACCGGAAACCGCCGGGGAGGCGGAGTGCGGATCGCTACTTCTTCTTCGAGGGGCGGGGCGCGGGCTTCTTCGCGGAGGCCGGCTTTTTCTTCACGAGCACCGCTTTAGCGGGCATCGCCGCTTTCTTTTTCGCTGGCGTTGCGGCGGCGGTTGCGGGCTTCGACGTTTTGGCCGGCTTGCCGGTCTTGTCCCTGGCGCCCGCGGTCGAGGCCGACACCGGGGCGGGAGCGGGCTTGTCGAGGCCGAGCTTCTTTGCGCGCGCGTTGCGGCGAGCCTGGGAAGCCGCTTCCTTCTTTTCCCTCGCGCGCTCCTGCGCCTTCCGCTCCTCTTCGACGAGGATCTGGGCGAGGTTCTGCTCGGTCACCATCGGCGCATTCGGGAGACGCTTCTTGACGACATCGGCGCGGTCGTCCGGAACGCGGAGAAGGTAGAGAGGCGTGTCCTTCGTTTCCTTGGCCTTGGCGATGTAGTCCGCCGTCTCGAGCGAGTGCGAGGGGGCCTGGGAAAAATCGATCGCGATCGCGTACGGCTTTTCCTTTTTCGCGAGCTCGAAGAAGAGGGGCCAGCGAGGCTCGACCGCGACGATGTGGGCTCCGCTCTTGCCGAGCTTCTGGACCCGGACGTTGCGGTCGCCGCCTTCGTACTGCAGATAGAGGACGCTCATGGGGAGGTGACTATATCGAAAAGCCGCATTTATGGCTGCTTTCGCGAACCGCGTTCCCCGTTTGCGCGAATCGGTGATTTGGGTGATCAATCAGGGGAATCGGAAGATCGGAGGATCGGAGGATCGGAGAATTCTAGGATGAAGCAGCGAAGAGCCCGGCGCGGCGTTCTCCCTCTCCCCCGGACTCGGGGGAGAGGGCAGGGTGAGGGGGATTCGTAACCCTTTCGTTTCCCGTTTCCCGTTTCCCGTTTCCCGTCCCCGAGTCCCCTAGTTTTCCCGGTAGTGCGAGCCTCGGGACACCCGGTTCTCGGAGGCGGCGCGGTGGATGGCCAGTGCCGTCTGGACGCCGTTACGCAGTCCGAGGAGGGCATCGGACATCGTTCCGCTCCGGTAGAAATCCTCGATCTCGACCTGGAGCTCGGACAGGATCCGCCGGGCCCTGTCGAGGCGCTTATCGGATCGCATCAGGCCGACGTAGTTCCACATGGTGTGCCGGATGACCATCCAGTCCTGCGCAATCAGCGCGGGATCGACGGTCTCGTTCTCGGGCTGCCAGGGACGCACCTCCGGAAGCGCCTCGGGTCCGCGCCTCGCGACTTCCCGCGCCGCCGCCTTGCCGGCGCGCCATCCCCAGAGAAGGCCTTCCAGGAGCGACGTCGATGCGAGCCGGTTGGCCCCGTGCACGCCGGTGCACGAGACCTCGCCCGCCGCGCGGAGGTGGCCGAGGGTGGTGCGGCCGTTGCCGTCCACCGCGACGCCTCCGCAGGAGTAGTGCGCGGCCGGCACGACGGGAACCGGTCCCGCGGTGAGGTCGAAGCCGAGCTCGAGGCACCGTGCGGTCAGTCCCGGAAACCGCTCCCGGATCCACGCGGCCGGCTTGTGCGAAATGTCGAGCAGGGCATACGGCTCGTCGCGTTCGAGCATCCGCTGATGGATGGCCCGTGCGACGACGTCGCGCGGCGCGAGCTCCGCGTCCGGATGGACCTCCCGGAGGAACTCGTGCCCGGACGCGTCGGTGATCCGCGCTCCCTCGCCCCGCAGCGCCTCGCTCAGGAGCAGGCGGCCCTTCGCATGAACGAGCGCGGTCGGATGGAACTGGATGTACTCGAGGTTCAGCAGTCTCGCGCCAGCCCGTCGGGCCATCGCGATCCCGTCTCCGCGCGCGCCCTGGGGATTCGTCGTATGCAGGTACACCTGGCCGAGCCCCCCGGTCGCCAGAATCGTCTCGAGCGCCCGAATCGGGCTCACGGCACCGCTCCGGCGCTCCAGGACGTACGCGCCGATCGCGCGCGGAGGCATGTACCGCTCCGTCGGATTCGTCGAGTCGTGGGAGAGCGTCAGAAGATCGACCGCGGTCGATTCGAGCTTCCACTCGATGTTCGGTTCCGCGCGGCACGCGCCGAGGAGCGCCCGTTCGATGGGCATTCCGGTTTCGTCTTTCACGTGGAGAACGCGTCGGGCGGAGTGCGCGCCCTCGAGTGTCCAGTCGAAGCCGTCGCCGTTTCGGTCAAACGGCACGCCGAGCTCCTCGATCAGGAGCTTCTCGACCAGGTCGGGCCCCTCCCGGGCGAGGAGCGCGACGGCTTCGGGGGAACAGAGACCGTCACCTGCGCGCTCGATGTCCGCCGCAAGCGACTCCGGGCTGTCGCCGGGAGGCCGCGCGACGATTCCCCCCTGGGCCCAGTAAGTGTTCGAGTCCGTCGCATCGGAGGCGCGCGTGACGAGCGTGACGTGCACGCCCTCGCGCGCGGCCGCCAGTGCGGCGGCCGTGCCCGCGATTCCCGTGCCCAGGACGAGGACATCCGTGCGGTCAGCCAACCTGAGCCTCCGGCCGAACGTCCAGATCGAGCGAGAGGTCCGCGCCGCGGACGGAGTGCGTCAGGGCACCGACGGAGACGCAATCGGGTCCCGCGAGCGCGTAGGCGCGGACCGTTGCGAGGCTCATGTTGCCCGACGCCTCGACCCAGGGAGGCGGCTGGCGCCGGCGGGCGATCGCTGTCCATCGAGCGACCGTCTCGGGCGTCTGGTTGTCGATCAGGATCTGGTCCGCTCCGGCCGCGAGGGCCTCGCCGAGCTCGTCTTCGGATTCCACTTCGGCTTCGATCTGTCCGCCCGGGGGAATCTGACGACGCGCGGCGGCGATCGCTGCGCGCACACCGCCCGCGAGCCGCCGGTGATTGTCCTTGATGAGGACCATGTCTGCCAGCGTGTTCCGATGGTTCGTGCCTCCGCCGTCCCGCACGGCCTCGCGGTCGAAATCGCGCAGCCCCGGGGCCGTCTTGCGCGTGTCGTAGATCCGGCAGCGCGTGCCCGCGACGGCGTCGACGAAGCGGCGCGTCTCCGTGGCGATTCCGGACATCCGTTGCAGGAGGTTCAAGGCGACCCGTTCGGCCGTCAGGAGCGATCGCGCCCGTCCGGAGAGGCTCGCGATCGTGGTGCCGGCCTCGACGGATTGACCGGCCGCGGCTCCGTCGGTCCAGGAGAGTTGAGGATCGAGCAGCTCGAACGTGCGGCGGGCGGCCGCAAGGCCCGACACGACGCAAGGGCTCCTGGCCAGGATCCGGCCCCGGGCCATCGCGCCGTCAGGCACGGTCGCCTCCGTCGTCACATCCCGCCCGCCCGTGTCCTCGTCGAGAAACGAGCGGAGGCGGGCGTCCAGGTCCTGTCCGGTCAATGCCTGCATGGGCGTCGAAGGATACCGCTTCGGGGCGGCGGACGGCGCAGGGCGGACGGCAGCGGGAATGACCCACCCGCTGTCCGCTGTCATCCGACGGCCGCCGCCGGATACACTTTCCCGTCTCTTGATCGGTTCGCTCGATTCCGAAGGCAAGTACCGCCTTCTCCTGCGCGTCTCGGAAGCCGCCAACGGGCAGCTCGATTTCCCGCGCGTGCTCGACGCGATCGCCCACGCCCTGACGCCGATCGTCCCCCTCGACGCGATCGCCGTGGTCAGCCGGTCCGGCGACCGCTTCTATCCGCACGCCGTGCACATCGAAGGTCTCGACCGGCGACCGGGGGAGTCGTTCGGCCAGACGCTCGAGAGAGCCGTGCATCCGCCCCCGCCAGGGGAGGACTTCGCGCAGTACGAACGCGAGGGCTTTCCGCTCGCCGGCTCTGCCACCGCATACGTCGAACGCACGGGCCGCGCCTACGTCTGTCAGAATCTCGAAGGGGAGCGGTTGTTCTCCGAGGACGACCGTCTCTACGCCTACGGGATTCGCGCGTACGTGCGAACGCCTCTCTTCGTGCGGGACCGGCTCATCGGGTCGATCGCTTTCTCGCGAAGCGAGCCGCGGCGATTCCTTCCCGAGGAGATCGAGATCCTCGAAGAGGTGTCCCGCCCGATCGCGACGGCCGTTTCGAATTCGCTGGCGTACGGCGAGATCGAGCGCCTCAAGGATCGGCTGCAGGAAGAGAACCTGATCCTGCGCGGAGAGCTCGACGAGCGCTCCTCGTTCGGCGACGTCATCGGTTCCTCGCCGGCTCTGCGCCGGACTCTCGCGCGCGTCGAGAGAGTCGCGCGCACGAATTCGACGGTTCTCCTTCTCGGGGAAACCGGGACAGGCAAGGAGCTTCTGGCGGCCGAGATCCACCGGCGCTCGCCCCGCGCCTCGGGCACGTTCGTGAAGGTCAACTGCGCCGCCCTGCCGGAGGCGCTCATCGCGTCGGAGCTTTTCGGCCACGAGAAGGGCGCGTTCACGGGCGCTCTCGAGCGCCGTATCGGGCGGTTCGAGCTGGCGTCGGGCGGCACCCTGTTTCTGGACGAGATCGGCGACCTCCCGGCGGAAGTGCAGGTTGCGCTCCTCCGCGTTCTGCAGGAGGGAGAATTCGAGCGCGTGGGAGGAAATCGGACGTTCCGTACCGACGCGCGGATCATCGCGGCCACGAACCGGGATCTCTCCCGCGATGTCGAAGAGGGGCGATTCCGAAGCGATCTGTTCTACCGCCTCAACGTTTTCCCGATCGAGGTGCCGCCGCTGCGCGAGCGACGCGAGGACATTCCGATTCTCGTCGAGTACTTCGCATCCCGGCACGGGGCGCGCCTCGGAAAGAAGTTCCGGCGCGTCGACCGCGCGACGATGGACCGCATTCTCGGTTATCCGTGGCCGGGGAATATCCGCGAGCTCGAGAACTGGATCGAGCGCGCTGCCATCCTGTCGGACGGCGACCGCCTGTCTCTGGACGAGCCCTCGGGCGGCGGGTCCGGTGGCTCCATGCAGGCGAAGGGTGCGGCGGGCCGCACCCTCGCCGAACGGGAGAAAGAGGCGATCGAACAAGCCCTGGCGGCTTCCGGGGGAAGGGTTTCGGGGGAGAAGGGCGCGGCCGCCCGGCTCGGAGTTCCCGCAACAACGCTGGAGTCGAAAATCCGGAAGCGGAAGATCGACAAGCATCGCTTTCGATAGCCGTGACGATATGTCGTGAATTCACGAACTATCGTTAGAGCGATGAGCGGTCTTCTCTTTTGATATCAACAGTTTGAGCCATCCTTCGATCTGGCATCGACCTTGAGTACAACCCCCCGGGGAGAGTGAGGTCATGCTCAAGATCGAGGCTTCGACGGAGACCCCGAAGGAAATCGTCTTCCGGCTGACCGGACGGATCGATGCCGGCCATCTGGAGGAGCTCTCCGGTCTGCTGACGGAGGCGCGGCGGAACAAACGGAAGGTGGTTTTCGATCTCGAGAGGGTCGACGAAGTCGATCGGGACACGGTGGATTTCTTCGTCCGGGGACCGGGGAGGCAGGCGCATCTCCTGCACTGTCCCGCCTACGTCAAGGAATGGTGCCGGGCGGAAGCGCGCCGGCGGCAGAATCTCCGCGTCGTCAAGACCCTGAAGACGTCCGGGGTTTCCGCGCTCGCCCTGTTTCTGACCGGATCGGCTCTTTTCGCGCAGGCGACTTCGAGTATCCCCGTCTCGGCTGCACCGGATCGGGGGGCCGCTTCCACGGTGGTCGTCGTTCCGGATGGCTCCCCGGTATCGGGTCCGGAAATCGCCCGGCTGTCTCTCCGCGATTCCGTTGCGCGAGCGCTCTCCGAAGGCACGACGGCTCGACTCGCCGCGGAGCGCGTTTCTCAGTCGCGCTCGCGCGCGGGTCAGGCGCTGGCGGGCCTGCTTCCGCAGGTCGATGCCGAGGTCCAGGACTTGAACGAGATTCTGAATCTGAAGACGTTCGGTCTCACCATCCCGGGGTTTCCTTCGGTCGTCGGGCCCTTCAACGTCTTCGACGCCCACGTCCGGGTCGCCGCCCGGATCATCGACGTGGCGGCATACAGGCGTTTCCGCGCCGCCCGCCAGGGCCTCGTCGTCAGCGAGGTCGAGCGGCAGCAGACGGAGAATGAAGTCGCGGCGGCCGTTGCCACGCTTTACGTGGCTCTCCAGCGCGCAGAAGCGTCGATCGAAGCGAGCCGGGCGAACCTCGAGCTCTCGCAGAAGCTCTTCGATCTCGCGGAGGATCAGCGAAAGGCGGGAATCGCCACCGCGATCGACTCGACGCGCGCGGGCGTGGCGCTGGCCCGTCAGAAACAGCAGCTCATCGTCGCGGAGAACCGCCGGGACTCCGCGCGGATGTCTCTCGCCCGCGCGATCGGGCTCGACTTCGGGGTGACGGTCCTGCTGACCGATCCGCTCCGGGACGACCCGGAGGGGATCGCGACGATCGATGACTCGATCAGTCTCGCCCGGCGCGACCGGCCCGAGCTCCGGGCCGCGTCGGAGCGGCTGAGGGAGGCGGAGCTATCGCTCTCGGCGGAGCGCGCGGAGAAGCTCCCCTCGATCGGTGCGCAGTTCCAGGGTGGATACAACGGCAATCACCTGCGGGACCTCGACTGGAACCGTGTCTATGGCGCCACCCTCTCGATCCCGATCTTCACGGGGGGGCGACTCGGTTCGCGAATCGCGGAATCGGACAGCCGCCGGCGCGAAGCGCTGATCGAGGAGCACGACACGGAGCGCCAGGTCGAGCAGGACATCCGGCAGGCGGGCTTGAATTTCGAGAGCGCCCGCTCGCGGGTGGCGGTCGCGAAGAACAACGAGGTGCTCGCCCGGCAGGAGCTCGAATTTGCGCGAGACCGCTTCGTCAATGGCGTCGCGTCGTCGATCGAAGTGGACAACGCTCAGGCTTCGCTGACTCTCGCGCAGGACGACCGGATCGCCGCGCTCGCCGATGCGGCTCAGGCGCGCTTCGATCTCGCGCGCGCGACCGGATCCATCCGCGACTACATCCCCGGCGGCGACGGACGGGCCCGTTGACGGGATACGAGATAACGGAAGAGAAAGAGGAAGAGAAACCAGGAGAATCGGCAGAAGCGCCGGACGACCGGAATCCCGAGGAGGACATCGTGAGCACAGTTCCAAGGCCGAACGATTCAGATACTGGCGCGAGCGCGAGCGCGAGCGCATCCGCCCCCGCTCCCGGAAAACGTCCGGAGGCCGGCGCCGAAGAGAGCGCCGGGAAGGCGGAGCCGAAGACCGCGCCGGCCCCGAAGTCATCTGGCCCGCGGCGCAAGATTCTGATCGGCGTCCTCGCCCTCGCCCTCCTCGCGGGCATCATCTTCGGCGTCAAGACGGTCCTCTTCTATAGGCACCACGCGGAGACGGACGACGCGCAGGTCGACAGCCACATCGCGCCGGTCCTTCCCAAGGTCGCCGGGTACGTCACCGAGGTCCTCGTCGACGACAACCAGAAAGTCAAAGTCGGCCAGGTCGTCCTCCGCATCGACGACCGGGATCTCCGCTCCAAGGTCGACACGGCGGAGGCGGATCTCGAGAACGCGAAGGCCGCGGTCTCCGTCGCGCGCTCGGCGGTGGTCGGAGCGCGGACCATGGGCGCCAAGAACGCGGCGGACCTCCGCCGCTACGCCGTCCTGCGTCAGAAGGAGGAGGTCTCCTCGCAGCAGTACGACTCCGCGGTCGCGGCGTCGGGCTCGGCCAATGCCCAGGTGGAAGGGGCCGTCCGCCAGGTCACGGCCGCCGAGGCGAAAGTGGCTCAGAAGCAGGCAGATCTCGATTTCGCGAAGCTGCAGCTGTCGTATGCGACGGTCCTGGCGCCCGCGACCGGGATCGTGTCGCGCAAGAACGTCGAGGTCGGCCAGAACGTCCAGGTCGGCCAGGCCCTGCTCGCGATCGTTGCCGAGGGAGAAGCGTGGGTGACCGCGAATTTCAAGGAGACGCAGCTGAAGAAAATGCGTGTCGGCCAGGCGGCGGTCCTCGAGGTGGACGCGTACCCGAAGTTCGAATTTCACGGCAAGGTGGACTCGATCGCCGCGGCGACGGGCGCCCGATTCGCGCTCCTGCCGCCGGACAACGCCACCGGCAATTTCACGAAGGTCGTTCAGCGGGTCCCGGTGAAGATCGTCTTCACGGATCCGCCGGACCCGAAGCGTCCCCTGCGCGCGGGAATGAGCGTGAACACGATCGTCAGCGTGGACTGAGGACGAGCACGAAATGACCGAAGTCGGGGCCCGGAAATGGATCATCACGCTCACCGTCATCATGGCGTCGTTGATCGAGCTGATCGATACGTCCATCGTCAACGTGGCGCTCCCGCAGATGATGGGAAATCTCGGCGCGACACTCGACGAGGTCGCGTGGGTCGTCACGGCCTACGTCGTCGCGAACGTGATCGTCATCCCGATGACGAGCTGGCTCTCTGCGGTCTTTGGCCGGCGAAACTACTTCGCCGGTTCGATTGTGCTCTTCACGATCGCTTCCTTCTTCTGCGGACACGCCACGAACATCTGGGAGCTGGTCGTCTTCCGGTTCATCCAGGGCGCGGGTGGCGGCGCGCTCCTGTCGACTTCGCAGTCGATCCTCGTCGAGACTTTCCCGCCGGAAGAGCTCGGGCTCGCTAACGGGCTTTTCGGGCTGGGCGTCGTCGTGGGCCCGACGATCGGGCCCACCCTCGGCGGATGGATCACGGACAACTATTCGTGGCCGTGGATCTTCTACGTCAACATCCCGATCGGCATCGTCGCGGCCCTCCTGACATTTTCCTACATCCGGGAGGCGCAGCATCAGCGGCAGCCGGGCTCCGTGGACTGGCTCGGGATCGGGCTTCTGGTCGCCGGGATCGGCTCTCTCCAGATTGTGCTCGAGCGCGGGGAGCGGGAGGACTGGTTCGCGGCCAACTACATCATCCTGCTCACGGTGGTGGCGGTGGGAGGCATCGCCGCGTTCATCTGGCGGGAGCTGACGGCGGAGCATCCGGTCGTGGACCTCCGCGTGTTCAAGGACCGCTCGCTCGCCGTCGGGACGATGTTCACGTTCATCCTGGGCTTCGGGCTCTACTCATCGGTGTTCATCTTTCCCGTCTTCGCGCAGAACCTTCTCGGTTTTACCGCCATGCAGACGGGCCTGATACTGCTGCCCGGCGGAATCGCCACCGCGATCATGATGCCGCTCGTCGGAAAAATTCTGCAGAAGCGCCTGATCCCGCCGCAGATCATGAACGCGGTGGGATTCATCTCCTTCTTCCTCTTCACGTTCCTGCTGTCCAAATCGACGCTTGACTCCGGCCGCGGCAATTTCTTCTGGCCGCTGATCTTTCGGGGCATCGGGCTCGGGTTCCTGTTCGTCCCGCTGACGACGCTCGCCCTTTCCGGGCTGAAGGGCAAGGACGTGTCGCAGGGTGCCGGGATGACGAACATGATGCGGCAGCTCGGCGGATCGTTCGGAATCGCCCTCATCGCGACGTACATCCAGAAGAGGTCGTGGGCCCACCGCCAGAACCTCCTGGCGCACGTCTCGATCTACGACACCGCCGTGCAGTCGCGCCTCGCGGCGATCACATCGGGACTGGTCGGGAAGGGCTCGGCCCTCGTCCAGGCGAGACAGCAGGCTTACGGGGCCATCGAGGGCGCCGTGCAGAAGCAGACGTTTCTGTTGACGTACATGGATGCGTTCCGCGTGACCGGAATCTTCTTCCTCTGCTGCATCCCCTTGCTGCTGCTGTTCCGAAAAACCAAGGGAGCGAACGTCTCCGTCTCGATGCACTAACGTCGCCTGCGCCGCGGTGATGATCGCGGCTCCGGTTTGCACCTGGTGCGCGGAGCTGCGGTCGGGGCGAGGGGTGCTCGGCTCGGCCGGTTGGGCCTCGACCGAGCGGAGTGTGGCTGGCTCCGGCTCCCGCAACGGGAGGCTCCTCCTTCCCTCCGGTCAGGAGACTCCTCCCGTTGCGAGCGGTTGAATCGGCCGGGCTCGTCGATGGAGCGCCTTCCCCCTCTCCCGGCGGGAGAGGGCGGCGTGAGGGGCAGTTTCCGGTCCTCGATCAACCGATCATGTGACTCACCCAAACACGCGATTCCCGTTCCCGCCTCGATCTCTACATGGATCGTTCGATTGATCGCGAGATCATGCGATCGCGAGAACCAGGCGGAACGAGCTTCAGCGTTTCGTACCGGCCGTCTCCGTCTTCAGCTGCCGCGCGGCTTCGAACCGGTCTGCCGCGTCCTTCCAGTTCCAGACGTTCCAGACGGCGTCGAAGAATTCGCCCTTGCGATTCTGGTACTGCAGGTAGAAGGCGTGCTCCCACGCGTCGAGCACCAGGATGGGGACGCCTCCCTGGTTCACGTTGCCCTGATGGTCGTGGATCTGGACGGTCAGGAGCCGCTGTCCGAGCGGGTCCCAGGTGAGGGCCGCCCAGCCCGAGCCCATGATCGTCGTCGCGGCGCCGATCATCTGTTTCTGGAAGGCCTCGAAGCTGCCGAAGTCGTTGTCGATCGCGGCCGACAGCTCGCCGCCCGGCCGGTCACCGGCCTTGGGAGCCATGTTGTTCCAGAACATCGAGTGCAGCACGTGGCCCGAGAGGTTGAACGCGAGAGCCTTTTCGAGCCCCGCCATTTTCGTGAAATCGCCCTTTTCGCGCGCCGCGGCAATGTTGGCGATCGCCTCGTTGGCTCCCTTGACGTACGCCGCATGGTGCTTGTCGTGATGAAGCTCCATGATCTTTCCGGAGATGTGCGGCTCGAGAGCGGAATAGTCGTATTTCAGATCGGGAAGCGTGTAGTCAGCCATGAGAGTCCTCCGAGCGGCTGATGAGCAGATTCCGTGCCGGTCTGCTGCATCCGTGCCGGCCGGGTGATCGAACCGGAATCTCGCGATCTCGCGGTCTCATGATCTCGCGATCGATCGAATCATCGAGGTATCGGGGAATCGGGCGGTGCGAGCGGAAGCAGATAGCTGAAAGCTTCCTTTACGACAACTCGAGCATCCTCAACAGAGGCTTTTCTGCGGCGGCGCGAAGATCCTCCGGCATCACGATCTCCGGCCGTTCGTCCCGGAAGCAGAGGTAGAGCTTCTCGAGCGTGTTGAGCTTCATGAACGGGCACTCGTTGCACTGGCAACCGTTGTCGGGAGGGACGGGAATGAATTCGCGGTCCGGTGCGAGCCTCTTCATCTGATGAATGATCCCTTCCTCGGTCGCGATCAGGAAGGTCTTGCCGGGCGCCGTCGTCGCGAAATTCAGGATGGAACGGGTCGAGCCGATGTGGTCGGCATACCGGAGAATCCCCTCGGGGCATTCGGGGTGTGCGGCGAGGAGAGCATCCGGATACTTCGCCTTCAACCGGACGATCTCGCGCTCGGAGAACTGCTCGTGAACGATGCACGCCCCAGGCCACAGGGTCATGGGGCGGCCGAGAGTTTTCGAGAGGTATGCGCCGAGGTGGCGGTCCGGGGCGAACAGGATTTCCGTCTCGGGCGGGATCGTTCTCACGATTTTCTCCGCGTTCGACGAGGTCACGATGATGTCGGACAGAGCCTTCACGGCGGCGGAGCAATTGATGTAGGTCAGGGAGACGGCGCCCGGATGCGCCTCCCGCCAGCGGCGGAAGAGCTCGGGTGGCGCGGAGCTCTCGAGGGAGCAGCCGGCCTCGTAGTCCGGGAGGACGACCTTGCGAGCCGGGTTCAGGATCTTCGCCGTCTCGGCCATGAACCGGACCCCCGCGAAGACGATCAGGTCGGCCTTCGTCTTCTGGGCGTTGCGCGCGAGGTCGAGCGAGTCGCCGACGAAATCCGCGAGGTCCTGGATCTCCTCTTCCTGGTAATAGTGAGCCAGAAGAACGGCATTTTTTTGTCGCTTGAGCCGACGGATTTCGGCTTCGAGGTCCATCGCGGGATCGATCGAGGCAAGGTCGGGCGCCGGCGGCCGAAGCGGCACCGGTGACGGATTCGGGCCTTCTGTCGGGGTATTCATCGCTCTCCGAGCATAACAACAGCGGGCGCCGGTCCCGGCTTTCCTCTCTTTCCGCGAGACTGGCACGCGCGATGCTCCGTATAACCGCCGTGAGCCCTCTCGGTCCGACCGCACGCCCCCAGCGAATGGGGATTCTCGTCCTGATTGTGACGCTCGCTCTGCTCTTCCTCGAAGTGTGGGGGATCCGGGCCAGCATCGCCCTTCTGTCCTGAAGCCCGCCGTGGACAGCATCCATCGGGGATGCCGCCGCCTCCTCCTTGCTATATTTCGGTCATGGCCACCGAGGTGACGGCGAGCAGGTTCCGAGGTCTCGATCCCGCTGCGATCGTGTCCGCTTATCGGAACATGTACCTGTCGCGGCGGGTCGACGACAAGGAAATCCAGCTCAAGCGCCAGAACAAGATCTATTTCCAGATCAACAGCGCCGGGCATGAAGCGGTCACGACAGCCGCTGGGATGGTGGCGCGGCCCGGGTACGACTGGTTCGAGCTCTACTACCGCGACCGCGCGCTCTGTCTCCAGCTGGGAGTCACGCCGTACGAAATGTTCCTCCAGGCCGTGGGCGCGAAGGACGATCCGGCTTCCGCCGGCCGGCAGATGCCCTCCCACTGGGGGTCCCGCCGCCTGAACCTCATCTCGAAGTCGTCATGCACGGGCACGCAGTTTCTGCATGCCGTCGGAGCCGCGGAGGGCGGGTGGCGCAAAGGCTTGATCCCGGAGCTCGCGGGCCGTGGCGGATACCACGACGATGAGATCGTGATCGTCTCGGGGGGCGAGGGCCAGACCTCCGAGGGCGAGTTCTGGGAAGCCCTGTCCTCCGCGTGCAACCTGAAAGTTCCCGTCCTTTTTCTGATCGAAGACAACGGGTACGCGATCTCGGTGCCCGTCGAGGTCAACACGCCGGGAGGATCGATCTCGAAGCTTCTCCGCGGCTTCCCGAACCTGTTTCTCGCCGAGGTGGACGGCTGCGATTTCCTCGAGTCCTACGACGCTCTGCGTTACGCGGCGGAGTATTGCCGCCAGCGGAAAGGTCCCGCGCTGGTCCATGCCCACGTGGTGCGCCCCTACAGCCACTCGCTCTCCGACGACGAGGCGATGTACCGCCCGAAAGAGGAGCGCGACCGCGATGCCGAGCGGGATCCGATTCGGCTGACGTCGCAGCTGCTTCTCCGCGAAGGCCTGATTTCCCAGGGCGATCTGGAGAAGCTGCACGAGGAGGTCGACCGCGAGGTCGGTGAGGCCGCCGACCGGGCGCTCGCCGCGGCCCTTCCCGCGCCCGATTCCGCTCACGAATTCGTTTATTCGCCGGACGTCGATCCGACGTCCTCCGTGTTTGCGACGGAGCCCGTCATCGAGGCGGGGGCCGCGCCGACGACCATGGTCGATCTCCTGAACGCGTGCATGCGGGACGAGATGAAGCGCGATCCTCGCATCGTGATCTTCGGCGAGGACGTCGCCGACGCTTCGCGCGAAGGAGTGCTCGAGCACCTCAAGGGCAAGGGCGGGGTGTTCAAGCTGACGGCCAACCTGCAGCGCCTGTACGGCAAGGACCGCGTCTTCAACTCGCCGCTCGCCGAGGCGAACATCATCGGGCGCGCGATCGGAATGGCGGTGCGAGGCCTGAAGCCCGTGGTCGAGATCCAGTTCTACGACTACATCTGGCCGGCATACATGCAGATCCACAACGAGCTCTCGAACCTTCGCTGGCGGTCGGGCAACACGTGGTCCGCGCCGGTCGTCATCCGCGTCGCCACGGGCGGCTACATCGGCGGCGGCGCCGTATATCACTCGCAATCGGGCGCTGTCCTCATGACGCACATTCCCGGTCTGCGCGTCGTCATGCCGTCGAACGCGCTGGACGCGAACGGCCTCCTGCGGACGGCGATCCGGTGCGAGGACCCGGTTCTTTTCCTCGAGCACAAGCACCTGTACCGGCAGACGCACAACAAGGGCGTGTACCCGGGTCCGGACTACATGATCCCCTTCGGTCGCGCCTCGATCGTCGCGGAGGGGTCAGACGTCACGATCATCACCTATGGAGCCACCGTGTACCGGTCCCTGCAGGCCGCGCGCGCCTTTGCGGAGGAGACCGGCAAGACGGCGGAGGTGATCGACCTGCGGACGCTCTCGCCGTACGACTGGGAGACCATCGCGACTTCCGTGCGGAAGACGAACCGGGCGCTCGTGGTCTATGAGGATCCGATCTCCTGGGGGTACGGAGCGGAGATCGCCGCGCGGATCGGAAGCGAGCTCTTCCCTTACCTGGACGCCCCCGTCGAGCGCGTCGCCGCGACGGACACCTTCGTCGCCTACCAGCCCCAGGTCGAGGACTTCATCCTCCCGCAGGCGAGTCACATCCGCCGAGGCCTCGACCGGCTCGCGGCATATTGATGTCGTCCACCCGGATCGCGGCCCTCGAGAACCTTCGGGAGAAAGACCCCGCCAATACGCTGACGCTCCTGATGCTCGCCAACGAATACTTCAAGGGCGAGCGCTGGAGCGACACGGTCGCGTTGCTCCGCGACTATCTCGCGCGGGCGACGGACGAGGGCGCCGCCTACCGGCTCCTCGGCCATTCGCTAAGACGTCTCGGCGACGAAGAAGCGGCAAAGCATGCTTTCCTGCAGGGGGCGGAAACCGCCCGCAGCCACGGACACGACGGCATGGCCAACGAGCTCGAACAGGAAGCGCGGGCCGGCGACTGAACGGGTCGGCACCTGTCTTCGACCTCATCGGAGGACAATCCGCCGACTTTCCAGACAGCCTCCGTCCGGTTTGCCTCGCATAAGTCATTCCATTTCAGTAAATTGCTTTTGGCACCGAGTCTGCTTGGATGGGAGTGTCTCCCCGTGAGGTTGAGCCTCGAGACAGAGCTCGACGGGTAGCGGAGACGGAAAGTCGAGAATGGGATGACCCGCGAATTGCGAGTGCGAGTGGAGGCCGAGAGCAGCGACGCCAATCACCGCGCGCTCCGCCGGTGTTACATCTGCGGTACCTATGCGCGGCCATTCGACGAGCGAAACGGTGCGATCCGCTGCGAGCCCTGTTCGAAGAAGGCGCGCAAGGAACCGCTGAAGGACGCCGACGCCGAGGCCGAGGCGGGGTCCGAGGCCGATACGACCCGGGTCGATTTTCTGGTCTGACCTCCACCCGCCTGTCTGCCTGCCCTGTCGGTTCTCAGCCGTCTTTCCCGCTGGCCCCTCGGTAGCCGATCAGGCGGCGGGAATCGCCGGCGACACGCTTCGGTCATGGCCCTGACGTAGACTGGCGCAAGTGAGGTCCGACCACACCGCCCTCCTCCTCCGCACCCGCACTTTCTCTTCCTCTCTCTTCTCCGTCACATTCTCCGCGCCCGCCGTCGCGCGCGAGGTTCTTCCCGGGCAATTCGTGATGCTCGACGTGCCGGGACGCATCCGGCCCTACCTGCGGCGCGCGTACTCGGTCGCGGACGCGGACTCCGAGCGGGGAGAGGTGGAGTTCCTGATCAAGACGATCGGCCCCGGGACGATCGCGCTGGCGCACCTTGCTCCGGGAGAGCAAGTACTCCTGCTCGGACCTCTCGGCAACGGCTTCTCGACTTCGGGCGTTTCTCCGGGGACCCGCCTTGCCGTCGTGGCGGGAGGAATCGGTGTCGCCCCGTTCCCGCTGCTGTTCCGGGCGCTCGCGAGTGCGGGCCTGACGGCGGATCTCTTTCTCGGAGGGCGGAGCGCCGCGGACCTCGAGCTGGCGGAGCGCTTTGACGGAATCGTCACCGGGGACATTTATCTCGCGACGAACGACGGTTCGCGCGGCGAGCGAGGCTTCGTCACGGACCTGTTTGAGAAGCGGGCGGAAGGCGTCGCGTATACGCGGGTCTTTGCGTGCGGACCGATGCCGATGTTCGCCGCTCTGGCGCGCGTGGTCGCGCGGCTCCAGCTCTCCGCGGAATTCTCGACGGAGGCGGAGATGGGGTGCGGTTTCGGGGCGTGTCTCGCATGCGTCATCCCGGGCACGGCCGAGCGTTTCCTGGTGTCGTGCAAGGAAGGGCCGATCCTCGCGCCGGACCGCATCGCGTGGGACGCCCTTCGGCCATGAAGCGAGGCTGGCTCCGATGACCGCCCCGCTTCCCGCGTCTTCTGCGTCCCTCGCGGTGCGGCTCGGACCGCTCGAGCTGAGGAATCCGATCCTGACCGCTTCCGGAACGTTCGGGTACGGCCTCGAGTTCACGGACTTCGTCGACCTGGGAAAGCTCGGCGGCATCTGCACGAAAGGCCTCTCGCTCGCGCCCCATGCGGGTAATCCTCCACCGCGCATCTGCGAGACTCCGGCGGGGATGCTGAACGCCATCGGGCTCCAGAACATTGGCGTGGACGTGTTCCTGCGGGAGAAGCTCCCGAAGCTGCGGGAGCTCGGCGTCACGGTCGTCGCGAACGTCTGGGGGGACGGGGAGGAAGACTACGTCGCGGTCGTCCAGGCTCTCGAAGCCGCGGAGGGGCTCGCGGCGATCGAGCTCAACATCTCCTGCCCGAACGTCGAGCGCGGCGGCATGCTCTTCGGCAACTCGCCGGCGGCGACGGCCTCCCTCGTGGCGCGGGTGCGGGCCGCGACACGCCGGCCCCTCCTGGTCAAGCTGTCGCCGAACGCCCCTGATCTCGTGGAGTCCGCTCGGGCGGCTCGGGACGCGGGTGCCGATGTGCTCTCGCTCGTCAACACGTTCGTCGGGATGGCGATCGATCCCGAGACGGCGAGGCCTCGCATCTCGTTCGGCACGGGAGGTCTCTCCGGTCCCGCAATACGGCCGCTCGCCGTCCGCATGGTGTATCAGGTCGCGCGCGCCCTCCCGGGGATGCCGCTCGTCGGTATCGGCGGCATTTCGGATCTGTCCGACGTTCTCGAGTTCCTCGCCGCGGGGGCGACCGCGGTGCAGGTCGGCACGGCCAACTTTCGCGAGCCGGGAGTCTCGGAGAGACTGGTCGACGAGCTCGCGGCGTACTGCACGACCCGGGGCGTGGCGGCGTCCGCCCTGGCGGGACGCGCCCACCAGCCCGCGCCCTCCCGAATCGACGCGGGAGCGGAAGGATGAAGTCCCCGGGGGCGGATCGGCTCTGTATCGCTCTCGATTTCGCGACGCGCGAAGAGGTGATCGCGGCCGCGCGGCGGTTCGCTCCCCGCGCGGGCTGGGTGAAGATCGGGCTCGAAGCCTTCGTCGCGGAGGGGCCGGGGATCGTGTCGGAAGTGGCGGACGCCGGGGCTCGCGTGTTCCTGGACTTGAAGCTGCATGACATACCGAACACGGTCGCGCGCGCGGTCGAGAGCGCTGCGCGATCCGGTGCGTCGATGGTGAACGTCCACACGAGCGGCGGACGGGCGATGCTGATGGCCGCGCGCGAGGCGGTCGAGCGGTCGGATCCGCGGCCTCTCCTGATCGGCGTGACGCTGCTGACATCGATCGACTCGCGCGCGCTGGCCGATCTTCCGATGGCGGGAACGCCCGAGGGAATCGCGCTGCGCCTCGCGATACTGGCCCGGGACTGCGGCCTCGACGGCGTCGTCTGCTCGGCGACGGATCTGCCCGGGATTCGCTCCGCCTGCGGACCGGGTTTCCGGACAGTCGTGCCCGGCATCCGGCCTTCGGGAGGCGAGGCGGGCGATCAGAAACGGACGGCGACTCCGGCCGGAGCCGTCCGCGCCGGGGCGGACCTGCTGGTCGTCGGCCGTCCGGTGACTGCGGCGACGGATCCGGACGCGGCCCTGGGCGCGCTGTTGTCCGAAATAGAATCGGCGGTCATGGAAAGCGGTACAGCAACATGAGCGACTGGAAGAAACCGCACCCGCCATGGGTCGTCGGACATCGTGGCGCTCCGAAGAAGGCTCGAGAGAACACGATCGACAGCCTCGATTCCGCGGAGATCCTGCGCGTGGACGCCGTCGAGTTCGACCTCCGGCAGACGCGCGACGGAGAAGCCGTTCTCTTTCACGACGAGGAGATCGTCCTCGGGAACCAGCGCATCCCGGTGCGGACCTTCACCGCGCGGGAGATCGAGAAACTGCAGCTGCCCTCGGAGTTCGGTTCGTACCGGATACCGAAGCTCGAGGATGTGTTTCATCGCTACGGCCCCGCGCTCCGGTACGTGATCGAGGTGAAGACGACCGCCGCGACCCATCTCGCCCTGATGGCCCGGCGCGTGGCTCGCGTCGCGGCCGAGTTCGGTGTGCAGGACCGCTGCCTGGTGGCATCGTTCGACGCGGAATTTCTCAAGAAGATGCGCGAGGCCGATCCCGGAATGGCGACGAGCTTTCTGATCGACCACGCCGTGGCGATGCCGGAAGAAGGCCGGCTGACGCCGCTCTTTCCCGTCGCGGACGCGATCGGTCCGAAGCACGATCTCGTCACGCCGGCGTTTCTCGCCCAGGCCGCCGCGGCCCATCTTTCCGTGCACCCCTGGACCGCCGATGACCCCCTCGAGATCCGCCGGCTCTTCGACCTCGGCGTGGCCTCCGTGACGACGAATCATCCGGAGGTCGCCCTCGCGATCCGCGACGATGTCGCCGGCCAGGAGGGATCGGGAAACGGGAAACGGGAGACGGGAAACGAGTCGCTCGCGGCGTCGCGCTGACAGCGATAGCTCTCTTCCGACGACAACGACGAGGCCGATCGTCGTCGGGTTGACGTAAACCGGAAACGAAGACTCAGCGAAATACGGGCGGGCGCGCCGCGCCGGCTCTCAGCCCTGGATCGTCAGATGCGTCCCGCCATAAACCTCCAGAGCCGCACCCGTGATCCCCGCCGCGTCGTCGGAGGCGAGGAACAGGACCGTTCGGGCGACGTCGCGAGGCCAGAGCTTCTGCGACAGCGGTGAGGAACGGTCGACGTCCGCGGTCTCGTCGATCCGGTTGTCGACGGCTCCCGGACAGACGGCGTTGACAGCGACATTGTGGCCTCGGAACTCGCGCGCGAGGCTCTGGGTCAGCCCGATGACGCCGAATTTGGCCGCGCTGTGCGCCGAAAGATTGGCGTCCCCGCGGAGCCCGTGAACCGATGAAACGTTCACGATTCGGCCGCGCCGCCGCTCGACCATGCCGGGCAGTACGGCGCGGCAGAATGTCGCCGTGCCGGTCAGGTTCGTCGCGATCACCCGATCCCAGTCCTCTGCGGTCGCCGCGAGAAAGGGCTTCCATAAGAACATGCCGGCGTTGTTGACGAGCACGTCGATCGGGCCGAGCTCAGATTCCGTTCGGGCCACGGCGGCGTCGACCGCTGCGCTCTCGCGGGCATCGGCCGGAATGGACAGGGCGCGTCCGCCGGCTTCCGTGATCAGCTCCACGGTTTTCGCCAACTCGGTCTCGGTGCGCGAGACGACGGCGACACACGCGCCCTCTTCGGCGAAGCGCAGAGCGATCGAGCGGCCGATGCCTCGGCCACCGCCTGTGACGAGCACGGTGCGGCCATCGAATCTCATACGGTCTCCCTGTTCATGCGAACACCGGGCTCACGGAATCGTCACGCCGGCGAGCTCCGCGAAGAGCTCCTCCGAAAACAGTCCAGCGGCATCGGCGCCGCCGAACATGGCTCCCGACATCAGCGCCACCTTGCCTTCGCGGGGGGATGCGGCATCCACCCGGACTCGGAACACGGCGAGCGGAAAGAGGGTCCTGTCCGGATCCCATCGGCAGACGCGGCCCCGGCCCGCGCGCAGCCGGATCGAGGCCGCGAGGTTGCGCTGAAGAAAGAGAAGCGTGGCCTGGCGGCGGCGGATCAGATTGAGAGCCGTTCGGCTCGCGCCGAGGACGGCGACCGCGATCGCCCCCGGGGAGAGAGCCCGGACCTCGCCTGCCGTCAGCAGGGCCGCGCGCGGAAATCCCTCGGGATCGGCGGTCAGAAAGGGGAGGACGATCCGCCGCCGGCGCCGGAAAGCCTCGCCGCCGAGCGATCGCGCGATCTGCGGCGGAAGTGCCGTCATCTCCTGCATCGCCGCAAGTCTAGCGTCTCCGCGAATCGCGGGACGAGCGCTCCTGCGACTCGGCCGCCGGATTCGCGGCGGTCCGCCGGTGGGCGCGTGAAGCGAACCGATCCCCGGCGGTATGATCCGGCCGTGAAGAAAACAGCCTTTCTTCCGCTCCTCGTCCCCTCCCCGGAACGCGTCCGCGCGCGGGCCCTCGACGCGAGGGACGGCGCGCCGGACATCGAGCCGGCGGCGTCGCTCGCAGGCCGGGGTCCGAGGCAGATCCATGCGGAGGCGGCCCGTTAAGAAACAACCCGCGCGCCTGGACGTGACCCCGGTTCGGAGCGAAGCCCGGTCGGGCCTGTCGCTGGCTCGAAGCCAGTCGCCGGCGCCGCCGCGGCTCGTCCTCTTCGACATCGACGGGACCCTGCTCTCGGCCGGCCGCGCGGCGCGCGAGTCGGTGCTCGCGGCGCTTCGCCGGGTGTACGCCTGGGGCGGCTCGGCCGATTCGCATGACTTCTCCGGAAAAACGGACCCCCAGATCATCCGCGAGCTGATCCGCGAGACGGTTGGAGAGACGCGATGCGAGAGCGATCTGGCGGCGGCCCTCGACGCCTATCTCGAGGAGCTCACCGCGCGACTCGCGCCCGAAGCCGTCGTTCCGAAGCCGGGCATTCCGGAGATTCTGCGGCGTCTCGCGGCGGAGCCGAGCGTGACGCTGGCGCTTCTGACGGGTAACCTCGAGCGGGGCGCGCGCATCAAGCTCGAGCCTCCGGGTTTCAATGGATATTTTCCGTTCGGCGCCTACGGAAGTGATTCGGCGGACCGCTATCAGCTCCCCGAGATCGCGGTCGCGCGCGCGGAGGCGCAGACCGGACACCGGTTCGCCGGCAAGTCCGTGGTCATCGTCGGGGATTCGGTGCACGACGTGGCATGCGGCCGCTCGATCGGCGTGCGATCCGTCGCGGTGGCGACCGGTCCGACGCGCCCCGACCGCCTCGCGGCCGAGAAGCCGGATGCGCTCTTCGAAAACTTCGCGGACGTCGACCGCGCCGTCGAGGCAATCCTCGGATGAGCTGTTTACAACGGGCGTCGACGGAACGGGTCATCGCCGCCGGCGCGTTCGCGGCCGCCCTCTTCGCGGCCGGCTGTTCCACGGCTCCTTCCTCTTCGCCTGCGGCGCCTGCGGGGGCGTCCTCCGCTCCTGCGGTCTCCTCCAAACCCGCTTCCCGGGCGCCCTACGACGTCGCGGCGGGCGCGTCCCACGTGATCGAGATCGTCATCCAGCCGAAGGCCGCGCAGGAGATTCTCGCGTCGCTGTCGCGCCCGAAGTACGAGTCCACCGATACGCGGATCCTGGAGGATCTCGCCGCCGTGCGCTTCGCGATCCGGGACTCCCAGCGGACCGCGGAGGTCTTCGAGCGGGATTTCGCCGCAGCGTTCGACGAGAAGACGAAGTCCTCCGTATTCGACTTCCGCTCCATCCGGGAGTCGCGCGACCGCTGGGAGGCTCTCCTCGAGGCAATCACAGCCCGTCAGGCGGACATCGTGAGACTCGCGTCGATGCGAGCGGCTGCGCTGCTTCCGGCGGACCGCCCCGTCTCCGTGCGTCTCGACGTCTTTCTGAGCTTCGGCCTGTCCGGACTCGGGGATCACATCGTGCTCAAGGGGGAGAACGGCCGCGAAGCGATGGTGATCGATTTGTCGCGCGCCATCGGAGACTCCGAGGGCGAGCCCCTCGACAGCCGGATCTCGCGGATCGCGCGGGTGATCGCCGGCGAGGCTTTCCGCGCAGCCTGGGACGCGTACCGGGTCGAGAGCCCCGCGTGGCAGCGTCCCGACCCGCAGCTCGGCCAGATGGAGGTCCTGTTGCATGCGATCGCGGTCGCGGGACCATCCGCGGTTTACTCTGTCGACGAGAACTTTTTCCCTCTCTCGATCTGGCTGAAGGATCCGATGCGCCGCGCGGTGGAAGATCTGAATCGCCGGGCCGATCGGTTCGCCGAGACCGCCGACAACCTCGAGAGACGGATGGAGCTGACGGCCGAGACGAAGCGTGGCGACTTCGTGGGGCACGTCGCCGGCCAGGACGGCGCCTTTCTCGTTGACGGGATCGTGCAGACGCTCGGCGTGAAGGCGTTGCGTGAAGCCCTGCGGGCCGGGCCGCGTGCTTTCTTTGACGCGTACGCGCGCGCGGCCGCCGCCAACAAGGAGCTTGTAGGCCTGTCCAAGTCGATTCGCGAGCGCCTCGCCGGAGCCGCTCCCCGCCCGACTCCCAGGCCTTAAGCCGCCGATGCCCGTTCGCGAGCTCGCGCTTCGGATCGCCGGTGCGGAAGTCTCGACCGGAGAGTGGATCGATGTCCGATCGCCTCACTCGGGCGAACCACTCGCTCGCGCGGCGCGCGCCGGCCCCGCGGAGATCGAGAAGGCGATCGGTGCCGCGGATCGGGCGTTCGCGGAGACCCGCCGGCTTCCGTCGCACGCGCGCGCGTCTGTCCTGCGCGTGATCGAGGCGGACATCGAGACGCGTCGCGAGGAATACTCGGCGACGATCGTCGCCGAGGCGGGCAAGCCGAGGCTCTTCGCGGATGCGGAAGTTCAGCGCGCCCTGGTCACGGTGCGACTCGCGGCGGAGGAGGCGACGCGGATCGGGGGAGAAGTCCTGCCCGTGGACATCGAGCCTCGGGGGGAAGGAGCGCTCTGCCTCGTGCGCCGTTTTCCCGTGGGTCCCGTTTCGGCGATCACGCCCTTCAACTTTCCGTTGAATCTCGTGCTTCACAAGGTCGCTCCCGCGATCGCGGCCGGAAATCCCGTGATCCTCAAACCTTCGCCGAGAACGCCGATGACGGCGGACCTGCTGGCGCGGGCGATCGAGCGGTCGGGCTGGCCGGCCGGCGCCTTTTCGCTGGTCCATGCGGATCCCGACGTCGCGAGGGCTCTCTGGACCGATCCCCGGATCCGGTGCGTCAGCTTCACGGGGTCGGATGCCGTGGGATGGAAGATCAAGGAAGAGGCCGCGCGCCGGAAAGTGATTCTCGAGCTTGGCGGCAACGCGGCGGCGATCGTGTGCGCGGACGCCAACGTCGAGGACGCCGCCTCGCGCCTGGCGGTGGCGGCATTTGCGTATGCGGGCCAGGTATGCATCAAGGCTCAGCGGATCTTCGTCGCTCGAGAGGTGGAACCGGAGTTCCGCGAGCTCTTCCTCGAGGCTGCCCGGGGCATGACGCCGGGCGATCCGTCACTTCCGGAAACGGTGGTCGGACCCATGATCGACACCGAGAGCGCGCAGCGGGTCGAGCGGTGGGTCGAGGAAGCAAGAGGCCGCGGCGCGCGAGTCCTGCTCGCACCCGTCCGGGACGGGGCGCGCCTCTCTCCGGCGGTCCTGTCGGGCGTCCCCCCGGGAAGCGCCGTTCGGGACCGCGAGATCTTCGGACCGGTTGCCACGATCGACTCGTTTGCCTCGTTCGACGAAGCTCTCGCGCGCGCCAACGACACGGCTTACGGCCTTCAGGCCGGCGTCTTCACCCGGGACATCCGGCGGGCTCTGGCGGCGTTCGAGGGCCTGGAGGTCGGGGGAGTGATCATCAATGACGCTCCCACGCTGCGCATCGACAACTTCCCGTACGGCGGCGTCAAGGCCTCCGGGTTCGGCCGCGAGGGAATCCGGTACGCGATCGAGGAGATGATGGAGCCCAGAACTCTCTACCTCTCGGCGTAAGATTCTCCCGTCCACCCATGGTCGAACAATCAGAGGGATCGAGACCGGCCGGAATCCGGAATCGCGAGGAGATGCTGCGCCTCCTCGCCGATCAGATGCCCGCGATCGTCTGGACGACCGATCATGACCTCCGTTTCCAGTCCTCCCTCGGAGGCGGACTCGCGACGCTCGGGCTGAAACCGGGGGAGCTCGCGGGCGTCCTGCTCACCGACTATCTCAAGACGAACGATCCGGAAGTCGCGGCAATCGCCGCGCACCACCGCGCTCTGCAGGGCGAGTCTGCGGAATACGAGATGCACTGGGCCGACCGGACGTACGCGAGCCACCTGGAGCCCCTGCGGTCCCCCGACGGTGCCATCGAGGGAGTCGTCGGCATCGCGTTCGACGTCACGGATCGCGAGCGGGCGAAGGACAGCCTCGAGCGCACGCTCGCACTCCTGCGGTCGACGCTCGACTCGACGGCGGACGGAATTCTCGTCGTGGACGAAAACGGCAAAATCGTGACCTACAACATGCGCTTCGTCGTGATGTGGGGAATTCCCGACGAAATCGTGGCATCCCGAGACGACGATCGGGCGCTGGCGTTCGTGCTCGATCAGCTCGTCGAGCCGGAGCGCTTCGTCACGCGAACCATGAACGTGTATGCCCATCCGCGTGCGGAGACGCTCGACGTCCTCCACTTCAAGAATGGTCGGGCCTTCGAACGGTTCTCGCCGGCCTCCCGCGAGCGGTCGTCCCACGGACGAACCCGCGTCTGGAGCTTCCGCGACATCACGGATCGGGTCCGCGCGGATGAAGAGCGGGCCCTCTCTCTTTCTCTCCTCGAGGCGACGCTCGAATCCTCAGCGGACGGGCTCCTCGTCGTGGATCGCGAAGGCGGAATCGTGCGCCATAACCGCAAGTTCGTCGAGATGTGGCGCGTGCCGGACAACGTGATCGCCTCGCGGGACGACGCGAAGGTGCTCGCGTCCGTTCTCTCCCAGCTCAAGAACCCGGATTCCTTCCTGCGGAAGATCAAGGAGCTCTACGACCATCCGGACTCCCAGAGCTTCGACTGGCTCGAGTTCAAGGACGGGCGGGTGTTCGAACGCTATTCCCAGCCGCAGCGGGTCGGGGGGGCGATCGTGGGCCGCGTGTGGAGCTTCCGGGACGTCACCGATCGCGCGCGGATGGAAGAAATTCTCCGCCGGCAGGCCCGCACGTTCGAGCACATGTTCGACGCGGTCGTGGTCACGGACATGGCGGGTCGAATCGTGGACTGCAACCCGGCGGCCGAGAAGATGTTCGGGCATCCCCGCGAGACGCTGCTCGGCAAGACGCCCGAGACCCTCCTCTCGCCCGCGGAGGACCAGCAGCTGACCGGAAAGATGCTCGACGCGATTCAGCGAATTGGCCGGTGGGCCGGCCAGGTGCGCTTCCGCCGCCGGGACGGCGCCCGCGGGACGTCCCAGACGACGGTCGTGCCGCATTCGGACGAGTACGGCCGGACCACGGCGGCGATTTTCATCCACCGCGACATCACCGAGCGCAAAGAGCTCGAGCGCCGCCTGGCGGAGCTCCAGGGTTTCGACGACACGGGGATCGGAAGAGGCTGAACACCTCCGACGGCGGCATCTCACGCCATCCCTTTCATTTTCACGGCCGATCCTGCCGATGAACGGTTCGGAGCTCTCCAGACGCCCGGGTCCGTAGCCCTCCGCTCCGTCGACACGGCGCGGCTATGGATGCGCGAGAAGAGAAATGGCAGCCGCGCCTCCACGAAATCGGGGCAGCTATAGAGAGACGCAGTCACCTCTGCCTTGTGCCCCGATTTCGAGGGTCTCCTCCGGGAGGGCTCCCGGCCCCGGGCTCAAACAGTGCATGAAGTCTCGCTGGAGCCCGCCGCCGGCGGAGCCTTCCGTACGAGGCCATGAGTGAGGGCGCACGCCTCTCGCAGACTTTCGCCTCTCAGCGACCGCGACCCGAACGACGAGCGGCGGCCCGGTTTCCCTCCAGCGGCAAGGCCGACGCGTGCCTCGGGCGGGAGGCGTAGCCGGGGGCGGGCGGATCCTGTTCCGGGCGTGAGATTGATCGGGCACGAAAGGTGCTCTTCGGCGGACGAATCGGTTGATGTTCGATCGAGTGTGGCGAACCGAAAGGATCAGCGGCGTGGTGCGGAAGAAAAAAGAAGAGAAAAGCGGACGGGGAAATTCCGGGACTGGCGCGGCGTCCGTCGGTCTCTCGCGTGAGGCCGTCATCGCGCGAGTCGCCATCGGGCTGGCGGCCGCGACGCTCTGTTCTGTGCTGTTTGCGCGGATCGTTACGGATCTCGGCGACAACTCGGCACTGATCCGAACGGACCTCCGCATCAGCAACCTCGTCCAGACGTTCCGGACGCCCGGGTTTACGCGGGTCATGGTGTTCGCGACGGATCTCGGGAGGTGGCAGGGGATTCTTGCGGGCGCGATCGCGGTGGCGCTCGCCCTGGCGCTCCAGAGGCGCAAAACCGAGATCGCGGCCCTGGCGCTGATGCTGGGGTTCGGGCAGGGCGCGGTCTGGCTCGCCAAGACGTTGATCCATCGGTCGCGCCCGGAGCCGGGCAACGCGCTCACCTTCGAAAGCAGCTTCAGCTTTCCGAGCGGGCACACGTTCATCGCGACGGTGTTCTACGGGCTGGCCGGGTACGTTCTCTTCCGCACGGCGCGTCGGCGCGTCCGTGTTCTCGCGGCGCTCGCGAGCCTCGCCGTCGTGATGCTGATCGGATTCTCTCGTGTCTATCTCGGGGTTCACTGGCCGTCCGATGTGCTCGGCTCTCTTGCCGCCGGCGCCGTCTGGCTCGCGCTCACCGTGACATCCCTCTCACTGCGCGAGCCGCGCTCCTTCGCGGAGGAACCTCGAGCCGCGCGGCGAGCCCGCGACTGGCAGGACCTCCTGATTGCCGCCGCCTGGGCGGTCACTGTCGGGATCCTGTACTCCTCGATCCCGTTGCGCCAGCCGCACACGACCGCGCTCGTGACGCCGATCGTTTCGGAGCACGACGTGCCCGCGCAGCTCTTCCTGGCGCTTCCGAAGACGAGCGAGGACATCTCCGGCCGCCCGATGGAACCGATCAACCTCGTCTTCATCGGAACGGAGGACGAGGTCCGGGCTGCGTTCGTTCGAGCCGGCTGGATCTCCGCGGATCCGCTCGGCTGGCGCGCGCTTCGCCGCGAGGTGGTGGCCATGACGAGGCGTTCCCCTTACGCGGCTCAGCCGGGGACGCCTACGTTCTGGAACGGAAGGCCGAACCGTCTCACGTTCGAGAAGCCGACGGCGGCAAACTCCATCCGGGAGCGCCACCACATTCATCTCTGGAACTCGGGGCTCGATTCCGACGCGGGCCGCCACATCTGGGTGGCGACGGCGCACTTCGACAAGGGCTTCGAGAGAACGTCGATGCCGGTCCCCGTCCACGCGATCGACCCGGACATCGACCAGCAGCGCGAGTACGTGCGCAAGAGCCTCACGTCCGCGGGCGCGGTCCGCGCCGAGGCGCGCCTGACGGTGACGGGAGCTCAAAAAGGCCGAAACTTCGCCGGCGACCACTTCTTCACCGACGGCACAGCCTGCCTCCTGGTGCTCCGGTAGTCTTCGCCCCGGCTCTCTATCCCCCGGCACGCTAAGATTCGCAGTTCGCGGAGGAGTGGCCGAGCGGTTTAAGGCGGTGGTCTTGAAAACCACTGTGCCTGAAAGGGTACCGGGGGTTCGAACCGAGCGGCCGCGCGCGAGCGGGGCCGTGAGCTCGCGCCGGTATTGCCCGGCGCTCATCCCTCCTCCGGGATGCGCGCTAGAAGTCCTCCTCTGGAGGAGTGGCCGAGCGGTTTAAGGCGGTGGTCTTGAAAACCACTGTGCCCGAAAGGGTACCGGGGGTTC
>JBBSEW010000048.1:0-30360 GCA_038239305.1 Thermoanaerobaculia bacterium | reverse complement strand
TTGCCCAAATCGATCTCAACCTCCCCGAAATACAATCTTAAAAACCGTCCACCATGTCTCCGAACACCCGTCCACCATGTCTCCGGTCCATACACTCCCGCCGGGAGAGGGGGAATGCGGAGAATCGGGGGATCGCGAACGAGTCGCTGGCATTCCCCTCTCCCCCGCACTCGGGGGAGAGGGCAGGGTGAGGGGGAGGCTCTCGTCGATTCGGCTTCTTCGAATCGAAGGACCTGTGTTCTCACCGCCGGTCTTCCCAAGATTTCTCGATGATTGGATAGTTCGATTGATCGCGAGATCATGAGATCGCGAGATCGCGAGATTCACACTCCACGAGATCCGCGCGCAGGCTGCCATCGGTACATCGCAGCGGCGTTGTATCTTGAGCGCCTATGCCTTTCATCACGTTCGAGGGCGTCGAAGGGTGCGGCAAGACGACCCAGCTGGCGCTCGCCGTGGAGGCCCTGCGGGCTCGCGGAACCGCGATCTGCGTGACGCGGGAGCCCGGCGGCACGGAGATCGGGCGGAGGATTCGCGCGATCCTCATGGACGTCGCCAACGTGCACCTCGACCCGGCAGCGGAGTGGCTCCTGTACGAGGCCGATCGGAGGCAGCACGTCGTCGAGACGATCCGCCCGGCGCTCGCGCGCGGCGAGCTCGTCCTGTGCGATCGGTTCTCCGATTCGACCGAGGCGTACCAGCAGGCCGGGAGGGGGATCCGCCCTTCCGACATCGCCTTCGTCGACGCGATTGCCCGAGACGGGATCATGCCCGACCTGACGCTCGTCTTCGATCTCGATCCGTCGGAAGGCCTGGCTCGCGCCCGTCGCCGGGACGGGCACGCCGGCCGTTTCGAGTCCGCCGATCTCGCGTTTCACGAACGGGTCCGCGAAGCGTTTCGCGAGATTGCCCGGCGCGAGCCCGCGCGCGTCCGTCTGATCCCCGCTGCCGGTCCCGCCGCGGAGGTTTCTTCCACCGCCTGGAGCCTGCTCGCGGCGCGATTCGGGCTCCCTTCGTGAGCGCGCTCGCGATGCTCGACCGGCTCGCGCGCCAGCGCGAAGCGTTCCCGGGTGCCCTCCTTCTGAGCGGGCCGTCCGATGACCGCCTCGAGGCGGAAGCACGCCGGCTCGCCGCTCTGCTGCTCTGCCCCGGCGCGGACCCGGACGGGACGTGCGATTCGTGCCGCCGCGCGGGAGCCGGAAACCACCCGGACCTGTTCGTCGTGGAGCCGGACGGCGTTCAGATCAAAGTCGAGCGCATCCGCCAGGCCCTCGCGTTCGCGGCCGGGCGTCCTTACGAGTCGTCGCGCCGCGTCGTGCTCCTGCTCCACGGCGAGGAGCTCGGCGTCGAAGGCGCGAACGCCCTCCTCAAATCACTCGAGGAGCCCGGCGCTCACCTGCACTGGATCCTCACGACGTCGCGCCCGGAAGCGCTCCTCCCGACCATCCTCTCCCGCTGCGCCTCCGCCATCGTTCCGGCGCTTTCGCGCGCGGAGCGCAAGGCGCTGTGGACCGGACGCGGGATCGGCGAGGACGACGCGGCGGACCTCGCGCTCTTCGCCGGCGAGACCGAAACGGATCCGATCCCGCTCCTTTCCGAGTTTCGAGAGCTTCGCGCGCGAATCCTGGTCGCCCTCGAATCCGGGATCACGGATGGCCCGGCTCCCCTGCTCCTCCTCGCGGAAGACATCGGACGGCCGGATGCGCCCGGGGGAAGCCTCCTCGCCGAGCTCCTGGCCGATGCCGCCGTCGCCGCCGCCTCCTCTCCCGACCGCATCCGCCACCGCGCCGTCGCGGGACCGATCGGCGAGCTCGGCCGGCGCCGTTCGATCGACGCGCTGCGGCGCGCCGCCCTGGCCGCGGCCGACGCTCCCCCGGACAGCCGGCGAGGAAACCGCCGGCTCCACTTCGAGGCGCTGCTGCTGGATCTGATGCTCGCCCGCTGAGCGGGATCCTCGTTGTCGGTTTTCATTCTTGCGACGGGTCCGGGGACGCGGACACGGCCCGTATCGTCCGGGAAAGGAAAAGGGCGGAGGTTGTCCTCCGCCCTGGATTCCGACCCTGCCTGGAGATGAGAGCCCGCGGCTCTTATTTCTCCAGCTCGACCTCGACCGTTTCGGACCGTCCGGCGGCAACATCGACATCCGAGCTGTTGTCCCGGTAGCCGGGGCGCGAGACCGTCACGGTGTGCTTGCCCGGAGTCACGACGATTCCTTTATCCATGGACGCGAGCTCGTCCGCGGTTCCGACGAAGCGGTCATCTACGTAGACCGCCGCATCCGCGGGCTCGACGCGAATCACGAGGCGGCTGCGCTCGGCGCGGGGCGAGCGGCCGGACATGGAGCGCATCGCGTTGTTGTGCGAGGCGTCATCGGTACGCGCCGGCGGGCGATCGCGGTCCCGCGCGTCGTCCCGGTCGCGCTCCGCATCCGCCGTCGGACCGTCTTCGTCCGAACTCCCGGCCGCGTCGCTCGAACTCGAAGATGTTCCCATCGACGACGTGCCCATCGACGCGGAGGACCCGTCCGTGTCCCGATCCGGGACGTAAGCGCGAGCCGGCTGTCCGTCGCGCCGCTTCCCGAAGAAGCGCTGCACGTTGCCCGACATCTTCGGCGGATCCGCCTTGGTGGACACTCCCGCGCCGCCCTTCTGCAGATGATTGTCGACGTCGAGGGTCTGTCCCCGTCGAGCGTCAACCTGGATAACGACAGGCTGATATCCGTTCAGCCGGAACTCGAGCTTGTAGCGGCCGGGCCGCAGGTAAAGCTTGTCCGGCCAGCCGTCGAAGTCGTCGGCCGTTCCGATGTACCGCCCGTCGAGATAGACACGAGCCTCCTCCGGCGCGACGTCGGTCTTGACCGCGGCCCAGTTCGAGATGGGTCCGTAGGCCGCCTCGGAGTACCGATATCCGTACCCGTACGACCAGTACGGCCAGCCCCAGCCCCAGTAGGGGCCGAATCCGCCGCGCACGATGATGCGGCCGCCGCCGTGGCCGAAGTAGCCCCGGGGCGCGGCCGTCAGGGACGCCGCGGGCAACGCGAGGATGAGCGCGGCGAGAATCCAAAGCAGTCTGTTGTTCCTCTGTTTCATTTCAGTTCTCCCGGTTGATGTTCGAAGCAAACCAGGCGCCAGTTCGTTCCGTCCTGGCCTCATTCACAAGTGGCTCATTCTGTTCGAGTTGCGGACGCGGCGTTTTGCGGCGTGACGCTCGGCCTGACCTCGCCCGATGGCATCGTCTGCCGGAACAGGACACCTCGATTGGACGAGCGGCAGACCCGGCGGTTGGCAGGGGCAGCGGAACCCCCTCGATACGTCACTTCCCGCCCGGGACTCCGTTGCCGTCGCCGGCCGCCAGCCCGCGCTGCAGGCCGCGCAGGTAGTCTTCCCGGAGCACGCGGTCGATCGCGGAGCGCGCTCCCGGGATCTCCCAGCGCTCGCCGAGAGCCGCCCACAGGGGTCGCAGGCGCGCCGCGAGCTCTCCGTCTTCCCGGAACTGCCGGGCCTGGGGGACCGCGAGGAAATCGGCGAGCTCGGGATGCTTGGCGTAGAAGATCGCGGCGGACTCCCCCGCTTTTTCCTGACGGCGCCGGAAGGAGGCGAAGGTGATGTCGTGGTGATGGCGAGTCACCGCCGCCGGCCGATAGACGATCTTCATGCCGCGCCGCATCAGTCGGTACGAGATCTCGATGTCCTCCCACGCGGCGTGCGGGAACGTCGTGTCGAACAAGCCTTCCTGCTCGAGCAGATCGCGCGAGAGCGAGATGTTCGAGGTGTAGAAGAAGTTGAAGGGCACGGACTCGGGATCGTCGATGAGCGCGTAGCCGAACTGCAGCCCGTATTCGTTGATGTGATGAAGGAAGGGCGAGACGCGGCGCTCGGTCGGCCACGTCGTGTAACCGAGCACCGCGACCGGACCCGCGTGCGGCTCGGCGTGCGCGTTCCCGTGGACGGCGAGCAGCGAGCGCTCGGGCACGGTGTCGTCTCCGAGAAAAAGCACGTACGTGCCCGACGCCGCCCGGATCCCCCGGTTTCGGGCCGAAGCCGGCCCGCCGTTCTCCTGCGAAAACGTCCGGAATGGATAACGAGGCTTGTACTCCGCGAGCCGCCGGGCCGTGTCGTCCCGGGACCCGTCGTCGATCACGACGACCTCGAACGCGGGCGCACCCTCCTGCTCTCCGAGCTCGTCCAGCACGCGGAAGAGGGTGTCCGGTCGCTCGAACGTCGGGATCACGACGGAAAAAACAGGCGCGCTCATCGGAAGATCTCGGCGAGGCTCGACCGCACGAGCCCCGGCGCGCGCCCGAGCAGCTCGCGGAAGTACGCGCCGTCGAACCGCTCGTCGCCCGGGTACGTGGGCACGATACGCAGTGGAAATCGCCCGAAGATCTCGGCATCGCCGCGCCGGCGCCGCGCCTGGACGGCCGCGCGTTTCCTGGCGAGCGAGTCCTGGTGGCGGTGGATCCACAGGAGCGCGCGCAAATGGGCGATCGTCAGCGGATCCCCGATCCGAAGCTCAGCCTCGGAACCGCCTTCCGCGGGAGCCGCGATCCCCAGGAGCTTCCTCCATATCTTAGCGCCTCCGCCCGCACCTTCCGGGGCGGAGCCGCGATCCCGGTACGGGTCGCGCGCGAGCTCCGACGCGCCGGGATTGCGCGTCGCGAGCATCTCCGCGATCCGTCCGATGAAGGCTCCGAGGATCGCCGGCATATAAGCGCGAAAGTGCTCGTCGTCGAAATTTTTATACGCCGTCGAGAAGGCGTTCTTCTCGAAGAGGAAACCCCGGGAGTAGAGCCCCAGCGCCTCGCCGGTGGCGCCGCCACGATGGCGGGCGACGGCGCGCGGTTCCGCTATGATTCGGTTTCCGTAGACCCACTGCCGCCACCCGAAATCGACGTCCTCCAGGTACGCGAAAAAGTCGTCGTCGAAGCCGCCCGTCTCGAGGTACAGGTCGCGGCGAACCGTCATCAGCCCCCCGCAGGCGAAGAGCCGCTCCTCGCCGGGAGCGCCCGCGGGCGCGTCCGCGACGGGCCGCCCGACGTCCTTCTGGAAAGCGTGCCCGTCAAACGTCAGGAAACCGTCGGAAAAATCGTTCGTGCGTCCGGTCCAGTCCACCAGCCGCCCGGCGACCGCGGCGACATCCGACGGAGCGGCTTCGAGGGCGGCGCGGAGAAGCGCCGGGGCGTCTTCCTGCACGGCGGCGTCGTCGTTGACGAACAGCAGGATAGGAAAACGAGCCGCCTCCGCGCCCTGGCGGCAGCCGGCAGCAAACCCCGTGTTGCCGCCGCTCCCGACTCGCCGGACCTCCGGAAAATCGCGCAGGACGCGCTCGAGGCCGGAGGCGCCCCGCGCGTCCTTCCCCGTGTTGTCCACGAGAATCGTCTCGGAGACGGCTCCCGCGGAGGCCGCGGAAATCGCCGCGAGGCCATCGCGTAAATGCTGTTCGCCGCGGTGGTGGACGACGACGACGGAGAGGCCGGGCTGTGCCATGGGCGGCTGAAGATTAACCCAGCGAAACCGAAGCCTCGGCGGCGCGGGGTCGCATCCTCAGCCTCGCCGGCGGCGCGCGAGACGCTTCCAGAGGGACGTCGACGCACCGGCGGGAATCGCGAGGCGGCCGGGATCGACGCGCGCTTCCCGGCACCAGACGGAGAGCGGCGCCGTGACGAGGCTCCAGGCGCGCGCCGCCGCGAACCGGCGAGCCGCCTCCCCGCTGGCAGCGCGGCGAGGCTCGTCCTCGAGCAGGTCGGAAACCGCGTTGGAGACGGCCGGGACGCTCGGCTCGACCCGCATCCCGGCTCCGGCCTCCTCGAGCTCCCGCGCGATCGGTCCTCCTCCGACGGAAACGCTGCCCACGCCTCCCCACGCCGCGTCGAGCAGGCGCGTCCGGAATGCGAGATCCGTCTCGAGCCCCGGCGACGAGATCGAGACGACGAGGTCGACCGAGGCGTACAGGTCCGCTCGCCCCGAGTACGGCAGCCACGGGCAGAAGAGAACCGAGCGGCCGTTCGGATCGATCGCGCGGGCGAGCTCGCGCGTGCGGGCGTACACCCGTTGGGGTGTGCTCTGCGGGTTGGGGTTCTCGAAGAACAGGAGTCGCGCTTGCGGATGCCGGCGCAGGATTCCCGGCCACGCCTCGAGCAGCAGGTCGGGCTCGTACCAGTCGTAGATGCCGCCAAAGAGAACGACCGGACCTTCGCCCGCGATCCCTGCCGCGCGACGGCCGGCCGCGCGATCTCCGGCGGCGGGCTCATCCGGCGAACCGAAAGGCACGACCGCCAGGAGCTTCGACAGCGTCGGATCGGAAGGGAAATTCCGCGCGCCGACGCGCCCTCGGGCATAGAGCGCGCCTGCGTAGAACAACCGCTGCTCCGCGGAGGCGCACACGAAAAAGTCTCCGCGCGCCACGGCGAGGTCGAACGTGGCGTGGTCGTGCCGCGCCGTCTCCTCGCCGAGCGTCGAGACGTAGTGCAGATTCTCGATGAAGAACGGATCGTAGAAGTCGACGGCGACGGGGACTTCCGGCGCCTGGTGAAACCACCAGTTCGCGGCATGGCCCGACACCACGGCGGCATCGGCGCCGCGGGATGCGCCCGCGAGCTGCCCGGAGGAGACCGTTTCGACGCGAACGTCAGGGGCGGCCGAGCGCGCCTCGACCTCAGAATTCGGAACGAGGAGACGAACGTCCAGATCGTGCCGCGCCAGAGCCCGCGCGAGCTCCAGAGCGCGGATGCCCATGCCTGCCATCCGGGGCCGGATCGGCTCCGGCGCCAGAACGAGAATCCGACGGGTCACCGCCGGCCGCGCAACCGCTCGAGGAGAAGGTGCAGCTTCCACGTCCTCGAGGCGTAGATCTGGTCCAGGATCGACTCCAGCCGGCCGAGCTCCATGTGCGCCTTGGACAGCTCGCCGTCATACCGCTCGTTCACGGCGAAAACGTCCGCGAGCCGCGCATGCACGAGCTCGTTCTCCGCCCGGAGGCGGGCGCGGTCCGTCTCGATCTCCACGTTGCGGACCCGGAGCTCGCGGGCTTCGTGACTGGCCCGCTCCCATCGCACCTGACCCTCGCGCAGAAAAACGAGCTCGCCCTGCGTGCGCCAATCCCGCTCGTACCAGAACGCAACCTGCGAGCGCATGCGATCGAAGGCGCGTGCGATGGCGGCATCCGTCCGGCGCGAGGAATAGCGCGCATAGATCTTCTCGCGAGCCTCCTGGAACGCCGCCGCTCCGGCCGCCACGTGATCCGATTCCTCCTCGAACACGCGGTACTCGCACGTCACGGCGCGCACGTGTCGGAACACGGTCTGGAATGAGAGCCGTATCAGGAAATCCCAGTCCTCGGACAGGTCGAACTGCTCGTCGAAGCCGCCGGCCGCCAGGTACAGCGAGCGGGGCATGAGGAGGGTGTGGAGCGGGATGTAGTTGGCGAGCAGGAGATAGTCGGCGTCGAAGTCGAGCGAGTACTGCAGGCCGCGGTGTCGCAGCTTCCATCCCGACTCGCCCGGGGAATAGACGGCCGTGACGGCGTCGGAATAGACGACGGGCGATGGGCCCTCGCGGTAGGCGCGATGCAGGCGGTCGAAATGGTCGGGGGCGAGGAGATCGTCGTCGTCGAGGAATGCCACGAGCTCTTCCGTCGCGCGGGCGACGCCCCGATTGGCCGCGGCGCTGCGTCCGACGCCCGGAGAGAGCTCCTCCACGACGAGTTCGAAGGCCTCCCGGAACCGGCCGAGGTCGGGCAGCGCCGCGCCTCCGTCGTTGATCACGACGACCTGCCGGGGGCGCGCGGTCTGGTCGCGAACGCTGTCGAGCGCCTCCTGGAGAAGTGCCGGCCGGTTGCGCGTGCGGATCATGAGAGAAACGGGAACCGGACCGGCCCGCACGGCGGACGCGGCAGTCGGACCGATCGACCGGCGGAAGGACTCGAGGGAAACCGATGCGAGCTCCGCATACGGCACCACGCGAAACGCCTCCACCGGGCCCGCGCCCGAGAGCGTCATCCGGCGATACGCGTTGAGCCCTTCAATGGCTCCGGCGTAGTCGCGGACGCCCTGCTGCGACGCGTAAGCGCCGAGCGCATTCTTCTTCGCGGCGGCCTCGGAGGCGACATCGACCAGCTGGTTGGGAAGCAGCGGGTGCGAAATCTCGTAGAAGGCGACGCGCAGGAGCCGGTAGCGGTCGTGATCGGCGTCCGCCGGGCGCGACGATGCCACGCGGCTAAAAAGAGCCTCCGCGAGAGCTCGATGGTCCGGATGGATCTCGACGGGCGAGGGGCACAGCACGAGCTGCGGCTCGAAATCGTCGATGAGCGTCGAGAGCGCCGCATCGAGCTCGCGGGGGATGCGCGCGAGGCCACGATCGGGAAATCCGGCGAACCGGGGCTCCGGCGCTCCCAGAGCGGCCGCGGCCCGGCGCGCCTCCTCGCGGCGGAGCAGGCCGTAGGCGGCCTCCTCGCCCGGCGGAACCCCTTCCTGGCTGGTCCCGTCGGTCGCGATCCAGATGCGGAGGGCTTCGACGCCCCGGTTGAGGGAGATCGTCCCGCCCGCGCCGAGAGTCTCGTCGTCGGGATGCGCGGCGAGAACCAGAATCCGCCCGGCCGTGAGGTCGGCAGCCCGATACGGTATCCGGGACGCTTCATCCACCCGCTTTTTCCACCCTTTCGAGCCCTCGCCCTCGATTTTCGGCCGCCGCCGGCCGCGGCCGCGGCATTGGCTTTGGCTTCGGCTTCGGCTTCGGCTTTGCCTCGCAGTTTATCCGTTCGCCGTGCCCATTTCGTCGCGCCTCAAACCACGTCGTAGAGAGCGGGAACGAGATGAACCCGCTCTCCGAAGTGGCGCGCCGCTTCCACGGCGGCGGCGCCCTCCGACGGCCGCACGATGATCGGGAACCCGGTTTCCCGGCGCTCCCCGGGAAGGCGTGCGAGAAAGTCCCGGGCCGGTCCGCCGGGCGATTCCCAGAAGGCGAGTTCGCGCGCTCCCCACCGTGCGGCTTCCGCGGCCGATGCCCGAACCAGGGCCGCGAGCTCTTCCCCATCCCAGGTTTCGGCCAGGAAATCCGCCACCAGCGCCTTCTCGCCCGTGATCGACAGCGCCGCCCAGGATCGGGCGATCCCCGCCTCCTCGCGCCACACCATGCGGTAGTAGCGGCTCGGCCGCGCATGAAAACGCCAGTTGGCGCGCCGGCGGTCGCGAACCGCGCCGTCGCGAATCGCGGCACCGGCGGCTGCCCAGAGAGGGTCGAAGCTCTCCGACACGAAGTCGCCCGAAAGGATCTCGCCCGACCGGATCTCGCCCGCCCGGATCTTGCCCGCCCGGAATTCTGCGGCGCCCGAGGTCGCTCCGGCGCACGGCAGCACGATCTCGCGGATCGGGAAGAGGGTGCTCGAGCCCACGAGGCGATGGCTGATCGCGAGGGCGCGCGGGTTCGGAAACCCGAAGCAGAAGGGCACGCCTCTCCGGCCGACCGCGTCGTAGAAGGCTTCCGCCATCGCGCGGTACGCGCCGCGTCCGAGCCCCCGCGCTCCCGGGTCGGTCGCGACGTCTCCGACGGAAAAGATCCGCTGCGGCTCTCCGCCGAGGCGGAAACGCATCCCCCATCCGGCGTAGTTGCCGACGATTTCCCCGCCGCTCTCCGCGACGATTCCAAACCATCCATCCGGATCGTCGGCGAACTTCCACCGCCACTCCGCCTCCGAGAGCTCCGTGCCGAAGGTGCGGGCGAAGAGGCGCCGGATGCCCGGCGCGTCGTCCTCCACGGCCTCCCGGATCGTGATTCCGCTCACGCGCGCCGCGCCCCGGACGCTTCGGCCGCTTCGGCCGCCGCCGCTCCGACCGCCGGGATCGGAAGCCCGCTCGCGGCGGAGAAGATCGTCGCGGACCATCCGGGGGATGCCGCGGTCGACTCGAGCTCGGGCGGCATCCGGAACGACTTCGACAGGTCCACACCCGCGAAGGGAATGCCGGACACGTGCGGCGAGAGCGCGAGCCAGGCTCCGGGACGGGCCGGTACCTCCGCCCGGCTCGCCGGCATCGAGGACCGGGAGAACGGAGAGGACGGGATCTCGGCCCCGGTTTGCGGACGCGGGAGATGCTCGGCTCGCTCGAGAAGCGCCCGGCCTGTCCGGCCGAAACGCGTCTCGCGATACCGCCGGCGCGAGAGCGCCCGCCGTCGTTCCGTCTCCGGATTCGGCGCCGCGCTCGCTCCCCAGAGGTGGCGGACCCTCGAGCCGCGGACGACACGCAGGTCGAGGCCGGCCGCGCGAACGCGCCGCTCCCACTCGGTCTCCTCGTATTCGAAGGGAAATCGCTCGTCGAACCGCCCGACCCGATCGAAGACCTCGCGGCGCGCGGCAAGGACGGCGCCCGACAGATGGCGCGTGGATCCCCCGGCCGTCCAGAGGCGCACCGCGTCCCGCGCGAAGGCGGCGAAGCGCCGTTCGGCCCGGCCGCCCGAGGATCGGCCGCGCACGAGCGACAGCTCCTCCAGGAAGCCGGGGTCGAAGCCCGGAGGGAGCAGGACCCGGTCCTCCGCGTCCCAGGCGCAGACGGGTGCTACCGCTCCGGCCGACGGGTCGTCGAGCGCCGCGAGAAGGGGCGCAAGCGATCCCGCGCGATAGAGCACATCGACGTTCGACAGCAGGATCTTCGCGCCCGACGCTCGGGCGAGGCCCGCGTTCACGCCGCCCGCGTAGCCCCGGTTGTGGGGAAGATCGACCCGGACGTCGGCCGGGGCTTCCCGCAGGAGGAGGACGTCGAAATCTCCGGATTCGCAGTCGACCAGCACGATCTCCCCGGAAACGCCGTCGGACCGAAACGCGTCGCGAAGCGTCTCCGCACATCGCACCGCCATCCGCGGCTGGCGATAGTGGACGAGGACGGCCGAGAGGTCGGGCGTCACGCGCGAACGTCCTCCGCGAGGGCCCGCGCAAAGGCGCGCTCGAGATTGCGCGCGACCGTCGCCGGGTCGAATGCCGCGGCGCGCTCCGGCCCTTCGCGCCTCGCCTTCCTCCGGGCCGACTCCGGGAAGAGGCGGGGCAACGCCGCCGCGAGCGCGTCCGCGTCGCCTTCCGCGAAGTACCAGGCGGCGGAACCCCCGATCTCGCGGTTGCCGGGCGTGTCCGAGAGAAGACACGGGATTCCGGTGGCGAGCGCCTCGAGAGTGGGCAGCCCGAATCCCTCGTCGGGCCGCGCGGCGCCGATGAACGCGTCCGAGGCTCGGTAGGCGAACGGCATGCGCGCCGGCGAGAGAGCGCGATGGTATTCCTCCACCAGACCCGATGCCTCTTCCTCTTCCGTCGGGGGCTCCAGGGCGACACGGCGCAGGCGGAATCCCGTTCCCTCGGCGCGGGCGCGGGCGAGCCCGGCGAACGCGACGTCGATGCCCTTGACCCCCGCCGCGTACGGCCCGACGACGAGTACGAAGGGCGGATCGCCGGCCGGCGGCGCCGGCTCCGCCGGAACGAACGGCTCCCGATCGAACGCCTGCCCGACGTTCTCGACCGGGCCGTGGCCGGCCGCTTCGAGCCGTTCCGCGAGAGCGGCCGACACGGCCAGCTTGCGGGTCGGAAGCCGATACGCTTCTTCGATCGCCGGCTGCTGCTGCGCGTAGAAACCGAAGCTCGCCTCGTATCCCTGCGACAGGTGGAAGACGGCCGCGCGAGGGCCGGCCATGGCGGGCGCCGCCGTCGTCCAGAAGGTCGCCACGCGGACCTCGGCCGCCGGAAGCTCGCGCGACTCGGCGAACGAGGCGTGCTCGAACCGCGCGCGGACGAGCGAGAACCATCGCGGCGCCGGCTGCGGGGAGACGATCGTGACGCGGTGCCCGAGGCGGGCGAGCGACTCTGCCTGGAGGAGAGCGACCCGGACTCCTCCGGAGAGCTCCGTCGATTCGAGCAGATACGCGATGCGCATCACGCCCGCACGGACGCCGAAGCGACGGCGACCCACTGGTAAGTCGAGAGGGACACGCGATCCATCCCCGGCCAGTCGCCGAGCGCAGAGAGAAAGGGCTCCGGGTCCGGAGGAGGCGCGCCGGTCAGGCCTTCGAGGGAGTTCACGGCCCAGCCCGCTTCCTCGAGGGCCTCGGTCAGGAAACCGGCCGTGAACCAGCGAAGATGTCCCGCGTCGAGCAGCCCCGCGGGGACGGCATCGAAGCGGCCCAGAACGAGATCACGGACGACCGAGAGATGCCCGGCGTTCGGAACGCTCGCGACGAGGACCGCCCCGGACTCCGCCGCCGCGCGCGCCGCGTCGAGCGCCGCCACGGGATCCGACAGGTGCTCGAGCACATCCCCGAAAAGAAAGGCGTCGAACCGCTCCCCGGCGCTTGCCAGGTCTCGGAGGAGAGACGCCACGTCGCCCTCGAGAACGCGGTCGAGGCGCGTCCGGGCTCGCGCGGCGGCGTTCGGGTCCTTCTCGAGCCCGGTGACGGCGAGACCGGGATGGCGCCCCCGAAGTGCCGCGGACGTGGCGCCCCCGCCGCAGCCCGCGTCCAGGAGCCGCCGGCAGCCGGACGGAACGCGCGACGAGAGCTCCGGCCGCTCGAGCTCCGACGGATCCTCGAGCACCACGGCGCCGAACGGTGTCCCGGAGCCGTCCAGCCGGGAGCCCTGCCCGGCGGAGCGCGCGGTCACGCGGTCGAAGTACGCGCCGACCGTTTCCCCGGCGAGGGCGGGAACGGCCTGCGGCCGGAACATCACGGCCGGCGGGCGGCCCGGGGCTGGCCGCTCGAACACCGCCGACTCGAGCTCGCGGAGCGTGTGCACGGCCTCGCCGTCCGAAGCCTCGAGGGCGAGCCGCGCCACGGGAAGGGTCTCGCCGTTTTTCGGAGGCGGAAACGGAGGCGCAGGGGCACCCGCGTTCTTTGCGCCGCCGGCGGCGACAGGGATGGAAGCGGGCTCGCGCACGAGCCACCACGTCTCGCCTTCCGGCGCGGAACCGAACGTCTCGCCCGCGCTCGCGGCGAGATCGATCTCCACCTCCCGATCCGCGCGCACGGCTCGCCTCCACTGGAGCCTCGACAGGAGCGCCCCGTAGTCCGAAGCCGCCCGGCCCGAGAGAAAAGCGAGCGTGGCGCTCAACGCACCGCGGCGGAGCGCTCGGACCGCCGGGGCACGTCCGCTTCGGCTGCCGTCTCCTCGATCGACCAGACGTACGGCGGCTTGAGGAGCCCGACGGAATATTCCGGCGCGACCACCGTGAAGCCGGGATGGACGATCTTGAGATCGTGGAGGTGCAGCGCCGTCTCGTCTCCGAGAAACACGTAGAGGCGGAACTCGCCCTGCACGATGGGAAGCTCCGGCAGGAGGAGCCGCAGGCGGTAATGCTTCCGGCCCGTCAGAGGCGCCCACGGCTCGCTGCGGGTGTCCACGGCGAAGGCCTGTACGCCGTCCTCGCGGTCGGCGCCGACGCGGACGTGGAAGAGGAGCGACGGATCGGAGGTCTCGAACGCGACGTCCACCGCGACCGTTTCACCCGACGCGAACTCGCCGCGCGGATATCCCGAGCCGTCGTGCACGACCACTTCCGTGATCCGCGCGGGGCGGCGGCCGTTCGTGCCGGTCGGGAGGAGCTCCGCCATGCCCGGGGCCTCCACGAGCCTCTTCTCTTTGTCCTGCAGGAACCGCTCGTAGTCGCGCACGACCTCCGGAGCCCGGCCCTGCGCCGCGACGACGCCGTTCTTCAGCCAGATCGCCTCGTCGCACAGGAGGGCGATGTAGTACAGCGCGTGCGAGCAGAAGAGGAGCGTGCCGCCCTTCTGCTGAAACTCCGTGATCCGATCGATCGACTTTTTCTGAAAATATCCGTCGCCGACCGCGAGCGCTTCGTCGACGATCAGGACGTCGGCGTTCGCGTGGGTGGCGACGGCGAAGGCGAGCCGGAGCCCCATGCCGGACGAATAGGTGCGCACCGGGCGGTCGAAGAACTCGCCGAGCTCGGCAAACTCCTGCATCTCCGGCAGGCGCTTCCGGATCTCCGAGCCCGTGAGCCCGAGGAGGGCGGCATTCATCCGGGCATTCTCCCGCCCCGTGAACTCGGGATGAAATCCCATGCCGAGCTCGAGGATGGACGCCACGACCCCGCGCCGCACGACCGTTCCGGAGGTCGCCGACGTCGTCCCGGCGACGATTTTGAGCAGCGTCGATTTGCCCGCCCCGTTCTCCCCGATCAGGCCGAGCGACTTGCCGGCGGGAAGGTCGAAAGAGACGCCGGAGAGCGCCTGGAAGTTCCGATGTCGCGGTGTGCGCAGCAGCAGCTCCCGCAGGCGGTCGGAGGGCTTGCCGTAGAGCCGGTACGACTTCGAGACGGACCGGGCCTCGACCGCTGCAAGCGCGGCTGGCGCGGCTGCGGATACGGCGGAATCAGTCGGGGCGGCCGCCAGCGTAATGGCGGCGGCGCGATCCGGATCAGGCACGGGTGCGCTCACCGGCGGAGGCTCGAGTCGGAAACGGTCCCCACGTTCTCTTCGCCTCTCACTCGCCGAGGGCGAACTCGCACCGGCGGCAGAGGAAATCCTCCGGCGCTTCTTCGACGCCGTAAGTCCAGCGGCGCAGGCGCGCCATCGTTTCTCCGCCCAGGATCTCGGCCACCGAATCGCGCTTCAGGTCGCCGATCGTGAGTCGCTCGTAGTAATCCTGGCAGCAGAGAACCGCCTTACCCGTCGCGGTGACGTGCAGGTGCTCGAACGGCCGGGATCCCATCAGCTCGCAGCCGCGGAGCTTCTTCTTCGCGGGCGGCTCGGGCACAAACGTTCCGCTGGCAGGGCGGCTCCGGATCCGGAACGGCTTCACGATCCAGCCGCGGGGCTCGAACCGCTCCCGGATGCGCGCGACGTCCTCGCGGTGGGCGTCGTCTTCCTCGCCGAGCACCACGATGGCGGATTCCTCCGAAAGGGTCCGCGCCCGCAGCGCATCGACGTTCGCCAGAACGCGAGCGAGGTCCTTCGTGCCGTGGAGCTTCTGATACCGCTCGGGGTCGAGCGTCGGAAGGTTGACGCCGATGTAGCGGAACTTCCCGAGCTTCTCGAGCCGGTCCGCGCGATCGGGGGTGAAGTGCGACGCGTTCGTCAGGATCGACACCGGCATGCGCCGCTCGAAGAGAGCGCGGCAGCGGTCCTCGAAGAGCGGATCGACCGTCGGCTCGTTGTAGTTGGAGAGAAAGACGACGACGTCCTTGCCGCCGACGGCGAGCGTCTGGTCGAGAATCGACTCGAAGAGCTCCGCCGACATCACTTCGCGCTCTCGCGGATCCACGGAAACCGGACAGAACGGGCACCGGTGGTTGCACACGGTGCAGGTCTCGAGCGAGAGAAAGAGCAGGTGCGACCGCCGCGCCTCGGCATCGACATCCTCGATCAGGAAACGCGCCGCGCGGAGGTGGTCGAGGATCCCCTCGGGCGCCGCCGGCGGCAGCCCCTCTCCGATCCGCGAGAGCGCCCGGAAGGCGTCGCTGTCCCTGGAAAGCGACTCGCCCGAGAGCGGGTTGTAAACAAGGCCGCCCCGGTCGTGAAGGAACGGGGACATGACTTCGGCCTCGAGAAGCGCCGAACCCGGCCGGGAATCGAAGCGTGTGGGCTGGCTCATTCCGGGTTGTGAAGATTTCGCAACAATCGAGCCATTCTAGTCTCCTGGACTCCCGTTGTTTCTGGGGTTTACGGGAGCCGGGGCGCCCTCATCTTCCGGACACTGAAGAAATGAAGAAATCGAACGATTGAAACCGAAAAAAAGGCCCTGGCGGTGCCAGGGCCCTTTCGAGCGAGAGGTGGTGTCAGAACGCGTTGACATCCGCCAGGCTCGCGGTCGTGCCTTGCGGGTTGTGATACGTCTTGACGGTCCCGTTGGACGTGTCGGTGATCGTGATCGTGTACTCGAGATTCGACAGCGCGCCGTAGAACACCCAGAAGCGCCCGTTGACGGAGGTTCCATCGACAACCTTGAGCACGAGCTCGATGTTGTTCGCCGACAGGAACCAGAACTCGCCCGTGTCGCTCGTCACCGGCACGGCCGTGCCGACGCCGTTCGTGGTGTCCGAGTTCCAGACGACCGCCACCTTGAACCGCCCGTTATTGAGGCAGAGGCTGTGGGCGTCCGCGGCGCAGGGAACGACCGAGATCGGGATGGTCGAGGTGTTGATGCCCGTCGTATGGACGCCGTCGCCCACGACGATGAGCTGGCCGTTGTCCTGTCCGAGCTGCTGGTACACGTGTGTCGCGGGTGAGCCAGCCGTGCTCTGCGAACCGTCGCCGAAGTCCCAGCCGATCGACGTCGCGTTGGTTTCCGCCGCCGTGAATGTGACGGTCCGGCCGACCTCGGTCTCGTAACGGCTGGTCTGGGGATTGAGCGTCGCCCCGTCGAGGAGGTAAGCGGCCGACGGCAGGGTCGGCCCCGCGGGCGCCGTGATGTTGACGGTCTTGGTCGCGATGGAGGAGCCGACCGGCGTCGCCGAGTCGGTGACCTTGAGGCCCACGATGTGATTGCCCTGCGTGGCATAGCTGCAGCTCATCGAATCCGAGCCGGCCGTGAAGTTCGGCGAGTTCGCGCTGTAGTCGCACGCCCAGGCGTAGATGTAGGGAGCCGTCCCGCCGGTCGCGGTCGCGTTGAAGGTCAGAGACGCGCCCGAAGCGCCCGTCGCGGGACCCGAGATCGCGGTCGGGAACGTTCCCCCGCCGCCGTTGGTGACGGAGATCGTGGTCGACCCGGTCGTCACGCCGCCGTCCGTCGTGGCGGTGATCTGGCGCGTACCGATCCGCGTGTACGTGTGCGTGTTGGGATTGGGACCAGGGACGTACGCGGGCGGGAAGTCCTCGCCCCAGTTCCAGCTGTAGTTTCCCGACGGAGATGCGGTGCACGCGACCGGCTGGCCCGAAGTCACCGTCGTCGGCACGCAGGCGACGGTGATGGCGGTGGCCGCAAGCGCCTTCTTGGCCGAAGTCCCGGCCGCGGCCGGGAACGCGCCGACGTCGGCGACGCTCGCCGTCGTGTGGTACGGATTGTGGTACGTCTTGACGTTTCCCGTAACCGTGTCCTTGATCGTGATGTCGTACTGGACGTCCGAAAGCGCGCCGTAGAAAACCCAGAAGTTTCCGTTGAATGCCCGGCCATCGACGACTTTCAGGACGAGCTCGATGTTCGTCGGGCTGAAGAACCAGTAGTAGCCCGTGTCACCCGTGAGAGCTGCGGCGTTGCCCGCGCCACTCTTGCCCTGGTCCGGAACCGCCCAGTTGACGGTTGCGCGGAAGCGGCTGTCGTTCAGGCAGAGGGTGTTCGCGTTGGGGCTGCACGACACGACGTTGATCGTGAACGTCGAGGCGCTCTGGCCGCTCGTCGCGTTCTCGTCGCCCGTCACGAAGAGGTTGACGGTGTACGAGCCGATGGCGGAGTACGTGTGCTGGATGCTCTTCGCGTTGCCGAGATTGCCGTCGCCGAAGATCCACCACCAGGTGGAGGCGTTCGGCTCCGCGGCGGTCAGTGTCAGCTGGTCGCCGACGTTGGCCGTGAAGACGGTCCCCGCCGCGTTCGACTGCGCACCCGCGATCGTGAAGGCGGCCGAGGGCGCCGGCGTCACGACGTTCACCGTGAAGTTCGAGGTGTTCGATCCCGCGGTGTGCGTGCCGTCGCCGGTAACGGAGAGAGCCGCGGAATAGGTCCCCTTGGTCGGGTAGGTCTTCGTGACCGTTCTCTGATCCGGGCCGATAGCCGCCGAGCCGTCGCCGAAGGCCCATGCGTACGAGCTCGCATTCGCCTCCGCGGAGGCGAATGTGACCGGCTCGTTCCAGCCGACCGTGTAGGTCGTGCCCGCTACGGAGATCGCGCCGGGGCCCGACGCCGTGAAGGCGGACGAGGGCAGGCCGGGACCGCTGATCGTCGTCGATGCCGTGTTGGTGGCCGATCCGCCCGCCGAGTCCGAGGCCTTCACGGCGACCGTGTGGGTGCCGTTGCTGGTGTAGGTGCAGGTGTTCGTCACTCCGCCGGCGGTGAACGCCGTCGAGAAGGAGCTGTAGTCGCAGTTCCATCCGTACGTGTAGGGCGCGGTTCCACCGGTGGCCGCCGCGGTGAAGGTCAGCGCCTGGTTCTGCGCTCCCGAGCCGGGGCCCGCGACCGTCACGGCGAGGCCGTTCGCGCCGCCACCGACCGTCACGTTCTCCGTTCCGATGACGGAGCCGGTGCCGGTATCCGTGACGCGCACGGCGACCTGGCGGGGCCCGCTCGACGTGAACGTGCAGCTTCTCGAGGAGGAGCCAGTGATGAACTGACCGAGGCCGGCCAGCGCGGTGTATTCGCACGCCCAGCCATAAGAGTAGATGCCGCTGCCGCCCGTCGCGGAGGCGGAGTACGTCGTGGCCACACCGACGGACGGCGCAGAAGAGCCAGAGACGTTCACGGCGATGTTGCCGCCACCGGATCCGCCCGTGATGCTGACGTTCCCGAAGACGATCGTGGACACGCCAACCGAGTCGGTCACTTTGAGCCCCGGCGTGCGGCCGCCGTTCGCCGGGTAGGAGCACATCGTCGTATTCGTGCTCTCTATCGAGAAGTTCCCCTGGCCGTTGAAGGAGCTGTAGTTGCAGTCCCAGAAATAGCGATAAGGCGCGATGCCGCCCGAGACGTTCCCCGTGAACGTAAGCGATTGACCTACCGTGCCGGTGGAAGGGCCCAGGACAAAAGCCGAAAGGACGGCGTTCGAGACGTTCAGCGTCTGACCCGGCGTCGTGACGGCGCCGGGAGTGCTCGTGGAAGAGGTGTAGTTGTACTTGAGCGTGACGCAATACGTGCCCGCAACGGTCGGGGCGGTCAGCGTTCCCGTTTGATTCACCGTATTGAAATTCGTCGAGAGCGTGCCGTAGGTGAAGCTCGGCGAGCCGGGGCAGGCTCCCAGCACGACGCTCTCGTCGACGGAGTTGAGAATCGCGAGAGGCGCTTTTTGCATCCTGTTGGTGAGAGTCACCGTCCCACCGAGTGTCGACGATGTCGACGACATCGTAAAGGCCGGCACGAGGTCGACCTGCACGATGGTGCCCGAGGCGGACGAAGAGTAGCCGCCCGGCCAACCCACCGTGAGCCCGAAGGCCGTTGCTCCGGCAGGAACGGTGGGTGTCATTCCGGTCGCTGTGCCGGCGGCTCCAAAGGTCCACGCAAACGTCGCTTCCGCCGTGTTTCCCTGCGTTCCGGAGGCATCGATCGTTCCGCCGGTGATGACGTTCACGAATCCGCCGACGAATCCGGCGACCACGATCTGCGGCATCTGGAAGGCAATCGGAGCGGAGGTGAACCAGGCCGGCGTCGTGCTCAGCCCGTACTGGTTACGGCTCTGCTCGCCGTACCGGAAGCTCTGCCCGGCCGGCGCCGTCCCGACGAGACCGACGCTGCCCGGACACGAAGCGCCGGTCGCGAAATTCCCGCCGTTGTTCGCGTCGCACGGGAGGTATCCCGTGATCGACAGAGCGGGGAAGGAAGTCGTGAAGTCCTGGTGTGGTAAGGTCACCCCGTCCATGTCGGTGTCGAAGTAGGCGTTCAACAGCTGCACGCCGGACGCCGACGCGTCCGCGAGCGTGAACCTGTCGCCGTAGTAGTTGGACTTATCGGTGCGGAGGCCGGCGGACAGGTTCGTGGCCGTCGCGCCGGGGGTAGGCGGGCTGGTCGAGTCCGCTACGAGACACGAGACGTCGAGGACGTCCGTATAGAGGTTGCTCTCCGGAGCGCCCTTGCCGATACGGTAGATGTACGCGTTGTGGTTCGCGACTACCGCCTCGACGTACACGCCGCGGTACTGGTTCGTCGAAGCCGCGTGCGGGAGCACGGGACCGGCCGTGGGCGTTCCCGCGCCCGTGCTCATCCATTTCGTGTCGAACGTCTGGATGGTGCCGGCTGTCGAGTGCGCGACCAGGATCTGGCTCGGGAACGCTCCGCGTGCGACCAGGTAGTCGAAAGCGCCCACGACGAAACTCGTGGAGCGGATGAGCGAGGAGCCGGTGAATTCGTAGCCCCGGATCCCGCCCGCGCCTTCCGCGGCGAAGATAACGACCTTTGCGCCCACGTTGACGACCGAGATCGAGAGTGCCGGGGACGTCGCGCTTACGCCGGCGTCCGAAAGGGTGCCGCCCGCGTTGACGTTCGCCACGCGAAGCTGCCCCCCCGAAACCCCGACGAGGATGTTCTTGCTGACCCCGCCGAGGCTCACCGTCGCCGCGGTCAGGAGGTCCGGCGTGCCCCAGCCGGCGAAATTGCCGATGGGCTGAATTCCCAGGTTCGGAAGCGATCGGCCGCCGCTGAGGCCCGGGTTGCCGTTCGGGCTCGTCACGTCGGCCATCGATATCCCGGAGTAGCTTGCGTAGTAGCCGAAAAAGCTGGAGCCCACGGACGCGACTGCGATGGCCGGTCCGACCGGGCTCGAGGGGTAGTTGATCTGCTGACCGAACGTGAGGGTCCCTCCCCCGTTCGCGCTGACCACCTGGCCCCAGAGACCTCCTCCGCCCGTCCCGCGCGCCGGGCTCCAGTCGGTGACTGCCCGGCCGTTCAGTCCGTCGGGGGACTCGCCGGCCCCAAACCATGTGGGACCCTGGTGCGAGTCACCGGTGATCGGAACCTTGCCTCCGTTGTAGTTCGGAGCGCTCCCCTGGCTGTAGTCGATGCCGATCATGCCAATGACGCCGCCGCTCGGGGCGGCCGGGTTCGTCAGGTCGAACCGAGCGATTCCCCACTCCGTGACGGCATAGAGATGATGGTTGCCGCCCCCTGTCGCCGTCAAGCCGAAGGTGGTCCCGGTGTACTGAGGATTGGACACCTGGCCACCGCTCGTGACGGTGCAGGTCTGCGCCGACGCCCGCGCCGTGAGGAGGGTGAACAGGAAAGCCGGGACGACGACTGACAGGCGGCGACAAAATCTGAACAAGGGTGCCTCCGAGGAAGGGAAAATCCTATTCGGTGTCACGACGATTTTCCGATTTCTTTTCAATTCTTCATGCCTCGTTTGCATGGTGAAAGGAAGTCGGAAAGCCGCCGGGATGTGACGGAACCGATTCGAACAATCCGAGCAAAGAAAAATGTGGGCGGGACTCGTGTCCCGCCCACATCCAAAAACCGAAACTACTGGGCCGGGCCCGTGGCCGTGCAGGAAACCGCGAACGTGCACGTGGTGTTGCCCGTGATTCCACCCGGGATGGCAGGCGCGATCAGGTTCACGCCACCAGCCGTCGGAGCCACCGGAACGCCAAGCGGATTGCAGGACGAAGGATCGAGCTGCGTCGCCGGAGCACCCGCGGTCAGGAAGGCCGCGGCGCCGGAGAAGTCATAACCCATCCAAGCCTGATCCAGGTTCGTGCCGCCACCCGAAGTCAGGTTGCGGAACTCGACGCTCGCCCAACCGGCAACCGCGCCAGCGGGGAACGTGAAGCCGAAGCCGCCGCCGGTGAGGGGACCCGCCGAGTTACCCGGGCTACGGCGCTGGGTCTCGAGGGGGATGTTGTTGACCTGCGAGGGCGGGGGAAGCGGCGAGGGAAGCGGATTGACGGAGCTCACGACCGGGTTCTCGTCTTCGTCGTAGAACACGAGGGAAGGCGTCGCCTCGCTCGTGTCGCAGTCGCCGCTGTCGAGAAGGTTCGCGAGGGATCCGGCACCGGCGCGCCACACGGTCCACTGGGTGGAGATTCCACCAGCGCCCGTTTCGATGTAGCGGGCCGCGTACTTCAGTCCGAGCGGCTCACGCTCGTCGCCGAAGCCCGTGTCCCAGGGAGCGTTGCAATTGAGGAAAGGAGCGTTCCCGGCGGAACCGATGGTGCCGCAGGCGATCGGCGTGCAGTTGTGGCACGTCGTCTCGAGGGAAGGAACCCAGTAACGAGCGTAGAACGTGCGGGTGCGGACGCCGTTGGTCTGCGTGACCTGGCCGCCACCGACGTATCCGTTCGGGTCGACACCCGTCGGGAGCGAGAAGGAGCGATCGGCTTCGATGTTGACCGTCGAAGACGCGTACGTGGTCAGGCCCGTGCCGGACGTGTACAGGATCTCGCCAAAGAGATTGTTCTCCATGCCGATGGCGTCGAACGCGTAGTAGTTCGGGTCCGTCGGGTCGGAGAGGTTGCAGTAGTTCGCGTGGTCGATCGTGATGTAGCCGTGGATCAGGCCCGTGAACGCATCATCGGGTCCGCCCAAGCAGGCACGCGAGTCGAGCGTCTCATCGAGGGAGTCCAGCGTATCGAGCTGGAAAGCGGAACCGACCGGGAAGGCCGGGACCTGGTAGAGAGCCGTCGCGACCGTGTTGTCCGCGGACGTGGCGGAGTCAGAACCCGTGGGCGGACGCACCCGGAGGTAGCCGTTCGCGTTCGGATAGACCGCAGCGGCCGAGTTGCGCTGGCAGACATCCGACGTCGCGGCGACGTGGGAGGTCGTGACCGGCGTCGAGGGGAGGCGGCCGGACAGGATCTGCGACATCTGCAGCGACTGAACGTCGAAACCCGTCAGGGCGACGTTAAAGTCGATGGCGAGCTCGGAACGGTCGTTGTACACGCTGACGTGGGCGATCATCGGCGCCGCGGAGGCGTTGCCGATCGTCACGTAGGTGTCCAGCGCGTTCGGACCCGTCGTGAGAGGGGAACCGTCCGGGTTGAACGAAACCTGGAACCAGGGAACCAGCAGCGTGGCTGCCGGGCGCTGGTCGACGGTGCAGGTGACGGCGTTGCCGATGTTCGCAATCGCGAACAGGGCGACGATCGCCATGCACGTCAATAGAGCTTTCTTCATTGTAGAGATCTCCTCGTTAACGATTAAATTCTGGATACAAGAAATTGGAAACTTTGCGGCTGCGCGCGATCCCATCACCTCCCAGCAGTGTCGTTCCTTTTTAAAGTCGAAGCTCAAAACCTAAATTGACTAGATAAATTGGTCCCGTTGGTTCTGGATGGAGAGGATCTTCGGTCCTCTCTGGACCCCTGTCAAGCGAAAAAGACGAATTTATGCTTTTTAATCATGAAATCGCCGCAATCCACGCCGTTACCGCACGTTGCGATAGATCGACCATCCGCCCGGGTCATTGGGGCTCGTCGAGGAAACGGTCTTGGCGATGACGAGGTCGAGGCGGCCGTCCCGATCGACGTCCACGAGCCTCACGCACTGCGCCGGCGAGTCGATCGGCGGCTCCTGGCTCTCGGGAATCTCGGAGAAGGTGCCGTCTGGCCTCTGAAGGAAGATCCGCACGCGCTTCGCCTCGCTGTCGGGGAAAACGACATCCGCAAGGCCGTCGCCATCGAGGTCCCCCATCGCGACTGCGTACAAATAGGGGTTTCCCCCCTTCTTCCTCCAAACCGCGTGCTTGGTCCAGCCTTCTCCATCCTTCGAATACACGTTGATGCCGACGGCCTTCGTGTTCGGCTCCTGCATCTGCTTCTGGTACGTATCGACGAAGGCGGGCACCTTCTTCGGGCCGAATACGCCCGGATCGGTTTTGTAGTGGAAGGCGTAGGACTCGACCTCGGGGATCGCCACCGGGCTGAAGGAACCGTTGCCACCATTCTTCCAGAGCAGGATCTGCGCGGCGAAGTAGTGGCTCCCGCTCAGGATTCCCGTGCGCCCGCTGCCGTCGAAGTCCCAGGGCGTCAGGGAGTAAGAATAGGCCGCCCCCGCCAGCGCATCGGGCCGGTACTCGAACTTGCGTCCCTTCTTGTAGGCGTAGAGCCGAACCTGGTTGAGGTCGACGCCCTGGCTGGCATCGACGACGTCTTTCGACGCGACGATGTCTAGCCGTCCGTCGCCCGTGGCATCGACGAGCACGACCGCCTGCGCAGAAAGGTCGCGAACGGGCAGGCCGTCCCGTGAGACGGTGAAGGTCCCGTTCCCATCTCCGAAGAAAGCCATCAGGCCGCCGCCGTGCGATGCGGCCACCATGTCCAGATGCCCGTCGCCGTCGATGTCTCCCACCGCGATGCTGCCGTAGTCGATGGAGGCGTTCGAGGGCTTGCCGTCCTCGATGTAATTCAGCTTCCACGGCTTGAAGTGGCCCTTGCCGTCTCCGAGCCAGATGTGGGGCACGGCCTCGCCACCGAGACGGGCGGGTGGCGCGACGATGTCCGGGATTCCATCGCCGTTCATGTCCACCATGATGAAGGACGCGCGCCACAGGCCAATCGCCGGCAGACCCGTGTCCTGCATGATCTCGAACCGCAGCTTCGACGCGACGCGGGGCGGCGTGATGTCTTCGAACTCCTCGAGCGAAGGCAGAGGAAGGTGGTCTCCCGCGGGCTGGTTGCGGCTCGGTTTCGGTGGCTCGGCCGCCTTCTCCGCGTCGCGCTGCCGCGCCCTCAGCGCGTCCTCGTCCGCAAGGCGCTTGTAGCGGTAGATGTAGTAGTACAGCTCGTCCTGCTTGTAAAACTCGACCTTTCGCGGCGAGATCCCGTATCGGAAATGCTTGTCGTCCACGGGAATCACGTCCGCCTTGGGGATGCGCTCGACGAAATGGGTCTCGTCTTCCTCGATGATGTTCGGGTTGGTGCGCGCCATGATGCTCGGCGTCGGCTTCGGGGCCGCGCCGCCGGCGCTTTCCTTCGAGCCGTTTTCCTTCGAAGCCGCGGGGGCACCGGCCGCGGGCGTCGACGTCGAGCAGCCTCCGCCGGCGCCGAGCGCGGCGAGAAGAATGAAAACAGGAGCCTTGAGTCTCACGAGACCTCCTCCGTATCGAGTTGTGCCGGCCGCCCAACGCGGCCCGCCGGGGTAAACCCCGCTGCGGTCGTGGAATTCAGATCAGGTCCGAGAAGTGCGGGCGCGCCCGCAGGAAGAGCGCGCCACCGAGCAGGGCAACGGCGCACGAGAAGATCGTCACGTACAGGGCGGATCCCGGGTCCGGCAGCACGTGCAGGCAGAGAGCCCGCCGGTACCAGTCCACGAGGCCCGTCATCGGATTCGCCGCGAGGATGAGCCGGAACTTTTCGGGAACGAGCGAGAGCGGATAGACGATCGGGGTCGCCCAGAAAAGAATCGTCAGGGCGATGGAGATCGCCTGGGCGGCGTCCCGCACGAAGGTCGTGATCGTCGCCGCGAAGCACCCGATTCCGAACATCAGCAGCACCTGGAGGACGAGCGCCGGAAGCGCGAGAAGGGCCCACACCGGGGAGAAGTGGCCGAGCATCGCCAGGTACACGGAGTAGATCGCGAACCCGATGACCTGGTTGACCACGGCGGCCGAGACGATCGAGAGGATCAGGGTCTCGAGCGGGAAGACCATTTTCTTGACCATCGCGGCGTTGTCCGTCAGCGCGGAGGACGATCGGGAGACGGCTTCCTGGACGGCCATCCAGGGGAGAAGACCGGCCAGGAGGAACTCGGGGAAGCTCGCGAACCCCTTTTCGACCGGGGTCTTGAGAATGACCGCGAACACCACCGTATAGAGGACCATCCAGACGATCGGGAGGGCAAACGCCCATAGGATCCCGAGCCCCGAGCCGGCGTAGCGGGAACGGAGGTCCCGGACGACCATCTCCTTGAGCAGGAAAACTTTGGCGGACAGAGGTTTCTGGCTTGACATCGACTGAGGGGCTCGCATTATAGTGATCGCTACTTATGGCGCAACAGCATTTCGTCACGCGCCTCGAGAACTTTTCTTCCTGCCTCGAGAATTTTTCTTCCTAGACCGGTTCCTGGATTCCAGCCTCACAACAACACTCGATCCGAATTACTCCTCGACACGAACATGGAATCCACGGAATGACCAACCCGCTCTCCCCCCGCAAGGTGCATCTCGTCGGCTCGCGCATCCGCGAGCTGCGCAAGGGCCGCCGTCTCACGCAGACCGAGCTCTCGGAGAAGATCGGCGTCGCCCAGTCCGACCTGTCCCGCATGGAGCAGGGCGAGTACAAAGTGGGCCTCGACACCCTCTTCAAGATCCTCCAGGTGTTCGACCTCAAGATGGGCGAATTCTTCGGCGAGAACGCTCCGCAGGACGCCGCCGTCTCTCGCGAGCTCGTGAGCGATTTCGAGACGCTCTCGTCCGACGCGCAGCGCGAAGTCCGCGACTTCGTGCGATTCAAGAAAATGCTGCAGGAGCAGGAGAATCCGCGTCCCGAGATTTCGGAGCCCGTCTCCTTCCCGGAGGCAGAAAAGCCTTGAGTTTCCGGGCCGCGTCCCGGAGAATCGACCAACCGGTGTCCAACCCATGAGCGATCGGCGCAAACATCTCGAATTTCTCCGCAAGACCGCCCGCGAGGCGATCTGGTCCGGAGACTACGAGCGCGCGCTCACGCTCTACGACGACGGCCTCGGGCTCGCCCGCTCCTGGAAGGACCGCGACCTCGAAGACCTCTTCACGTGCAACCGTGCGACGACCCTGATCGAGCTCGACCGCCAGGACTTCGATCTCTCGCGCCTCAAGGAAATCGTCCTGCGCAATCCCTCGAGCTACAACGGCGTGCTCGCGGCGTACGTCTCCGCGAACGCGCACGAAGCCAAGGGCGAGTACGCGAAGGCGCGCTTCTACGCCCAGGCGGCGCTGTCGAAGAGCCGGGACCTCGGTCTCGAGGAGCTCACCGGAACGTCGCTCAATCTGCTCGCGAACCTCGAGCTGCACGAGAGCCGTTTCGATACGGCCCGCACGCTCTTCCAGGAAGCCCTCGAGCGGCTCGAGTCGGAGGGCGAAAGCCTTTCCCGCCAGGCCGCCGTCGCTTCCGACAACCTCGGTTATTGCCACGTCGCGCTCGACCACATCGAGCTCGGACTGCCTCTCATCGAACGGTCGCTCTCCGTGCTCGGCAACCTCGGCGCGCGGCAGGCGATGGACTACCCCTCGCTCGACCTCTGCTTCGCGAACGTGAAGATGAGCCGCTTCGACGAAGCCGAGAACTGGGGCGTCCAGGCGCTCGGGCTCGGCAAGGAATTCGGCCGCGACGACGTCGTCAAGAACTCGCACTACCTGCTCGCCGAGACGTACTCCGAGTTGGGCCGCGAGGCGCAGGCGGATGAGCACTACGAGGCGCTCGCGAGCTACTACCCGAGCTTCCCCGCTCTCAAGCACTACCTCCGTCAGATCAGCCTGATGGAAGTCATCAACCTGCGGGCCTGACGATGAGATACCTCCGCCAGGCCGTTTCGACCGCGTTCGCCCTCGTCGCCGTCGGAGTTTTGTTCGCGACGCCCATCGCTCGCGCCGAGGAGAAAACTCTCCTCGCGCCGGACGGAACGATCTACTCGGTCCACTCCGGAATCGCGGCGGACCTCGAGGTCACGGGCGAAGGAATCAAGCCGACCGATTACCTGATCGAGTGGACCTCTCTCGCCCAGGACGGGACGATCGGTCTCGGCATCATTCCGAACACGATCGGCGCTTCGTCCAAGTCGAATCTCGACCTCGCGTACGACAGCCAGACTTCCACGGTCGTCCTCCTCTGGAAAGAAGAGCTCACCGTCGTCAGCATCCTTCACCTCGGCGTCTTCCAGAAGGGTGCGTGGAACGCGCTCGACATCCTCCCGAGCCTCGGCATCGCCCACGCCTACAACCCGCAGATGCTCCTGTCGCACCAGACCATCCACTGGCTGGACGACGCGGGCAAAGACAACTGGAAGGCGCGGTCGATCCTCTCGGTCATCTGGTGGGAGGAGTCTCACCTCGCGCAGGCGCGGTACGCGCCGATTTTTCTCGACGAGGATCACGCCTCGACCGACGTGCAGGTCTATGACCTTCCGACACTCGTGGGCGGCGGAGGCTCGACGCCCTACGGCGACGCCGAAGCGTCCGCCTACCTTTACCCGTCACTCCAGCTGGAAGGTCCGGGCGGGGCGGTCCTCGCGAGCTTCGTCGATCTCTCGCAGAGCCAGCATTTCGTCGCGCGCCTGGCCTTCCCGACCGATATGGGCCAGACCGCTCCCGGCACCGAAACCTGGCTGCGGCGCCGGATCCCGGTCGTCGGCGTCGCCATGCACGGCGAGATCCCGATTGTGCTCGGCGTGATGGACGCGAAGGCCGTGCAGACGGTCGTGGGATCCTCTTACCAGCCGACTCTCTTCTGGAACGACACGACCGCTGTCCGGTACATCCGCCTGGATGGGACAACCGGCAAATGGTCGGACGCCCGGGCGATCGTCCTCAGCGACACGATGACCTCGGACCGCGCGACGCAGCTGGTCCAGGAAATGGCGACCAAGAACTAGGTCGCGGTCGAGTCTCGGTTCTTCGATCCAAACCTTCACCCTTTCAGTCGCTCTTTCTCTGCCTGTCAGGATCGGGTGATCCGGTGATCGGGTGATCGGGTGATCAATCAGGGGAATCGGGTGATCGGGGAATCGGGGAATCGGGGATCGGCCTCGAGGAGGCCGAGATCGGTTGAGAGATGACAGCACTGCTGACTGCTGACAGCTCGTGCCTCACAACCCCTTCGGTAAGTCCTCCCTCACCGATTTTTCGTACAGCGAATCGAGGAGCGTCGCCGCGTCCGTTCCGGCCGGCGAGACCGTCTTCGGGACCATGATCCGGATCGTGTAGATGTGATCGCCCGTCTGTCCCGTGCGCGGGTTCTTCACGCCCTGTCCGCGCAGGCGGAACTTCTGGCGGCCCTGCGAGCCGGGAGGAATCTTCGCGCGCCGCAGGCCCTGGACCGTCGGAATGTCGATCTCGGCTCCGACGTACGCCTCCTTCACCGTGACGGGAACGAGGCCGTGGATGTCGTCGCCGATGCGCTCGAAGTAGGGATGCGGTGTGACGCGGACGGTGACGTAGAGGTCGCCCGGGGATCCGCCGCGAGCGCCCTCCGAGCCCTTCCCCGGGACGCGGACCGTTCCGCCGTTCTCGGTGCCCTCGGGGATCCGGATGCGAACGGTCTCGGCTTCCGCGATCCGGCCGGCACCGCGGCACACCGGGCAGACGTCCTTGCCGACCCGGCCCGTGCCCCCGCAACGCGGACATTCCTTTTCGCGCCGCAGGGAGAGCGACGCGAATCCGCCGAGCGCGGCGTCCCGAAACGGGATCTCGATCGTGCCGGAAGCATCCTCTCCCTGCTCGCGGGCGCGACGGCCGCCGCGCGCCCCGCCGAAGAGGTTGCCAAAAATGTCCCCGAGGTCCCCGGACTCGAAGTGGAAGCCCTCGAAGGGAGCCCCTCCCTCGGGAGAAGCCCCGGAAGGCCCTCCGGGGCGGCCTGAGGAAGCCCGGCCCGCCGCATCCGGATCGAAGCCGGCCGAGGTGCTGGAATGGCCGAAACGGTCGTAAGCACGCCGTTTATCGGCCTCTTTCAGGACGTCGTAGGCCTCCTGGACCTCCTGAAACTTCTTCTGGGAGGTCTTATCCCCCGGATTCACGTCCGGATGGAGCTTCCGGGCGAGCCGGCGATAGGCCTTCTTGATATCGGCCTCGGAAGCCCCCCGGGCGACCCCTAAAACCTCGTAATAGTCCCGCTTTTTCATGCGTTTCCGGGATTATAGCCGTCCCCCAACTGCCCTATTGACTCCCACTCGCGGTCTAATATTATTAGCCGTAACTGGATTCGGCTCTAATTCTATAAGGTGGAGACGGAGAGCGGAGATGACCATCGACGACATCGATCTCCGGATTCTGGACATGCTCCAGCGCAATGGAAAGCTGTCCCAGGCCAAGATCGCGGGCGCGGTAGGCCTGACCACTCCCTCCGTCAACGAGCGCATCAAGAAGATGGAGCGCCACGGAATGATCCGGGGCTTCGTCGCGCTGCTCGATCACGAAAAGATGGGATTTCCGCTGACCGCGTACGTGGACGTCGCGCTCGAGCATCCCCGATTCGAAAAAGGATTCGTCGATGATCTCGAAAAGCTGCTCGGGGTCCAGGAGTGCCACTACGTGGCCGGCGAATACGCGTACCGGCTCAAGGTCAAGGCGGCGGACACGACCGCTCTCGCGGATTTCCTCCAGCGACGCCTGCTCTCGATCAAGGGCGTGACGCGCGCGCGAACCCAGATCTCCCTCGCATCGAAAAAAGAATCGACTCTGCTTCCGCTCGTCATCGAGATCGAGGCGCCGGAGAAGAAGTGAGGCGTTGAGCGGCAGCGCTCGCTGTCAATGGCGCAATCGAGATCAGACGCTGTGAGTTTGAATCTCGCGATCTCGCGATCTCATGATCTCGCGATCAATCGAACTATCCGAATTGTCGGGCATCGGGATTGGCAGAATCGGGTGATCGGGTGATCAATCAGGGGAATCGGGTGATCGGAGAATCGGATTGCGTTCCCCATCCCGGGTGGAAAGTCTTGCCGAATCTCGCGATCTCGCGATCTCGCGATCTCGCGATCTCATGATCTCGCGATCAATCGATCTATCGAATTATCGGGGATCGGGATTGGTCGGAATCGGGTGATGCGCCCCTCACCCTGCCCTCTCCCGCCGGAAGAGGGGGAATGCGCTCCATCGACGAGCGAGGCTGATCCAACAGCTCG
>JBBSEW010000047.1:0-30779 GCA_038239305.1 Thermoanaerobaculia bacterium | reverse complement strand
GATCAGCAGTATCAGAGCCGCGAGAAACATCGTGTAGGCGACCGTCACCGCGGCGGCGACAGCCGCGATCAGGCGCCCCGCTCCGGGTTCCTCGAGATACCGGTCGAGGAGAAGAAGCGTGAGAGCGGTGAGGAACATCCCCAGCGCGTAAGGTCGGACCTCCTGCGAGTACCGGACATGGTACGGGGCGAAGGCGAGGCAGATCGCGGCCATCGCTCCCACGCGGGGAGCCGCGCGCCGGCCGACCAGGATCCCGATGCTCAAAACGCCGCCGGTGCCCCACAGGGCCGGGAGGATCCGCCGCGCCGAATCCGACGGCCCGAGTGCATCGAAGAGCTTCTGGAGGACGTAGTCGAGTGGAGGGTTCAGAACCTGATCGCGCAGGGCGTGCCACATCGCCGACCAGCCGGAGCGGATCGTGAACACCTCGAGCATCTCGTCCAGCCAGTAAGAGAAGCGATGGAGAGCGGTGAGCCGGATGGCCAGCGCCGCGGTACCGATCAGGGTCCACGGAAGCCAGGTGAGCCGGCGGTCGCCTGAATCCTCATCCGGCGGAGGGGAGGGCGTGGTTGGTAGCGTCAAGTCGGTTATCAGTTATCAGTCATCAGTGGTCAGTTGTCGGTTTTTTATATTGATTGCGATCGCTCAGCCGTCCGCTGTCAGCGGGCACTCCATTCTGTCTCGGTCGGCGCAGGAAAAAGGCGAGCAGCATCCCACCCGTTGCCAGGGACAGGATGGCGCCGATCAGCAGAGATGCCGGGCGGTATCGCAGCTCGAGGGAGTGGTGGCCGGGGGGGACGGTCGCGCCCAGGAAGGCATGGTTGTAGCGGAGGAGAGGGATCGGGGATCCGTCCAGGCGCGCGACCCAGCCCTTCCAGGCGGGGATGGATGTTCCGACGACGAGCTCTCGGTCGGCCCGGATGTCGAGCCCCAGGAAATCGCCCCGGTAGGCCGCGATCGACAGCCGGCCATCGCCGTTCGGCAGCCACGCGCCGCTCGGTTTCCCCGGCCACGCATCGAGAAGCCCCCGCCGCGCGAAGTCCGGGATGGCCGCCATCGCCGCGAGGCGTGGCACGGCATCCGGCTGCGCCAGGACTTCGTGCGGGATGAACGCCCGTTCCAGTGCGTTCGGGTTCTGGACGAGTCGGCCTCCGGACGTCGAAGCGAGGACCCGCCATCCCGGCGGAGTCGGGTCGTCGGGGGCGGCCAGGACGTACTTCACGTTGAGGAAGGAGAGAAACGGCCTCGCGGCGTCGTCAATCCGGTTGAAAAAGACGGGCTGGTGAACGCACCAGAGGGGATAGGTGTCATGGAGAGCGAGAGACGTCATCGGGTCGTACCCGCGGACGTCTTCGACCTCGTACATCGTGGAGACATTGGGAATGAAGGCCATGCCGATCGCCGCCATCCGGTACGGGGCGCCGCGCGGAATGGGATCCAGGAGCTCCAGGTGCGGATAGAAGGCGGCCCGAGGGGCGACGGGATAAAAATGCCAGGTCTCGCCGACGCGCTGGCCGAGAAGGAGCACGGCCGTGGCGGCCAGCCTCCGGGATGCCGGCCATCGGGACGGCACAGCCCAGATGATCCCGACCAGGAGAAGCGGGATCAGCTGCGCGAGCCCGAGAAAGATCCGGAAGTCCTTCGGCATCGCGAGAGACGTCAGGCGCGCGAGGCTCGATCCGTACAGAACGGCGATGACGGCGACCCACGCCGCTGCCACCCAGGCGATAAATCGCGGTCGCGGCGCCGTCAGAAGCCGCTCGGCTCCGAGCGCCGCGAGCAGAGCCACGGCGAAGCATCCGAGAAACACGAGCCGCTCGTTGAGCGCCATGTCGAGCAGAGGGAGCGAGGCGATCGCGTCCGTGAGAATCGGGAAGTGGCTCCAGGCGCCGAATCCAACGACGGCGAGAGCCACCGCCGCCCACTTCTCCCGACGCGGCGAGAGAAGGCCGATGCTCGCGAGCGGAAGGACCACCGCTCCGAGGTACGCCTGCGGCACCTGGCTTCCGGCCGTCGTGTTGCCCCTGCCCGCGACGCCGAACGCGTAGGGCAAGATCGCCTGCCGCATCGTGGAGAGCGACTCGAGGAGGGTGGATCCCTTGTGCTGATGCACCCACCAGCTCGATCGAACGAAGTACTCGAAGGTCTGATGAAGCGCCTCGAGGTGCGGGAGAATCAGGACCGCCGTGAGGCACGCCGCGGCGATGCCCGCGAGCAGGGCCTCCCCGACGACACGCCAGCGCGAGCCGTGCGGGGATCGGGCGAGCGACACCAGCAGCCAGATCCCTCCGCCGCACACGGCATGGAGAGCCGTTTCGGGATGGCCCGCCACGACGCATAGCGCGAGCGCGGCGATCATGACGGCCGTTCCGCTCCGGGCCCGGCGCGAGACGATCCGACGCAGGCCCAGGAGGAGCAGGGGGAAAACCGCGGCCGCGGGGGAGAGCGCCCATCCGGCGTAGAACCGCAGGTAGTCGCAGAAAGCCCAGGCGATCGCGCCCAGCAGCGCGGCGCCGTCCGACAGCTCGAGGTCCGACAGGAGAAGGAAAGCGCTCAGCAGCGCCAGGAGCACGCCGAGGCTCATCTCGAGAGTCCACGCCTGGTCGAGCGGAAGCAGCATTCCGATCCACGTGAACGGATGAAGAACCGCCGATTGCATCGCCGCCAGCAGCGGCTCGCCTCCGAGAATGAACCGGTTCCACGCGGGGAGGCGGCCGTGTTTGACCGATTCGCGGATCGCCTTACGCCAGGGGATGTCCTGATCGACGACGTCGCCAAGAACCGCCCGGGCCGGATCGCCGATTCCGAACCCACCTCTCAGGGACCGGAGAGGATCGGTCTGATACGCGATGTCGATCGGCGCATAGATCCCGCCCGTGAAAATGGCTCTGCCCGTGAGCGCCAGCGGAATCAGCAGCAGCAAAACGCTCATCCGCGCTGATACCGGTTGCACGTATCGACGTCCGAGCCAGAGAAGGAGCCCTCCGGCGAAGCCATACACGAGAAGAAGCCGGGCGGCGACGATCAATGTTCTCCCCGGTGTATACGCGCGAAGGACGCCCGTCGTTGCCGCCCATTATCCCCGGAGCGAGAACTGAAGACTGAAGGCTGAAGACTGAAAACCGAAAACCGAAAACTGAAGACTGACTACCGAGCGCCGACCCGCTTACGATCCGGACTCCGCCCCCAGCTGCGCGAGTACGCGGCGCGCGTTTTCGTTGTCCGGATTCTTCCGGAGAGACAGTCGGTAATTCTCGATCGCGCGCGTGTGATCACCGGCCTTGAGATAAGCCTCGCCGAGGCTGTCAAAGGCGTTGGAGGAGTCCGGGAAGGAGTCGACGTTCAGCCGGAAGACCTGGATCGACCGGTCGAACCGGCGTTCCGACAGAAGGCGATATCCGAGCGCGTTGACCTCCGTTTCCGTCGGAATCCACGCCGTCGCCTCGTCCGTCCGGAATCGTTTATAGGCCCGTGCCACCTCGTCCTCCGATCCTCGCTCGATACCCGGAGCGAGCGCGGCAGAGATCGACAGCTCCGCCGGGATCTGAGGCGCGGTCCATTTCCGATGGTCCTGCGGTCCCGCTGTCTGGTGGTACAGCGTGGAGACCATGACGACGATTCCGCTTTCGGGCAACCGCAACGGCTCGTGGTCGCCGTACTGGTTGGGGTTAGACGCCGTGGGCTCACCCACGAAGATCGATGACGTCCAGTTTGTCAGGTCGTTGACGAAGTTGCGCCTGATCCAAACGCATTCGCTAAACCCTTGAAAATATTGGTCGGGGCGGCCGGGATCGAACCGGCGACCATCTGCTCCCAAAGCAGATACGCTACCGCTGCGCTACGCCCCGCGAAAAGGGAGTTTACCGCTAGAGAATAAGGGTTTCGCCCGATTCGCCGATGGTCGCCCGTTCGATCCTGGCGCCGACCGAATTGAGGCCTTTCTGGCTCGTTTGAACTCGTGGGAATCCGTTTGGGAACCAATTTCCCTTTCCCCCTGGTCGGCATCGGCTGATCGCGGTAGAGATCTATCGACGAACGGAGCGGGCGATGAGTCCAGGCGGGGCGCGCTGAAGTCGAACTCTCCCCATGACCGGGTTCCGACCGAAAAGATCGCGCCGAGTTATTCCGTAGGCGAGCTCGACGGTGAAAGAGAGCCTCGCAGGGCCGCAGCGAGGACTGTGGAAATCATCTGTTTCAGCTCCTCCCCGCGGCTCGGGTCGAGAGACGTCAGCGCCTCCTGCTCTATCAGAGCACCGGGAAACTGACCCGTGAACGCGTACGCCAGGCCCAAAGCGAAATGCGCGTCCGCCTGCTGGGAAGTCGCCAGATTCAGCTTCAGCGCCACCTTGAGCTCGCGAATGGCTTCCAGGTACCGGCCGGCTCTTCCGTAAGAAATGCCAAGGCTCTCGTGGGCCTCTGCGTAGCTCGGCCGCAATCGGATTGCGGTCTTGCACTCCGTGATTTTCTCGGCCTTCCTTCCGAGAAATCCATAGGTCGTCGCGAGGCCGAGATGAGCATCCGCATATTCAGGACGGACCGCGATCGCCCTGCCGTAGAACTCCAGGGACTCGGCGTATCGCCCGATCGATCCGTAGGCCGTGCCGATGGCCGTGAGCATCTTGTAGTCTCGAGGATGCTCGGCGACTTCCCGCTTCCATTGTTCTATCTGGATTTCGATCGAGGTGCGCGTCTGGTCGTCGATCGGGACCGGCTGGGACAGCGCGGGGACCGATGTCGCCATCAGGACGAAGAGCGCGAGAAAAAGTTTTCTTCTCAAGGCGATGTCCTCCCGGGCCCTACCGCGCTTCGTGAATGGATCTCCGCAAAGACTCGGCGAGCGCCTACCAAAAGAGCGTATGAGCTACGAAGCCCATGGCTGAGAGCCCGCGAAGGATCAAGAGAACACCGACCACCGAAATGAATACTCCTGCCCAACGCCATGTCCGTATGCGATGAATGAAGCGGGCAGGAACGGAGGAGAGCGCGAAAATCGCAGGGACGGTTCCCAGGCCGAAGACGAGCATCGTGCCGGCGCCGAGGGGGGCGGAGCCCGCAGCGGCCGCTCGCGAAGCGGCGCCATAGACGAGAGCGCAGGGAAACGCTCCCTGTAGCGCTCCGAGCAAGACAGCGGCGAGATGCGGCGGCGCTCGAAACGCGCTGCGCATGGCGCCCCGAATCAGGACGTCCACTCCCGACTTGCGAAGGAAGCCGAACGGGTCCCGGATCCACCCGGCCAGGGCGAACCCGAGCAGGACGGCCACCACGCCGGCGACCAGCGCGAGGGCCCCGCTGACTCCCACCCGAACCCCCGCGGCAATCGCGATCTGGCCGAAGGCGCCCGCAAAGGCGCCGATGACGACGTAGATCGCAACGCGCCCCCCGTTGAACAGGAGTCGAAACAAAAGGAGCGAAGACCCGCGGGGTCCGGTTGAGACGCGTGCGGCGCACAAGGCGACGTACGGACCGCACATACCGACACAGTGAGCGCTTCCGAGAAAGGAGGCAAGGAAGAGAAGTGGTAGATCTCCCGACGCGGGAAGGACGTGGTGGTGCAATCGCGTCAGGTCGGGTCGATGCCCCGGCTGATCCCCGTCTCCTGCCCGGGCGTTGTGTCGGGCACCGAATGGCTCTCGATCGTTGATCCGGGCCAGACTTGAAACTTGATCTCCTCGACCTCATGAAACTGCCCGGTACGAATCGCCCAGAGAAAGAGACACCACGCCGCGAAGGCGACGAGAAGCGAAACGAAGAAGAGGTAAAAGGTGATGTCCAAGAGTGAGCTCCGCTAGATTCCTTCCTGAACCGCCGTCAGACCCGGCACCTTCAAGTGGTAGACGAAACCCATGATCCGATAGAGAACCGCGAATGCACCGGCGGTTGCCAGCGGCTGCGTGCCGATCGCCGTGAGGAACCAGAGGAACAGGCGGTCCTTGAATCCGCCTTCCGGAAGAGCTCCATACGATCCGGTAAAGGACACGAGGAGCGCGGCGAGAGCCACGTTCAAAAGCCCGTAAGCCAGCCAGAACATGATTCCCGCCGTCTTGCCTCCGGCCTCGAGACGGACACCGAGGAGGAGCGTGACCCAGGCCGCGATCCAGGCAACCGAGACGACCGCATAGCGGACCAGCGCGCGGCTCAGCCGATCGGCCGTTTCTAACGAAGCCACCCGGCGATTGGATCCGAATGCCCGGACCGCGACCCAGACAAAGGGAACGAGGAGCGCGGGCACGGCATAGGCCGTAAAGATGAGCTCCACAATCCGGAAAAAGCGTTCCGACAATTGCCGCTTCCTACCGGGCGACCCGGAAGCCCGCCGTCGTCGGCACCGGGGGAGTACCGGTGTTCTGTGCGAGAGACAACGCGAAATACACGAGAGCCCATCGGCGCCGATCCGCGGCGGCCCTCTTGTCCGGTTCGCTCAGCTTCTCCAGGTCGGCGGCCGTCGGTAGCTTTTCGATGTACTGGCCGATCTCCTCGACGTCCTGGCTGCTGAACACCTGTTTTCCCGCGCTCAACTGTTGCCAGGGTTTGAGGTCCGGAAACGCTTCTTTCGGGTACAGGATGGTGTCGTAGAACGACGGCATGGGTGTTCCGTTCAACCCGGTGTTGAAAGTGCGGTACACGTCGGACGGAGAATCGCCGAACTTGAAGTTGCCGGTCGTGAAGTCGAACGGACGGATCGGCACCTCGAAGTCGTCCACCAAGGCGTTCGCCGACGGGCCGTCGCCTTTTCCTCCCATGCCGTGACAGGTCCAGCACTGAAGAACGCGATAAACGAGCTTTCCCTCGCGCAGAAGCTCCGCCGGTGCGGCTTTTGCGGACGGGAAAGGAGGCACGGGGATTTCGATCGGAGGCGGGATCTCCTCTTTCTGGAATCGGTCCGAAAAGGTCTTGACGTAATCCACGAGGTCCCAGCGATCCTGCTCGGTCAACATGTGGCCGTCCGCGGAGTTGCCCCAGGCCGGCATGATTTGACCCTTGCGAATCCCTCGGGTGATCGTGCGGAAGATGTCCTCGTCGCGCGGAAGGGCTCCCGAAGGAGTCGTCCGGCTCTTGAACGCGGCCTGGGTGAAGTTCCGAGGCTGGGGGTTCAGGAAGTGATACGCGTCGCTGAAGTTCGTCGACGACTTCTGGTCCGCGGTAACCCTGCCGTTGCCATACGTTCCGTGGCAGCCGGAACACTTGTTCACGAAAATCTGCCTGCCTCGCGAGACACGCAGGGCCGCCGGCTCCGTGGGTGTCGGACGTGTATTGGTCGGCCACGGCTCCCAGGTGCGCCAATCGCCGATCGCGGTGCCGATTTTCTGGAGGTATGCCTCCATCGCCTGCATTTCCCGGGTCGGCACCGGTCCGAAGTCGTGCATGTCGATGATGCCGTCTCCGACGGTACCGTCCGGGTTCAACGGCCATACATCGAGCTCTTTCCAGTCCGGGGGAAGCTCGTCCGGTGTGACGACTCCGTCTCCATTCTTGTCGAGCTCACTCTTCGTCACCCGTCCGTCGTGATTGGCGTCGAATTTCGCGATGAAGGCCCGCACCTTCCGATCGTGCTCCGAGTCGTCGCGATACAGCCATGTGAAAGCAGGCATGATCGACTCGGGCTCCGTCGAACGCGGATTCCAGTGATGCGCGTAGTGCCATTCGTCGGTCCGTCGATTCCCCTCTCTGGACAGCTCGGGGCCGATGCGGCGCGTCCCGAACATTTGAGGCAGATCCTGGCTGATTTCACCCGCCTGCGTAACGGGGCCCCACTTGTCCGTGTCGCGATTGACCGGCCGGATGTACTGCGAGTGGCAGTACCAGCATCCCTCCCGGATGTAGATGCGGCGGCCCTCCGCTTCGAGCGCATCGCGGGTCGGGGTCGACACGGTCCTGCCGTCGATGGTCTTCAACGTCGTCGGGCGCGTGACTTCCTTCTCGAGCAACGGCAGCACGCCCTGGCTCGTCATGGCAAGTACGTAAAACCCCACGCCCGCGATCAGAATGATCGGCTCTATCTTCTTCATCGTGCCGTTACCCTGGTCTCGTCTAGGTCCACTGCGGCTCCGCCGCCCCTCCGAGGGAGGAGGCATCCGGGGCCGCTATCCGGCGTCCCCGCATCACGGTCAGGTAAAAGTTCCACATACCGAGGAGGGCACCGACGTCCATGGTGACTCCGGCGATCGTGCGGATGAACCAGTACGGCTTCATCACGACCATCGATTCGACGAAATCTGCGCCGACGTCGAGCATCGTGCCCTGTAACAAACCTTGAAGGGTCAAGACCAATGCCATCAGCGAAAAGCCGGCGACAGTAAGCCAGTAATGCCACTGCGCCAGCGTTTTCGAGTAGAGCTCGTGTCCGGACAGGCGAGGGATCACGAAGTACATTCCCGCCGTGACCCAGAGAATGAACGTCCCGAACACGGTCAGATGCGAATGGGCGATGACGAAATCGGTGAAATGGGTCAGCCGCTGCATCGCGCGAAGCGCCTCTGTGGATCCCTGAAAACACCCGATCAAATAGAACAAGGCGCCGATGATCAGAAACTTGGCTGTGTACGACTCCTGGAACCGATTCCAGTTCCCGACGAACGTTCCATAAAAATTCTGCAGAACCGTCCAGACCGGAATTATCAGCATCATCGATGCGACGATTGCGATCGTTTGCGTCCAGTAGGGGATCGGGCTGTAGATATAGTGATGTGTACCGACAAACGGATAAAAGAACGCGAGCGACCAGAAGCCCACAAGCGAGAGTTTGTGGCTGTACAGCGGGCGTTTCGCGGCGAGCGGCAGAAAGTAGTAGATAACGGCGAGTCCGGCCGGAGTGATCCAGAGCCCGACGACGTAGTGGATGTAGAGGCCGTGCATCGCGGCGTTATTCACGCCCGGCATCGAGTACGGCAGGATGAAATGGCCGAAAGCGTAGTTAAAGACGGTCCACACGTAGGCGGCGGTCAGGTACCAGAGAGTCACGTAGATCCGCGGTTCCTGGCGGCGGACGATCGTCATGACGACCTGAATCGCGATCATGATGAGGACGATCTCGATCGCGACGTTGACCCAGAATGGAAACTCGCCCGCTTCGATGCCAAGATTGTGCCCCAGAGGCAGCGAGACGAGCCCGACCGTGAGGCCGATGTTCCACATCCACAGGATCGCCCGACTCCAATTCTCTTTGTACATGCGCACGCCGCACAGGCGAGGCACCATGTAATACGTGAGCCCGATGATCGCGGTCGAAAACGCCCCGAACACGACGCCCATCACGTGGACCGGTCGGAGGCGGCCCCACGTCAACCAGTCGATGTTACCGAGAAAGTCGTAGTAGTTGAATTTGATCGCGAGGATCACGCCGATTGTCGGCGCGAAGACCAGCCAAAACGCCGCCGACAGGAGAAAGCGGAGTACCGTTTCGCGATCGACGAGATCGTCCCGGTCCGGAGTAACGGATGCACTCACGCCCTCACCCTTTATCGGTCCAAAACTGGACGAGGTAATACACCATCCAGATTGCCAGAGCGACATAGACGACGACGAGCCATCCCGGGATGACGCCATGGCGCTCATCGATGCCGGACGAATCGTAATGACTGATGTCAGATGAGTCGATTCGCTCCTCGTCCGCCACGGCTCCTCCGGAAAATCGGATCTCGTCCGACGCTGCGACAGCGCTCAGCGCTTGGCGGCGGTCGTGACGTGTTTCGGATAAAGAGGCGACAGGCTCTGAATGTAGTGGACGAGTGCCCAGGCCTCGTCCGAGGAGATGGAGTCCGTGAAAGAAGGCATCGGCGTTCCGTTTAGTCCTGTGATGAACACGCGGTAGATGTCCTCGCCGGTATTCCCGCATTTGATGTGACCCTGGGTCAAGTCATAAGGCACGATGGCGTTGCCCCAATCGTCCTTGAGATCATGTGCCGAAGGTCCATCCCCGAGCGCGCCGGAGCCGTGGCACTGAGCGCAGTTGTTCTTTTCGTATATTGCACGGCCGCGAGACACGGACGACTCCGTGTATTCCGGTTCGGGCGGAATCGTGATCGGGGCAGGAGCCGATTCCGTGGTCCAGCGGGCGGAGAACGTCTTGATATAGGAAATGACGTCGGCGCGATTGCGTTTTCCGATCGCGAACCAGCTGGGCATGTACGTGCCGTAAATCCCGTCGCGGATCGTCTTTTCGAGATCCGAATCGAGCGGGAGCGCCCCCGACGGCGTCGATCGCCACTTAAACGTTCCCTGCCTGTAGTCCCGTGGTTTGACGGCGATGTGTTCGGCGAATTCGCCGGCGCCGTTACCGAGGTCACCGTGGCAGGAGGTGCAGAAACGTTCGTAAACGACTTTCCCTCGGACTGCCGACGCGGACATGGGGGGCGCCGGCGCCGGCGTGGCGGCTGCGTCGGGAGGCGGCGCCGGTTTCGGCGCCGATTCTTGGGCGCCGCTCGGAAGCGCCGGCCCGATGAGGAATAGAGCGAAAAGGATCGGAATGGCTTTCTTCATGGTGCCCTCCGTCAGTAGGCGAAGTCGATGCCGGCGAAGTAGGTGTTCGCCCGCGTGTCCAGTCCGTTGGCGCCGGCTCCCCTGGTGCGAACGCTCGAATACTCGACGTGCAGGGCATACTCGGATCGATTCGTGAAGCTGAAGGTACGCCGGACTCCGATCGTCGGGCCATCCTGGTCGTTCAGATTCTGCGCTGCCTCCACGACTCCCTGGCGCGAGTTCTTGCAGATGTCGTAGCGCCCGAAAATCAGAGTCTTCAGGTTCACGGAGTAACCGACCTCGAGAAACCCTCCGTTGAACGTGCCATTTCGAGTCGCATCGGGTATCAGCGCTTTGCTGTCTTGACCGTGTGCAAAGACGATCGTCGCGTGTACGGGTGTGGCGGGTGGTCCGAACCACAGCTGACCTTCCAATCCGTACTTGCTCGAAGGCTCCAGATTCCCTCCGGTACCGGGAATCGGGCTCCCACCGCTCGTGAAAAAGGTCGTCGGCCAGGTTGTGTAGGACCCGAAGACTCCCACCTTCGCTTCCGAAATCGGCGCGTCTTCGAAGAGCCATTCGTGGGTGGCGTGCAGATAGATACCGGGAGTATCGAAGAGGTGACGGCTGCCCGGCGAATCCTGGACGTCGAAGACGGAAACCGAGATTCGGTTCAGGCTTCCTCGGTCATGGCCCATGTATTCGATCCCGCGTTGATTCGTTCCCATGTCGTACGAGGAACCGGAACCCGAAGCGTGAAAGCCGTAAATCAGGTATCCGGTGCTCGACAGGTTCCACGGCCGGTGAGCCGACGCGGGAAGATCCACCTCGTGCTTGCCAACTTTGATATTGGCCCAGGACGATCCGAAGAGGTTGTCGAGGCGGACCCACGCGGATTCGAGAGACACAGCTCCGTCCGGCGCAAATCCCGTCGGAACGACGAGAAAGGAGACGTTGTTGACGACCGTTCCTGCCGTCAACAGGTCCATTCCTACCGCCGCGACTCCGCCCGTTCCGAGCGTCTTCGAGCCCTGGTCCGTGAACTGGTTGGAAATCGAGTCGTACTCGTAATGAGGCGTGAGCCGGACCGACACGGGCCAGTAGCCGGGACTCGCCGTAACCGTGTCGTCCTTGCCGAGCAGCATCTGATAGCCGTTGTCTCGAAATGCTCGCCCGAAGTCATTGAGCTTGGGCCACGCCTCGTGGCATGACGTACATCTCAGGCCGTACTTTCGCGCAAAAGCGGGGATGGCGCCGGCCGGATCGGGTGCCAGGACCATGGTCGTCGTCAATACGGCTGCCGCGGCGAGAATGATCCTGGCTCTCCGTGTCATCGAGAACCTCCTGTTTGGCTTCGGCCCGACCCGGGTCGTACTTGCCCTCGGCTACTTCTTCGGCGCGAAGCTGAAATCCACCGTTGACGGCTTACCGGTCGTGACGACGGCGCTGGCGTCTTTTTGACCCAGCACTTCGTGCCAGGCGACGATCGAGTAGGTTCCCGGCGGAACATCCTTGATTTCGAAATGCCCCGCAGCGTCCGTCGTGGCGTAGTAGGGATGGTCGAATTCCCAGATCCAGGCCTTCATCCATTCGTGTGCGTCGCACTTGACGCGGATGAGTTCGGGCGTTGAGGGAAGGGGTTTCGTCACCGAGAAGCCCTTGTAAGGAAGCGCGATGTTGTAGATCGTCGCGTTGGTCTCATTGTTCTGGGGATGAGTGTTGTGGAGGATCGGATCGTCGGAAGCGATCTTGATCTGCTGACCGACGCTCGACCCCTGAACCCGGGGCGTGAACATGCAGTGGCTGTTCGTCAGAGCGATCACTCCGGCGGGATTCGCCTTCCCCTTGGTAACTCCCTTGAGGAAAACCTCCACGTTCTGAAGACCCCCGTCCTTGCCCAGCTCGTACAGGGGATTCGGTATCGAAGCGCCGCAGTAGTCCTGATTTTTGGTCGTCTTGATCGGAGGGATCGTGGGCGCCTGTCCATCGAGCTTAACGACACCCTGGATCGTGCCGCCGTTGGAAACCGTGACGACCTCGTATGGCGCCGCGAGTACCGGAAGCGAGATCGAGGCAACGATTCCGGCGAGGATCGCGAGGCGAGGAACATTGATCAAGCAGCCTCCTGGGGTTCCGGTTCGGGATTTGGTTTCGGTGTCGGCGGAAGCCGGAGAAGCGAAATCGGAAGGTATATGGCGGGCCATGCTCCTGACGAATTGCTCCTTCCGGGGGTGCGCATCGGTAACGGGTCGAATGCGGGTCATCCTAAGAAGGAAAGCGGGATGCGTCTAATACCGCTTTCGTCTCTCGGTGAGACGTGGCGGGTATGAGAAAGACGAAATCCCCTGAAAAATGAGGTCTGAGGGCTTTAATGTACTCTTTATGTGAGAATCACCCGACAATATGGACCTGCGCCATCTCCGGTATTTCGTCGCGGTCGCCGAGGAGTTGCATTTCGGTCGCGCCGCGGAAAAGCTCCATATTTCCCAGCCTCCCCTCTCCCACCAGATTCGAGATCTGGAACGCGATCTCGGTGTGGAGCTGTTTCACCGCACGCGTCACTTCGTCTCGTTGACGGACGCCGGCCGTCTTTTCCTGGACGAGGCCCGCCACGTTCTCAGTGAGGCGGAACGCGCCGTGTCCGTGGCACAGAAGGCAGGCCGCGGCGAGATCGGCCGTCTCTCGGTGGGCTTCGGGCCCGCGCCGGAGAATGGGGTGTTGAGAGGGGTTCTTTCCATGTTCCTCTCGCAGCATCCGGATGTTTCCCTCGATCTTCACAACCTCTACACGGCCGAACAGATTGAAGCCCTGGCGGACGGGCGCATCCAGGTCGGATTTCCTTTGCTCCCGATATCCCATCGCGACCTCGTCGTCGAAGCCATCGGATCGGAGCCACTCGTCGTCGCCCTTCCCGCCGAACACCCACTCGCCCGCACGGGCCAGGTTGACCTCGCGCACCTCCGAGAGGAACCCTTCGTCCGGTTGGCCCCCGACCTCGGGTCGGCGTTCTGCGATCTCGTGACCGGCACCTGCCTGAAAAGTGGTTTCAACCCGCACGTGGCACACGAGGCCGGTCATCTGATCACCGTCCTCGGGTTTGTTGCAGCGGGGCTCGGAGTCGCGATCCTTCCCGGCGCGTTGAGCAAGGTCGGTGTCGAGGGGGTCGTTTTCCGGCCCCTGCGTGGCGGTCCCTCCGTCGACATCGGGATTGCGTTCCGTCGCAACGATTCTTCGAGAACGCTGTCGTCATTTCTCGAGGTCGTTCGCGTGATCGCTCGACAGAGACGCCTCCGTTCCGTGAGGAAAACCGCAAACGCGTAAACTTCCAGGTGGAGGCCGACCATGAAAGCTTTGCTCCCGGCTCGTTTCATATTCGGAGGCTTTCTCGCGATCTTCGGGTTCGCCGCGCTTTACGTGCTTCTCGACTCGCTCGGCCTCTGGGCAAGTATCCCGGCGCCCGTATCGCGTGCCATGGAAGTTTTGACGGGGCTCATCCTTCTGGGTGCGCTCGTCGGGCATCTCGTCCTTGCGACCGGCAAGCTTCCCCCGGAGGCGACCAACCGGATGAGAAGCTAGAAATCGCCCTCGTGTTTCTGAAGCCGCAGGGAATTTCCCAGTACGAAGAGACTGGAAGCCACCATCGCAGCCGCGGCGACCACGGGCCGCAGGAAGCCGAAGGCGGCGAGAAGAATACCGATCGCGTTGTAGGCGAAAGCCCAGGCGAGGTTCTGGCGAACGATCCGCATCGTCTTTCGGGCCAGCGCGAAAAGTCTCGGTACCTCGCGCAGATCATCGGCCAGAACGATCGCATCGGCGGTCTGCCTGGCCAGGCTGGCCGCTGATCCGAAGGCGATGCCCACGTCGGCCGCCGCCAGAGCCGGCGCATCGTTGACCCCGTCACCGACCATGGCGACCAGGGATTGTTTCTGTCGCGACTCGGAGAGCAACCGAGCCTTGTCGCCGGGTGCCAGGGCGCCGCGCGCGTCTGCGATCCCCACCACCCGCGCTATGTTCCGGACGACCTCCGCGCGATCGCCGGACAGAACGAGCGGGGTCATGTCCATCGATCCGAGCCTGAGGATCGTCTCGCTCGCCTCCTGTCTCGGGGGATCCCAGAGAAATATTTCCCCCACAGGATGTCCGTCGACCGCAACGGCAACGACGCTCTCTTCCTCATGTCCCTCGGGAAGCATGCCCGCGAACGACACGCCTTCCCGCTCCATCAGGGCCGGGCTCCCCAGAAGCAGGCGGAGCTCGTCGACCCGGCCTTCCGCGCCGCCGCCTGGAATGGAACGTGTTTCTCGGGCAGCGGAAAACTCGATCTGCCTCGCTCGCGCCTCCGCGACGATGGCCCGGGCGAAAGGGTGATCGACGCTCACCTCGACGGCAGCCGATAGGCCGAGCATCTCGTGTTCCGTCACCCGGGACCCGTCCCGCGTCCCGACCCTCCGCACCTCAGGCTGTCCGCGCGTGATGGTTCCCGTCTTGTCGAACGCGACGGTTCGCACCCGGGCCAGCGATTCGATGACCGCGCCGCTCCGGATGAGGGTACCCCGTCCTGCGGCGCGCGCGAGCGCGATCGTTGTCGCCATGGGGGTGGCGATGCCGAGGGCGCAGGGACATGCCACGACCAGAACCGAAAGCGCGGCGAGCCAGCCACGCTCCCACTGCTCCCGGAGGATGCCCCAGCCGAGCACGCTCGCAATCGCCACGATCGCTACGGCGGGAATGAATCGAGCGACGAACTCGTCGGCCGCGATCTCGATCCGGGCTCGCCTCGTCCGAGCTTCGGCGGTCCATCGCTCGATCCGCTCCGCGAGGGACTCCCATTCGCCTGACGCCTCGATCGTCAGGGCTCCATCGACCGCGACCGAGTCGGCATAAACGATGTCCCCCGGCCGGACGAGCCGAGGCACGGCCTCCCCCGTCAGAGCGGGGGCGTGGACGTCGGAGACGCCTTCGAGCACACGTCCGTCGACGGCTATTTCCTCCCCGGCCAGAACCCGAACGTGCTCGCCGCGTCCGACTTCCGCCGGTGCTACGCGTGTCTCTCCGCCGTCGCGCCACACGCGGGCCTTGGGGCGCGAGCTCCGGATGCCCACCTCCAGGGTCTGAGCGGCCTTCTGGCGCGCGCGAGCATCGAGGTACTGCCCGAGTACCACGAAGACGAGCACCATCGTGCCGGAGTCGTAGTAGAGCCGGTGGCCCCCGCGAATCGTCTCCACCGCCGAGGAGGCAATCGCCGCGAACGCGCCGATCGCGATGAGAGTCTCCAGAACGATCCGTCCTTGCCGTGCCGCTCTCAGGGCGACTCGAAGCATCGGGACTCCGAGGAGAAGATACACGGCGATTGAAAGAGCCAGCATGATTGCGGAAGCGGTTCGGAGAACGTCCACGCCCAGGGACTCGAGCGAGCCAAAGTAGAGCAGGCTCTGGAACGTCATGACGTTTCCGGAAAGAATTGCCGCGAGGCCCAATTTCGCGAGGAACCAGGATGCGCGGCCGCTCTCGCCGGATGACCCGAGGATGCGGAATATCGTGAGGCACCCGAAACAGCAGAATTCGAGCTCCGTTTCGCCGACGCTTTCGCGATAGGGACGCGCCGGTAGCGGAAGCCGGCAATGGCTGCACAGTCCCGGAGCAAGGCCCGTCACGACCGACATTATGGATGGCTGGCCCTCGGCCCAAACCGGGTGGCGCTGCGTTACGCCCTGCGAAGAGTGAGCCTGCCCGCTTGCGAGAAGCGCGATCCCGGCGCTCGCAGCACCGTCTCCCGCCAGAGCGCGATCCGTCACTCGCCTTCGACGCCCGCCGCCGCGAGCACGAACGGGGGCGCCTGCGGCTCCCCGGAGAGCGGGCGCCTCGCCGTCGAGAGAGCCCACCGGTGCAGCCACGTGATACCGCCTCGACCCGTGAAGGTGTCGGCGACGGTCGAGTACGCCGGGTCTTCCAGCGCGCCGTCGAGCGAGACGAAACGGTATCCGCGGCGCCGGATCATGCGGATGATCTCTCCGAAGTGGTCGGCATTGAGCGAGTTCGCGTGCACGAGCAGGACCTGGCGGATCTCGCGCGCGAAGAGAGCCGTGGATTGCCGCTCGAAATACTCGAGCTTCGACTCCATGTACCGCACGTAGTCCCCGCTGATCCGTTTCGCGAGCTCTGCGTCTCCCGCATCGAGCGCGGTGGCATAGCCGCGGGCGAAAATCCACTCGGCGTTGTCGATGGTGACGGGCGCCACGCGATATCCGCGTTGCGCCAGGAACGTCTCCAGGCCCCGCTTGTCCTCGAGCGTCAGGCCCGTGTGCAGAAAGGGATGGCGGAACCAGCGAAGGCGGCCTCCCCTTTCCTCCATCAGCGCGCGGGTGACGGGCTCGCCGCGCACGACGTCCTCCTCGAACACGGCGAGCGGGACCTGGTGAAAGTCGACGTGGCCGAACGTGTGATTGCCGAGCTCAAAGCCGGCGTCCCGCCACGCGCGCAGGAGCGCGATGCGGCGGACGTCGGGATCCCCCGCGGGGCCGAGCTTGCCTTCGTTCACGAATCCCACGACGGGGATGTGCCCGTCCGTCAGAGTCCAGAGAAGCTTCTGTGTCATGGCGGCAAGCCCTGCTCTGTCCGCCCCCATCGCCGCGACAGAAACGCCCGGAAGATCGTCGAACGTAACGGATATCTCGCGGGCGGGAGGCCGGCGCGTGGCAGATGTCAACACGAGAACGAGAGCCAGAGCGCCGAAGGCGCGACAGATCGCGACGGCTCGGCGGGTTAGGATGTTACTCGACGTGCGGCGGCGCATGGGTCGAGGATACAGGCGCCATTGATGGACAACGGCAAGTTTCCATTCGCTCCGTCAATAGAGTCGCAGCGCCGCGGCATAGTAGACGGCGCCGATGACGAATCCCGTCGAAAGCCATCCAGGCCTCCCGTTCACAGTAGTTTACGAGCGAACGTCCTCGATATCGGGTCATCGGGCGGGCGCCTCGGACCTGTGACCGCAAGAAGGATTTGATCGATTGCGACTATGGAGCGGGTTGTCTTGTAGACTGCTCCCAACTTTTCATGCAGACCATGACGTTTGTCCGCCGGGTCGCGGCCCCCATGCGGTTCCTTTTTGCCGGATTGCTCATCGCGGGACTGAGTAGCTCCTTTCCCAGCCTCGCCCAGACTCTGACGGGGAAGGCGAGCTCTCCGGACGGCGGCGTTCCCACTTCGACTCCGCTTCCGACTCTCACGCCGACCCTGATCCCGACACTCACGCCGACTCTGATCCCGACGCCGACTCTGATCCCGACGCTCACGCCGACCCTGATTCCCACTCTCACCCCGACCCCGATCGTGAGCAATACGCCGACGCCCACACCGACGTCGAATCGGAATCACGACCTCGAGCTCACCGGAACCGCCTCGCCTTCCCCTGTCGCGCCCGGAGCGCTTCTCACCTACGATTTCCTGGGAACCAACCACGGACCGTCCGCGGTCGTCGGCTCTCAAGTTGTCGGAACGCTGCCCTCCTCGGTCTCGTTCGTGTCGTGCAGCGTGATGGGCATCGGTGCCGTTTCCTGCGTTCCCACGGTGCAGGGCTTCAACGCCAACACCCAGAACGTCGGTTTCCCCGGGACTGTCTCCGTCCATGTGGTGGTCATGGTGGTCGCCTCATCCGGAACGATTCAGACGACGGCGACTTTTTCGAGCGCCGGCAGCGATCCGGATCCCTCCAACAACACCGCCACCCTCAGCACCCCGATTCAGGGCGTCGTGACTCCGCCGGCCACGGCCACTCCCGTTCTGACGAGCACCTCGACTCCCACCCCGACTCCGATCGGCGGCGGGGGAGGCGGTAACGGTGCCCCGGGAACGTCGATTCCCGCGCTCGGCCCCGCGGGCCGGATCGCGCTGCTGCTCGCGCTCTTCGCCGCGGGCTGGTTCATGATCTCGCGCCGGGTTTCCTGACGCCGCGAGAGCGCCCGAGCCGCCGAAAAAATCTCGGCACCTGCTAGTCTTCCGCCCGCGTCGAGGCGACAGGAGGAAGAACGGATGAACCGCGAATACTGGAAGTGGGACTCACCCCATCTCGGCCGCCCCATGGAGATGCTCTGGTACGGACACGCGGGCCGGCCGATGATCTGGTTTCCGACGTCCAAGGGCACGTTCCACGAGAACGAGGACTTCCACTTCGTCGGCGCGGTCGGCGATCACGTGGACGCCGGCCGGATCCAGATCGCCTGCGTCGACAGCGTGGATGCGGAGAGCTTCTACGCGCGCGACCGGCATCCCGCCGAGCGCCTCCAAAGGCACGATCAGTACGACCGCTACGTGTACGAGGAAGTCGTGCCGTTTGCTCGCAACCGCACGGGCGCGGCGAGGGTCGCCACGCTCGGCGCTTCTTTCGGTGCCTACCACGCCATCAATTTCGCGCTCCGCCATCCGGACGCGGTCGACAAGGCCGTGGGTTTCTCCGGCAAGTACGACATCCACTCCTTTCTCGACGGCTTCTGGAACGACACCGCGTACTTCCACTGCCCGACCGCGTACGTGCCGAACATGGACGGCGAGAACGCCGGGCGCGTTTCGACCATCGATCTCGCGATCGTGAGCGGCGAATCCGACGGTCTGGCCGACGCTTCGCGGGACATGATCCGGATCTTCGGCGAGAAGGGGATCCGCCACCGCGGCGACATCTGGAACGCGCCCTACGGGCATGACTGGCCGTGGTGGAGAGAACAGATCCGCCAGTACGTCCCGTAGCCGCCGCCGTAAGGTGTCTCCCGTTCGACCGGGGCGGACTTCATCTCGTTTTTGGGAAGCGGGCCGCGGTTGGTTCATTCGCCGTTCATCCGGCATTTCCTATCGTTGCGGCCAATGGCTTGATGCGCACATCGCGCAGCGAAAGGAGAAAACCATTATGCAAAAACCGCCCAGTACCCTGTCCCGCCTCGTCGCCCTGGGGATCGTCCTCGCGATTCCGACCGCCGTTTTCGCGCAGTCGGCTCAGACCAAGACGTAGACGAAGTCTTCGACGAACCCGGTAACCGGTACGCAGACTCAGAGCACCGAGACGAAGACCGACTCGACCGCGAACGGTGTCAAGAAGACGACCACGAAGAAGCACGTCAAAAAGCACGGAAAGAAAAAGAGCTCCGACAAGACGCAGACCACGACCGAGACCAAGCCCTCGGGCCAGTAGTCTCGCCGAACGGCGTTCGAAAGGGCCGGCCTTCGGGCCGGCCTTTTTTTTGGCCGTCTGCCGTCTGCCGTCGGTCATCGGTCATCGGTCATCGGTCGTGGTCTTGGCGGCCGAATGCCGCCTCTCCCTTTCCGCTCCCGAGCGTCCTACGTGGCTGCGCCCCCCGCGGGCTCGAGCGGCCAGAGGCAACCGGCGGAGCCGACCCAGGTCCGGTCCTTGTTGAACGCGACGCCCATCATCTTTCCCTGGGACAGGCGCGCGAGCGTCGTCACCGGCAACGGCCGTCCATCCTTCCAGACGAACATGATCCGGACTTCCACCTTCGAGCAGGCGCCGTCCGTCGTGTCGATGACCGGCGCGTACTCGACCTTCTGCATGAGAATCCAGTTCCCGCGCTCCGCCTCGGGGATCGCCGCGAGATCCGTCTCGGTCACGTCCACCTTCACGCCCGCGCCCGCAAAGGAGAAGAGCGGCTTCAGGACCCAGTTCTCGAGGTCCTTCGGGAAAGAGCTCAATTCCGAGAGGAACGTCGCCTTCGGTGCGGCCGGATGGGTGAGGGCGGGCAGAGCATGCTTGCTCCAGCGGAAATACCAGTTGGGGTGCCCGGCCCATGTGACGTCGAGCGGTTCCCGGAAGTCGAAAGGCAGCTCGAGGTCTTTCGCGGCGAGCTCGTCGAAGATCACCCGGTTGTAGATTCGGAGCACGCGGGTCGAACGGCCGTCCCGCTCGTACCAGAGCTCGCGGCCTTTCTTCTGCAGCGCCCGGGGATCGACCGAGCGCACGTCCCACAGCTTTTCGGTGCAGGAGAAATCCACCGCGGTCTTCTGGTGCGGGGGATCGATGTCGAGGAGAACGACGTTCTCGGGAGGAACGTCCCCCCGTATCGCGAGCCCCACCTCGCGGACGTAGCCGTCGACGTCGAGCCCGGAAAGCAGGTACCCCAGCTCTTCCCCTCCCGGGGAGAGCTCACGCTCGAGACGGGACTGGAAGAGCTGGAATCCGTAGAGCGAGGGAAAAGCCTGGAGCTCGATGAGCCGCGGGACGAGCCGGCTTCCGTCGCGGGCGACCGCGAAGTCGGCCTGGGCGAAGAGGGGCAGCTCGCCGCATCCCGGCACGTCCCACTCGGGGGGAACCGCGGCGAGCGACCGCCGGAGATTCGCGGGAGTGGAAAGCTCGGCCCAGATCTGCTCCGCGTCCCGCACCATCTCGTCCCGAAGGGCCGGCGGCAGGAAGACAGGTGTCTCCGCCAGGCGGAAGACGATCGGAAACCCGCACTCGGCGGCGAGGCGCTCCTGATAGGACTCGAAGGAGTCGCGAGTGAAGGCTTCGTTGAAACGACGCCGGAGGGCGGGGATCATGGACGCGGCTCGCCGGCGAATCTCGCGATCTCGTGATCTCGTGATCTCGCGATCAATCGGTTCATCGGGCTATCGGGAAATCTGCCGACCCGGGAATTCCCGATTCCCCGATGGACAGATAGTTCGATCGATCGCGAGATCGTGAGATCGCGAGATCATGAGATGGGTGATCCGGATCCGGCCGCTCAAATGAGGAACCGGGAGTCTTCCATGATCTTTTCGTCGTCCATCCACACGTCGAAGTGGCGGCCGACGATGTCGAGGTGCGTCTTGCAGCTCCACGTGGCGCCCGTGTGCTCGGAATACGGGTGGCCGAACGCGACGTGCAGGCCGGGGAGCTTTTCGTCCTGGAGGATGTTCCCGATCACCGACTGGACCGCGATGTTCGTTCCGATCGCGAACTCGCCCACGCGATTCGAGTTTTCTTCCTGGCTCGTGTAGGCGAGAAAATCGTGGAGGACGTCCGTCCTCGCGCACGTCGCGTCCACGAGCCGGCTGTTATCGATCGTCACCGTGAGCGGTGTCGCCTCGAGATCTCCGAACCGCGCCGAGAGGTAGTCGCCCAGGATGCCGTCCACGACGTACACGCCATCGACGCGCGCCGGGGAAGTCAGGACCTCGCCCGCCGGCAGGTTCGCCCACTTCTCGGGCGAGATGATGCCGCTCGTCTTGAGCCATTTGATCGCGGGATCAAAGGTGGCTTCCAGGTTCGAGCCGGCGGCGGACCGGGCGCGGATCGTCTTCGCCTTGCGGGCCCGTTCGAGGACTCGCGTGGAGATCGCATCGACCTCGGAAAAGTCGGCGCGCATCCCTTCTACCATGATGCGGTGGCTGATGTAGACCATGTGGGCGTGCCGCATATGGCGGCGGTTGACGACGTCGGTCATCTGGATGCGCGACGTCAGCTCGCCCGTCTGCGGCTGCGCCGCGAAGATCGAGACCCCGGACCGCTCGAGCGCCTCGAGGATCGGCGTGGGCATCGACGTCATGGGCCGCGCGCCGTAGTCCTCGAGGACGTGGAGCTCGCAGGTTGCCCCCACTTCGCGGACCTGATCGACGAGGCTGGCGGCGATGTCTTCGGTTTCCCGGTCGGTGATGACGGTGACGTGCTCGGTCGACTGGACGCGCAGGCAGCTGCGGACCGCGTTGCGGGCGCCGGGTATGAGGTCTTCGGCGTACGCGATGGAAGGAGTCTGCATGGGAGGAGAAGCCTCTTTCCGGCCCGTCAGCGCGCGGCGGAGTCCGCCGGCAGGCCTTCGATTCCGACGCTCGTCTCGTCGCAGATGTAGTCGACGACCTTGCGCAGGTCGCCGCCATTTTCATGGAAGCTCTTCAGCTGGCGGTCCGCGCCGGTGCCATTGGCGAGGATCCAACGAAGTCCTTCGACTTCCTTTCGGCTGCCGAGCTCATCCAGAACGTCGTCGACGAACTCGAAGAGCTCCTCCATCAGGGTGCGGAACGGGACCTCGCACTCCTTGCCGAAGTCGATCAGCTTTCCGTCGATCCCCCAGCGCGCGCCGCGCCACTTGTTCTCCTTGATGAGCGCGTTGCTGTAGCCACGGAACCCGAGGTTCTTCTGGCGGAGCTGAAAAAGCTTCGCGCAGATCGCCTGGATGATCGCGGCGATGGCAATCGTTTCGTCGAGGCGCATCGGGACGTCGCACACGCGGAACTCGATCGTCTGAAAGAACGGATGCGGCCGGAGGTCCCACCAGATCTTCTTGCCGTTATCGATCGAGTTGGTCGCAACGAGGATGCGGACGAACTCGTCGAACTCGGCCGGCGTCGGGAAGACGGGCGGAATGCCCGTGCGCGGGAAGCGCTCGAATACTTTCGTCCGGTAGCTCTTCCAACCGGTATTGCGGCCGAGCCAGAACGGCGAGTTGGTCGAGAGCGTGAGCAGGTGAGGGAGAAAGTAGCGCGCCTCGTTCAGGATCTCGAAGGCGAGCGCGCGGTCGGTGATGCCCACGTGAACGTGCAGCCCGAAGATCAGGTTCGAGCGCGCCACGAGCTGGAGCTCCTCGACGATCGACGCGTAGCGCGGGTCGGGATAGATCGACTGGTCTTCCCAGCTCGAGAAGGGATGCGTGCCCGCGGAGGCGACTCGCATTCCCTGCCGTTTCGCGAGACCGATGATTTCCCGCCGGAGCTCCGTCACATCGCGGCGCACGTCTGCGACGTTGTTGCAGATGCCGGTTCCGACCTCGATCACCGATTGATGCATCTCCGGCTTGACGCGTTCCTGGAGGAGGAGCTTGCCCTCCTCGAGCATTTCCTGGACGTGCGAGCGCAGCTCGCGCGTCTCCGGATCGATGATCTGGAATTCTTCCTCGACGCCGAGGGTGAAGGCCGGGCGTTCGCGCATGGGCTATTCCTTCGGTGGATCCGGCTCGTGGTGCGCCGGAGCTTCCGATGCCCGCGGCGCTTCGGCCTGCTCGGGGCTCGGCGGTTCTTCCGCCGGTTCCGGGCTCCGCGGACGTTCCGTTCTGTCCATGGCGCGGGAAGAGTCGATGCGTTGCGGGCCGGATGGGGCTTCCGTCCTCTCCGGACGGGACCGTGATTCCGTTCTCTCCGGACGGGATCCTGATTCCGTCCTCACCGGACGGGACCCTGATTCCGTCCTCTCCGGACGGGATCCCGATTCCGTCCTCTGCGGACGGGGCCGGCTCTCCGTGCGGGGAGGGCCGACGGTCCGGCCGGATCCCGGCAGGCGCTCCGGCCGCGGACGATCGGAGGCGGGCCGCCGCCGGGGAGCCGGAGCCGGCGCCGGTCCCGTCGGGCCGAGCAGACGTTCCGCGGGCTTCTGGCCACCGAGAAAAGACTGCCAGTGATAGCGCGCGGGAGGCTCGGGTCCCTGCTGAACGCGTTCGATGAGCCACGTCGAGGCGTGCTCGAGAACCCACTCGAAGTTCTGCGGCCCGACCGAGATCGCGTCCGCGTCGGGAGCGGGATTCAGAAAGTCGATCGCATACGGGATTCCGTCGCGCACGGCGAACTCGAGCGTGTCGAAATCGTAGCCGAGCGCGTTGACGAGCTTCAAGCAATCGGCGTGCACGCGGGCGAAGAGGGCCGGATCGATCGGATCGGGACGCTGGACGTAGCGGTCGGCGTGCGGCTCGCGCGGGTCGTACCGCATGATGTGGACGTACTTGCGGCCGATGACGTAGCAACGGAAGTACTCGTCGAAGACGATCTCTTCCTGCAGGGTCATGACGTTCTGCGCCGAATCCTTGTACGCCGCGAAGAACTCTTCGAGATTCGCGACCCGATAAACGCTCTTCCATCCGCCGCCCGAATAGGGCTTGAAGTACGCGGGAAAGCCGATGTGCGAAAAAATCTCGTCCCAGTTGAGCGGGAAGATCAGGTTGGACATCGACTCGGACGAAGTGTCGGGCGGATGCACGTTCGACGGAAGGAGCACCGTCTTCGGCACCGCGACGCCGATCGCCCGCGCGACAACGTTGTTGAAGAACTTGTCGTCCGCCGACCACCAGAAGGGGTTGTTGACGACGACCGTGCCGTCGGCCACCGCCTTCTTGAGGATGGCGCGGTAGAAGGGGATGTCCTGGCTGATGCGATCAAGAATCAGGTCGTAACCCTTCGGCGTCTCGAGGGACACCCCGCCCGTCTTCACCGGCTCCGCGACGACTCCGGAATTGCCCGAGGCGTTGATGCGCTCGGCGAGGGCGTACGGGAACGAGCGCTCCTGGCCGAAAAGGATGCCGATTTTCTTCATCGTGAGACCGCTTCTTTCTTGGATTCAGGCTCCCGGGGGTGCGTCCGCCGGGGGTCGGCGATTATGTCAAATTCGGGGCCGGCCGACGTTAGGATGGCGCCATGAGCAAGCTGGACTTCTACTACCACCGACCCGGCTGAACGAGTTGCGAGCGCACCCGGGCGGTGCTCGACGCGAAAAAGGTTCAGGTCACCGAAGAGCGCCAGTCGAAGAAGGCCCCGATGTCGGACGCGGAAGCCCGTCGGCTTCTCGACTCCGTGGCGGAAGTGGTCCTGGCGAGGGGAAAATCCATCCGCCGACTCACCCGGGCGGAAGCCACCCTCGACGACCTCCGAGGGCAGTCCGGCGGATTCCGAGCCCCGATGGTCCGCCGCGGAAAGACTCTGCTGGTCGGCTTCCACGAGGAGCAATTGAACTCCCTGCTTCGTTGATAAACGCTACCGGCCGCCGTATCCGCTGCGCGAACAGCGGCCGAGATATCGCTTGAGGCCATGCGAAGACGGGGTTGCGGAATCTCTTTGACCGGTTCAGATCCGCCGACCGCCGGCTGCGCCTTCCTCCCGAGGCACGCGTCGGCCTCGGTGGGAAGGGGAAGACCCTGGCCGCCGCTCGTCGTTCGGTCGCAGCCGCAGAGAGGCGACCGCGTGAGCTCGGTGTGCTCCCTCACTCATGACCTCGTCCGGGAGGCTCCGCCGGCGGCGGGCTCCAGGGACACTGAAGTCACTCAGGAGCGCGCATACGGCACGAGCGTCCTGACAATGAAAAGGAGCGCCTCTCGTCACTTCCGGTCGATGCCGTCGAGGAGGGGGGCGAGGACGCTTTCCTGCTGCGCGAAGAGGTCTTTCAGGCCGGTTCGGGCGAGCGCGATCAATTCGCCGAGCTGCGCTTCCGAGAACGGGCGGCGTTCGGCGGTTCCCTGGAGCTCGACGAAAGCTCCGGACGCCGTGCCGACGACGTTGAAGTCGACGTCGGCCTCGGAGTCTTCCGCGTAGGCGAGGTCGAGCACCGGCTGGCCCGCGCAGATTCCGACGGAGATCGCGGCGACGGCTTCCCGCAGGGGCCAGCGGCGCACGAGGCCGCCCCGCACGAGCTTCGCGGCGGCAAGGGACAGGGCGACGAACGCGCCCGTGATCCCGGCGCATCGGGTTCCGCCGTCCGCCTGCAGGACGTCGCAGTCGACGGTGATCGTTCTCTCGCCCAGGCCGCGCAGCTCGACAATGCTGCGCAGGGATCGGCCGATGAGGCGCTGGATCTCGACCGTCCGGCCGCCCTGTTTTCCGAGAGCCGCTTCGCGCGCCGAGCGGGTGTGCGTCGCGCGGGGGAGCATGCCGTACTCCGCGGTGACCCAGCCGCTGCCGCTTCCCTTCAGGAAAGGTGGCACGCGCTCCTCGACGGACGCGGCGCACAGGACTTTCGTGTCGCCGAGAGAAATGAGGGCGGAGCCTTCCGCGTGGCGCGCGGCGCCGGGCTCGATCTCGAGCGGGCGAAGCTGGGAGGGGCGCCTTCCGTCCGGTCGGGGTGTGCTCATGGTGTGGGGGTCCCTTCCCGCGGCGTCGCCGAAGTGGCGGCGCTCGCGATCTCGTTACTCAGGTAGGCGAGCGGCCTCGAAAGGTCGACGTGACCGGAGAGCGTCTCGGCCGGCTCGCCGTTGACGAGGATCCGGACGTGCGTCGTGTCCGCGACGTTCTGAAGCGTGGTGTCGACGAGCGCGGCGACGATCGAGAGCTCTTCGTCGGATCCGAACGAGAGCCCGGAGTCCATGGAGAGATCGAGCACGACCTGACCCTCGGGCATGAGGAAAGCGTTGCGGAGCTGGATCTTCGGAGGAATGACGGCCACGAGGCCCGGAAGCGTCGGGCCCTTCTGCAGCTCGCCGAAGATGGCCCTCAAGGACGCGCCGGGGCCGACCGGCCTCGGGATGTCCCGCTCCTCGGGCCGCAGCAGCGCGTCATCCTGCCCGGGGAAAAAGAGGGTGAGGCGGACCGTCTCGGCGGGGACGGGCGTGACTCCGGAAGGGGGAGTGATCACCGCCGCTGGCGCCGGCGTCACACCTCGCAGGAAGAAGCGCAAACGCGGCCGCTTCGATCCGTCGGCGGGCTGTCCGAGGAAGACGAGCCCGACGACGGCTGCCGCGAGGACGAGGAGGAGAACGGCTGCCGCGCGCCGTGTCATGGAGTCCGGACGGGCGCGGGAGTTCCCGGGGCAGAGGTCCCGAGACCGGGCCGCGCACCGGAGGCCGGCGCGGTCTTCCGGCGCGCGAAGAAAGCGGCGATCGCGCGAGCGACGCCATCCGCCACGCTCTGTTGGAACACGGGCGAGCCGAGCTTCTTCTCCTCTTCCGGGTTGGAGATGAAAGCCGTCTCGACGAGCACGGCGGGCATCGTCGCTCCGACCAGAACGCGAAAGGGCGCCTGCTTGATGCCGCGATTCTCCGTGCCCGAAATCCCGTTCAGCTCCTGCTGGATCGCGTCGGCGAGCTCGCTCGAATCCTTGATGTGAGCGCTCTGCGCGAGATCCCAGAGGATGAAGTCGAGGACGGGGCTGCGGGCCGCCGCGTCCGAGGGCGCCGGCGTGGGGCCGATCGCGTTCTCGCGGCTCGCGACGTCCTGCGCCAGCTTGTCCGACGCCTCGAGCGAGAGGTAGTACGTCTCGGAGCCGTGGGCGCCGGCGGCCCGCGAAGAGTTCGCATGCACGGAAAGGAAAAGGTCCGCCTTCTCGTGGTTGGCGACCGACGCGCGGTCGTCGAGTGAGATCACGCTGTCGGAGTCGCGCGTCATCAGAATGCGGCAGGAGCAGAGCTTCGGGAGAGCGGCGGCGATGCGGCGCGCGATCTGCAGAGTGGCGTCCTTCTCCTGGAGGCCGGCGGGTCCGATCGCCCCCGTCTCGGTGCCTCCGTGCCCCGCATCGACGACCACTGTCCACGTCGCGCTGGGAGCGGGTATGGCGGCCGGAACGGAGGGGGCCTGGGACGGAGCGGCGGCATGCCCGATCTCGATCACGAGCCGGTCGGGAGACGTCAGCGGATAGGCCCGCGCGAAGAGGCCCTTTTCCCGAAAATCGATGGTCGCGGTTTCGCCTCCGAAGTGGATTCCGGAGACGAGGGGGTCGTCGTACCGGCGGTCGAGAAAGGGAAATACGAGCCTGCGGTCCGGCCATCGGATCTGGAATCCGCCCTCGGCCAGGGTGGGCACGAAACGCGCGCTCGCGGACTGCTTGATCACGATCTGGGTCGTGGGGTCGACGTGCACGACGGCGACGTCGAGAGTGACGGGCGGCACCGCTTCGACGACGGTCCAGGCGCGCCGGCCGGCGTCGTAGGTGGCGCTCGCGCCGACGAGGGGCAACAGGACGCGGTCGAGAAGATCGGGCGGCGCGTACAGGAGCCCGTTTACGGCGTGCGCGGGCCGCGAGATCTGGACGATGCGCTGGTCGACGGGTACCTGAGTCGTGCCGACCCCGAGAAAGACCTGGTGGCCGCCCGAGTTGAGCGTCAGGACGCCGGACGTTGCATCCGTCGTTATCTCGAAGCCGAGCGCGCGCGCGACGTCGGAGACTTTGAGGTCGCCCCCGGACAGTGCCACGGAGTGGATCTCCCCGCGCCAGAGAATCGCTCCGACGCTCGTGGGCCCGGGCGTCTCCGCGGGGGCCGCCGAAAGGAGGCCCGCAAACAGGAAGAGAACGCCGAAAACCGGAGGAAGACGGAGCGAGGCTCGGGTTCGGCGGACGCTTCCCGGTTCAGTCTGCATTGCGCTTTCCCCAGTATCGCTCAGGCCAGAGTATCGCGCCGGCTGGCCGCCCGCCCGAGCGCCGGAGGTCTCGACCCCTTCCTTCCGACCTCGATCAATGCCGGAGCGCGGGAGATGCGGAGGCGGCGGGCGCCGACAGAGCGGGTAAGGCGGGCGAAGCGGTGTTCCCGACGAAGCATTCGTGGACCGTGTCCGCGCCGTAGCGCGACAGAATCGAGGCCGGGACGTCGGACTCCCGAATCTCGTGGAACTCGGCGCGAATCTCTCCGGGCGCCGCGCCGGGCGCGGCCACCGTGACGACGAGATACCCGTAGACGTTCGTGCGCGCCTCCGCGGCCTCCGACGCCACCGCCGGAAGGGCATACCGGAAAGCGCCTCCCGTGCCGGCGATCCAGCCGGGAAGCACCTCGGCCGAGGCCTTCTTCTCGCGCGTCCCGAAAATGCCTCTCATGTAGAAATGAGAGTGACTCGCGAACAGGTACACGGGCTTCTTCTTCCGCACCTGAAGGAGGCGGGCGTACACACGCCTTCCGCTCTGTTCGCCCTGAGCCCAGTCGTTCATGCTGTGACCCGCGGCCAGGCTGTCGGGCAGAGCGGCATGCATGCCGACGACGATGGCGCGGATCTCCGGGTTCGCTTCCGCGCGCGTCACGACCCCCTCGAACCATCGCGCCTGGTCCGCTTCGAACTGGTCGCTCGACGCGTTGTCGAGGTTGACGAAATCGATCCCGCCCTGGATCCAGTGGTACCAGGTCTTGAGGCGATGGTCCTTCGGATCATCCTGCAGGCGCTGACGGCGGATCGGTTCCGCGTTGAACCAGTCCGCGAACTGATTCAACAGCTCCGGCCGGGTCTTGGGCGCCACGAGCTCGTGATTTCCAATCCCCAGAAAAACGGGGATCGTACCGAAGGGAATGAGCTGGCTCTCGATGAAGTCGTCCCAGGCGGTGCGCTGGTAATCGGAAATTGAAACCTTCTTGCCGCGCCGCTCCGTCTGCTGCAGGAAGTCCTGGTCGAAGTCGTAGATCGCGCGGAAGTCGCCGAGATGCCAGTAGAAGGCCGCGCCCTGGGCCGCCGACCCCGCGGCGACCGACGGCATCACGATGTCGCCGCAGTTGCGCGAGTCGCCGCCGACCACGAAACGCCACGAGGCGGCCGTCGCCCCTCCCGTCGCCGAGCCCGTCCTCGCGGATCGGGGACCCGGGGTGGGCTTGCGCGACGGTGTTTGCGTCGGCGTGGGGCGTCCCCCGTTCGTCTGGCCCGTGACGGAGCCCGCAGCCAGCGTGAGCAGGGCCGCGATGATCGATGCGGCAATGCAGAATGAAACAGCCGACCGCCGGACGGGCTTTCCGTTTTCGAGCATCTCATCTCCTCCGGTGGCATTCGGGCGTCGGATCCAACCGGTCGGTGGCCGCGAGCAGCGGGCCGTACGCTTCATCGAGCGGCTTCCGTGTTTCATTGGAGCGGCGATCGCGTTGTTTTCTGCGCGCCCAGGACCGATCAACCCTCGATGAGATCGACTTTCTGCACGAGCTCGTCGGTCAGTCGATCGAGCGGACGCCTCTGGCGGCGCTCGGCCGAGACCGGACCGGCGGCGAGCTCCATCTCGAGAACGACTCCGTCGAGCTCGTCGACCAGGTGGCTCGAATATTCGGCCTCGAGACAGGCCTCCACGACCGAACGATAGTCCTGGAGGGTCGCCTGGTTCGCGTCGCGAAAGCCGAGCCGCTTCCCGACGTCGAGGCGCTGGAATTCGGCGAGCAACGCTCGGGCGCTGCGCAGCCGCAACGCGCAGACGATGCGGCGCGCCGGCGGGGCCGCATGCCGGAGGTAGAGGGACCAGAGGCGGGCGTCGCCGCCCGGCTTCAGAACGGCGCGGGCTTCGTCGCAGGTTCGAACGAGCGAGGCGACGCGCTCGCCGAACTCTCCTTCGATCTCGCGGATCTCGGCATCCGGGGTCGGGGCGGAGCCGTCGCCCGGGGCGAGAAGCGCCGCGAGCATTTCGTCCTCCGACCCGCCATCCTCGACGACGAGCGAAGCCGTACCCATCCACTGCGCGACCCGTCCGCGCAGCTCGCGACGGCTCGAAGCCACCTCCTTCCGCGCCAGCGAGCGCGTGATGGCGGCAAGGATACGGTCGTGGGGCGCGGGGGCGGCCGCCGGAACAGAGGAAGGAGCCGTTGTGGCGGAACTCGATCCGGCCGGAGGCTCGTGGGAAGGAGCGGGGCCCCCCGGAGCAGGAGCCGGAGCCGGAGCCGGATTTTCTTCCGGCTCCCGCGCGACGGCGATCGAAGGGGCCAGGG
>JBBSEW010000046.1:0-31204 GCA_038239305.1 Thermoanaerobaculia bacterium | reverse complement strand
GGGCATCAGGATCACGACGAGACGATCGGGACGCTCGGCGAGGCCCCGGGGTCGATCCGGCTCGTGGGAACTCGAGAAGAAGCGGAAACGGTGCAGGTGCCGGACGCCGACCGCGTCGCGTACCTGACGCAGACCACACTCTCGCTCGACGACACGCGGGAGATCACCGGGATCCTCAAGCGCCGGTTTCCGAAACTCGTGAATCCGGCGAAGGGGGATATCTGCTATGCGACGCAGAATCGCCAGGATGCCGTAAAGGAGATGGCGCCCCTCGTGGATGCCCTGCTCGTTCTCGGCGCGCCCAACAGCTCGAACTCGCTGCGGCTCTGCGAGGTCGCGCGGTCGGTCGGCGTGCCGGGGTATCTCATCGAGCGCGCCGACGACATCCGCCCCGAATGGCTCGAAGGAGTCCGGGTGCTCGGCCTGACGGCGAGCGCCTCGGCGCCCGAGGTTCTGGTCCGGGAAGTCGTGGCGTACGCGCGCGTCCGGCTCGGCGTCGCGGATGTCCGGGAGTTCGAGACGGTCCAGGAGAACGTGAGCTTCACCCTGCCGGTGGAACTGAAAGCGCTTCTGCCGACCCGATCCGATTCCGCATAGAAGGACGGCTCTGATGCCGGCCACACCCCTCGCCCCCGAAGACTTCCGGCGTCCGCAGTCGGATCTGTCTCCTCGGTCAGACCAGTCTCCGCGATCAGACCAGTCTCAACGGCCTCCGCGGTCAGGCCGGCGACGGAGAGCGATTGTGCGAGCCGTTCTGGTAGCCGCGGGTGTGGCGCTCTTCGCGGCGATCTTCCGTTTTGTCGGCTGGCCGGCGATCGTCTCGAACCTCGAGAGGATCGGCCCCTGGTTCGCGGCGCTCGTCGGCATTTACGTGTTCGCGCAGCTGGCGTTCGCGCTCGGCTGGTGGGCCGTTCTCGACCCGCGTCCTCCCCTGTCCGAATTTCCGGCGCTCTTCGGGACATATCTTTCGGGCGACTCGGCGAACGCGCTCGCTCCAGGCAACGTGGCCGGCGAGCCGCTCAAGGTGCATCTCCTCCGGCCGCAGATCGGTGGATCGGCCGCGGTCGCGTCCGTGACGATCCACAAGCACGCCGATCTTCTGGCGCAGTGGATCTTCATCGTGATCGGGATTTCCGTCGCTTTCATCCGCTTTCCGATGCCGGGGGCGGCTCGGGCGGCGGCGCTTCTGACCGCCGCGGGACTCGGCGGGGCGCTCTTCCTGATGAGCTGGATTCTGCCGCGCCGGACGTTTTCGCCCATCCTGCGCCGGCTCTCGCGGTGGAATCGTCTCACGGGCTTCCTCGGCCGGTTCGAGGCGGCGGCGCAGAGAGTCGACGGGCAGATCAGCTCCTTCTACACGGCGCATCCGAGGCGATTCGCAGCCGCGACGGTCCTCTGTTTCGCGGGATGGTGCGGGGGGCTCTTCGAGACGTGGCTCGTCCTGCGCCTTCTCGCGCCCGGAAGAGGCTGGATCGACGCGATCGCGATCGAGGGCCTCGCGATGACCCTGAACAACGTCTTCTTCTTCATCCCCGGCCGGATCGGAGGCGCGGAAGGCGTCCGTGTCGCCGTTTTCCTGCTGCTCGGAATGACGGCGGGGCAGGGAGCGGCCTACGCCCTCGTGCGCCGCGGGCGCGAGATCGCCTGGATCGTGCCGGGGCTGCTTCTGCTGCTCAGACCCCGCCGGGGGCGAGCCCGTTCCGCCGAGGTCGGGGAGCTGACCCCGGCTTCCGGATCGGATGGCGGACGATGAGCGGCGGAGCCATCGAGCCGACCGTGCTGCTCTTCGATTTCGGAGGCACGCTCGACGCGGACGGCATCGCCTGGAAGCCGCGGTTCTTCTCCCTCTGGCGGGAGGAGGTCGACGATGTTCCGGAGGAGCGATTCGACGCTGCTTTCTACGCTGCGGACGACGCCCTCGTCGGCTCCGTCGCGCTCGACCTGACTCTGACGGAAACGGTCGCTCGTCTCGCGCGAGGAGTGGCCCACCGGCTCGAGCAGGGCGAGGGTGAGCCGTCCGCCCGCGTCGCGCGGCGATTCTCGGAGGACGCGCTCGATACGCTCTCGCGGCGCGGGAAGCTGTTGTCGCGCCTCGGCTCCCGCTTCCGGCTCGGAATCGTCTCCAACTACTACGGCAATCTCGCCGCTGCGTGCGCGGAAGCGGGGATCGAGCGGAATTTCTCCGTCCTGATCGATTCGACCGACGTCGGCTGCTCGAAGCCGGAGGCGGGCATCTTCCGCGCCGCCCTCGACAAAGTCCGCGCGCGACCAGAGGACGCCGTCTTCGTCGGAGACTCGATTGCCCGGGACATGGAGGGAGCGCGCGCTCTCGGCATGCGCCACGTGCTGCTCCGGCCGGGCCGGAGCGGCGACGACCCGTTCCTCTGTTGTCCCGACGACCGGGTCATCCGGCGCCTCGAGGACATCGAGGAGGCGCTGCCATGAAGGAAGGACTCGCGGGAATGTCGGATGGGGCCGGGACGGCGCGCACGATCGTCGCGGGCGGGATTCTCGCGGCGGGCGAAGGCAGCCGCCTGCGACAGGACGGATGGACCGTCCCGAAACCGCTCGTGCCGGTCGCCGGCGTGCCGCTCGTGCAGCACACGATCGACGCGTTCCTCTCCGCCGGGATCGCGCCGCTCGCGATTCTCTTCAACGAGTCGGAACAGGACTGCGTGGCGTTCGTTCGCGCGCGGTTCAGCCGTCGGGATCTCTCCGTGCACGTCCGGACCACCGCCTCCTCATTCGAGAGCTTCCAGTACCTGTCTGCCCGCCTTCCGGAGGGCCCGGCGCTCTTCTCGACCGTCGACGCGTGGTGCACTCCACGCGACTTCGTGCGATTCGTCCGGCGCGCGGCTGCGGCTCGCGACGAGGTTTCGGTTCTGGCGGTGACCCGCTTCGCGGAAGGCAACGACGAACGGCCTCTCTGGGTGCGTCGCGACGGAGCCGGCGTAGTACGGGAGATCGGTTCGGCGGAAGGGGACGCGGTAACGGCAGGCGTGTATCTCTTCTCGCAACGCGCGCGCGAGCTCGCGGCGGGCAGCCAGTACGAACGCCTGCGAGCGTTCCTGACGGGCCTGGTCGCGCTCGGGGAGCCGGTCGAGGCGGTGGAGATCGAGGAAGTCGTCGACGTCGATCGAGGACGGGACGTCGCGCAGGCGGAGGATCTCGCGGTGCGGGAAGGCGACCCCGGATCCCTTTCCCGGGAGAGGACACGATGACGGCAGCTCGCACTCCGGAACGCTGCTGGGGTGTCTTCCGCGAGCTCGCGCATTCGCCCGGGCGCGAGACGGACGATGCGCTCATCCTCCGGGAGACCGCCCGCCATCTCGAGTCGGAAGGCTTTACCGTGTCGCTCCGATCGACGGACGAGATTACGGACGGCCCCGGCGCGAACGGCCCGGGCTCGGACGGGGTGCCCCCGTTCTTGTTCATCATGTGCGAGCGGCTGGAGATCCTCGCGACGCTCTCCGCCTGGGAAGCGCGCGGCGCGGTCGTGGTCAATTCGCCGGCCGGGATCCGGAACACCTACCGCGACCGGACGGCCGCGCGGTTCGAGGATAGACGCGTCGCGTTTCCGAAGAGCGTTCTCGTCTCGACCGCGGACCGGGGGCCTCTCGGGCCGTCGGGTTCGCGGGATCTTTCCGGCTTCTGGATCAAGCGAGGCGACGTCCACGCGACGGAGGCCGGCGACGTCGTCCGCGCCCGGGACACGGACGATGCGCTCGTCGTCCTCGCGGATCTCGCGCGTCGCGGCGTTGCCCACGCGCTCCTGCAGGAGCACGTGGCCGGCGACCTGATCAAGTTCTACGGAGTCGGAGGAAGCGGCGACGACGGCAGCTGGTTCGAGTGGTTCTACCACCGCGACCAGGATCTGCGCCGCCATCCGTTCGACCCGATCCGGCTCGCGCGAGTGGCCCGGGCCGCGGCTTCCGCGCTCGACCTGGAAGTGTGGGGCGGCGACGCGATCGTCGGGACGGACGGGGAGCCCGTCATCATCGACGTCAACGCGTGGCCGAGCTTCGCGCTGTACCGCGAGACGGCGGGCCGGAGAATCGCCGCGCATCTCGTGTCGCGATTTCGAAAACATGTCGAAACCGGAGTGGCAGAATGACCCATGGAATGAAGCAGGACACTGTCGGCGGCGTCCGGACCGTCGGTCCGCGTTCGCGGGAGCTCTTCGCGCGCGAGAGCGCCCACATGGCGCCGGGTCTCCAGTCGATCGCCCTCTACTCGGGGCTCGCGATGGCGAGCGGCCGCGGAACGCGCCTCTACGACGAGGACGGAAACGACTACATCGACTTCGTCGCGGGAATCGGCGTCGGAAGCGTCGGCCATTGCCATCCCCACTTCGTCGAAGCGCTGCAGAAACAGGCGGCGCAGCTGACGTTCGGCAGCTTCACGACGGAAACGCGGACCCGGTTCCTGGAGCTTCTCGCGAGTCTCACGCCGCCCGGCATGACCCGGATCCAGCTCTTCTCAGGCGGCGCGGAGGCGGTCGAAGCGGCTTTCCGGCTCGCGAAGTCCGCCACCAAGAAGTACGAGTTCGTCGGATTCACGGGAGCCTTTCACGGCAAGACGGGCGGCGTGCTGCCGCTCCTGTCCGGTGACTTCAAGCACGGACTGGGGCCGTTTGTCCCCGGGACCTACGTCGCGCCGTATGCGAATTGCTACCGCTGTCCGCTGAAGCTCGAGTATCCCGACTGCGGCATGGCGTGCGTCGATGAGCTGCGGCGGACGATCCGGGAGGAGACCGCGGGCGAGATCGCGGCGATCATCATCGAACCGATCCAGGGCACGGCCGGGAATGTCATTCCCCCGAAGGGATTCCTCGGCGCCGTCGCCGACGTGGCGCACGAGAACGGCGCCCTCTTCATCGCCGACGAAATGCTGACGGGATTCGGCCGCACGGGGAAGATGTGGGCGTGCGAGCACGAGGGCGTGGTGCCGGACGTCCTGACGGTCGGCAAGGGGATCGGCGGTGGGTTCCCGCTCGCGGGCGTGATCTCGACCGAGGACCTGACCTCGAAGCCGCCGTTCTCGAACCCGAGCGGGAGCTCCTCGTCCTACGGCGGCAATCCGCTCGCGGCGGCCGCGGGCCTCGCGGCGCTCGAGATCATCGTCTCCGAAGCGCTCGTGGAGAACTCCGCCCGCGTCGGAGCCGTCATGCTCGCCCGGCTCGAGCGGATGAAGGAGCGGCATCCCTTCATCGGCGACGTGCGCGGCCGCGGCCTGCTGCTTGGCCTCGAGCTCGTGGAGGATCGCAAGACCCGCAAACCCCTCGGCAAGTCCTACACGAAGGAGCTCTTCCAGGAGTGCCTGCGGCGCGGCCTCGTTTCCATGTGCTACGGGCCCAACATCCGCATCAATCCGCCGCTCGTCATCGATGAGGCGACGGCGCTCGAAGGGCTCGACATTCTGGACGAGGCGATGCAGACCGTCTTCAGCCGGGAAAAGGCCGGCCCGGCCTGATGCTGCGGGGAGGGATCGCCGGCGCCGGGCATGTTGCGCTGCACGGGCACATTGCGGGCTGGCGTGCGCGGCCGGACGTGACGATCGTCGCGGCGGCGGATCCGCGTCCCGAGGCTCGGGAAGCGCTCGCGGCGGCCTTGCCGGACGCGGCGTGGCACGCGCGGGCCGAGGAGCTCGTCGCCCGCGGCGATCTCGACTTTCTCGACATCTGCACCCCCCCCGCGTCTCACGGCGCGCTGATCCGACTCGGGCTCGAGCGCGGGCTGCACGTCCTGTGTGAAAAGCCGCTCGTCCTCGATCCGGAAGAGCTTGCCGATCTCGCGGACCTCGCTGCGCGCCGCGGGCTCGTCCTGTCACCGGTTCACAACTGGATCTACGCGCCGATTCTCGCCGCCGCGACGCGTCTCGTGCGGGACGGCGCCGTCGGTTCGGTCCGGCGCTGTACCTGGGAGGTCCTGCGGCCCCGGCCTTCCGTGGCGGCGTCGCCGTCCGCACCGCCGTCGAGCGGCGCGCCTGCGCCGAACTGGCGAATCGATCCGGCGATTTCCGGAGGCGGGATCCTGGTCGATCATGGCTGGCACGCGCTCTACGTCCTGGACGGCTGGTTCTTGGCGCCGCTTTCCGCCGTCTCCGGGCGGCTCACGACGCGCGCCCATCACGACTGGGCGGTGGAAGACACGGCCGAGGCCGAGCTCTCGTTCGGAGAAGCGAGCGCGCGGATCTTTCTGACCTGGGCCGCGGAAGAGCGCCGCAACCGCGTCGAGATCGAGGGAACTCGCGGATCGATTCGGATCGAGGGAGCCCGTCTCGCATGGACGACGGATCATGGCTCCCACTCGCACTCCCGCGAATTTCCCCCGTCGCTCTCCGAGGGCTCTCATCACCCCGAGTGGTTCGCCGGCGTCGCGGCGCGATTTGTCGGCGCCGTCGCGGCCCCCGAAGCGGAGAGCTCACGGAGTGCTCTTCGCGAGGCCGCCATGTGCGCGCAGGCCATCCGCGCCATTCAGGAATCGTCGCGCGCGGGTGGTAGCCGCGTGGCGATCGAGCCGCACGTCTCCGAAGCCCTTCACACCGACGCCGGGAGGCGGGCATGACGCGGGCTTCCGCCTTCGCCTCCGTCTCCGTCTCTTCGGCCCTCTGGGTTCCGTCGAGCGGCGCCGCCGTTTCCGGCGCGACGGTCCTTCTCGGCCTTCCGCTCGCCCGCCGCGTCGCTCTGGCGGCCCGCAAAGCGGGCTTCACGCGAGTCCTTTTCGAAGCAGAGCCGGGGATCCCGACGGATCCGCCCCTGACCCGCGCTCTCTCGGGAACCGGAGCGGAAGTCGTGTCTTCGGGCACGCCGGCGCCCACCGGGGCGGTTGTGCTTCCCGCCGGCGGTCTGCCGCAGGTGTCGTGGCTCCGGGCCCGCCTTGAAGAGATCGAGATCGAGCCCGAAGCGAGCGCGGGCGTCCCCCCGCTGGAGGGGGATTCCGATCCCGGGATCTTCGTGCTGACGGCTCCTTCCGACATCCGGGCCGCCGAGCGGTGGCTGATGCGCGGCCTCGTCAAGGACTCGGAAGGGTTCATGTCGCGCCACGTGGAGCGGCGCATCTCGCTCGCGATCTCGCGGCGTCTTGCTTCCACGCGGGTGACGCCGAACGCGATGACCATCTTCTCCGTCGGGGTCGGGCTGGGCGGAGCGGCTCTCTTCCTGTCGCCCCGCACTGCGATGCAGTTCGCCGGCGCTCTCCTCTTTCTGCTTCACTCGATCCTCGACGGCTGCGACGGCGAGCTTGCGCGCCTGAACTTTCAGGAGTCGCGATTCGGCGGCGTGCTGGATTTCTGGGGGGACAACCTCGTCCACGTCGCCGTGTTCGGCTGCCTCGCCGTCGGCTGGAGCCGGGCCACCGGAGATCCGCTTCCGCTGGCCGCAGGCGTCGCGGCTGTTGCCGGGACGATTGTTTCCGCGGCGTTCGTCTACCTGCGAACCATGTCGCGGCCGAAGGAAGGTCCCCAGTTCACGTCGGTCACCGCCGCCCCTCCGACTCGACTGTCGCGCCTGGCCGATGCGCTGGCCCGGCGCGACTTCATCTATCTCGTCGTCATCCTCGCGGCCTTCGGAAAAGCGCACTGGTTCCTGGTTCTCGCCGCGATCGGCTCTCCGCTCTTCTTTCTCGCCCTCGTCGTGGTGGACGTTTCGGGTCGCCGCTTCGGAAGGAGCTTTTCATGACGGACCGTACATCGTTCTATCCCGAGCTCGAAAAGGACATCGCGCCCGCCAAGGGCAAGCTCGGAGTCCTGCTGCCGGGCCTCGGCGCGGTGTCGACCACCCTGATCGCGGGAGTTCACGCGATCACGAAAGGGCTCGCCCGGCCGATCGGATCGTTGACGCAGATGCAGCTTCTCCGGCTGGGCAAGCGGACGGATCCGCGATTCACGTTGATCAAGGAGCTCGTGCCGCTGGCCGAGCTGACGGATCTCGTGTTCGGGGCGTGGGACATCTTTCCGGACAACGCTTACGAGTCCGCGATCGCCGCCGGGGTGCTCCCGCGAGAGCTCCTCGACCGCGTTCGGCCGGAGCTCGAGTCGGTGTCGCCATGGCCTGCGGTCTTCGACCGCGAGTGGGTGAAACGCCTGGACGGGCCCCACGTGAAGAAGGGGCAGACCAAGCGGCATCTCGCCGACGCCCTGATGCGGGACATCGACGACTTCCGGACGTCGAACGATCTCGATCGCGCCGTGGCCCTGTGGTGCGGCTCGACCGAGGTGTTCGTAACGCCCTCGGCGGTCCACGCCTCCATTGCGGCGTTCGAGCACGGCCTCGAGAAGAACGCGCCGGAAATTTCACCCTCCATGATCTACGCGTACGCGACGATCTCGGCGGGCGTGCCGTTCGGCAACGGCGCCCCCAACCTCTGTCTCGACATTCCCGCCATCACGGAGCTCGCGCGGGAGAAGGGCGTCCCGATCGCGGGAAAGGATTTCAAGACCGGTCAGACGCTCATGAAGACCATCATCGCGCCGGGTCTCAAGGCGCGGATGCTCGGCCTCTCGGGATGGTTCTCGACGAACATCCTCGGAAACCGCGACGGGGAAGTGCTGGACGATCCGGGCTCCTTCCGGACGAAGGAAGTCTCGAAGGCATCCGTGCTCGACGCCATCCTGCAGCCCGAGCTCTACAAGGAGCTCTACGGCGACTACTTCCACAAGGTCCGCATCGAGTATTACCCGCCGCGCGGCGATGCCAAGGAGGGCTGGGACAACATCGACATCGTGGGATGGCTCGGCCAGCCCATGCAGATCAAGCTGAATTTCCTCTGCCGCGACTCCATCCTCGCGGCGCCAGTCGCGCTCGACGTGATCCTGTTTCTGGATCTCGCGCAGCGCGCGGGGCTCAGCGGGATTCAGGAGTGGCTCTCCTTCTACTTCAAGTCGCCGATGTCGCGGCCCGATCTGAAGCCCGAGCACGATCTCTTCATCCAGCACCTCAAGCTCACGAACACGCTCCGCATTCTGGTCGGCGAAGAAGTTCTCGACCACTCGGGTCTGGACTACTACGAGGGCGACGCGGCCGAAGGCCTGGACGCGCGTCGCCGAGCCGGGTCCGAGTGACGCGAAGCGGGCGCGGAACACCCGGGGCGATGGGGACGCGATGACCGAGCCGCAACCGGGGGCGGGCAGAAGCCGGCGCCGATGGGCGATTGGAGCGGCGTGCGCGGCCGTGCTTCTCGCGGGCGGATGGCTCGTTCTGCCGGGGCGATCGGGTCCGTCCGTCCCGACGGCGCCCGTCGCCCGCCGCGACCTGCTCGTGCCGATCATGAGCGACGGCAATCTCGAGCCGCCGCCGGGCGGCGAGCTCCGGGCGCCCGAGAACGCGACCGTCGGCGCCATTTTCGCGACGGAGGGACAGCGCGTGGCGCCGTCAACGCCGCTCGTGCGCCTGGACGACCCGGAGCTTTCGCAGTCTTCTCTCGCCGCCCGCTCGACCGCGATCACCCTGACGGAGGAGCGCGCGCGGGCCGCCGCGGCGGCGGATTCCGCCCGGCGCGAATCCGAGCACCGGCGCGGCGTTTTCGAAGGGGACGAGCGGCTCCTCGCCCAGTCGGCGATCCCGAAATCCGTCCGTGACGCGGACGAGCTCGCCTGGCGGCAGTCCCAGGATCGGGCGCAGGAGGCAGAGGCCCGGCTCGACTCGCTCGACGGCCGGGGCAGTGAAGGCGAGGGCGGAACCGGCACGGGCTCGCGTCTCCGGATCTCGGCGGACAGCGCGCGCGAGCTCGCGCGTCGCGTCGCGTCGCTGACGCTGAAGTCCGCGACGGCCGGAATCGTCTACGGACTTCCCCGCAAGGTCGGCGAAATGGTCACCGCCGGCCAGCTCGTCGCGAGCGTGGCCGATCCGGAGCATCTGCGCGTCCGCACGCGCGTCGACCAGCCGGATCTCCCGCGCATCGCGGTCGGCCAGCGGATGGAGGTCACGTTCGACGGGCTTCCCGACCGGCGGTGGCGAGGCAAGGTGCTCGCCGTGCCCTCCGGAATCGTCGAGGCCGCCGGACGGCAGGTGGGCGAGGTGATCGGCGAGATCTCCGATCCCGACAGGGCTCTGCCGCCGAACGCGTCCGTCAACGTGATGATCGTCGCCGGCGAGAAGCATGACGCGCTGGCAATTCCCCGGGCGGCTCTTCTGCGCGACGGCGATGTCCGGTACGTGTACGTCCTCGAGAACGGAAGAGCGCGCCGCCGCGTCCTGACCGTCGGCCTCGTCGGTCTCTCCGACGTCGAAGTGAAGAGCGGCCTCTCGGAGCACGACGTCGTCGTCATCCCCGGGACGACATCGACTCCGCTCGCAGACGGAGTCCGGATCACGGCCGCCCGGAAGACCTGAGAAGCATGCATCCGGGCGAGACGCTCGCGGCGGCGATCCAGCGATTCCGGACGCACCCCGTCCAGACCGCATTGACGCTGACGGGACTGATCGTCGGAACGGCGGCCATCATCCTGATCGTCACCCTGGGTCTGACCGGCCGGGCGTTCGTCATGCGTCAGATCGAGGGCGTCGGGTCGAACCTCGTGTGGGCGAACTACCGCGGCTCGGTCACCTCCGGCGTGTCGCGAACCCCCGCCGACGAGATGACCGACGTCGACATCCACGCGGTCGGGGCGCGAAGCGATCTCTTCGCGGGGGTGACGGGAATCCTCGTTCTGCGAGGCAACATCGCGGTCCAGTCCCAGGTCAAAGCCCTGACGGTGATCGGGGTCATGCCGAACTACGGAGCGGTCCGCAAGAACATGCGGATCCTGCGGGGACGATTCCTGGACGAGGACGACGCGCGAAGCCGCGCGCGGGTCTGCGTCGTCAACCGGGATCTCTACCGGGAGCTTTACGGGGAAGAGGAGATTGGCGAGAAGACGATCCGGACGCTCGGGACGACTTTCCAGGTCGTCGGCGAATTCGAGGAGCCCGTGGACACGCTCGGCCGCGGCGACGTTGTGCCGGAGACGATCCTCGTACCGATCCCGGTCGCCTGGTATTTCACGCCGGTGCGGCAGGTGAACACGCTCTTCGCGGAGGCCCGGGATTTCGCAACGCTTCCCACGGCCGTCGCGGCGGTCTCGGAGATCCTGAAGGAGCGCCACCGCCCGGGCTCCGTGTACGAGGTCGAGAGCATGACGACGGTGGTGCGTCTCGCGCGGACGATCTCGGTCGGCCTCATGGTCGTCTTCGTGCTCGCCGCCGCGGTCTCCGTCGTGGTGGGAGGCGTCGGGATCATGAACATCCTCCTCGCCTCGGTCGAGCAGCGCACTCGCGAAATCGGAGTGCGGATGTCGGTCGGGGCGCGGCGGCGGGACATCTTGAGGCAGTTTCTCCTGGAGGCCCTGATGCTCGGGGCGATGGGCTCGCTTCTCGGTGTCATCGTCGGGCTCGCGTTTCCCCTCCTCGCCCGGTTGTTCCTGCGCGGGGTCGAAGTGCGGGTCTCCGCGCTCTCCGCCGTGCTCGCGTTTCTCTTCTCGTGCGCGGTCACCGTATTGTTCGGCGTCTTTCCCGCGTCCCGTGCCGCCCGCATGAATCCCACGGAGGCCCTTCGCTATGAATGAACGAACGATTCGCGTCGTCCTCGCCTCGCTGTGGACCGTCATGGCGGCCGCGGCGGCTTCTCCCTCCGCCCGGGCGCAGGACCCCGCGCCGAAGGAGGGCTCGTCCCCGGCGGGCCTGCGGCTCCAGGAAGCCCTCGAGCGGGCGCTGGCCCTCGCCCCGGAAGCCGCCATCGCGCGCGCGGACGCGGACGAGGCCCGCGCGAACGCGCACCTCGCCGAGGCGCCGTACCGGCCGGAAGCCTGGGCGACGAGCACCCCCGGGTATGCGAGCGGACTTCCCGTCGCCGTCGCGGGGCAGGTGCCGTCGATCGCGGGCGTGGCGGTCCGCACCACGCTCTACGACCCCGCGAGCCGGGCGGCGGCGCACGACGCCCGTGCGGAGGCCGACGCGCGGGAGTCGGAGATCGCGCGGGCGCAGTCCTCGATCGCGCTCTCCGTCGTCGAAGCCTACGGGAGAGTCGCGGACGACGGCGGCCTGGTCGAGGGCGCGCGCCGTGAGCTCGAGCTGCGCGAGGCGATTTTCCGCCGCGCCTCGGCGCTCCGGGGGGAAGGCCGCGCGACCGATCTCGAGGTCCGCCGCGCCGAGCTCGAGGTGCTGCGCTCGAAGCAGCGCCTTCTCGATCGAACGCTCGGAAAGGACCTGGACGTTCTGCAGCTCGGGCGCCTGATCGACTGGCCGCGGGGGGAGGCGCTTCTGCTCGCCGACGATCCGCTGGCGGTCGTCGCCGATCCTCCTCGGGAGGGAAACCTGGCCGTCGCGCGCGCGGCCGACCCGGAGGCGCGCTCCCTCGACCGGCAGCGGGAGAATCTCGCGCACGCCGTCGAGCTCCGGGGCTGGTGGTTCCGGCCCTCGGTCGTGGCGGAGGCCCAGTACCTGCGCCTCGCGAGCTACAACGGGTTCGATCAGTACTTCGTCAAGTTCAAGCCGAACGACTTTTCGGTCGCGCTCGCCGTGTCTCTTCCGATCTGGTCGGGCGGTCGCGCCGACGACGCGGCGGCGGCGGCGCGCGCGAGGCTCGTCCGGGTGGACGCCGCCCGCCGGGCTCGCGAGAGGGATCTCGAGCTGGAAGTGGCGCGTGCGGAAGGAGAGCTCGCGCGCGCATCGGCCGCGTGGGGCGTCGCGCGGAGCGCCGAGGCCGTGGCGGCGGAAGGAGTTCTCGTCGCGCGCGCCCTCTCGGCGGAAGGTCGGGGCGAGCCGGACGGTCTCGAGCTCGCCGAAATTGCCGCGCGGGAGGCGCACGATGTGTTCGCCCGGGCCGGCCAGGGATATCTCGCGGCTCGGGTGACACTCCTCGCGCTCCGCGGGGAGCTGCCGGGAGCCCTGTCGGAACGCGGAGATCGCGTCAGCCGGGCAGGCGACGTTCGGGCGACTCCGGATGGCGCAGCGCGAGAAGCGCGCCCCACCCGACCCTAGTCGTCGAGCCGATCAGCGAATACCAGGGCCACGCAATACGCTCCGCCAGGGGAACCCGGATCCAGCCGCGGGCACTCCGTCAAGATGGAATCAGGAGTTCCGGACTGACACCGTTCTCCTCGGACTTGCGCGCCTGACACCATCCGATCTCAACGTCACCGCGAGCTCAACTTGACGGAGCAGGACTCCACATCGAAAAACAAGAAATCGGCGTGCGTGTCATACCACGCGCGCCATGCGCGCTTCGCATCCTGTAGCGCCGGCAAGGGGGTTCGTCCCAAGTAGCCTTCTGTTCCAGATGAAATACCGGTGGTGGCCTCGAAGAAGACAATCGCAGTCGTCAGGCGCCGAGACTCGTCCGTCGACACATTGGGGGCGTCTGCTGACTCCAAGGCTCGCCAGTGGATCGCCCAAATAGCCCGGGCGGCGTCGCCATTCTCGGCTGACGCCCGGGTCCGCGGCTGCTGGCCGGCGGGACTATGAATCGACGAGGAACAGAACAATGACCCGAGCGCCAACCCGCAGGCGGCGCCAAGCCTTACTACTCGACGGGATGCGAGCGTGAAGCTGTCACGCACAAAATGACCTTTTCATTTCGTTGCGACCTCTTGAGTCGACTCCGTTCCTCTTTCGGGCAAACGTAGACGTTCGTTTGACCGCCATTTACTTTCTCGCCTCGAGACGTTCAGAAGAGCCACGCAAATTCCGGCCGAGAATCAGGATTTCCGGGCTTACTCGATCTCCTTCGTGGTCAAGGCATCGTATGCCGAGGCGGGATAGGGTCTCACTCCTTCCCCAGTACACGAATACACGGCCGACCCCATTCCTCGACAAATTCACGTCTGACCCTCTTCTTCCGAAGTACACGAGTACACGTCTGACACCATGCTCTCGTTGGAAAGAGGATTAACGATCACCCCCACTCGCGGTCAAGGCCGCCGGGTCAGGGGACTCCCACGAGGACTGGGATTCCGAGCGTCTCGTCGAAGATGGCCGTCACACGATCCGCTCCTGCGTCGATCGACATCACCACTGCCGGGTGACCCTTGTAGCGCCCCGGTTTCTCCGCGACCTTGCCTCGCCAGTTTGCGATTTCGATCAGCGCCGCCAGGCTCGCCTCGCGGGTACGACTCCGATCACTGCTCTTCGGCGGCCTGATCGGGCGACGCGTCCTCAGCGTCGCAGATAGGGCGTCCAGCCGGTCCCCCTCAAACCGAAGATACAGCTCCATGAGTTTCTCCTCGCGTCCAGGGGTCCTACTGCCATCAGACAGGACAGTCACCCACAGTCGTGCGGGGTTCTCATCAGAGTCGAATGCACCGGTGCGAATCTCAAGTCTCGTTCCTTCGATTCCAAGAGGTGCAAGATACACCTCGCGCGCGACCCTAACAGCCACAGCCAGTTTGTCATCTGGGGGGAGAGCGCTTGTCCGCTGAGAGGTTGCCGACAACAACGCAGTCAGAACGATCGGTATCAACGCCTTGGGTGAAATCATTTCTTCGGAACCTCCCCGTCTCCGACAAGCACGATCACAAATTTCTTTCCTAAGAGGCTTAGAATCTCCACGGCCGTGTCGTCAGATAGTTGATCTGCAAAACCGTATGCCCGAAGCGGTCCAGGATCTTTCCGAGACCGAGCCGGTGACTCGTGGTTCCGTAATGCTCGTCGTGAAGTCGGGCGAAGCGGTCCCCGTAGCCCTCGGCCTGAGATAGAGCTGGTCGTAAATCTCGGTGCTTCCGTCGGATGCCGAGATCCTCTTGAAACGTGTACGGACGAACTTAACCGGATGTTTCTGAGGGAGAACCACGCCTCAGCGACAAGAGCGTCCCGAGCCCCACCGCGATCGTCGAGCCGATCAGGGAGTACCACGGCCAGGCGATTGCCTTCGCGCCCGGGATCGCGAAGGGGAGCCAGCCTCTTGCCCCCAGCCAGAGCGCGAGCATGACCGCCGCGGAGATGCCGATCGACCAGAGAACGTCCGGCTCCGTCGCCCTCTTCGCGTAGCGCGCCAGGAGGAACGCACCGAGGAGGCCGCCCGCCGTCACGCTGGCGAGGCCGAGCGCCACCTGGACGGCCGGCTGCGTCTGGCCGAGGCGCGAGAAACCGACCGCGAGGCCAGCGAGGACCACCGTCCACGCGAGCGTCAGACCCCGGCCGAGCGCGAGACCCTTGCGGCCTTCCAGGCTTCTGCCGCCGGTCAACGGGCCCACGACGTCGAGCGCGAGCGCGGACGCCAGGGAGTTCAGCGCGGACGACTCCGAGCACATCGCCGCGGAAAACATGCCGGCCACGAGGTAGGAGGAGAGAAGCGGCGGCAGATGTCGGACGATGTAGGTCGGGAAGATTTCGTCCGGCGACGCGAACGCGCCCGGTGTACCCGGGGCGATCGGGCGGCCGCGGAAGAACGCGTAGAGCGAGACGCCGACCGCCACGAACAGCGTCATCTGGATGAGCACGAGGAAGCCGCTTCCGATGATCGCCTTCCGGGCGTCGCGCAGCGTCCGGCAGGCAAGGAGCCGCTGAACGATCAGCTGGTCCGCTCCGTGCGTCGCCATGGTCAGAAACGCGCCGCCTATGACGCCCGACCAGAACGTGTAGGGCCGGGAGAAGTCGAGCGAGAAATCGAACAGCTTCGCCGGGTGACCCGACGAGCGCGCGAAGTCGAGGATCCCGGAAAAACCGCCCGGCGCATGCGTGACGAGCACGCCGAGCGCCAGAAGCGCGCCCGAGAGGTAGATGAAGACCTGGATCAGGTCGATCCAGATGACGGCCTTGATGCCTCCGATAAACGTGTACAAGGCGGTCGCTGCGGCGAGCAGCAGGATGGCGGCCCAGACGGGGATTCCGACGAGCAACGCGATCGGGATCGCCGGCACCGCCAGGCGCACGCCTGCGGCGAGCACGCGCGTCACCATGAAGATAAGCGAGGTGAACCGCCGGGCGCGCGGACCGAAGCGCGTCTCGAGCAACGCGTAAGCCGTTGCGATCTCTTTCTGGAAATATCCGGGAAGGAGCAGGATCGCGATCGCGAACCGCCCGACGACGTAGCCGAAGACGAGCTGCAGGAAGAGAAAGCCGGTCCGGTACGCATCGCCGGGCACGGAGAGAAACGTCAGGGCCGACGTCTCCGTCGCGACGATCGAGCCCATCACCGCCCACCACGGCATCGCGTGGCTGCCCAGGAAGTAGTCGCGGGCGTCCTTCTGTCCGCGGCCGATCCACGCGCCGAGAAGGTTGATGGCCGCAAGGTACGCGACGATCAGGACGAGCGTCGGGAGCCCGAGACGGAGCGCGGTCACGATTCCGCGAGTCCCGCGAGAGCCGGTGCCTCCGCCTTCACCGGGAGAGCTCTTTGTGGAGGATCTCGAACACGAGCGGGTTCTTCCAGTACTCGAGATGCGCCGCGAGAAGCGTCGAGGCGAGCGGATCGCGGACGTTCTCGACGCGGCGGGAGTCGGAAGAGCCCGGAAGGTCGTAAAAGTCGAGGGATCCACTGACGATGTCCCAGGGCGAGAAGACGTTCACCCAACGGCGCGGGCGGAAACGGTAGTCGCAGATCATCGGCTGCACGGAGGCGGCGAGAGCCTCGCGGGCCTCCGTGGTCCGTTTTCCGGCCACGCCGAAGATGAACGCGGTCTTGTCGAGGGGCGAGCCGAACGTCAGGAAGAGCGGAGTGCGGGCGACCACGTCGAGCCGGAGGATGGGCTCCTTTCCGCCGCCCGGGGCCGCCTCATCTTCCTGGATCAGGCGGTTCAGCGTGTCGTACGCGATGACGGAGCCAAGCGAGTGCCCGACCATCGCGCAGCGGCCGTAGAGAAGACCGTTCCCGTCGTCCCGGCCGGCCGCGTACACGGCGCGGGCGCGCTTCCAGACCGTCTCCTTGATCTCGGCGCGGAGCTTCTGGAACCGGTCCAGGGCCTGGGGCGTGACGTAAGCCGCGAGATCGCCCGGATACTGCACGAGGAGCGATCGGATCCAGGCGGAAATTCCGAAGAGCAGAGGCCAGGAGATTCCCCGCCGCACGAGGGGAAGACTCGTGACCTCGCGGCAGAGCCCCAGCGCGGCGCGGATCTCCCCTGCGAGACACGCGAGAAAGATCGCGACGCCGGTGAGTCCGAGGAAATAGACGACCGCGCGGCTTCCGCCGGCCCGGACTTCGCGGACGGCTCCCGCGAGAAGGCGGTACGCGCCGGCGGCGAGTAGATACGCGAGGGCGAGGCCGAGCACGCCGAGCGCCCCGATCTGGAAGTCCCGGTTGAACGTGGCGACGAACGAGTCGCCGAGGACGTGCGGCATGATTCCCCTTCCCGCGTCGGCAGCCGCGCATCGGATGTGGGCCCAGAAGAGGATGGGCAAAGAGGCGCCCGCGAGCGCGGTCCCGCCGCAGAGAAGGGACAACGCGACGATCGCCGCGACACCGGTGAGCCGGCGAAGAAAGACCGGGCCGTGCCGGGCGAGCTTCGCCAGGCCGAGGACGACGGCGAAGAGGAAGGCGAGCGCCACGAAGACGTTCATGAGCGTCGTGAGATCGGAGAAGAGCGGGTCGTCGAGCCAGCGCGGAGGATCCTTGAGAGGCGATCGCGCGATCGTCACGAGCGCGACCGCGGCATTCAGCGCCGCGAGGCCGGCGATCACGGCGAGGGCCGCCGCGAGCACGAGAACGATCGACGCGGGAACATCCAGGAGCGGATAGCGGCCGAAGAGCCAGCGGCGAAATCCCTTCTTGCGCGCGGCGTTCCAGATTCCGTTCCAGGCGCCCCGGAAGAGAAACGCGACGACGTCGCGCAGGTTGACCTCGCCTTCGGTCAGGGGAGCCCAGTAGCCCTCGTAGACGTGGACCTCGCGCTCGCTTCCGTCGGAGCCCTGCAGCCGCAGCTCGAGCCGCTGCAATCGCTCGCCGTCGATCGCCACGCTTCGCGCGACGGGAGCGGGCAGGCTCGATGGATCGACACCGCGCTGGCGCGCGTCCGCCGCGCGGAGGCCCTCGGCGACGAGGTCGAGCGTCTCGAAGGGGATCTGTTCTCCCATGCCGTGCGTCACGAAGACCGCGGAGATTCCCGGGGGCGCGGGGGCGGCCGCGGCGGCTGCTGCGAAACCGGCCTTCGCCGCCGCGAGGGGCTTCGATCCGCCGACGGCGTAGGTGGCCTCGCCGGACGGCGGGCCGTCCGCGTCGGCGGGGCGAGAGCTGTCGGGCACGCGCGGTTCGATCGGAGAGCTCGGGTCTCGGACCTTCAGCCCTTGTCGACCCTGGCCTCGCTCGCGGGATGCTTTTCGCGCGGCGAGAGGGTTCTCGTCCGGTGCGGCCGCGGCGCCGGCGCGGCCAGGTCTCGCGGATTCCGCCCGACGGCGAACAGATGCCCGGCGTTCTGCGTGTACAGGATGCCGTTGCCGCCGATGGAAAGCGGCGTGTAAGCGGCGCCGAGCGCCAGGTTCAGGAAGATCTTGTCCCGCAGGCTGCCGTCCCGCGCGATCGCATAGAGGTATCCGTCTTCGCTGTTCACGTAGGTCACGCCGTCCGAGTCCACCGCCGGCTGGTTGACGCACCACTCGAAGCCGTCCGGATGGTCGGAGACGCACGAGATGGTTCCGTTTGTCGCGCGCGCGCAGCTCTCCGTGTTCGTGGCGCGGAAGCTCCATTCCACATGCAGCGCCGTGTCGAGCGATGTGATGTCGTATCGCCCCGTCTCCGGCGGGCAGACCGTCTCGTCGAAACAATACGACCCGACCTCGTAGTGATTGTCCTTCAGGACGACCGACCAGGCGCCGTTGTGCGGAAAGACGGCGGGAGTGATGTCCCAGCCGAAGTCGTAAGAGCCGGCGAAGCTCCCGGCGGAATCGAAATGCATCAGGTGGCCGCGCTCGAAGTTGTAGCCTGTGAACGTGCCGTAGAGAACGCCCCCGTCCGGCAGCGCGACGGGGGAGGACGAAGCGAGATCGATGATGCGTCCCGCGGGCGGACGGTTCGTCGCCGGATCGACGCCCGCGGTCGCTCCGTCGCGGCAGCCTCCCGGCGTGCCGTTGGGAGTGAGCAGGATCCCGCAGCCGTCCGCGAGACGGTCCCGGAGGGAGGCAGCCCAGCGCGGTTTCAGGAGCAGTGGATCTACGGCCACGACGTACGCGTACCGGTCCGACATGTGGGCCCGGCTCACGGTGAAGATCGTTCCGTCAGCCCCGATCGCGGGAATCGCGTTCAGGCCCGGCCGCTGTGAACCGCAGGGAACAGTCGGCGGCGCCGCGGCGATGTCCGGCGGAAGAGGAAGAATGGCCGACGAGAACGCACGCTCGCAGAGCGCCGTTCCCGATGGAGCGGCCGGCACGAGCGTCGAGAAGGGGACGGTGCGGGACGTCCCGTCGGCGTGCACCTCGACCAGCCAGGCCCCTTCGACGTCCGCGGTCCACGGTGCGATCGAATCGAGCCGGATCGCGTTGTAGTAGATGCTCCCGTTACCCCCGGCGGAAAGCCCGCCCGCGACGAAGATTGTCCCGTCGAGGCCACCGCCCGAAGCCGGGAAGGGGGACACGCGGACGCCCTGGCCGGTCGAGCGATCCACGCGAAAAACCGATCCGCCAGCGCCCGGCACCCACAGGAAGCCCGCGGCGAGAGCCGGATGGAAGACGGGCTCCCATCCATTCAGATGGCCCGCGTCCGGCTCCGGACGCCAGTCCGTCTGGAAGCGCCACACGGGAGCGAGAGCGCCGCCCTGCCACTGCAGCTTCTGCACGTGGAATATTTCCGTGTCCCAGGACGAGCAGGCGAGCTGGGAGCAGGGCTGGTAGCTCCCCGTCTTGAGCTCCATGTATACGTCCGTGCCCCCGGCATCGACGAGAGGAACGGGGTAGTGCACGAGAAGCTCGCCTCCACGATCCGCGAGCTCGGCGGAGACGAACGGGTCATAGACGAAATCCGCCAGGATTGCGTCGAGGCCCTGACCCGGGGCGGCGGCGGTTCCGGTGTGGGCGGGGTTCCCGCCCCACTGCGGCCAGTCGTCCGTGCCGGATGCCGGCCGGGCCGCGAGGACAAGTATGAAAGAGAGGGCCGCTTCGCACAGAACGATCGCCCCGCGCTTCTTCATCGAGCAGACTCTAGGCTTATCGCCGGGGCGAGTAAACTAGGTTCGTGGTTGTCAGCACCGAGACCGTCCTGGTCGTCGATGACGACCGCGACCTGCGGGAAGCGCTGGTCAGTGCCCTCCATGAGTCCGGTTTTCCCGCGATCGGATGCGGCGACGGCCGGCAGGCGCTCGACTACCTGAACAGCGGCGTCCCGAAGCCGGCGCTGATCCTGCTCGATTGGATGATGCCCGTGATGAGCGGCGGCGAGTTCCGGGAGGAGCAGGTCAAGGACCCGGGGCTGGCCGAGATCCCCGTGATCGTCATCAGCGCGCACGTCAAAGCCGATCTCTCCGGCGTTTCGACGGGAGTGAAGTTCATGCTGCGAAAGCCGTTTCCGCTGGGGGAGCTGATTTCGCAGGTCGAACGGTTTGTGCCGAGACGACCGGCCTGACTCAATTGCCGATCGGGTGATCGGGTGATCGGGTGATCAATCAGGGGAATCGGGTGATCGGACGACCGGCGGGCTGATAGCCGACAGGCGTCTGGCTCAGCCGGAGGTCGGCCACCGATCATTTCGATGAATCGATAGTTCGATTGATCGCGAGATCATGAGACCGCGAGATCGCGAGATTCATCGAGTCTCCCGCCCCTCACCCCGTCCTCTCCCGCCGGGAGAGGGGGAAGAGGCGAAGCTGCGCTTCACCCCAACCGGCCCGCCTGGAAATCTTCGACAGCTTCGACGAGCTCGGCGCGCGTGTTCATGACGAATGGGCCGTAGCGGGCGACGGGCTCGTTCAGCGGGGTCCCGGCGATGAGGAGAACCCGCAGGGGCGAGCCTTCCGCGGCCTGTATCCAGGCTTCCTCCCCGTCGTGGCCGAAGAGCACGAGATCTCCGTCGGACGCGGCAGTGCCGTCTCTTCCAAAGCGCCCGGATCCGTCGACGATGTAGGCGAAAGCGTTGTCGCCCGCGTCGATCCGCTGAGAGAAGGACGCTCCGGGTTCGAGGTTGGCGTCCAGGTACTGGATCGGCGTGCGCGTGTCGATCGCGGAGCGCTGCCCGAGGGCCTCTCCCGCGATCACCCGAATCCGGACCCGGCCGTCGGGGGTCGCCGCCTCGGGGATCGTCGCGGCCTTGCGCTCCTGGTACCGCGGAGCCATCCGCTTGTCCCGGCGCGGCAGGTTCACCCAGAGCTGGAAACCGTGCATCCGGCCGCCGTCCCGAAGGATTTCCTCCCCCGGAAGCTCGGAGTGCACCACACCGGAGCCGGCTGTCATCCACTGCACGTCGCCCGGGCCGAGCACCCCGGCGTTTCCGCGCGAATCGCGGTGCTGCATGCCGCCCGAGAAGAGATAGGTGACCGTCTCGAAGCCGCGATGGGGATGGTCGGGAGCTCCCTTCGCCTCGCCGGGGCCGAGGTCGGCCGGCCCCATCTCGTCTAAGAGCAGGAACGGATCGATGTGATCGAGGGAGCCCGTCGGAAAGGGCCGGCGCACGAGGAATCCGCCCCCCTCGAGCGTCTCGATCGAAGGGTAGACCCGGGAGACGGAGCGTCTGGTCATGCGACAACTACGCTCGGGCCCGCCCGGCGGTTGCGGGGTTGCCTCTACCGGCCGGGCAGCTCGGCCCTTCCCGTCCGCGGGTCATAGCGGCTGCCCGACGGCAGGACGGACAGCTTCACGTCGGCGGCGCCGAGGACCGCCGCTCCCGCGCGCGTGATCCGGGCGCCGCGCGCGTCGAAGACGACGGCGGCGCTCGCTCCGAGGACCCGCCAGGTGCCGTCCGGCTCGACCTCGAGAGCCGTCGATTCATCGATCCCGACACCGACACGGTCCGGGTGCTCGAGCACCACGCTCACGAGGCGGTTGCTGCGCCGGCGACGCAGGAAGTGCTGGTCGACGACAGCCCCGGGCAGAAACGCGAACCCGTCTACGGTGACGACGTTGTCGCGCGCGATCGTCATGAACGCGTCGCTGCTGTCCTTGGCCGGCGGACGGTCGCCCCCGGGATGTCTTTCGTCTCCGGTCAGCATCGGCGATGACATCACGGCGGCGCCCGCCGAGGTGCCGGCGATCACGGCGCCCTGCCGGTAGCGATCATGGATCGCGGCCTCGGTTTTCGTGCCGAGAAGCGCGGCGGTCAGTTTCACCTGGTCGCCCCCTCCGAACCAGACCCCCGTCACGCCGTCGAGCCGGGAGGCAGCCGCCGCCGTGTCGGCCTGGGTATGGTCGAGGAGGATTCGCTCCGCGGACGCGCCGAGCTTGCGGAAGTCCTCGGTCAGCTCGATCCCGGCATCCGCGTCCTCGCTCGCCATCGGAAACAGAACGATCTTCGCCTTCCCCGAACCTCCAGCGAGCTCGACGAAGCGGGAAAGAACAGAGGGCGGAATGGGCCCGCCTCCCACGATGAGTAGATGACCCTGCGCCTGATCCTGCGCCTGCGCCTGTGCCTGAGCCTGAGCCTGAGGAGGGGGAGGAGGAGGCGGCGCGGCATCGGAGCTCTTCGCCGCAGCCGATGACGCGCACGCGAGCCACGCGGCGATGACGACGGCGAGAGTCGCTCTGCCGGAGATCTTCAAGAAACCGGATGGGGCGTCCATGATCCTGGACGGGTTCTTCACGCTGTCCTCCTAGTTCCGATTAATTTCACGGATCGACGGTCGGCGCGTTAAATCGCCGTGTGTCTGTACCATAATCCGCCGCAGCTAAACCCCTTCCCGGCTCTGCAATTCACGAAAGGAGGTTCGCATGCCGAAGCTTCGAATGCGTGGTCCGGTCGTAGCGCTTGTCGCGATGATCATCTTGAGTGCGGGCCTCATGGCCCAGACGGGAGAGGGTAGCGGAAACGTTTACGGCCGTTCCGTGGACGAGCAGGGCGGTGGGCTGCCCGGCGCGACGGCGACGCTGACGGGCGTCACGACGTCGCCTCTGAACACGACGACCGATGAGCGCGGAAGCTTCCGATTCCTGAATCTCTCTCCCGGCCGCTACTCCGTCACCGTGGCCCTGCCCGGGTTCACCCGGGTGACGCAGGAGAACGTGGTGGTCGAGCTCGGGCGCAACACCGAGTTCACGGTGATGCTCAAGCTCTCGGCCGTTCAGGAGGCCGTGACGGTCTCGAGCGAGACGCCTCTCCTCGACAGCCGCAAGACGGAGACCGGGTCGACATTCACGAACACGGAGCTGCAGCAGATCCCGACATCGCGCGACGTGTGGAACGTCATGCAGCAGGTTCCGGGCGTGCTCATGGACCGCGTCAACGTCGCGGGCAACCAGAGCGCCTCGCAATCCGACTTCGTGGGCAAGGGCTCGTATCAGAGCACGTATGTCTATGACGGGGTCAACGTCACCGACAACGGCGCGAACGGGTTCTCCTCCATGTACTTCGACTTCGACGCCTTCGAGCAGCTCCAGGTGGCCACCGGCGGCTCCGACCTGACGCTCAACACGGGCGGCGTCGCGATCAACATGGTCACGAAGCGGGGGACGAACGACGTCAAGGGCTCGGCGCGATTTTTCTACGCCCCGAACCAGTGGCAGTCCAGCAATACGCCGGCGGAAGTCAAAGCGCTCGGATCGGACTTCACGAGCGACCGGACGCGGTTCATCCGGGAAGAAGGGCTCGAGGTCGGTGGACCAATCATCCGCGACCGCGCGTGGCTCTGGGGAGCGGCATCGCGTCAGGACATCAACCTGACCGCCACGGGCCAGACGAACGTCGACGGCAATCCTCTTCACGACGATTCGACGCTCGAGAATTGGAATGCGAAGCTGAATTTTCAGTTGACCGAGTCGAACGCCGTCACTCTTCTCTACAACCGCAACGACAAGCTCGTCGATGGCCGCTCCGCCGGCGCAGAACGGCCGCAGGAGACGACGTTCCGGCAGCGCGGGCCGGGAACGATCCTGAAGGCGGACGACTCTCACGTTTTCTCGCCCTCGCTCATCATGGAGGCGTTCTTCGCCTATATCGACGAGCCGTACTCGCTCATCCCTCTCGGGGGAATCGACAATCAGACGTATTTCGACGAGAACGGAATTCCGCACAACAGCTATCGGTACACGACGATCACACGTCCTCAGCACCAGGTGAACCTGCAGGGCTCGAAATTCTTCACGACCGGCAAGATCGGGCACGAGCTCAAGTTCGGATTCGGATACCGGCACACGGTCTCCGACTCGTTCTCGGCCTGGCCCGGAGATCAGGTCTTCGGGTCGGCTTCGTCGGGCGTCGCGGCGATCACCCGCCCGGCGAACACGAAGTTCAAGATGAATTACTACGATGCATTCATGGGCGACACGCTGACCGTCGATCGGCTGACGGCCAACGTCGGATTGCGCTACGACTACCAGCAGGGAGCCAACCTTGCGTCATCGGTCGGCGCCAACCCGAGCTTTCCCGAGCTCCTTCCCGCGGTCAGCTATGCGGGCGACAAGGGTTATCCGATCACCTATCGGAACTTCGAGCCGCGCGTCGGCCTGACGTACGTCCTCGGCGAGCAGCGCAAGACGATCCTCCGCGGGTCCTATTCGCGGTTCGTCGATCAGTTGCGCAACACCATCTACCAGGTGAACGCGTTCCCCCGGATCGGCGGTCTTTACTACGACTGGAACGATGCCAACGGCGACAAGATCGTGCAGCCGAGCGAGGTCGATCTGACGTCGTTCGAGGGCCTGTACAACCGGTTCGATCCCCGCCTCGCGCCCCTCCCCCCGAGCGCGATCGGTCCAAACTACAAGGCTCCGACCACGGACGAGATCATCGTCGGCGCGGACCACGAGCTTTTTCCCGGGTTTGCCGTGAGCGCGGCCTATACGTACCGCTACATCACGAACCTCGAGCGCAGTCCGTACATCGGCGCCACGATCAACGACTACGTCTTCGGTTCCCAGATCAACGGGACGGTCACAGCGGCCAACGGACAGGTGATCAATTTCAGCGAGCCGTACTACAAGCTCAACCTCGCGGACCAGCCGACCGGCAATCTCTACACGAATCAGCCCGGAGCCTTCCAGCGATACCATGGCGTCGAGCTGCAGCTCGTCAAGCGGCTTTCGGATAAGTGGATGCTGCGCGGAACCTTTGGTTACAACGACTGGAGGCAGTACCTCTCGGCGAGCTCCATCTACAATCCGAACAACCTGCTCGGAGGCACGAACCAGAACGGCGGTCTCGCCGTCCCGAGCGACTCGTCCAATCCGTTCTTCGACTCGAAGTGGCAATTCAACGTCACCGGCCTGTACCAGTTCCCCTGGGGGATCAACTTCGGCGCGAATCTCTTCGGCCGCCAGGGATATTCGGATCCCTTCTACTTTCGCGTCCGCACACGGACGAGCGCCGGCGACGCAACTCCGGCGACACGTTTCAACGTGCAGATCGGCAACGTCGACGACGTGCGGCTCGACAACGTGTACCAGCTCGATCTCCGGCTCGAAAAATCGGTTGCGATCGGTCCGGCGAACATCATCCTGTCGATCGCCTGCTTCAACGCAACCAACCGCAACACGGTCCTGAGCCGCGACTCGCGAGCGGGCGACGTGGATGAAAGGACGAACACCTTCGTGGCGTATGACCTCTTCAACACCCCCCTTACGGTTCAGAGCCCGAGAATCTTCCAGTTCGGCGGCCGCATCTCTTTCTGATTTTCGTTCTGGCACCGATCGCCGTTCCTCCGAGCCCGCCGGGAATACCCGGCGGGCTCTTTCCTTTTGGGCGGCGGTGAGCCGTACTGTTCGTATCCTGCCCGAAAGGGCCGTCCGGGGCAGATCCCTCGCCGCCGTCCTCATGGCCGCCGTCGTTCTGGGATTCACGGCGTGCCACCGGGCGCGTCCCCGGGTTCCCCGCGACGTCGTCCTCATCACGATCGACACGCTTCGGGCCGACGCGGTTGGATTCGACGGGAACCCGAAAGGCACGACCCCGAACCTCGACGGGCTGGCGTCGGCGGGGCTCGTCTTCACCGACACGCACGCTCAGAACGTGCTGACTCTCCCCTCGCATACCAACATCCTGACCGGTCTCTATCCGTACCAGCACGGCGTCCGGGAGAATTCCGGATTCCGCCTGAATCCGAAGTTCGAGACCGTCGCGACTCTTCTGAAGGCGAAGGGCTACGCGACCGGCGCTTTCGTCGCGGCATTTCCCCTCGACTCGCGTTACGGGTTGAACCGCGGATTCGACGTGTACCGGCAGGTGTATCAGCAGGTCGAGCAGCCCTCGGATTTCCGAATCCAGGAGAGCCGGGCGGACGTCGTGGTCGAGTCCGCACTCGCCTGGTTCCGCGGGATCTCGGGAAAGAAGCGGTTTCTCTGGATCCACCTCTACGATCCGCACGCGCCGTACGACCCGCCGTCCCCTTACAAGGAAAGGTTCGCGAATGATCTTTATCTCGGCGAGGTCGCTTTCGCGGACGCCTCCCTCGCTCCTCTCCTGACCCTGCTCCGCGGGCTCGATCCCGCGCCCCTCGTGATCGTGACCGCGGACCATGGCGAAGCGCGCGGCGACCACGGCGAGCTCACGCACGGCCTCTTCGCCTACGAGGCGACGCTGCACGTGCCGCTCTTCGCCTGGTGCCCGCCTCTTCTCGAGCCGGGCCGCGACGGCGAGATGGCCAGGCACATCGACATCCTGCCGACGATCCTCGACGCGGTCGGAGCGGCCTCGCCCGCCGATCCGCCTCTGCCGGGCATGTCGCTCCTGGCGAGGCGAACCGGCGCGCGAACGTCGTACTTCGAGTCGCTTTCGGCGACGTTGAACCGCGGGTGGGCGCCGATCCGCGGACTGATCGGAGAGCAGCACAAATACGTCGACCTGCCGCTTCCAGAGCTTTACGACCTCGCGCACGACCCGGGCGAAACGCGCAATCTCATATCGGCGACGCCGGACGTCCTGCGCCGGCTCCGTCGTGACTTCGAGAAGATTCCGGCCGGCTCGTCGGAGCGGAGCGCCGTCGGATCGGAAGAGGCCGTGCGGCTTCGGTCGCTCGGATATCTGACCGGGAGTGAGACCGGCAAGGCACGGTATGGCCCGGCCGAAGACCCGAAGAATCTCGTGGGCGTCGACCGCCAGCTCCACGAGATCGTGGACGCGTTCGAGACAGATCGCCTTCAGGATGCGATCCGAATCGGCCGGGCCGTCGTCGCGGCGAACCCGCGGATGAAGATGGGTTACCAGCAGCTCGCCTTCCTCCTGCAGGAGGAGGGACATCTCGATGAGGCCGTGCAGACGTTCGAGCGCGCGGCGAAGAACGGTGCGGGCGGAGAGTCGATGGATCGCCGGCGCGGGCTTCTCCTCTCGGAGCTCGGCCGTCCGAAGGAGGCCGTGGCGGTGCTGAGCCCGTACTCGCAGAGCGACGACTGTGAAACCTTGAACGCTCTCGGAATCGCGCTGGCCGATGCCGGGGATCCGGCCGCGGGGCTGACCGTCTTTTCCCGCGCTCTCGAGATCGATCCGGGCAACGCGCTCGCGTACCAGAATTCCGGAATCGCCCTTCTGAAGCTCGGACGCGCTGCGGAGGGTCGGGAATTTCTCGAGAAAGCGCTCGCGGTCAACGAGCGGAATCCGCGCGTTTGGAATGCACTGGGCGTCGCGTGGATGCAACTCGACGCACCCGATCGCGCGATTGACGCGTGGACACGCTGCGTGGGATACGACGCCTCGCAATACGACGCCCTGTACAACCTCGGGCTCGTCGCCGCGCGGGTCGGCCGGCGCGACCAGGCGATCGACGCGCTGCGGCGTTTTGCCGACACGGCACCCCCATCGCGATACGCCCGCGACATCGCACAGGTGCGCGAAGCCCTGACCGCCATGGGGGTTTCTCCGCGCTGAGCCGCTCCGCGGAAGCCCGGTTCGTCCCCTTTCCGCGACTCCTCGTCCCCTTCCCTGCGCGTTTCGTCCCAAGTGTGTTGGCACCGGGTCGGGCCGACCCTATGGTGTGACTGTCAGTGCCTCCTTACCGGGCGGCCAGCTCGTGCCGCCCGCATTTTTCTTCCTGGAGGCTGCGTGGGGCGGCGTTTCGCCCGATCGGGAGGTTGCGATGCATGTCCAGATGGGATCGGAGAGCGCGGCGGCCGAAAACGCGGTTCGAGAGAGCGCCGGCCGTTCGGCGGTCCTGCACTCCCTCGAGCGCCCCGCCGAGTTCGAGACTCAGCACAAGCTCCTTCTCCTCGAGACCCTTTATGACGCCGGGCGCTCGCTCGGCGCTCTGCCCGACGAAAGCGCGCTCGTCGAGGACGTCCTCGGTCGCGCGGTCGGGGTGCTCGACGCCGCGCGCGGATACCTCGCCACCTTCGGGGATGGCGGCGAACGCCGCGCCGAGGCGCGGGTCGGGTTCGCCCGCCGGCTTCCCGACTCCGTCGTGGCGGAAGATTCCTTTCTGACCGAGGTCGCGCGCGCGGAAGCGCCGGTCCGCCAGGGACAGGCGCGTTTGCTCCGGACGCCGGTGTGGTCGGCGCTCGGCGTGCCGATTCGGGCGGGCGGCCGCACGGTGGGCGTGCTCGCGCTCGCGGACAAAGAGATCCGGCAGGGCGGGCGCGCTTCCTTCGACGACGAAGATGCGCGATTCCTGTCCTCGCTCGCGGGACTGGCCGGAATGGCGATCGAGAACCGGCGCCATGTGCAGCGGTTGACGCGGGAGCGCGAGCGTCTGGAGGAAGAAAATCGCCGCCTGCTCGACGCGACCGGCCGGTCGGCGTCGGGGCGGGTGTTCGTCGGCGAGTCTCCAGCGGCCCGCCGCGTCCTCGATCTCGTCGCGCGTGTCGCGCCGTCGCGGACGTCCGTCCTGATCACGGGCGAGAGCGGCACGGGCAAGGAGCTCGTGGCGCGGATGATCCACGCGCAGAGCGACCGCTCTGAGGGACCGTTCATCGCGATCAACTGCGCGGCGCTGCCGGAGAGCCTGCTCGAGTCGGAGCTCTTCGGAATCGAGCGGGGCGTCGCGACGGGCGTCGATGCGCGCTCCGGGCGTCTCGAGGCGGCGAACGGAGGAACGCTTTTTCTCGACGAGATCGGAGACATGCCGCCTTCCGTGCAGGCCAAGTTCCTTCGCGTGCTGCAGGAGCGGCAGATCGAGCGGGTCGGCGGGCGCCATGAGATCCCGATGGACGTCCGGGTAATCGCGGCGACGAATGCTCCGCTGTCGAGCCGCATCACGTCCGGCCAGTTCCGAGAGGACCTCTATTACCGGCTGCGGGTCGTCGAAATTGCTCTGCCGCCGCTCCGCGAGCGGCGCGAGGACATCCCCAGGCTCGCCCGGCACTTTCTCGAGCGCTTCTCCGTCGGAGAGAGCCGGGAGCCCCTGGCGCTCGATCGGGAGGCGTTCTCCGCGCTCGTCTCGCACGATTTCCAGGGCAACATCCGCGAGCTCGAGAACCTGCTCGAGGGTGCGGCCACGTTGTCGCGCGGAGGAGTGATCCGGATCGAGGATCTCCAGTGGCTTCACGGCCGGGCGCTCGGGACCTTCTCGGAGGGCACGGCGCCTGGTTCCGAGGACCTCTCGAGCCTGAGGCTTCTCGAGGAAAGACACATCCGTAAGGTCCTGAAGCTCGCCGGAGGAAACAAGAGCCGCGCCGCCAGGATGCTCGGAATCAGCCGCCGGACGCTGTACCGCAAAAAACATTTGGACGTTTAAACGTCTAAACGCCGTTGAGGCGTTACCAGGCGCCAGGCCGGCCGGTCAAGACCGGCCGAAGCGCCTGCTTCCAAGTCCGCCGTTCTTCCAGCCGTGAAGAAGCTTGAGTGCCGAGGCGCCAGGCCGGCCGGTCAAAGACCGGCCGAAGCGCCTGCTGCCAAGTTCGCGGCCCCTTCGAGCCCCGAAGAGCATTGAGGGTCCGGGGGGTGACATTCACAACGCCATCCTGAGCGCAGTGAAGGAATCCGCCTTGACTCGAGACGCAAGCCGGACACCTGACCGCCCCCCGGCCCGGTTCGACCTCAGGACGATCCCTCGCCGCCGGCCGCGGCCGTTCATGACCGGCCGGCATCCTTTCGAACCACCGGCCATTTCCGGGCGACCGCCATAACTCTTACCCCCCTTGTTTCGTAGGGATTAGCGCGCCTCTTCGGAATAACCGGCGGCCGCCGGGGTTGCGATGAGGAGCCAGAGGGGGACCCTCCCATGACCCAGGCGCTCGTTCGGGAATCAGGCATCGAGCCCGCCGCCCGGATCCGGGCGATCGTGGTCGATGACGAGCCGCCTGCCCGCCAGTGGATCGGCGGCCTACTGCGCGACGGGCAGGGGGTCGACGTGGTCGCCGAGTGTGGGGACGGCTTCGAGGCGCTGGAGGCCATCGAGCGGCTCCGTCCCGACCTCGTCCTGCTCGACATCGAAATGCCGGGAATGGGCGGCTTCGAGCTCGTCGAAATGCTCGGCGGCGCGACTGCCTCACCCGCGATTGTCTTCGTCACCGCCTTCGATCAGTACGCCGTCCGGGCGTTCGACGTCGAGGCGGTCGACTATCTGCTGAAGCCCGTGGATCCGGAGCGCCTGCGGGTCGCGATCGAACGAGCGTTTGGGCGCGTCCGACGCCCCGCCGGCCTTCTCGCGGCCTCCGAAGAGGAACGGTCCGTGACCCCGATGCCCGCGCGTCGCCATCCCGAGTGGCTCCTGGTCAAGACAGACGGTCGCAGCCGTTTCATCCGCATTCGCGACATCGACTGGATCGAGTCGCAGAAGAATGACGTCCTGCTGCACGTGGGACCCGCGTCGTTTCTCTACCACCTCTCGACTTCCGGAATCGAGGCGAAGCTCGACTCCGTGCGGTTCATGCGGATTCATCGCTCGACGATTGTCAACCTCGAGCGCATTCGCGACTTGTATCCGCTCTTCAACGGGGACTACGGCGTGACGCTGAAAGATGGTACGACGCTGACGATGAGCAGCACCTACCGCCGCCGTCTCGCCGCTTTCCGCGACGGAATGATCTAGCTGCCGGCGCTACCGCCGATCGCGGAGCCGGGAAACGGGAAACGGGAAACGGGAAACATACGATGGGCAGCATCGACCCTGGTTCCCACTTCGTTCGACAGCTTCAATTGACTTCGAGGTCAGAGATCCCAAGACCAAATTAGGCAGCGCATTCCCCCTCTCCCGGCGGGAGTGTATGGACCGGAGACATGGTGGACGGGTGTTCGGAGACATGGTGGACGGTTTTTAAGATTGTATTTCGGGGAGGTTGAGATCGATTTGGGCAACGTTC
>JBBSEW010000045.1:0-31517 GCA_038239305.1 Thermoanaerobaculia bacterium | reverse complement strand
GGGCTGGCTCGCCAGCCCGACAAACTCCTCACGCTGCTCCATGATCGAGACCTCACTCCAAGGCATCGGATCGCCCTCCTCAGGCCCAATCCTCCGCCTCAAATGTGTCCACCATGTCTCCGAACACCTGTCCACCATCTCTCCGGACTAAACACTCCCGCCGGGAGAGGGGGACGCCATCCTGGATGGCGAACGGCGGAGTCATCCCCTCCGAGGAGGGATGGAAGCCTCACGGAAGCCCGCCGCCGGCGGAGCCTCCCGCCCGAGGCCATGAGAGAGGGAGCACGCCGAAAAGGTCCTTTCCGTCTTTCTGTGGCTGCGACCGAACGACGAGCGGGGGCCAGGACGTTCTTCTCATCACCGAGGCCTCCGCGTGCCTCGGGAGGGAGGCGTAGCCGGCGGTGGGCGGATCTCGAGCGACATTGATTCTGCCGACGTTCCAGTCTCAGGATCCCGCGATCTCAGGTTCTCCCGATTCGTTCGAATCATCGAGTTCTCCAGAGTCGGGGGACCGGCGGGTCTGCGCTAGTCTGGATGGATGAACACACGACGTTCGTTCCTCCAGGGCGCCGGCCTCGCCGCCGGAGCTTCCCTCCTCGGGGCGGCGCCGCGCTCTCCTGCCGACAGGATTCCGGCGTCTCCGCCGGCGCTGCCGCTCGTCAAGCCACGGGTGCTCAAGCCCGGTGACACCGTGGGTCTCATCACGCCGTCGTCCTACATCTTCAACCTCTGGTCCATCGAAAACGCCGTCGCCCGCATCGAGGCGCTGGGTCTGAAGACGAAGATCTCGAAAAACGCCCGCGGCCGTCACGGCTACATGGGCGGAACCGTGAAGGAGCGCGTGGACGATCTGCACGCGATGTTCGCCGATCCCTCGATCGCGGCGGTCTTCTGCCTGGAGGGCGGTTACGGGACGGAGCGGCTCCTGGATTCTCTCGACTACTCCCTGATTCGGAAGAATCCCAAGATCCTGACGGGGTACTCGGACATCACGGGGCTGCACCTCGCGATCTCGAAGAAGGCGGGGATCGTCACGTTTCACGGGCCCGTCGCGATGTCCTCGCTTCCCGCATGGACGCTCGAGTATTTCCGGAAGGCGCTCTTCTCGACCGAGCCGATCGGCGCGCTCGGAAATCCGCCCGAGTCGGAGCCCCTGTCTCCCGCGTTTCCCCTGCATACCGTCGTGCCGGGTCGCGCGCGCGGCCCGATCGCCGGAGGCAACCTGACGCTCATCTCGACCACGATGGGCACGCCGTACGAGATCGAGGCGAAGGGCCGGATCCTCTTCCTCGAGGACACCGGGGAAGCGCCGTACCGCATCGACCGGATGCTCGTGCAGATGAAGCTCGCGGGGAAATTCGCCGAATGCGCCGGAGTCGTCTGGGGCACCTGCACGGAGTGCACCCCCGCACGCTCCGGCTTCGAGGTCAACCTTTCGGTTCCCGATCTTCTCGACGAGATCCTGGGTGACATCGGCAAGCCGGTGCTCGCGGGCCTTCTCTTCGGCCACACGAAGGAGAAGGTCACGCTGCCGATCGGGGTCATGGCGGAGATAGACGCGGCGGCGAAGACCGTGGCGGTCGTGGAAAGCGCCACCGTCGCGTAAAGAAGGGATTCGGCGATCGCTCCGAGGGCTCACCGACCCGAGATGAAAACGGGCGGGGACTCATCCCCGCCCTCGCCATTTTCGAAGCGGTCAGATCAGAAGTCGACGCGGCCCGCGAACTGGATCGTGCGCGGCAGCGTATTGACGCCGTTCGCGATCCCGAAGGTCGACGACGGCGTCTGGTTGATGCCCCAGGCCGTGTTCGTCACGAACGAGTTCCGGTTGTTCGTGCAGTTGAAGCACTCGGCGATCGCCGTCAGGCCGACGGGCCCGATATTGAAGGTCTTGGCGAGCCGGAAGTCGAACTGCGAGAAGGAAGGCTGCCGGAAGCTGTTCCGGTCGAAGTGGACGCCGTCGATTGTCGGGCGGTCGTTGAAGAAGCCGTCGCCGTTGGTGTCCACGCCGGTCGTCGCGGTGTAGGGGGAACCCGTGCTGTAACGATAGGTGCCGGAGAGACCGATGCCCCACCATGGCGTGTTCCAGTTCGCGTTGGTAGCGATCTTCCAGCGCTGGTCGCGGTTCGCCCAGCTGTAGCTTCCATCCAGGTTGTGAAGATCTTCGGCCTGCGCGCCCGCGTAGTTGCGCTCGTTCGAGTCGTTGTCCTTGTCCTCGGACCAGGTCGCGCCGAAGAAGAAAATGAGGTCTCGCGTGAACTGGTGGCGGAGGTTGAACGTGACCGCCTCATATTTCGAGCGCGCGTCCGTCGTGTAGGTCGAGATGCGGCCGTAGAAGGGGTCGGGACGGACGGACGAATAGAGGGGCTGCCCGTTTACCGGAGAGAGGGCGCCGGAGTAGACGAGATTCGGATCGTTCAGGCGTTCCAGGTTCTGCGCCCGGGCGTACGTGCTCTCGATGCCGGCCACCGTTCCCGTGAACACCTCGCGGTCGAGTCCGAGTGTCACGCGATCCGTCACGGGATCCTTGTAGTTCGGATTCGTGGTGAACACCCCGAGCTTCGTCGGAGTCGGGACGGCCTGGAAGTTGATGGGAGAGAGGATCGTGGGGTTGAAGTTCGCGCCCCAGCCCGGAGCGAGGGGATCCGTCGGACCGTTCGCGCCGGCGTTGATCGTGTACTGCGTGCCCTGCAGGCCGTTCGAAGTCAGGAGCTGCGAGTACAGGATCCCGGGCGTCCGGGCCCAGAAGCGGCCGAACGACAGGCGCACCGCCGTCTTCGGGTCCGGCGAGTAGGTCACGCCCGCGCGGGGGGACCACTTGTTGTTCTGATCCGGGATCTGGCCATCGAGCGCGTAAGAGCCATTCGGGTTGACGTGATCGGGGTTCAGGATCGGATTGTCGGGGTTGTTGAGCCGCTCGTAGCGAATGCCCGCGGTGACGGTCAACTGCGGGGAGAGGAACCACTGGTCCTGCGCGAAGAACGCGAGCTCCTTCTGCGCGAACGCGGCCTCTCCCGCCTCGTCCGCCGTGCGGCCGTTCAGCCCGCCGAATTGGAAAAACTGCGTCCACTTGCCGGCCAGCAGGTTGGGGAGATTGTTGGCGGCGAACACGTAGACGCCGCGCCAGTTGCCCTTGAAGACCTGGTTGATCGATGTCTTGTTGTACTCGGCGCCCACCTTGGCGACGTGGTTGCCGATGAGATAAGTCGCCGTGTCGCCGAACGAGATGCGGTCCGCCTGCGACGTGATCGGGAGGAAGCTGACGCCGCCGAAGCTGAAGCTGCCGTAGCGGATCTCCGGATAGTCGGAGCTCGGAATCTGGGATCGAGGCGTCTGCTCGAGCGCGTACTGCGCGTTAAAGTCGTTCAGAAGGCTGGCGCTCCACTGGCTCGTCCAGGATCCCACGTACGTGTGCGACTGAAGCCCCTCGATTCCGTTATGCCCGCTGGTCTGCGTCTGAGAAGACGAGGTGCCGTGGTCTCCCTCGTACTGGGCGTAGTTGACCCGCGCCATGATCCGCTGGGCGCTCGACAACTGGTAGTCGAGCCGGCCGAACATGACCCGCCCGTCCTGCGTCTGCGTGTAGGTCGGATCCGAAGCGAAGGTCGGGTACTTCGCAGCGATCGAAGGATCCAGGATGACCGAGTTGACGGGGATTCCGACGTTCTGTTTCTGCTGGTCGTACGAGGCGAAGTAAAAGAGATGGTCCGTGAGGATCGGTCCGCCCGCCGAGCCGCCGTACTGTTTTTTGTTCTGGTCGGCAGCTTCGAAGTTGGGCTTGTTCGGGTCTCCCGACTGCAGCTTCGCGACCGTGCTGTGCGGCTGCGTGAAGTAGAAGCCCGAGCCGTGAAGGTTGTTCGTGCCGTTCTTGGTGATGACGTTGATCACGCCGCCGCCGGACGGGCCGAACTCGACGGAGCCGCCGTTGCGGATGACGGTGAACTCCTTCACTGACTCCTGGGAGATCGAGAGAGGAGCCCGGCCTTCCGCGGAGCCGAACGTGCCGCCGAAGAAGCCGTTGTCGTAGTCCATGCCGTCGACCGTCGTGTTGGTGTTGATGCCGCGCTGGCCCGAGACGAGGACCGTTCCGCGGCTCTCGGGATCCTTCCGCGTTTCCGGGGTCAGGAGGATGAGGTCATTGAAGTTCCGGCCGTTGACGGGAAGGTTCTTGAGCTGCTCCGTCTGGATCGTCGTCGCCGCGGCCGTGTTCGTTACCTCGACGGCCAGCGCCTGGGAGCTGACGGTCACAGATTCCGAGACCGTTGCCAGCTGCAGCCGGAAGTCCACGGTCGGGACCTGTCCGAGGTCGACGTGGATGTCGCTGCGGGAGGCGTCCTTGAAACCGGAGAGCGTCGCCGACAGCGTGTAGAGGCCGGTCGGCAGGTTGATCAGCTGGTAGAACCCGTCGGCCCGCGTCACGGCCGTCGCGGTCAGGCCCGTTCCCTGGTTCTTCGCCTCGACGGTCACGCCCGGGAGTGCGCCGCCGTCCGCATCTTTCACGGTGCCCGAAATTCGACTCGTCGTGACGTCCGTCTGGGCGAGAACCGGCCGGGCGGTACCGCTGCCGCACACCACCGCCAGCAGGAGCGCGCACCCGGACATTGCCCGCAACCGGGCAGAGGCAATAGGCCTCATGGAGATCCTCCTTCTTACAAAAATGGCGGCCAGCTTTTCAGTCGTCGTCTTGTGAACGGATGAAATCTATATGAAGATTGCTGGAAGGGAAGGAGTCTTTGGGTTCCCGCAAGTGTCGGATACGCATGCACTTGGGAATGTCGCGGGCGGAGCCGGAGCTTACTGCACAACCTCGTGTGCACGGATTTTCCGATACGATTCTTGACAGATCGAGTCGACTGTTGTACTAGTTAACTATGACAGCGCGAGAAGCGGCGCGGCTCTTTCGTCTCGACACGACGTCGGGGGTTCCGTTTTACCGCCAGATCATCGACCAGGTGCTCCTGGCCGTCGCCGACGGCCGGCTGACGCCGGGGACGCAGCTTCCGACGGTTCGTGCTCTGGCGGTCGATCTGTCCGTGAATCTCAACACCGTCGCCAAGGCGTACCGCGAGATGGAAATCCGCGGCATCGTCGATACCCAGCAGGGGACCGGAACTTTCGTTTCCTCCCGGCGCGCCGACCGGCGCACGGGAGAGCGGCGCAAGGCGCTCGACGGGCTCGTGGACCGATTCGTCTCGCTTGCTGTGTCGAGCGGTTTTTCTCTCGACGAGCTGGCGGAGGCGCTCCAGGAGCGCGCGGACCGGGCGGACAAGCCTGACAAGTCCGACAACCCCGACAAGCCCAACGGGGACGGCAAGGACGGCAAGGACGGCAAGGACGGCAGGGACGGCAGGATCGATCGATCCGACAAAACAGAGAAGTCCGAAAAGGACAGGAGGTAGGCATGCCATTCGTGATTACTCCCCGGGGCATCGGTCACCAGCGCGACGACGGCTCGTCGGAGTCGGCCGCGGGCGCTTCGAAGCGCCGTCAGAAGGCGCGCGACGCGGGAGCCGACGCGAGGCGAATCGTCAACGGCGTCAGCCTCGCGGCCATGGTGATCATCGAGGCCGTCGGAATCGGTATTGCCGCCGCGGTGCATCGGGACCCACTGACCCCCATTCTCATCGCCGCCACGGTCCTGATGGGCTTCTACGCCCTTTTCTCGATCAAGATCGCGCGCCAGTGGGAGCGGGCCGTCGTGTTGCGCTTCGGCCGCTTCGTCGGGCTGAAGGGGCCCGGCCTCTTCCTGGTCGTGCCGATCGCCGAGACCGTTTCGCATCTGATCGACCAGCGGATGCGCGTCACCGACGTGAGCGCGGAATCCGCACTGACGCGCGACACCGTTCCGGTCAACGTCGACGCGATCGTGTTCTGGACCGTCTGGGACGCGACGAAGTCCGTGCTCGAAGTCGCGGACTACATGGATGCCGTGATGATGTCGGCGCAGACCGCCCTGCGGGAGGCGATCGGCCGCCACCAGCTCGCCGAGATGATCACGGAACGCGAGCAGCTCGGGAGGGAGCTCCAGAAGATCCTGGATGAGAAGACCAACCCATGGGGAATCACGGTGCACTCGGTGGAGATCCGCGACGTGAAAATCCCGGCGGAGCTCGAGGACGCCATGAGTCGGCAGGCCCAGGCCGAGCGCGAGCGGCAGGCCCGCATCATCCTCGGCACCGCGGAGACGGAGATCGCCGAGCGTTTCGTCAAGGCGGGCGAGGCCTACGCCGACAAGCCTGTCGCCCTGCACCTGCGAGCGATGAACATGCTGTACGAAGCGATCAAGGAAAAGGGCTCGATGGTCATCGTGCCGTCTTCCGCCGTGGAAACGATGGGGCTCGGTGGACTGTCGGGCCTCACGGCGCTCGGAAAGGGCGGAATCCCGCCGCAGTAACGGCTCTCGCGGCGGCAGGAACTGGCCGAGGGGTTCGCTTTGCGAACAGGCGGCGAGACAGCGTTTCGCCTGGAAAAGATCGAAACGGGACGCTGAGGAAGGGCCGGGCGGGTTCCGACCCGCCCGCCGCCGGCTGCGCCTCCAGCGGACTGTTTGAGCTCGGTGTGCTCCCTCACTCATGGCCTCGCACGGGAGGCTCCGCCGGCGGCGGGCTCCAGGGAGACTTCAGTCGCTCTGTGAGCCCGGGGCCGGCTGCGTTTCTCGATCCGCCCGCCGCCGGCTGCGCCTCCCGCCCGAGGCACGCGTCGGCCTTGCCGCTGGGGGGGGGGCCGGGCCGCCGCTCGTCGCTCGGTCGCAGTCGCAGAGAGAGTGGACAGTCTGAGCTCGGTGTACTCCCTCACTCATGGCCTCGTACGGGAGGCTCCGCCGGCGGCGGGCTCCAGGGAGACTTCAGTCACTCTGGGAGCCCGGGGCTGGTAGACCTCCCGGCGGAGACCGGCTTTCGGCAGGCGGCATTCGATGCGCAAACACGCGGCCGAGAGCGCGCTTCGCTGAGAAGAATTCCTGAGGGTTCGGGGGTCGGCGGTTTCCCTTCCGCGGACGCATGGCTGACCCGATTTCGCGGAGGCGCGGCTGCCATTGTTCGTCCCTCGCATCCCTGGCCGCGCGTTGGCCGCGCCGGTGTCGACGGAGCGGGGACGGCCGGGCCCGGGCGGCTTCTTGTACGCCGAGACCCGGTGGCGCGGTCGGTCCGCGATTCTACTCTGATACGAAAAAGATGCATGAAATGTATTTCTCCGTATGCAAAGAGTGAATTTGCCTCATTTAGTAGAGATGATGCGCTCTGAAATGTGCACGCCGTGCAAAAAGCGATAGACAGTGCGAAAAATGGTTTGTTAGGCTGCACGACATGAACCAAGCCGATATTGCGTGGATGCTCGTGTCGACCGCTCTCGTCCTTCTCATGACTCCGGCTCTCGGTTTCTTCTACGGCGGTCTCGTCCGTTCCAAGAATGCGCTCAATACGATGATGATGAGCGTGGCGGCCCTCGGGTTCGTCGGGATCGGATGGGCCGTCCTCGGCTATTCGCTCGCGTTCTCCGGAGAAGGGCTCTGGCTCGGGAATCTCGGCCATGCGCTCCTCCGCGGAGTCGGGCTGGAGGCGAAGGGGACGATCCCACACGTGTTGTTCTTCTCGTATCAGGGAACGTTTGCGATCATCACGGCGGCCCTGATTTCCGGGGCGATCGTCGAGAGGATGCGATTCGGTCCCTATCTCGCGTTCATTTCGCTGTGGGCGTTATTTGTCTATGCGCCGATGGCGCACTGGGTGTGGGGCGGCGGTTTTCTCGCCAGGATGGGAGCTCTCGATTTTGCGGGAGGAACTGTCGTCCACGTCAACGCGGCCGCGGCTGCTGGTGTCGCCGCCTGGATGCTGCGGCCGCGAAAGGATCATGCTCGACAGGCGATCCTGCCGCACAACGTGCCTTTCACCCTGCTCGGCGCAGGGCTTCTGTGGTTCGGATGGTTCGGTTTCAATGCGGGCAGCGCGCTGGCGGCAAATCCGTCGGCCGCACTCGCGTTCGCCAATACGCTGTTCGCCCCGGTGGCGACGCTCGTGGTCTGGACGCTCATCGATTTCGCCCGTGGCGGGAAGGCGACGGCCGTCGGAGCCGCGACTGCGATCGTCGTGGGTCTCGTCGCCGTGACTCCCGCAGCCGGGCTCGTGTCGCCGCTCGCGGCCATCGTCCTCGGGGCTGTTGCGGCTTTCCCGAGTTATTTCGCCCTGCTCTACCGTGCCCGCACCCGACTGGACGACTCGCTGGACGTCGTCGCGGCACACGGGGTGGGAGGAGCCGTGGGAGCGCTTCTCACGGGCGTCCTGGCGCAAAAGGCGTGGAACGGTACGGCCGACGGTCTGCTGTTCGGCAATCCGCGTCAGCTCGCCGTGCAGGCGGCCGCGGTCGCGGTGGCGATCGTCTTCTCCGGAGGGATGACATTCGCCATTCTGAAGGTCCTGGGAGCCTTCGTCGCCCTGCGCGCGACGAGGGGCGAAGAGGGCCTCGGGCTCGACGTGACGCAGCACGGAGTGGAGGCGTACTCCCATGGGGAAGGCGCCATTCTCGTGCTTCCGGATACGCCTCCGGCGCGAGCGTTCCCGGGCGTCGCGTTCGACTTCGAGGGAACGGGGGGGGCATCATGAAGCTGGTAGTCGCGGTCGTGCGGCCGGAGAAGCTGAACGACGTGCTGGAATCGCTCTTTCGCGAGGAGGTACGGGGCCTGACGATCCAGCGCGTGCAGGGGCACGGCGGCGAGACGGAGCGCGTCGAGACGTACCGCGGGACGACGGTCAAGATGGGGCTCTCGGAGAAGGTTCGCATCGAGATCGGTGTCTCGGATCATTTCGTGGGACCGACGGTGGCGGCGATTCTGCGAGCGGCCCGCACGGGAGAGGTCGGCGACGGGAAGGTCTTCGTGATGCCGGTCGAAAAAGTCTTCCGCATCCGCACGGGCGAAGAGGATCAGGCTGCGGTCACACCCGAGTCGGAGATCGCCGCCCGCTGAGCACGGATAGGGCGTCTCCGCGGTGACCGGAGAGCGGGCCGGCTGAGGACCGTCCCTCAGTCCCCTTTCCGGAACGCGCGGGGCGCAGAGGCAGGCTGCGAATCGACCGTCCAGGTCTTGCCGTCCCGCAGGTACAGAAGATCCATCTCGGGGCGATCGAGCGGACGCGATCCGCGCCGGCCGAACACGGCGAGCTGATTGCCGGATTCGTCAACGGCGCGGTCGCGGTCGAGCCCCTTCGAGACGGCGAGCGCCGGACCAGTCGTCCGGTACGTCGCGATCAGCCTCGGCGTCGGGCGAGGCGAGAATCCGGAGATCCCGGGCGTCTGATCCGGCGAGAGAAGCTGCAGGACTCTCATGCCGTTGCGGCCGTCGGCGACATAAGCGAAGAGGCTGTTGTTCGTCATCCCGAGCTTGACGTCGCGCGTGTCGGGCAGCTCGGAGACCTCCCGCCACGTCTGGTCCAGCTTCGGCCGTTCGGGGTCCTGGATGTCGAGGATGAGGAGGCCGTGAGAGCCCGCCGCCACGTACGCGTAGGTGCGCGACAGGTAGATGTTCTCCGCCTCCGTGACGCGGATCTCGGTGCCCGTTCGCCGCGGTCGGGCGAGGTCCGTGACGTCGAGGACCTTGACGCCCTCCGCGTCGCAGACGAAGGCGTAGCGGAACTGGATCGCAACGGCGTGCGGATTCCGGAGCGCCGGCTCGCCGATCTCCGCCACAATACCGATCCGATGTCCGTCTCCGCCGTCGTGCTGCCAGAACAGATCGGCGCTCCGTGGGCGCAGGCGGAGGCCGCGCAGGTCGATCGCCATCCGCGGGGCGCTTTCACGATCGGCCGCTCCGCCTCGTGCAACGTCGTTGCCGACAGCAAGCTCGTTTCGCAGATCCACGCGCGCATCGAGCGCTCGGGCCCCGCCCTCACGATCACCGACCCGCAGTCCTCCAACGGCACGGCCGTCAACGGCTCGAAAGTGCAGACCCTGGTCCTCCAGGACGGCGACGTCATCGAGGTCGCCGGTTCCCGGCACTATCGCGTCGTGCTCGAGACAGGGGAGGTCGAGACGGGCGACGTCCCGCGACAGGACTTCGAGGGCAGCCTTTCCCTCCCGATGGACTGGCAGACCCGCATCGAGTGGGCTCCGGGTGAGAAGGAGTCCGTCGCAAAGGCGGCGGGCACGGGACGAAAGGTCCCGAAGGTCCCCTCTTTGCTTGCGCCGCGTCCCGCCGCGGCTCCCGGATCGGACCGGAACGCTCCGCCCGCTGCTCCGCTGCGCCTTCCCGGGGGCTCGGAAGCGGCCGCCCCGCATCCGGTGCACAAAACGTCCGCGCCTGCTCCCCATGCGCCCGCGCCGCTCCCGATTCCGAACATGAGATCGCCGTCCGGGCCCCCGGGGGCTTCTGAGCCGCCTGTGGCCGAAAAAGCGCCTGCGGCGGCTCCGGTCGAAAAGGCGCCTCCGGCGGCTGCGGTCGTAAAAGCGCCTGCGGCGACTCTGACCGAAAAAGCGCCGGCGTCGGCTGCAGTGGAAAAGGCGCCTTTGGGGGTTCCGATGGAAGTTGCGCCCGGGAACCTCCCGGAGGAGACGTCCGCGCCGTCCGGATTCCCGGCTGCTGTTCCGCCGCCGGCGAGCGCATCTCTTGCGATCCCGGCGCCGCCGCGTGCCGAGGAGCAGCGCACTTCTCCGGTCGAGCCACCGACCTCGCCTCCCTCCCCACCCATCGCGCCTGCAGCGCCGGCCCCCCCGCCGGACGCCCGTGAGGCCCTCGAGGCGACCCGGATCGTGCGGAAGACGACCGCTTTCCACGTGCTCCTCGAAGGAGCTTCCGGTTCGTTCATCCTTGGGCGCGGCGACCACGCGGTGGGCCGGCTGCCCGGGTCGGCTGTTTTCATTCAGACTCTCGACGTCTCGCGGCGCCACGCGCAGATCCGGATCGGGGACGCGACCGCGACGGTCGAGGACCTCCAGAGCGGCAACGTGACCTTTCGAAACGGACGCCGCCTCGCCTCGGCGGAACAGGTCGCCGACGGCGACGAGCTCTCCTTCGGCGATCTGAAGTTCCGCGTGCGGTTCGCGCGGCCGGCGGACCCGCCGGGGAACAGATAACGTCCGTGCCGTTGCTCGAGTCGGGGTTCCGCCGCTTCCGGGCCCTTTTCCCGGCGCTCCTTCTCGTCACCTTCGGCGGCGCGTGCTCGACCGTCGGAGATGGATCCGGCTTCCCGCGCGCCGTCTCCGCGTCGAAGCCCGCTCTCGCGGATATGTCGGTCGACGAAAAGATCGGGCAGCTCTTCGTCTACAGCTCGACCGCTCGATTCATGAACGAAGGATCCCCCGAATACGCAGCTCTCGTTCACCAGGTGCGGGACAACCACGTCGGCGGTGTGATGTGGTTTCTCCTTTCGGACGTGTACGAGACGGCGTTTTTGAATCGGAAGCTGCAGGCGCTCGCCCGAACGCCGCTGCTGATCTCCGCGGACCTCGAGGCGGGTCCCGGAATGCGGTTCCGCGACACGACCTACTGGCCCTGGCCGATGGCGGTTGCCGCGACCGGCGATCCGGCTCTCGCCGAGAGGGAGGGCGCGATCGTGGGGGAGGAAGCGCGCGCTCTCGGTCTCAACCAGATCTATGCGCCGGTCGCGGACGTGAACAGCGACCCGGAAAATCCGGTGATCAATGTCCGCAGCTTCGGAGAGGATCCGCAGGACGTGGCCCGCTACGTCGCCGCCTTCGTGAGGGGAGTCCAGTCGCGGGGCGTGCTCGCGACCGCGAAACACTTCCCCGGACACGGAAGCACCCGCACGGATTCGCACCGCTCGCTTCCCGTCCTGCAGGCCACCCGCGAGCAGATCGAAGCGACGGAGCTGGTTCCCTTCCGGGCCGCGATCGCGGCGGGAGTGGCCTCGGTGATGACGGCGCACCTGTCGATTCCCTCGCTCGACGCTTCGCCCGCCCCGGTTCGACGGGAGGGGAAAGAAGACAACCCTTACACGAAGGACGTGCTCGAAGTCGCGCAGGGTGCGAGCGTTCCGGCTTCGCTGTCGGCGCCGATAACGGAAGGGCTCCTGCGCGGAGAGCTCGGCTTCCGGGGGCTCGTTGTGACGGACGCGCTCGACATGGGGGGCATCCAGGATCATTTCGACGCGGGAGAGGCGGCCGTGCGCGCGGTGCTAGCGGGCGCCGACCAGCTTCCGAAGTCCCAGAACATCGACGCGGCGATCGCGGGCGTCCGCGCGGCCGTCGCGAGCGGAAGGATTTCACTCGCGCGGCTCGACGCCTCCGTGGCGCGCATCCTTGCGGCCAAGGTGCGAGCGGGAAACCCGGCGCCCGATCCGGAGCGGATTTTCCAGGTCCTGGACAGCCCGGCGCACCGCGCGGCCGTCGAGGAGATCGCCCGCCGGTCGGTGACGCTGGTTCGCGAGGAGACCGGAGCGCTGCCTCTCGCGCGAGCGATGAGGATCGCTCACATCATCGTCACCGACCAGGCGCGGTTCGCGGATGAGATCTCGGACGAGCTGAAAACGCGTCTCGCGGAGCCGCCTTCCGTTTTCCGGATCGACCCGCTGTCTTCGGAAGCGGATGTCGCGGCCGCTCTCGCGGGCGCAGCGGCTTCGGATCGTGTCGTCCTTTCCCTGTTCGCGCGTTTTCAGAGCGGGAAGGGCTCGATCTCCCTGCCCGCCCTCGGCCGTTCCGCGATCGAGAGCCTCCTGAGGCCGGCGTCCCCGTCGCGACCTTCCGCGGTCGTCATCGTGTTCGGCAGCCCGTACATCCTGCGCGACGCAGCCGCGGCCCGCACGGCCATCGTGGCGTGGGGAAGCCAGTCGGACTTGCAGACCGCCGCCGTCCGCGCCCTCTTCGGAGAGGCCGCAATCGGGGGCCGCCTTCCGGTCACCATACCCGGGGTGGCCGCGCGAGGCGCCGGAATCGTGCGGGCCGCCACCGTTGCCTCTTCGAAGGAGAATCCCGTCCGATGAAGCTCGCTCCTCTCGACTTCGGAATTCTCGCGGCGTATTTCGTGATGGTCGTCGGCCTCGGCCTCTTCTTCGCGCGCCGGGCGAAGCGGTCGATGCTCGACTACTTCCTGTCGAACCGGTCCATGCCGTGGTGGCTCGCCGGCACCGCGATGGTCGCCACGACGTTCTCGGCCGACACGCCGCTCGCCGTCACCGAGATGGTGGCAAAGAACGGAGTGGCCGGCAACTGGCTGTGGTGGTCGATGCTGCCCTGCGGAATGCTGACCGTGTTCTTCTTTGCCCGTCTCTGGCGCCGGGCTGCCGTCGTGACCGACGTGGAGCTGACGGAGCTGCGCTACGCTGGAAGACCCGCCGCATTTCTCCGCGGGTTCCGCGCGGGATACATGGGGCTTCTCGTCAACATGCTCGTCATGGGGTGGGTCAACCTCGGCATGTCGAAGGTGATCGCGGGGACGCTCGGCATTTCGCGGTGGCCGGCGCTCTCGGTCTGCCTGCTCCTGACGTTCCTCTACACCGTCGTCTCGGGCTATTGGGGCGTGGCGGCGAACCACGGGCTCCAGTACATCTTCGAGATGGGAGGCGCCATCATTCTCGCCGTGGTTTCCGTCGGAGCCGTCGGCGGAATCGAGGCGATGAAGGCGCGCGTGGGATTCGCGCATCCTTCGGGCTCTCCCGCCGGGACGACGTTCGGCTCGGCGGACGCAATACTGGCGATATGGCCGGCGTCGTTTCATGGCATATGGGTTCTGCCGACGATCACGCTGTCCGCGCTCCTCGCTCTCAACTGGTGGGCCTCCTGGTATCCGGGCGCGGAGCCGGGCGGGGGCGGATACGTCGCGCAGAACATGCTGGCCTGCAAGGACGAGTGGCACAGCCGCGCCGCCGCTCTCTTCTTCAACATCGCCCACTACGCCCTGCGCAGCTGGCCATGGGTGGTGACGGCGCTCTGCTCCCTGGCTCTCTATGGAGGCGCCGTCAAGGGTCCGACGGGAGCCGAGGATCCGGGCCTCAACTACGTGCACATGATGGTCGACTTTCTGCCGGTCGGACTGAGGGGCCTCATGCTCGCCTCGTTTGCGGCGGCCTACACCTCCACCCAGGCCACGCAGATGAACTGGGGATCGAGCTATCTCATCAACGACCTCTACCGGCGATTCATCCGCCGCGACGCCTCCGAGGGGCACTACGTCCTGGCCTCGCGCGTCGCGACTCTCTTCACGCTCGTGCTCTCGGTCGTCGTCACGATCTTCATGGACCAGATCAGCAAGGTCTGGGAGCTCCTCCTGACGCTCGGGGCCGGAACGGGGCTCGTCTACATCCTGCGCTGGTACTGGTGGCGCGTGAACGCGTGGTCCGAAGTCTCCGCGATGGCCGCCGCGCTCGTCACGTCGATCGGGCTCCGCCTCGCCGGCTCGCACATCCCCGCGCTCGATGCCGGCCGGCCGGAGGGCTTCGCGTTGAACCTCATCCTGACCACACTCGTCACGACGGCGGTCTGGCTCTCGGTCACGTTCGCGACGAGCCCGGAGCCGCGCGAGACGCTGGAGGCGTTCTACCGGAAGGTGCGGCCGGGCGGGAGCGGATGGGGGCCTATCTCGCGCTCGACCGGCATCGTGCCGCCGTCCGGTGAGATCGGACGCAACCTCGCCTTCTGGGGGCTCGGGATCGTCCTCGTGTACTCGATCATGTTCGCGTCGGGAGGTGTGATCTTCCACCTGCCGCGGCAGGCCCTCTGGTTCGGCGTTCTCGTCCTGATCTCCGGCACTCTCCTTGTGCGTGGCCTCGCGAGGGAGAAAGCGTGATTGCGGCGATCCTGGCCGCCGTGGTCCTGTTCGCCGCCGCTCCCGGCCACGCCGCTGCCGTCCGCTCCGCTGCCTCGTCACCCGCGGGGAAGGGCATGTCGGCCACCCGTCTCGCGTCGATCGACGCGGCCGTCGGCGAGTCCATTGCGGCGCACGAAATCCCGGGCGCGGTCGTCCTCGTGGGCCGCCGCGGACGCATCGTCTACCGGAAAGCGTTCGGCGACAGGGCCGTTTCTCCTGCGCGCGAGCGGATGACGGCAGACACGGTCTTCGACATCGCGTCGCTGACCAAGGTCGTCGCCACCGCGCCCGCCGTGATGATCCTCGTCGAGGAGGGGAAGGTCCGCCTGACGGATCCCGTCGTGCGATACCTGCCCGACTTTGCGGCGATCGCGGGGGAGGATCGGGCGAAGATCACGGTCGAGCAGCTCATGACCCATCGGGCGGGCTTCGCGCCGGACGACCCGATCGAGCTCTATTCCGGCACGCGGGACGAAATATTCGCGCGCAAGTACCGGCAGCCTCTCGCGTCGGCGCCCGGCGCCCGGTTCGTCTATTCCGACGTGGGATACGAGGTCCTGGGCGAGCTGGTGCGGCGTGTGTCCGGGCAATCTCTCGACCGTTTCGCGGCGGAACGGATCTTCGGTCCCCTCGGAATGAAAGACACTCGCTTCCGGCCGTTCTCGGGCGTGCCTTCGGCCGAAGGGTTGGAGAGGATCGCTCCCACCGAAAGGCGCGAGGGGCGCTGGATGCGGGGCGAGGTGCACGACCCGCGGGCGTACGCGGTCGGGGGGGTCGCCGGGCACGCGGGCGTCTTTTCCACGGCGGACGACCTCGCGCGATTCTGCCGGATGGTCCTCGGCGGCGGATCGCTCGGCGGCGTCCGTGTTCTGTCACCGCTCGGCGTGCGGACCCTGACTCGCCCGCGGTTCTACGGAGACGGCGACGTGCGCGCGCTCGGATTCGACGTGTCCACGGGTTTCTCCCGCAACCGGGGCGATCTTTTTCCGGACGGCTCCTTCGGACATACGGGCTTCACGGGGACGTCGCTGTGGATGGATCCCAGCTCGGATACTTTCGTCGTTTTCCTTTCGAATCGCGTGCACCCCGACGGAAAAGGCGACGCGGGACGGATCCGCGGGGTGGTCGCGAGCATCGTGGCATCCGCGATCGAAGGCGACACGCGCTCTGCGGCCGCGGCGCTCGCGCGGACCGTGCCCGTTCCCGCCCCCTCCGTGCGAGCCGGGATCGACGTGCTCGTCGAGGATTCGTTCCGGGAGCTCGCGGGGATGCGGGTCGGGCTCCTGACCAACGCCTCGGGCCTCGCGCGGGACGGCCGCTCCACGGCGGCGGTCCTGACTTCGTCCGAGGCGAAGAAGGCCGGCGTCACACTCGTCCGCCTTTTTTCGCCGGAGCATGGCGCGAAAACGGATGTCGACGCGAACGTTCCGGATCAGACCGATTCCGAAACGGGCCTGCCGATCGTCTCCCTGTACGGCACGAAGCGCCGCCCGGCACCGGAGGATCTGTCGGGTTTGGACGCGCTCGTGTTCGACGTCCAGGACGTGGGGACGCGCTTCTACACGTACACGGCGACCGGCGGGTACCTGGTCGAGGCGGCGGCGAAGGCCCGCATCCCGCTCGTCGTCCTCGACCGGCCGGATCCCATCGGCGGCGTGGGGCTCGAGGGGCCTCTCGCGGATCCGGACCAGCTCTCGTTCACCGCGTACGGAGAGATTCCCGTCCGCTACGGGATGACTCCCGGCGAGCTGCTGCGCTATTTCAATGGAGAGCACGCGCTCGGCGCCGACGTGCGGGTCGTGGCGATGCGGGGGTGGTCACGCGAGCTCTGGTACGACGAAACGGGCCTCGAGTGGGTCAACCCGTCGCCGAACATGCGATCCCTCGCGGCGGCGGCGCTCTACCCGGGCGTCGGACTGCTGGAGACGACTCACCTGTCCGTCGGCCGCGGGACGGATACGCCGTTCGAAGTGATCGGCGCCCCATGGCTCAACGGCCACCGCCTCGCGGCATATCTCGCGGCGCGCGCGATTCCCGGCGTTCGATTCACATCCGTCCATTTTTCTCCGACGGCGTCGGAGTACGCGGGGGAGAGCTGTGGCGGCGTTCGGATCACCATCGTGAGTCGCGAGGTCCTGAGTCCCGTCGCGCTCGGGATCGAAATCGCCTCGGCTCTTCGGACACTCTTTCCATCGGACTGGGACCGGACCCGCCTCGGAGCGCTCATCGCCAACGCGGACACCCTCCGCCGCATCGAGGCGGGCGAGGCCCCCGAGAAGATCGTCGACTCGTGGACCGCCCCGCTCGCGCAATTCTCCCGCGCGCGCGCGAAGTACCTGCTGTATCCCGCCCCGGCCCGTCCCGCGGGGAAGAAGCCGTAAACGCGGTCAGTCCGCGACGATCGCGTCCGCTTCGATCTCGACCAGCATCTCCGGTGAGATCAGGCGCGAGACTTGGACCATCGACGTCGCCGGGCGAATCTCGCCGAAGACCTCGCCGTGCGCGCGCCCGATTTCTTCCCAGCGGGAGATGTCGGTGACGTACATGCGAGTCCGGACCACGTCGGAGAGGCGCGCGCCCGCTTTTTCCAGGGCCGTCGCGATGTTGCGAAGAGTCTGCACGGCCTGGGCGTAGGCGTCTCCCAGGCCGACGATCGCGCCGTCGGGCCCGGTCGCTGTCGTGCCCGAGACCGCGACGACGTTTCCGACGCGGACCGCGCGCGAGTAGCCGACGCGAGGCTCCCAGGGCGTTCCGGAAGAGATGAGCTGGCGCTTCGTCATGCACCCTCCGTCATCCGGCGTTTCTCTTCGCGGCGGACACCTGACCATGGTTGAGAAGGGCGACGAGGAACACTCCGCCCACGATGTTTCCAATGACCGCGGGAACGAGGAAGGAGCCGAGCATGGTGCTCCACGATGCGTCTCCTGAGAACGCCCTGTAGAAAGCCTCGACGGCTCCGGCGATCGAGTGACGGAACCCGAACATCGCGATCGGAGCGGTCGTGAGCCAGATGAGAGTGACCTGCGCGAGCGTTTCGTGGGTCGACGCGACGAGCCAGGCCATCAGAGCGATGAGCCATCCGGCGAAGACGGCCCGGTAGGCAACGATGAGAAACCCGCCTTCCGTCGCTCCTCGGGAGAGATCACGCAAGGCCGGGGACAGGGCGCCGTCGAGCATGGGTGTTCGCGCGGCGACCCAGGCCACGAGCAGGGCGCCCGCGATGTTGCCCGCGAAAACCGCACCCCAGAGTCCGAGAACCTTCCGGAACACGGGCCACGTCGGCTTGCGGAGAAGCGGAATGATCGGCTCGAGCGTGTTCTCCGTGAACAGCTGATTCCGCGCCAGAACGACGAAGATGAAACCCAGCGGATAACCCGCGGACTGAGCCGCGTGCTTCCAGGGGTCCGACGCCAGTGTTCCGAGATAAGCCGCGGCGAAGAAGCTGAAGCCGATGATGAGCCCGGCTGCGAGAGCCGACCAGGCGAGCGAGGAAAAGGAACGATCTAGCTCTTCCTCGGCCGCCGCGGACACGTTCTCGTAGATTTCGTCGGCCGAAAGCCGCGTGCCCGCGGAACTGCTGGCGGGCGGCGCGGCCTCGGTCTTCTTGCGGCGCAGGCGCATGCGGTGGGGGAGGACGAGTCCGGCGCCGGTGTCCGGCGCCGTCCTCACCTCTCGAGGTAGGTGTACCTCGGAAACATCCCCTCGAACTCCTTGTAGATGCGCTGGACTTCGTCCTTCTTGACAGGGCGATTAGTCACGCGGCGCAGCTGCTTGTTGATGGAGTCGAGAATCTCCGTCCGGTCGTAGTTCATGTACTCGAGAACGCGCTCGCAGGATTCGCCGGGAAGAACGTCCTCCACCTTCGCCCGCCCCTCTTCGTCCACGGTGACGAGCGCCTCGTGCGCCTCGCCGAACAGGTTGTGGAGGTCGCCCAGCACGTCCTGGTAGGCGCCCATCAGGCAGAACGCCACGTAGTACGGCTCGCCCTGACGGAAAGTGTGGAGGGGGAGGGTTTCCTTGATGTCGCGCAGGTCGATGAACTTGTCGATCTTCCCGTCCGAGTCGCACGTGATGTCGGCCAGCGTTCCGACCTCGACCGGTTTTTCATTGAGACGATGGATCGGCAGGATCGGGAAGAGCTGGTCGATCGCCCAGGAGTCCGGGAGCGACTGGAAGACCGAGAAATTCATCACGTACGTGTCCGCGAGCATCTTCTCCATGTCCTCGAACTCCTCGGGGATCTCCTTGAGCGTCTTCAGATCCTTGTGAATGCGCTCGCAGATCTGCCAGAAAAGAATTTCGCCCTTCGAGCGGTCCTCGAGCGACAGATGTCCGAGGTTGAAGAGCGTGAAGAGCTCTTCCTTGTACTGCTGCGCGTCGTGGTAGCTCTCGCGAAGATTCTTGGTGTTCGTTCCCTTCAGGATGCCCGCGAGCTCCTGGATGACCGGCGCGTCCGAATTCGTGACGCGGACCTTGCGGCCCTGCTCGATCCGGTCCGCGACGTCGAGCACGTTCGTGACCAGCACGGAGTGGAACGCCGTGACGGCGCGCCCGGATTCCGTGACGAGTATGGGAACGGGAACGTTCTCCTCCTCGCAGATCTGCTTGACCGTGTAAACGACGTCGTTGGCGTATTCCTGCGTCGAGTAGTTCATGGAGGACTCGAACGCGGTTTTCGAGCCGTCGTAGTCGACTCCCAGCCCGCCGCCGAGGTTCAGATACTGGATCGGGACGCCCATCGCGCGGAGCTTCGCGTAGACGCGGCCGGCTTCGCGGATCGCGTTCTTGATCTTGCGAATGTCCGTGATCTGGGAGCCGATATGGAAGTGGAGCATGACCATGGTGTCCAGCATCCGGCGCGACTTCAGGATCTTCACGGCCTCGAGCATCTCGGGCGTGGTGAGGCCGAACTTCGCCGCCTCGCCGCCCGACTTGGCCCATTTTCCGGATCCGCGGGCGTAGAGCTTCGCGCGCATGCCGAGCAGCGGCCGCACCCCGCGCGCCTTCGCGACGGAGAGGATCCGGTCGAGCTCCGACACCTTCTCGAGGATCAGGACCACTTTCTTTTTCATGCGCACGGCGTTTAGAGCCATCCCGATGAACGGGTCGTCCTTGTAGCCGTTGCACGTGATCAGGCACTCCGGTCCGAGATCCGCCGCGATCGCCGCGAGCAGCTCCGGCTTGGAGCCCGCTTCGAGACCGTAGTTGTAGGGACGGCCCGCCTCGATGATCTCGGAGACCACCACGCGCTTCTGGTTCACCTTGATGGGGAAGACGCCGCGAAAGACGTTTGGATACTCGAACTCTTCTATGGCTTGCGCGAAGGCCTCGTTCAGGCTCCGCACGGCCTCGGAGAGGATCTGGGGAAAGCGAATGACCATGGGAGTCGTGATGCCCCTCAACGCCACCTCGTCGACGATCTGCTTCAGGGCGACGCCGCGGTGCGCCTCCCGCGTCGGACGGACCACGAGGTCGCCGTCCTCCGAGACGTGGAAAAAGCCCTTGCCCCAGTTAGGAATGCCGAACAGGGTCGAGGCATCTTCGTAACGGTTCTCGCGCGGAGGACGAGTTCGCGCGACGGGCGTATCCGCGGGGGGCCTTCGGATCGATTTGGCGCTGGCCATGAGACGCGAATGCTAGCAGGTCGGGGCGCGCGCACCGTCAGAAATAAAAGAGCCCGCACGGTGGCGGGCTCCCGGGAATCCGAGGACGTTGTCCATGATCGCGACTGGTTTCCCCGAGTCGGAATCCGGACTGGGAGCGGAGAAGGCGTTTACGTCCCCTCCGCTTCCGGCTCTTCACATCTTCGCAGCTTTACAGCTTTACAGCTTCAGCGCTTGACCTCTTCGCCGAGATCTTCCAGCACTTCCCCGACTTTCCGCCGGGCGGTCCCGAGACCCTCCTGCACGGCTCCGCCCGCTCGCTGGTCGGCGCCCTCGTTCTCGAGGTCCTTGTTGCCGGTGAGCGTTCCAGCGGCTTCCTTGATCCGGCCCTTCAGATTCTCCGCCTTGCCTTCGATTTCGTCACGGTTCATGGCTGAGCCTCCTTTTTCGTTCGGACACTCTCTCCGAAATTGCAGGTTCCGTGCCCGCCCGGGCGGCCAGGTCCCGCTGCGCGAGGAACTCGAGCCCCTCGACCGACCGGATCCGGATGTCCCTCTGCGGACTCGGGATCTCGATGGATCGCTTGCCGAGCTCCTCCCAGATCGCATAATTCACGTCGCTCACGAAGGACGGACGCTTGTGAAGGCCCTGCTCCGTCCAGCAGAGCAGCTCGAAGTCGAGTGTGAAGTCCCCGAAGCCCTTGAAGTAGACGGCGGGCCGCGGATCCGGGAGGGCGCTCGGGACCCGCCGCGCCGCTTCGAGGAGGGCGGCCTCGACCTCTCGCGGATTGCTCGCGTACGCGACACCCACGGGGACGCGGAAGCGGATGCGGTTGCTGCGGTAACTCCAGTTCGTGACCGTGTCGGTGATGAATTTCGAGTTCGGCACGATGAGGTAGACGTCGTCGTTGGTCCGGATCACGGTCGAGCGGGTCCGGATCTCGGCGACATCCCCGGTCACGCGGTCGATGGCGATCCGGTCTCCGATCGAGATGGGGCGCTCCAGGAGCACGATGATTCCCGCGACGAAATTCTTGACGATGTCCTGGAGGCCGAATCCGAGGCCCACGCCGAGGGCCGCGCCGAAGGCCGCCAGGCTCGTCGCATTGATGCCGACGGTATTGAGGGCGAGCATCCCGCCGACGGCGAAGATGACGTACGCGAGAACGCGCCCGAGCGCATAGCGGGCCCCGACGGGCAGGCCGGTCCTCGCGAGGATCCGTTCCGCGATCACTCTCCGCGCCACGCGGGCGGCGAGCCAGGTTACGAAGAGGATCGCGGCGAACAGGAGAACGTTCGCCACCGTGACCTCGGTGCCGCTCAGGCGGAAAAGGTGAAAGTCGAGAATCCGGTCCATCGAGGGAGGGGACTGCACTTTCGGTGCCGGGATCCCGCGCGGCGTGGCGCCCGGCCTGCCGGGAATCAGGGCTTTCCGAGCAGCTCGAGAGCGCCGACCCTCATGACAGGCATGGGATTAGCCGCGCCGGATTGTAGATGACAAGCGGCGCCGCGTCGTCCAGACTCGCCGACGTTGGACACCGATAACTGGAGCGAAGCCAACCGCCGGCCCGAGGCACGGAGCTCCGGCTTTGCGCCCCGGATGCGGTGGGTCGTGCTTCTCTATTTCGCCGAGGGTTTCCCGTACGGCGTGTACCTCGAGGTGTGGTCGGTGTACTTCCGATCCCACGGCGTCTCGCTGAAGGCGATCGGACTGATTTCGCTGCTCGGCCTTCCCTGGACCCTGAAGTTCCTCTGGGCTCCCCTCGTGGATCGGTACGGAGACCGCCGGCACTGGATCGCCGGATGCCTGGTGGTGATGGGCGTGCTCCTGTCCGTCCATCCTCTGTTCGACGCGGCTCATCCCGGGCCCGCGTTCTGGGCCGTGCTGTTTCTCTTCACGCTCGCGTCGGCGACCCAGGACATCGCGATCGACGGACACACGATCGCGTTCGTTCCCCGGGACGAGGTCGGAGCGGCGAACGGCATACGCGTGTCGGCCTATCGCGTGGCGATGATCGCGAGCGGCGGCGGGATCGTGTTCGGCGCGGCCGAGCTCGGTTGGCCGCCGCTCTGGATCGGCGCCGGCGCGCTCCTCGGGATCCTCGCCCTCGTGATCCTTCGGGCCCCGGCCGGGGCCGCGCCGGCGCGCAACGACCAGCGGTTTCTGTCGCCCCTGATCGAGTGGGCGTCCCGCCCGGGATCCGCGGCGGCGATCGCCTTCGTGCTCCTGTACAAGCTGGGTGACCAGGCGATCACGCCGATGATCAAGCCCTTCTGGGTGGACCGAGGCCTGTCGCTCGCGGAGATCGGCCTCGTCTCCACGTCCCTCGGAATCGTGTTCACGATCCTGGGAGCGCTCTCCGGCGGATTCCTCACGAGCCGCTGGGGGCTGACGCGCGCGCTCTTCGTCCTGGGGATCGCACAGGTGCTCCCGAACCTCGGCTATGCCGCGTGCGCGGCCTTCGGCGCCGGGCGATACCCGATCTACGCCGCGTCGATCCTGGAGTCCTTCGGGCAGGGACTCGGCACGGCATGTTTCCTGACACTCATGATGCGCCTCTGCGACCGCCGGCATGCGGCCACACAGTACGCATTGATCTCCGCTCTCTTCGCTCTCACGCGCCACATCTCGGGAGCGGCGAGCGGGTTCGCGGCTGCCCGCTTCGGCTACGCGCTCTTTTTCGCCTATACGTTCCTGCTCGCCATCCCCGGGCTCGCGCTGATTCCCTTCGTGGGGCGCCGGGTCGCGGAGGCCGATCGAATCCGCGACGCCGAGGGGGTGGGGGAGGGGTAGCCTTCGCTTGCCCGCTTGCCCGCTTGCCCGCTTGCCCGCTTGCCCGCTTGCCCGCTGCCCGCTGCCCGCTGCCCGCTCTCGGCTCCCGGCTGTCGGCTGTCGGCTGTCAGCTCTTCGTTCTCGGAACGATGTCGGCGCGCGACTGGGATGCTTCCCGGAGAAAGGCTTCAACGGCGGCGGCGTTTCCGGCGCGGAGGCGCTCCGCCAGCTCGGCGAGCTCGTCGGACATCGCCTCCACGGCGGCGGCGAGGCGCTGCGGATCCGCGAGAAAGAGCTCCCGGGCGAGCGAGAGCGGGGTTTCGGCGAGGCGGGTGGTGTCGATCAGCCCCGGACCGGCGTACGTCGCGACGGCTCCACCGGCGCCCCGGCGCGCCACGCGGGCGAGCGCGGCCGCGACGGCGAGAGGAAGGTGGCTGACCCACGCCATGACCGCGTCGTGCCGCTTGGCATCGATCACGGCGGGGAGGGCGCCGATCTCGCGCAGGCGCGCGGAGAGAAGCTCGATCGCCTCGCCGTCGCTGCGGGGTGTCGGCACGAGGAGCCACGGTCGGTTCTCGAAAAGCGTCGCGCTCGCCGCCTCGACTCCGGAGCCGGTCCCTCCGGCCATCGGGTGCCCGCCGACGTAGCGCACGCCGGCGGGGAGGGAGAGCGCCGTCTCCTCGGAGGGAACCTTGAGGGAAGCTGCGTCCGTCAGCAGAGCGCGCGGGGCGAGCGCCGCGGCTCGGCGCAGGACATCACCGGCATGCTCGGTCGGGACTGCCACGAGGATCAGCCCCGCTCCCTCGAGCGCTTCTTCGAGGGAGTCCGCCACCGGAATTCCTCTCCGTCGCGCGCTCGTCCGGACGGCTTCGTCCCGGTCCCAGCCGACCGCGCACAAAGCGAGCGCCGCCGACCCGCCGATCATGCCGAGGCCCACGACCGCCGCCGGTTTCACGGCCGTCTCCCGGCCGCGCCCGGCTCTTCCTTCGCGTCGCCCGCCGGATCGATCGCCACTGCCCACTCCGGCCGCAGCGCGGTCGCTCCGCGGAGGAACACATGGCGGATCTCCGCCTGTGCGCGCTCCGTGTTCCAGTGGATCAGGACGCGGATGCATCGGGGCAGGGACCCGGGCACGGGAATTTCGCGCGAGCAGAGGAGGGGGACGTGCTCCCACCCGGGAAGCGGCCGGGCGGCGACCGTCGGAAACGCGGCGTCGAGATCCGATGTCACAGTGAAGATGGCGCTGGCAATGTCCCCCGGAAGCAATCCGTTGCGATCGACGAGGAGGCGCAGCAGCTCGCGTGTCCGGTCGGCGATCTCGCCCGCGTCGTTGTGCTCGGCGGTCGTCGCGCCGCGGATTCCTCGGAGCATTGAGAGACAGTATCGCTGTTGAGCACAGAGATCCGAGTCCGCTTCCGCCCGGCTCAAGACCGATAACGGACAACGGATGGATGACGGAAAACCGCTCCGTGCTAGGTTTTCCGAGGGAGGACCGCAGACCCCGATGGCCTACGTTCTCGGAATCGACGCCGGCGGCACGAAGACCCGGGCCCTGCTGGCTGACGACGCCGGCGGGATCCTGGCGGCCGCGTCTGGCGGCGGAGCCAACCTCCGCACGCACGGCGAGCTCGGTGTCGAGAAAGTGCTGCACGCGATCGTCGAAGAGGTGGAGTCGACCGCTGGCGTGCGCGCGGAGGCGGTCGCCCTCGGCATTGCCGGGGCGGACCGGCCGGACGATCACGCGGTCCTCCGCGACATCCTGCGGCGGATCGGGTTCCGGCGAAACGTCGTGGTGACGAACGACGCGCGCGTGGCATTCGTGGCGGGCTCGATCCGGCGCGTCGGACTCGCGGTCGTCTGTGGCACGGGCTCGATCGCCTGGGGGCGCAATGCCGCGGGCGAGGTCGCTCGGGCGGGCGGATGGGGCTGGCACGTCGGGGACGAGGGCTCCGGATTCTGGATCGGGGAACGGGCGCTGCGTGCGTCTCTGTGCGCCTACGACGGACGAGGCCGGGCGACGACTCTCCCGGGCGCCGTCCTCTCCCACTTCGGCCTCGCTCGAATGGATGAGCTCGTGCGGTCCGTTTACGACCGCGAATACCCCCGTCACGAGGTGGCCCTCTTTTCCGTTCGCGTCGCGGACGAGGCGAGCCGCGGGGACGCCGTCGCCCGAGAGATCCTGGACGACGCCGTGGCGGAGCTCGTGTCGGCGGCTGCGAGTGTCGCAACCCGGCTGAGGCTGGCCGGGACCGATCACGACGTCGTTCTCTCGGGCGGCACGTTTCGAGCGATACCCGATCTGAGCGACGCGGTCGCGGCGGCTCTCGCCTCGGAAGGCGCGCACGTGAGCCGGCTCGAAGAGGAGCCCGCGCTGGGAGCCGTTCGCCTCGCGATCGAGGCCTTGAGCGAGAAGGGAGCACCATGAAGCGGCTGATCGTCAACGCCGACGACTACGGAAGGACGGCCGGCATCAACGCAGGGACGCTCGAGGCGCACCGGCGCGGGATCGTGACCTCCGCGACCGTCATGATCCTGGAGCGGGCGGCGGCCGCCGGAATTCGCGAGGCTCTCGCCGAGGCGCCGCGCCTCGCGCTCGGTCTCCACTGTGTGCTGACCGGAGGAGGGGTGCCCGCCTCGCGGCCCGGGTCTCTTCCGACGCTCGCCCCGGGCGGCGTCTTCGTCCGCAACGCGGAGACCCTGCCGGAGAAGATCGATCCCTCCGAGGTGCGCCGGGAGCTCGAGGCCCAGATCGAGCTCTTTCGGTCGATCGCCGGGAGGCTGCCGTCGCATCTTGATTCGCACCACCACTCCGCGCTCCATCCGGGCGTCCAGCCCGTCTTCGCAGACGTCGCCGCGGACCGTCGGCTGCCCGTCCGGGCGGCCGACGCCGGGGCGTTCGAAGCTCTCCGGGTACGCGGTCTCGCTACCCCCGACCGGTTCTTCGACTCCTTCTACGGGCCGGAGGCGACGGGGGAAAACCTCCGACGCATCGTGGAAGAGCTGCCGGAGGGGACGTCGGAGCTCATGTGCCACCCGGGCTTCGCCGACGCGGAGCTTCTGGCGGGCTCGTCCTACTGCGACGAGCGGGCCCGGGAGGTCGAGATCCTCTGCGATCCCGCCATCGCCGCGACCCTCGTCCGCTACGGCGTGGAGCTCGTGACGTTCAGCGTCCTCGCGTCGTCCGAATCCGCTTGAGCCCCGAAGTCCTCGTCTTCCGCACCGCTCGAGAGGCGTCCACCTGCGCCGCGGACGCGATCGGCCGCGCGCTGCGCCGCCCCGGTCGCCCCCTCCTGATCCTCGCATCCGGAAAGACGATGATCCCGGTTTATCGCGGGCTCGTCCGACTCCACGCCGCGGGTCGGGCGCCTTTCCGCCGCGCACGCACGTTCAACCTGGATGAGCTTGCGGTGGCCCCCGCCGATCCGCGCAGCTTCCGGTCGTTCATGGAGAGAAATCTTTTTTCCCGGGTCGACCTGGCTCCGGACGCGATTCACTTCCTGCGAGGCGACGTCCCGGATCTCTCTCGCGAGGGGACACGCTACGAGCGCGAGCTCGCGCGCGCGGGCATCCCGGATCTCGCCATCGTCGGGATCGGCTCCAACGGGCACGTCGCTTACCTCGAACCGGGCCGCGCGCTCGCGCCCCGGACCTCGCCCGTGCGGCTTTCCGCCAGCACGCGGCGGGCGCTCGCGGAGGATGGATTCCGTCCCGTTCCCCGCACCGCCGTGACGATGGGCATCGAGACCATCCTATCGGCGCGGAAGGTCCTTCTCCTCGCGACCGGACACTCGAAGAGGGACGCCGTGACGAAGGCGTTGTCGGGTCCCGTGTCGCCCCGCTGCCCCGCGTCGTTTCTGTCCCTGCATCCGGGGCTGACGGTGGTGCTGGATGAGAAAGCCGACGGCCGTCGGCAATCCGATGTCCGCTGACGGCTGACCGCTGTCGGCTGGCCGCAAAGAAACAAATTCGCTGCCCGGCCGAAAGCGGAGAGCGGAAACAGGTCGAGTCTAGGTTTCTCCCAGCGCCCGTCTCACATCCCCTCCCGCTGCGGCGAGGCGCGCCCGGGCTGCCTTCGCGTCGAGCCTCCGACGGCCCATCAGGATGGCCGTCTTGACCTCCCCTCCGGCGCTCGCGAGGAGCCTCTGCGCCTGTCGGGGCGATGCGCCGGACGCGGCCGACACGATCCGCTCCGATCGATCCTTCAGTTTGGCGGAGCCCGCCCGGAGATCGACCATCCACGGACCGTAGACCTTTCCCGACGACGCGAACGCGGACGTGGTGATCTGGTTCAGAGCGAGCTTCGTGGCGGTACCCGCTTTCAGACGCGTCGAGCCGGCAAGCACTTCGGGGCCGACGTCCAGGCGGACGATGATCTCGGCGGCGCCCTCGATCCCCGCCGAGCGCGAGGCCGTGATGAGGACAGTCCGCGCGTTCTTGTCGCGAGAGCGGGAGAGCGCGGAGCGAACGAACGGGGTGACGGAGCTTGCGGAGACTCCGATGGCGAGGTCACCCCGGCGCAGCGAAGACGCGGCGCGACGGCCGTCGCCCTCCCGATCCTCCGCGCCTTCGCGCGCGCGGAAGACGGCGGCTCTGCCTCCGGCGATCGCAGCGCGGACGAGAGCCGGATCCGTGCCGAACGTGGGCGGCAGCTCGGCCGCCTCGATCACCGCGAGTCGCCCGCTCGTCCCGGCTCCGAACAGGACGCAGCGGCGGCCCGCCGCCAGGGCGTCCCGCAAGGCCTCGGCCGCGAGCACGATGTCGGCGCGCGCCCGCGTCAGCGCGGTCAGGATGCGCCGGTCTTCCGACTGCATGAGCGCCACGACGCCGGCGATTCCCAGCCGGTCGAGCCGATGGGAACGGGGGTTGACGGATTCCGTCGCCAGGCTGTTCCAGCCGGCCGGGGAGCGGCGCTTCACCTTTTCAGTCTACCAATCGCTGTGCGCATGAGTGGCTTCGTGCGGATTCCACGCTAACTTGTGCGGACTCAGCAACTTCCACGCGCCGGGCAGGCTCCTTGCAGCGTATCGGACGGCACAGCCTCACAGATCGTTTCGGGCTCGGCGGCTTGACCCACGGGTGCCTCGAATCGCCATCGAACGCCAAAGGAGACCGGGACTATGGGATTTCCGTTCGCGACATCGCCCAGGCGGAACAGAGTCGGATCCGTCATCGCTTTTCTCCTGGTTTTCCTCCTTCCCGCGCTCTCGCGGGCGGGAGTCAACCAGTGGTCGAACATCGGACCCTACGCCCCCGGTGGCGTCGTGCGGGCGATCGCGGCCGACATCGCGGCGCCCGGGACCCTGTACGCGGCGACCGACGGCGGAATTTTCAAGAGTCTGGACGCCGGCACGAGCTGGGGAGCGGTCAACGCCGGCCTGACCGGCTTCACGGTCTATACGCTCGCCAGCGATCCGAGCACGTCGGGGACCCTCTACGCCGGTACCAACGCCGGAGTATTCAAGACCACCAATGGCGGCAACGCCTGGTTCGCGCAGACGACGGGGCTCACCGGCGCCTCCGTGCGAAGCCTGGCCATCGATCCCGTGAACCCGCGGCAAATCTACGCCGGCACGCTTTCGAACGGCGTGTTCCTCAGCTCGGACGGGGGCGGGAGCTGGGCCGCGATGAACGCCGGGCTCTCGAGCGGAGACGTCCGGTCCGTCGTCATCGATCCTTCGACGCCCTCGACCGTCTACGCCGGGACGTCGGCGGGTGTCTCGCGGTCGATCGATTCGGCGGCTACGTGGTCGACGGTCTTTACCGTCGGCGGCGCGATTCGCGTGTTGGCGATCGATCCCTCATCTCCCGCGACGATTTACGCCGGGACGGACGGCGCCATTGCCGGATCGGGCGTCTTCAAGTCGACAAACGGCGGGACGAGCTGGGCGAACGCGAGCGCGGGTCTCGGCGGCCTGTCGGTGCTCTCGATCTCCGTGGATCCGCAGATGGCGGCCCACGTCTTCGCTTCCACGCAGGGAGCCGGCATCTTCGCGACGCAGGACGGCGGATCCAGCTGGCAGCTTCTGTCGGGAAGCCCGCAAACGATCGGCGTCGTGGTGGCCGATCCCGTCGGCTCGAACGTCTATGCCGGCGGTTCGAACGGTTTCTTCCGCAGCCCCGACCAGGGCCTGCACTGGAATTCCCAGTTCGTGGCCTTCACCACTCTGACCGTCAACGCGATCCTCGCGGATCCGAGCTCTCAGCCGACGACACTCTACGCGGGCGTGACGTCGCCCGGGGTCCCCGGCGGAGGCGTCTACAAGACTCGTAATTCCGGCGCCACGTGGAGCGCCTCGGGGTCGGGCCTTCCGAATGTCGCCGTTCAGGTGCTCGGATCGGGCACGGGCTCCAATCCTCCCCTCCTGGCCGGCACGGCCGGGTCGGGCGTGTATCGGAGCGCGGATGAAGGAGCGAGCTGGGTCGCGGTGAACTCCGGTCTGGGCTCGCAGAATATTCACGCGCTCGGCTGGGGCGGGGGTCGGGTCTATGTCGGAACGAATTCCGGCCTCTACTGGAGCGACGACAACGGAGGGACGTGGACGGCGGGGGGGGCGGCGCTTTCGTCGCTGACCATCTTTGCGCTGGCCGTCGACGGGTCGGCGCCTCTGACGGTTTATGCGGGAACGCAGAATGGGGTCTACAAATCGACCGACGGAGGCGTGACGTTCGACTCCTCGAGCGTCGGCCTGCCAGCGAGCTTCTCGATCGTCACGCTGGCGGTTGACCCGACGACGACGGCGACGATCTATGCGGGCACGTTTTCCAACGGTGGGGGCGTCGGCGTGTATCGCAGCGACGACGGCGGAGCCAACTGGTCTGCGATGAACGGCGGGATCGAGAGCCTGGCCGTGACCGCGCTTACGACGGATCCCGCGGGAGCGTTCGTTTTCGCGGGAACGCCGGTCGGAGTGTTCCGTGCGGCGCGGGGCGGGACGTCGTGGACGCCCGTGAGCAACGGGCTGACGGAGCAGGTGGTGACGTCTCTGGCGGTGGATCCCCGCTCGCCCTCGACCGTTTACGCGGGAACCCTCGGGAACAGCGTCTTCGAGAGCGTTTTCTCGGCGGCGCTCGGGTCCTGCTCGGGCGGACCTTCGACTCTCTGCCTGAACGGGAACCGTTTCCGCGTCGAAGTCGACTGGCGCGCGGAAAACAACGGCACGTCGGGCACGGGAATGGCAGTGCCCCTCGCCTCCGATACCGGCGCGTTCTGGTTTTTCTCGAGCGGCAACGTCGAGCTCGTCATCAAAGTCGTCGATGGAAGGACGCTGAACGGCAGCTTCTGGGTCTTCTACGGTGCGCTGTCGGACGTCTCCTACACGATCACCGTCACGGACACGGTGACCGGCGCGATGAAGGTCTACGAGAACGCGCAGGGTCAGCTCGCCAGCGTCGCGGACACGTCAGCGTTTCCTCAGAGCCTGAATACGAGCGCCGAGAGTCTCTTCCAGCGCCCTTCGTCCTCCGTGGGCGTCGGGTCGCCAGGGCTCGCCGCTTCGGTCCCCGAAGTGCGAACGGGATTTTCGACTGACGCCGCGACCGGAAACTGCGTCGCCGATGCCACGTCGTTGTGCCTGAATGGAAATCGGTTCCGTGTGCGCGTCACCTGGTTCGCGATCCACAGCAACGCGGGCGGCGACGGACAGGCCCTGCCTCTCACGGGCGACTCGGGCTCGTTCTGGTTCTTCTCCTCGGGAAACCTCGAGCTGAACATCAAGGTCGTGGACGGCCGCGCGGTGAACAGCCATTTCTGGGCCTTCTACGGCGCCCTGTCGGACGTGCAGTACACGATAACCGTGACCGACACGCAGACGGGAGCCCAGCGGGTCTATTTCAACCCGCAGGGGAGACTCGCGAGCGTGGCAGACACGTCAGCGTTTTAATCGTCGCCTGCGCCGCGATGATGATTGCCGCTAGAGGTCGACCGCGGTGCGCGGAGGTTCGGACGCGGCGATAGTCGCTCGGCTCGGCCGGATGCGGCCTCGACCGAGCGGAGCGTGGTTTGCTCCGGCTCCCGCAACGGGAGGCTCCTCCTTCCCTCCGGTCAGGAGACTCCTCCCGTTGCGAGCGGATGAACCTGCAAGGCTCGGCAACGTCCGGGTCCCTGTAAATCCAGAGGGCGCAGCGAGGAGGGTCCTGCCCGTTCTCGTCCGGCGCAGCGCTTTCCCCTCTCCCGGCGGGAGAGGGTTGGGGTGAGGGGCGCTCTAATCGTCGCCTGCGCCGCGATGATGCTCGGAGCTCAAGTTCTTCCGAGTTGCGCGAAGGATGTGATCCGCCGAGGGCTGCTCGGCTCGGCCGGATGCGGCCTCGACCGAGCGGAGCGTGGTTTGCTCCGGCTCCCGCAACGGGAGGCTCCTCCTTCCCTCCGGTCAGGAGACTCCTCCCGTTGCGAGCGG
>JBBSEW010000044.1:0-32351 GCA_038239305.1 Thermoanaerobaculia bacterium | reverse complement strand
CGCTCGGCGGAAGTGTCCGCCTGTGGGCCTGCGGGCTCGGTCATCCTGTTCGACGCCTCCACGTGGCACGGCCACGGGGCCAACATCTCGGGAGCGCCCCGCCGGTCTCTCCAAGTGACGTTCATCCCACGCGACGGCAAGCCCGCCACGGATTTCGCAGGACGGATGCAGCCTGAGACGCTCGCTCGGATCAGCTCGATCGCGCGCTATGTGATCGGCGTCGATTGGCCTTCCCTCAAAGATCAACCGGGAAAACCCGCTCGTGGCTGAGAGAGAGCGCATGGGCCGTCGTAAAATGCTCCCTCAAATTCTGTCCGGAACGAAACGCGCTCTTGGGATTGTGCGGACATCAGCCTCGCGATGACCGCGCGGGAGGGATCATGAAGACGGCCAACTCGCGATTCACCATCCAGAGCTGGGAAGAGAAACCCTATAGTGAAGGCGAAGGCCTGCCGAAGTTGACCCGCGCCTCCGTAACCAAGACGTTAGTCGGCGCCATCGAGGGAGAGGGCCGGGTGGAATATCTGATGATGTATCGCGACGACGGGTCGGCGTCATTCGTCGGGCTCGAGAGAATCATCGGACGCATCGACGGCATCGACGGCAACGACGGCAGCTTCGTGCTTCAGCGCACGGGGACGTTCGAGGGTGGCGTCGCAAAAGAGTCGTATTCCGTTTTGCCGGGATCCGGAACGGGAGCGTTGCGAGGCCTGCAGGGTCGAGGAACCTCCGCCGTCGGGCATGGCAACGAGCTCCCGATGTCGCTCGACTATGAGCTCGGCTAGCGTGGCCCGGCGTTCGGCCGCCGTGGGCGGCCGGACTGAGTGAACCCGTGACGATCGAGATCGGGCACGTGGAAGCGATCTACCGCTACCCGGTGAAATCCATGGCCGGCGAACATATGGAATCGGCCGAGATGGGCTGGCACGGGATCGAAGGGGACCGGCGACTCGCGCTCCGGCGCACGCAGGAGCGAGGCGGGTTTCCCTGGCTGTCGGCGAGCCGGTTGCCCGAGCTGCTCCTGTTCACTCCCTTTCGGGACGAGGGCGGCGCTCCGGGGGAGCTTCCCACGCATGTGCGGTCGCCGGAAGGGGAGGAAATGGCGGTTTTCGGAGATGAGCTGGCCGCCGAGATCGAACGCCGCCACAAGGCACCCGTTCAGATGATGCACATGCGTGCGGGCATCTTCGACGACGCCTGCGTCTCCGTGATCGCCGCGGACACTGTCCGGGAGATCGGGGAGGTGTCGGGGATCGGCGCGGACGTGCGGCGCTTTCGTCCGAACATCGTGGTTCGCCTCCTCCATCCGCGCCCGTTTCAGGAGGACGAGTGGGTGGGAGGCGTCCTCTCGTTCGGCGAGCCGGGCGTGGGGCCGCGCGTCAGCGTCACGATGCGCGATCTTCGGTGCTCGATGGTCAACTTCGAACCGGATTCCGCGCGCTCCGCTTCCGAAGTGATGAAGTCGATCGTCCGACTGAACCAGAACTACGCCGGGGTTTACGGAACCGTCATTCGCACCGGGCGGCTGGTTGCCGGGCAGACAGTCTGTCTCGAGGCGATGGCCGAGAAGCCCGTGTCGATGAGCCGGGCGTGATGAGGACTCTCTCCGTCGTCCCCGCACGCATGCGCCGGAGTCCGGCGTGACTCGCACGTGGACGAGGGCTCGAGTGATGGCTTCTCCTGTCTTCCGCTGGTTGCCTCGCTTGCTCGTGGTCTCGGTCGGCGGCGTTCTGGCGTGCACCGCTTCCGGGCCTTCCGCGGCTCCATCGCCATCCCCTGCCGACCCGGTGCCGGTGCACGAATCCTTCACGTTGGAATCGCGCGTGCTCGGCGAATCGCGTCTCATCCACGTCCACACTCCCACTCCTCGTGGTTACGGCGGCGAGGCTTCGACTTCCGCCGGGCCGCTTCCCGTGCTGTACATGCCGGACGGCGGCCTCGACGAAGATTTTCCCCACGTCGTCCGTGCGGTGGAATCGCTCATCGACCTCGGAAAGATCCGTCCGCTGATCGTCGTGGGAATCCCCAACACGCAGCGCCGGCGTGATCTCACCGGCCCGACGGATGTGGCTTCCGACCGCGCCATCGCGCCGCAGGTTGGCGGCTCGGCCGCATTCCGGAAGTTCATCGGCGAGGAACTGATGCCGGAGATCGACCGTCGTTACCGCACGACGCCGGAGCGCGCGATCATCGGGGAGTCGCTCGCGGGCCTCTTCGTCGTCGAGACCCTTCTCGAAGAGCCATCGCTCTTCCGTCACTACGTCGCGCTGGACCCCAGCCTCTGGTGGAACAACCAGGCGCTCGTCGGTTCCGCGGCCCGGCGGCTGCAGGCCTTCGATCCGGCGCCCCGGACGCTCTTCCTCGCGAGCTCCCAGGACGCCGAGATCCGGGGCGGCCCTTCCGAGCTCGCGGAGGTGATACGGCGTTTCTCGCCGCCGGGGCTCGTCTGGCGCTACCGTCCGCGAAGAGACCTGACGCACGCGACGATCTTTCGGGCTCTCGAGCTCGAGGCCCTCGAGAGCGCGCTGCGATAAACGGGTGAAACGGCAACGACTTTGGTACGCTTCGCGACGGGATGAAGCTCGCCGCCTCTGCATGTACCGTTCTGAATCGGGCGAACCTCTACGCGTCATTCGCTCTCCTGGCGACGGTGGCGAGCGCGAGGGCCACGGAGCTCCGGGTCGCGGCGACGTTCCCTTCCACGGGAGTGACCCGCATCGTCCTGCGGGCGAGCGCCGCTGAGGGGGCTTCCCTCGTGACGGTGAAGTCGGGTGACATCCATATTTCCGGTGTCCCGTCCGGCGGCGCTCCGGGCTACCATCCCGCGGATCCGGTCTGGAAAGAGACACCGCCGTCCGAGTGGGGCCTCGGTTTCGTCGCCAAACGGTTCGGCGCGATACTGGTGATCTCGACCCGGAACGAAGTACAGGTGATTCACCATCACTACACGCTGGAAGCGCTTCGCCTGAGTGCCCCGCGCGGAGTTACCGTGGTTCGGGAGTTGCGTTCGCTCGGCGACAGTGGCGCTCCCGATCTGAAGGCCCCCTGAATTCGGCTTCCCGGTAGCCGGTGAGACGCGTGCCGCGTGGACCTGACCCGCCACGCACGTTCGCCGTTCCGCGGCTGGAAATGAAGGAGGGCCGAATGGATATCCGACGAAACGGATCGCAGGCGTCGAGCCAGGGACCTGCGGAGTTCTTCACCGGTGCGGTGAGAGTCGATCCCCTGTTCGAGGCTCCCGATCCGGCGCGCGTTCGCGGCGCGAACGTGACGTTCGAGCCGGGCGCCCGCTCGGCCTGGCATTCGCATCCGCTCGGTCAGACGCTGATCGTCACCGCCGGGTGCGGCTGGACCCAGGTGGCGGACGAGCCCAAGGTCGAGATCCGGCCGGGTGACGTGATCTGGTGCCCGCCCGGCAAGAGGCACTGGCACGGCGCGACGGCGACGACGGCCATGACGCACATCGCCATTCAGGAGGCGCTGAATGGCAAGGTCGTCGAGTGGATGGAGAAGGTCAGCGACGAGCAGTACCTGGCTCCGTTGGGATCCGCGTAGGAGACCGGGCGAGTGATTCAGATCGGCGTCGCGGAGGATCCCGTTTCGATCGCTGCGGTTCGCGCCCTCTTCGAGGAATATCAGGAGACACTCGGCGTCGACCTGGGCTTTCAGGGGTTCGCCGCCGAGGTGTCATCCCTGCCGGGAGAATACGCGCCGCCGCGTGGGCGACTGCTGATCGCGCGGGACGATGGCGCCGTGGTCGGATGTGTCGCGATGCGTCCGTTGAGCGCCGACACGTGCGAGATGAAGCGGCTCTACGTGAGAGCGCAGTCCCGGGCAGGGGGCGTGGGCCGGCAGCTCGCGGAGCGGGTGATCGCCGAGGCGCGTGCGGCCGGTTACCGCCATCTCTGCCTGGACACGCTCCCGACCATGAGCGGCGCGCAGAGGCTCTACGAGAGCCTCGGGTTTCGGGACATCCCCCCGTATCGCCACAATCCCATCGCGGGCTCACGATTCCTCGGGCTCGAGCTGTGATCCTTCCGCCGGCACGAGTGGGGAAACTCCGGAGGTCGCGAACGCGAGATTCGTCTTCCGAGTTGATTTGCGGTTGAAGCCTCGGGTCAAGGGAATGGCGTCTCGACGTGATCGGAACCGGGAAGGTGCGCTGGTCAGAGCGGTGGCGAGACACCAGGCGGGCGGGTAGCAGTGGAAATCGAGGAAGCTTCGCGATTCGTCTGTCCGGACGGCGGCCGACTGGAATACGCCGTCGCCGGGGATGGCGAGCCGGTCGTGTTCCTGCATGGCTTCGGTCTCGACTCCGAAATGTGGGAGCCCCAATGGGACGCGTTCTCGGAGCGCCACCGCGTGATCCGTTACGACCTGCGCGGCTACGGCCGGTCGAGCCTCCCCAACGGACCGTACTCGCATGTCGATGACCTGCTCGGGTTGATCGATTTCCTGCGCGCGCGCCCGGCGCATCTCGTCGGACTGTCGATGGGGGGACGCATCGCCCTGCGGGTGGCCCTGCAGGCTCCGGAGGCCGAGGTCCCTGACCCTCGTGGATACGGCGCTCGATGGGCATGCGTGGAGCGACGACTGGTCGCGGCGGTGGCGGGAGATGACGGACATGGCCGCGCGAGGCGACGTCCCCGGCGCGAAAAAGCTCTGGCTTAATCACGATCTGTTCGAACCGGCGCGGAGCCGCACCGAATCGGCGCGTCTCGTGAGAACGATGGTTGAGCGGTATTCCGGCTGGCACCTGGGGAACAAGGATCCCGGAGCGGGACCTGCGCCTCCGCCTCCGGAGGCAGACGTGCTTCGGTCCATCTCGGCGCCCGCCCTCGTGATCGTGGGCGAACGCGATCTGCCGGACTTCCACGTGATCGCTCGACGCCTGGCGGACACCATGCCGGACGCGACGCTTCGGGTGATACCCGGATCGGGGCACATGGCAAACCTCGAAGCGCCGGAGCTGTTCAACGAGATCGTGCTCGAGCATCTGGCGCGCTGTCGCACGTCCTGACCGAGGGAGAGGCGGATTACGGCGCAGCTGACTCCTCATGTCCCAACCGCCCGGGACGGAACGTTCCGCGCGGATCCGGAGGAACCGGCGGACGAAAGTCTCTCGCCGGCGCTCCATAACTCGGGACGGTCTCCGGCCGTACTTCACGGGAGCAGTTTCCGACATGAAGCGCCGTCAGGAGGAAAGTGACGTGTCACCACCCTCGCGGGCCGGCGCATCCGGCATGCCCGTCCCGGAATCCCCACCTCGAGCGGCTGGGCGGCCGCGGCTCTCCTGCTCTATCTTTCCGGCGCCGTTCTTCACGCCCGGCCGGCCGGGAAACTCTCCCTGCCGCCGGAATTCCCGCAGTAGGCGCTCGAGGGAGAGGCGAAGCCGGCCGAATACCTGGGGCGCCAGTGCCTGGCGCTCGATGGGGGCGCGGCCGTCGTGAAGGACCTCGAGATGCGGGATGGCGTCATCGACGTGGACGTCGCGACTCCCGCCACCCGGGGATTCTTCGGCTTTCAGTTCCGTCTTGCCGACGAAGGTGCCACGGGCGAGTGGGTCTATCTCCGGCAGCACAAGTCCGGACTTCCGGATGCGATGCAGTACACGCCGATCCTGCACACCGGCGCCAACTGGCAGCTCTACAACGGGCCCGGCTTCACGGGCGCCATCGACATCCCGAGAAGTGTCTGGTTCCACGTCCGGCTGGAAGTGGCCGGCGCGCAGGCGAAGCTGTACGTCCAGGACATGGACAAGCCGGCGCTCGTCATGATCGATCTGAAGAGCGGCGTCGAGAAGGGGCGGGTGGCGTTGCACGTCCTGACAGGGTTGACGTACTTCTCGAACTTCGAGGTGCGCGAGACGCCGGATGCGCCCTGGCAGCGGCATCCTCCGCCGATGCCGGCCGGCACCCTGACGAGGTGGAGCCTCTCGCCGTCTTTCGACGCCCTGGCGCGCGACCTCGAGCGGCCCCTGTCGCGGGCGGAGCGGGATGCCATGTCGTGGCAGGCGGTCGAAGCGGAACCGCCGGGGTTCGTCGTCATCTATCGCTATCGCGAGGCGCCGCATCTCAGAGTGACCTTCGCGAGCGATTTCTCGAAACGGCTCGACCCGCAGCCCGGCATGAAAGTGGTGTTCGCGCGGACGACCATCGACTCCGATCGCGAGGAGGTCCGGAAGCTCTCGATCGGGTACAGCGACGACGTGACCGTCTTTCTGAACGGCAGAATTCTCTACCGGGGGCGCAGCGCGCAGAATTTCCGGGATCCCGGCTTCCTCGGAATCGTCAACGCCGAGAACGACGCCCTCTACCTCCCCCTTCGGAAGGGCCGCAACGAGCTGATGCTGGCCGTGAGCGAGCTCGGCGGAGGGTGGGGCTTCATCTGCCGCCTGGCGGATTCGGGAAATTAGAAACCCCGATGGCGGGCGAGCCTCCCGGCGGTTCGCCCGTCATCGCCGGTAGTGTCTTCGCGTGCGGTGCGCGGACGACTCCGGCGTCGTTCGCACGCACATGTGCAGCACGGGTCTGTCCGTAAAGGCGCGACGGCCGGGCTATGGGGACCGCGCTATTTATATTCGACGGCCGTCTCCCTCCTTCCCATATCGTTTCCTGCCGGAGTCGTCCGGCAATGCGGATCAAAGGAGGATTGAAGGCTTACCTGATCATCACCGGCGCGGCTTTCGGCCTGGTCACGATCGCGCACGTCTGGCGCCTGACCCTCGAGCCGCGCCTGGCGACGGACCCCTGGTACATTTCGATCACGGTCGTGACGGCGGTCTTTTTTCTCTGGGCCGGGCGATTGCTCTTTCGGCCGGCGCAGACGTGATACTCCGCGAGATCTCCCGGGAATGACAGGGGCGGTCCCGGAGCTTTCGACCGTATTCCGCTGAAACACATGGAGGGAAGAAATGTCGAAACTGCGCGTCCACACGTTTTCGATTTCCATCGACGGCTTCGGCGCCGGGCCGGGCCAGGATCTCGAGAACCCGGTCGGAGTCGGCGGCCCGGAATTGTTCGACTGGTTCTTCCATACGCGCACCTTTCAGAGGATGCACGGGAGTGCGGATGGCGAGACGGGCGTGGACGACGAGATGGCCGCGAAGGGCTTTGCAAACATCGGCGCCTGGATTGTCGGGCGGAACATGTTCGGCCCCGTCCGAGGCCCCTGGCCGGATGACAGCTGGAAGGGATGGTGGGGCGACGAACCGCCGTACCACACGCCCGTCTTCGTGCTGACGCAGTACCCGCGAGCACCGATCCGCATGAAGGGCGGCACCGAGTTTCGGTTCGTCACCGAAGGGATCCATGCCGCCCTGCAGCAGGCGAGGGATGCTGCAGGCGGCGCCGATGTCCGATTGGGTGGCGGAGTATCCACCATTCGTCAGTACCTGCGCGCGACGCTCTTAGACGAGATCCATCTCGCCATCTCGCCCGTCCTGCTCGGGACCGGTGAACATCTGCTGCACGGGATCGATACGCGCGCACTGGGATACGAGTGCGTGGAGCACGTCCCGGGAGCTCGCGCCGCCGCGCACGTCACGTTGCGCAAGCGGGCGTGACCTGCTCACAGCCGGTAAGCCGGCTCGCTTCCGATGGCGCCTCGCCGGGGAGTTCCCGAGGCGGCCCTACCCGATCGGCATCCTCATCGCCGCGCGGCGGCCTCGTCGGAGTCGCGGCGGTGCGGACGCGGATCGAGCCGGGATCCTCATCTGCCCGGGGTTGGGGTCGGAAGAGGAGTCCTCGAGTACAAACCGATCGGGTGGCCTGATGGATCGAGGGCCACGGCGATGGCGCCCGCGTTGTCCGAGAGGTTGAAGGGGAATCCCGGCACCACGGTCCCTCCCAGCTCCGCCACCTTTTTACAGCTTGCCGGGAGATCCGTCACCTGGACATAGACGACGCCGTCGAACGGGCTGATCGCGCCTTCCGCGCGTCGCAACGTTCCGATGCCGTTCCCGCCCGAATTGATTTCCACCGCCAGGTCCGTCCCCGCCAGAGGGGTGAATTGCCAGCCGAAGAGCTTGCCGTAGAAATCCCGGGACTTCGCCAGGTCTTTCGTCGTGATGTCGAACCAGGCAACGCGGCCGGCGCCGACGTCCGCGGGAGGAGCCTTGGGTGGAGGAGCCGCAGGAAGTTGTCCGGCCGCGATGGTGAGAATCGCGGCGGCGGTGACCGCCCGGGCCAGTGTCCCTTTTCGCATCGTCATTCTCCTGACGCACTCGGCGCCATTTCCGAGCCCTGGGGGGATTGGCGGGGATGCTAATACGCGAGCCCGGGCCCGGCAACGGGAATCAGCGCGTCTATCATCGGTAATGCGAGGCCGGCCGTCGACCTCGTGGAGCGTGAAGGAGAGAGCATGCAGCTCGGTGCGTTTTCCGTCAGCCTCGCCGTGAAGGACATCAACGCTTCGCGAGACTTCTACGAAAAGTTCGGGTTCACGACGTTCATGGGCGATGCGTCCAAGAACTGGTTGATCCTGAAGAACGGCGCGCACGTCATCGGTCTCTTCCAGGGGATGTTCGAAAAGAACACGCTGACGTTCAATCCCGGCTGGGACAGCGATACGAAAAAGCTGGGCACGTTCACCGACATCCGGGAGCTCCAGCGGCAGTTGAAGGCGCAGGGAGTCTCCTTGATGCTCGAGGCCGACGAGACGACTCAGGGACCGGCGAGCCTGATGGCGATAGATCCGGACGGAAACCCCGTTCTTCTCGATCAGCACGTCTGATGCACCGGCCATTTCTCTGCCGATAGGAGTGAAACCGATGACCCGTGTCCGACCAGTCGAGCGCGCCGACGCCGCTGTCTGGGCGGATATGCGCCAGGCGCTCTGGCCGGAGGGCTCTCTCCGGGAACATGAACGGGAGATCGAGAGCTTTTTCGCGGGCGAGGCACGAGAGCCGCTCGCCGTCCTGGTCGCCGAAGATGCGCCGAGCCGGCCGATCGGCGTCGTGGAACTCTCCATTCGACCCGGAGCGGAGGGGTGCCGGAGCGATCGCGTGGCGTACGTGGAAGGCTGGTTCGTCGCGGCGGATGCGCGCCGGCAGGGAGCGGGCCGGGCTCTGCTCGAGGCGGCCGAGGCGTGGGCGAGAAGTCGAGGTTGCACGGAGCTCGCTTCGGACACGCAACCGGACAACGCGGTCAGCGTGGCCGCCCACAGGGCCGTCGGTTTCGCCGAGGCGGGCGTAATCCAGTGCTATCGGAAAGAATTGTGAGAGTACCGGCATCGGCGCGGCGGACCGTGGCCCCTCGAGGCCGGAAAACTGCCGTCCCAGGAAGGTTGGCTGGACTTCCACTTTCGGGAGTGTCCGCAAACGCCGGCCGGCCTCTGGCGGGCTGGCGCTCGGAAGGGAAAGAGTGGAGTCGGATGAATCCCGATGAATCGCACCGGCCGCGGGAGACTCCGCGGTCATGAGCGGCGTTCGAAAATGGACCCTGTTCCTGCGCGCGGTTCTCGTCGCGGTGGGAGCCCTGTTGCTCGGCGTCGGGGCGTTTCGTGCAGAAGTCATCCGGGACCCGCGCGTCGCCTTCTGGCCGACGCTCGACCTCATGCATGTCGACGGCCTGCAGGCCCACGGGCCTCTATACGACCTGGCATCCCTTGCCGCGGTTCAGCTCGTGGTCTGGACCCTCTTCTCCTACCTGCTGTTCCTCGGCTTCGACGGTCTTCGCCACAGCATGTCGCGCCGGCCGTGAGCTCGACTGAATGCAAGCTCATTTCTAAAGAGATCTGGCCTCCGAAACGAATTCGAAAGCCCGCACTCAGTCGGTGCGTCGTTCTTTTCCGGATGAAGGGCTTCATAATCCAAGCCGTGAGCGATGAGCGTGTACCCGTGATCAACGGCATCCATCGAGCCCGCAAAGACGGCGGAGCTATCTGCGCGGGGGACTCGTCTTTCGGTCCGATGGGGGACTCGCCGAGCGCGCCTGCCCGATTGTGGCGAGATTTTCTGTTGTCCATTCTCCTCATCCCGCCGGCGATCGTCATGGGAGGCGAGATCGAGCCCCACGCCGGCCATGCCATGGGGACCGTCAATTTCCCCGTCAGCTGTTCCGAGCCGGCGCAGGTGGAGTTCAACCGCGCGGTCCTCCTCCTGCACCACATGACCTATCCCCAGGCGCGCGAGGCCTTCGAGAAAGTCGTGGCGACGGATCCGCGATGCGCGATGGCCCACTGGGGAGTTGCGATGACGCTCTTTCAGCCGCTCTGGCCGACGCGCCCGCGACAGGCGGCGCTCCAGCGGGGATGGGACGAGACGCAGAAGGCTCGCAGCCTCGAGCCGCCGACCGGGCGCGAACGCCTCTTCGTCGCCGCGGCAGAGGCGTTCTTTCTCGATCCGGCGTCGGCGGACTACTGGCTTCGCATTCGCCGCTGGGAAGAGGCCGAGGAAAAGGTCTACTCCGCCTTCCCCGATGACACCGAAGCGGCGGTGTTCTACGCGCTGGCGCATCTCGCCACCGCGCCGTCGAACACGATTTCCCGGTCGCACGCCGACCGGGCGTCCGAGATCCTGCTCCGCGTGTACGAACGGAATCCGGATCATCCCGGCGCGATGCATTACCTCGTCCACGCGAACGACGTTCCCGGGCGCGAGCGGGAGTCACTCGAGATCACGCGGAAGTACGAGACGACCGCACCGCTCAACGCGCACGCGCTTCACATGCCGACGCACATCTATACGCGCCTCGGGGACTGGGACGGCGTGATCCGCGGAAACCTGCGGGCGGCCGAGGCGGCGCTGGGGCAACCGGCCGGCGACCGGGGAGAGCTCGTCTCGGACGAGTTCGCGCACGCCATCGAATATCTCGTCTATGCGGATCTCCAGAAGGGCCGGGACGACGACGCCGCCGCGCAATGGAAGAGGCTCCGCGAGACCGCCAGCGTGGAGCCCACGTTCAAGACGGCCTTTCATTTCGCGTCGATCCCCGCGCGATGCGCTCTCGAGCGGCGCGCGTGGAACGAGGCTGCGCGGATCGTTCCGCGCGAGCCCGCCACGATCGAGTGGGATCGGTTTGCGTGGCCGGAAGCCGTCTCGCGATTCGCGGCCGGTCTGGGAGCGGCCCACCTCGGGAAGCGGGAAGAAGCCCGGGCGGCCGTCGAACGCCTGGAGACGCTGGAGAACGCCACCGCCCGGTCCGGTGAAGATCTCTTCGCGCGGAATATCCGCGTGCTACGCCTCGAGCTCAGCGCGTGGATAGCGCATATGGAGGGGAAGGAAGAGGCGAGCGCGGCGCAGATGCGGGAAGCGGTCGAGATCGAGATCTCCACGCCGAAGCATGCCGTCACGCCCGGACCGACGCTTCCCGCCGGCGAGCTTCTCGGCGATCTCCTGATGGAGCAGAAGCAGCCGGGTGCGGCGCTCGAGGCATACGAGCGATCCCTTGTGCTCTACCCGAACCGCTTCAACGGCCTGCTCGGCGCGGCGCGCGCGGCGCGGGCGCTCCGCAACGAGTCCCGTGCGCGCGCGCTCTATCGGCAGCTTGTCGATGAGGCGGCCGACAGTGCTCGGCAGCCCGATCGCAAGCTCATCCTCGAAGAGGCCTCCCGGTACGCGGCGGGAAAACGGTGATGCGAGCCGGCGGGAGAGTTTCGGCGTGAGCTTTCGGGAGCTCATTCCCTTTTTCCTCACGTGGGGACTTCCGTTTACGGCCTGGGTGTTCGTGCAATTCGCCGCCGCCGTGACACTGCGGGCCCGCGGCCGGCTCCTCAGCCTGGTCCCGATCCTGCCGATGGTCGTGGTGTGCGCCCTGACCGCCTCCGCGTACCGGCAGCAGAGCAATTTGTGGCCGATCCTTCTGATCTTCGCGGGCCCGGTGGCGTTGATCTACGTCGCGGTCGTGTGGTTCACGTTCTCGAAACGAAAAGAAGAGCCTTCACGCGGATGACCATCGGCGGGCATCCACTATGCGGACGCCGACTGCTGCGAGGTCCCTATGCCCGATGATCCGGTTTTCGCGAGCGGCCGAACGAATCGATCCATACCTTCGCCCACCGTCATTCCGGTGCTGCGCTATCCGGACGTCCCGGCCGCGGCGGCGTGGCTCTGTCGGGCGTTCGGATTCGAAGAGCGTCTTCGGATCGGGTCCCATCGCATTCAGCTGACGGTGGGGGAGGGGGCGGTCATCGTCGCGGAATCGCCGCAGGCTGCGCTCGAGCCCGACCAGTTCGGCCACGTGATCCTCGTCCGCGTGCAGGACGCCGACCGGCACATCGAGGTGGCCAGGAAGGCGGGCGCTCAGATTCTGAGCGAGCCTGTGAGCGAGCCGTACGGAGAGCGTCAGTACAAGGCGCGCGACCTGGCAGGCCATGTCTGGAACTTCTCGCAAACGCTGGGGGACGTGGATCCTGCGGCCTGGGGCGGCGAGCTGGTCTCGCCCGGTCCGGCCTGAGAGCCGCGAGCATCCGCCATGTGTCGGTTGCCATGAGGAGGATTCGATGACGGCATCGGTTTTCGTCGGGGCGAGCGTCGATGGCTTCATCGCACGACCGAATGGCGGCCTCGACTGGCTGCCCGCCGACGGCGGCGAACCGCACGGCTACGACGAGTTCATCGCGAGCGTGGATGCGCTCGTGATCGGACGCCATACCTTCGAGACCGTCCTGGCGTTCGAGACGTGGCCGTACGGATCGAGGCGCGTCGTGGTGCTCAGCAGCCGACCCATCGACCTCGAAGCGGCGACATCCGCCGGTGGTGTCGTCGAGCAGATGTCCGGGGACCCCGCGGAGGTCGTGTCACGCCTCGCGGCCCGTGGAATCCATCATCTCTACATCGATGGCGGGATCACGATCCAGCGTTTTCTTCGGGCGGGTTTGATCGAACGCCTGATCGTCACCCGCGTGCCGGTTCTCATCGGAGAGGGAATTCCGCTCTTCGGCCCCCTTCCGGGCGACGTCCGGCTCCGGCACGTGGCGACGCGAAGCTATCCGAGCGGCCTGGTCCAGAGCGAATACCGAGTCGGGTGACCGCCGTGAGGTTTCGCTTTTCGGGGTGCGGATACCTGGAGTCGTTCGCGCCAGGCCATTTACGACGGGTGGCTCGGGTAGGCTCTGTTCGTGAACGACGAAGGGGATGGGGTCCGCGCGAGCTACGACTCGGCCGCCGCCGAGTACGCGGAGAACCTCGCCGGAGAGCTGGCGGGGAAGCCTCTCGACCGGCATCTCCTCAATCGATTTGCCGAAGCGGTGCGCGGCCGGGGCCTCGTGGCCGATCTCGGTTGCGGACCCGGCCATGTGGCGGGCTATCTCCGCGATCAGGGCGCGTCGATGCTTGCGATCGACCTCTCACCGGAGATGATCCGGCACGCCGCGAGGCTCCATCCCGGCCTCGACTGCCGCGTGGGGGACATGCGGGCGCTCGATCTTCCGGACGGGTCTCTCGCCGGGATCGTCTCCTTCTATTCCGTGATCCACTTCGACGACGCAGCGCTCGCGGCCGTATTCGGTGAATTCCGGCGCGTGCTCGCGCCTGCAGGCTTTCTGCTGCTCGCCTTTCACGTCGGAGAGGAGACGCTCCATCGGGACGAGCTGTTCGGCAAGCCGGTATCGCTCGATTTTCGATTTCTCCTCCCCGTCGCCGTGGCCGCGGAACTTCGGGATGCAGGCTTCGAAGTCATCGAATCCGTCGAGCGCTCGCCGTACGCTGGAGCCGAGCACCCGAGCCGCCGTGCCTATCTCCTCGCCAGACGCGCAGGATCCGAACGATGAAATCGGCCGAGCCAGCGGTTTCGATCCGGTTGTTTCCGACTCCGGCCTCCTGGGCTGCCTGGCTGGGGAAGAATCACGAGACGTCGTCCGGCGTGTGGCTGCGCCTCGCGAAGAAATCCTCCGGCGTGTCGTCGGTGACGTACGCCGAAGCGATCGACATTGCGCTCTGCTACGGGTGGATCGACGGCCAGAAGAAGCCGGACGACACGCGGTACTGGCTGCAGAGATTCACGCCGCGGTCGGGCAAGAGCATCTGGTCGAAGATCAACCGCGCCAAGGCTCTCTCCCTGATCGAGAGCGGGCACATGAAGCCGGCCGGGCTCCGGGAGATCGAGCGCGCGAAAAAAGATGGCCGCTGGGAGGGCGCGTACGACTCGGCGCGAACCGCGGAGGTGCCGACAGATCTCCAGTCCGCGCTCGATTCGTCCGCGCGCGCGAAGAAATTCTTCTCCACCCTGGACGGCGCGAACCGCTACGCCATCCTGTTCCGGATCCAGACCGCGAAGAAGCCGGAGACCCGGGCGGCGCGAATCCGGAAATTCGTGGAGATGCTGGCGAAGGGGGAGAAGATTCACCCGTAGAGGGGTCGGGTCGGGTCGGGAAACGGGAAACGGGAAACGGGAGACGGGAGACGGGAGACGAGGCCCCCTCACCCTGCCCCTCTCCCCCGCGCTCGGGAGAGGAGTGGGAGGGCTCCTCGATCCTTTACCCTTTGACGCTTTGACCGATTCTCCGATCACCCGATTCTCCTGCTCGATCACCCGATCACCCGATCCTCCGATCATCCGATTCCCGATCATCCGATCTCGGGATTCGGGTCGCTCGCGGCGATTTCCGCGAACGAAGTAGTCCGCTCATCGTCGACTGTCGAGACAACCGTTCCGCCGGCGGCGTAAGCTGCGGGGGCATCGAGAAGGAGGGCTACCGGCCATGAAGATCCATGAATCCGTTGTCGCGTGCATCCTTCTGCGAGCCGAAGACTGAGATCCGAAAACTGAGATCCGAAAGCTGAGATCCGACAGCGATGCATAGACCCGGCCGGCACCGCGTCGTCCCCGCCGGCATTCTCATCATCGGACTCCTCATCGCGGCGGGGATCTACTGGAACGCCGTCGCGGCGGAGGCGAATCCGCTGGGGGATCCGGAGGATTCCAAGCAATATCTGCGCGAGATGCAGGTCTATGGGGGGACGGCCAACGTGCTGGCAGGCGAGCTGCGGGAAGGATTCGGCAGCCTGTGGCACGGAAAGCGGCTCGCGTTCACCGTCGCCTTCCTGACGATCGTCTCCGCGGGTGCCGGCCGGTTCGTGACGAGACGCCTGCCGGCCCCGGGCGAAGCGGAAGCCGGGTCCGGGCCATGAGCACCGGAGCGCCTGCCGCCGGTCGGACTTCGCCGGATCCATCCGTGCGGGCGCGCGTGAAGGCCGACATCTCCCGGGAATGAAACCCCGCGAGCTTTCAGCGCTCGAAAGACAACAGGAGGAGATCGTGATGGAACATCGATCGGATCGGAGCGACGGGAAGCGGAGAGACCTCAGGCGAGGGTCGCTGCGTTCCATCCGGAGAAGCATGGCGTTCGCCGGCGTCTTTCTCGCCTGCTCGTTCCTGTTCGCGGACATGGTCGGCTACGCGAAGATCCTCGACATCCGAGCCGAATCGGACCGTCTCGTGGCGGAACATCACCACGACTGGAGCCGGGCGACCGAGGAGCCGCGTCTCAAGATGATCACGACGACGAAGGATCCGTTCACCGCGGAAAACACCTATTCATATCTGCGCGTCGTCGAGAAGGGGTCCGGACGGGAGCTCTTCCGCAAGCCCGTGCCCGCCCTCACGCAGCTCTGGATCTCGCCGGACTCGCGATTCATCGTCGGGATCTCCAGCGTCAAGCTGTGGAACCCGTACCAGCTCGTCGTGTTCGACCGTTCCGGCCGAAAGCTCCTGGCGCAGGACTTCACGAACGACACGCGTCCCGGCATCACGCAGTCGACGACGAACGCGATTATCTGGTTTCAGCAGCCGGACCCGAATATCCGTCTGACCGAGAGCGGTGGATCGGCCGTTCTGTCGATCGAGGACCCGCTCGGAAAACCCCGCGAGTTTCGTTTCCGGGCGCCGGCGTGAGCCGGATCGCCGGTCTCTCTCTCGAGGGCTCGATGGATCGCGAGACCATGAGATCGCGAGATCGTCCGCTACGGCCTCCCGATCCTCCGATCACCCGATTCCCACGATTGATCACCCGATCACCCGATCACCCGATCCTCCGGTCCCTCAATTCTTCTCCCATGCATCTTGCTCTCCTCCCCCTCTTGTGAAACCGTGCCCCACATCCAATCTCCACTCGTCGCCGAACGCCTCTTTTGATTTCTACGGGGTGACTTCATGAAGTCGACTGCCAGCCCTCGAATCATCGTCCCGGCGTTTTGCGCCCTGCTCGCGATCTCGTCATGGTGCGACCTCGCTCTCGCGCAGGCGCCGCCGCCTTCCGGGCCGCCGCCCGCCGGAACTTATCCGGCCCTGCCGAGCGAGACGCCGGCCCGCATCGAGCCGCCGACGGACGGACTCGAATACGTCAAACGCGACGTCATGATCCCGATGCGCGATGGCGTCAAGCTGCACACGGTCATCCTCGTGCCGAAAGGCGCGAAGGGAGCTCCGATCCTCCTGACCCGCACGCCGTACAACGCATCCGACCTGACGACCCACGCGCAAAGCGCGCACCTCGGTCCGATGCTCGAGGGCTACGACAACGCGGCGGACGTGATCGTCGAAGGCGGATACATCCGGGTGGTCCAGGACATCCGAGGGAAGTACGGCTCCGAGGGCGACTACGTCATGAACCGGCCGGTGCACGGCCCCCAGAATCCAACGCCGGTGGATCACGCGACGGACACGTACGACACCATCGACTGGCTCGTGAAGAACACACCCGAGAGCAACGGCAAGGTCGGCATCATCGGCATCTCGTACGACGGATTCCTTCCGCTGATGGCGCTCATCCATCCTCACCCGGCGCTCAAGGTGTCCGTGCCGATGAATCCCATGGTCGACGGCTGGATGGGCGACGACTGGTTCCACAACGGCGCCTTTCGGCAGATCGGAATGTCCTACATCTACGAGCAGGAGGCGACGAAGGGGAACGACTCGAAGTGGTGGTCGAGCTACTACGACGACTACGACACGTTCATGAAGGGAGGCTCGGCCGGCGATCTCGGCCGCCGCCGCGGGCTCGAGCAGGTCGGCTTCTGGCGCAAGATCCTCGCGCACCCGAGCTACGACGCGTTCTGGCGCGACCAGGCCGTCGACCGGGTCCTGGCCGCGGAGCCGCTCAAAGTTCCCGTGATGCTGGTCGCCAGCATCTGGGATCAGGAAGACATCTACGGGGCCATCGCCGTGTACAAAGCCATCAAGCCGAAGGACACGGGAAACGACAAGGTCTTTCTCGTCATGGGACCGTGGCACCACGGGCAGGAGATCGGCGATGCGAGCGCGCTCGGCGCCATCAAATTCGGGTCCGATACCGGACTCGCGTTCCGGCGCGACGTTCTGCGGCCGTTCCTGGATCAGTACCTGAAGGACGGCGCGCCGAAGGCCGACATGCCGCCGGTCGTCGCGTATGAGACCGGCACGAATGTGTGGAGGCGGCTGCCGGCGTGGCCGGCGGGCTGCGCAGCCGGCGGCGGCTGTGCGATCAAGCCGACCCCCTTCTATCTCGCCGCCGGCTCCCGCGCGGGTTTCGCCGCGCCGAAGGCCGGTGACGCGCCATACGACGAATACGTCTCCGATCCCGCGAAACCCGTCCCTTTCATTGCGCGCCCCGTCCCGTCTTCCGGCTCCGAAAGGGGAAGGACCTGGAAGGAATGGCTCGTGAGCGATCAGCGGGAAGCGTCCGGGCGCCCGGACGTCGCCGTCTTCACTTCGGAAGTGCTGACGGCCCCCGTGAAGATCAGCGGGCAACCCGCCGTGAACCTGATTGCGTCGACCTCCGGCACCGACTCCGACTGGGTGGTCAAGGTGATCGACGTTTATCCGGACGAGGTCGGGTCGGATCCCGCGCTGGGCGGATATCAGTTGATGATCTCGGCCGATATTTTCCGGGGCCGCTACCGGGAGAGCCTCGAGACGGCGAAGGCCCTCACGGCGGGGGAGCCGCTGGCTTACCGGTTCCTCCTGCCGACCGCGAACCACGTCTTTCTGCCCGGCCATCGCATGATGGTCCAGGTGCAGTCGAGCTGGTTCCCTCTCTACGACCGCAATCCGCAGACATTCGTGCCGAACATTTTCTGGGCGAAGCCGGGCGACTACCGGAAGGCCGTGCAGCGGATCTACCACTCGCCCGATCGCGCGAGCTTCGTAGAGCTGCCGGTTGTGAGTAATCCGTAGGAAGTCATTGGTCATTGCTATCGGTCACCGGTCTGGAGCTGACAGCTCTCCATTCCCGGCCCGATAGGCGACGGCGGATCCTCTCCCCGCCCTCGCACTGCAGGCGGGCTGCTCCTGGAGCTGCGGCCGAGCGGCGTGTCTTCCTTTTTTCGCCTCCGGAACTTTCAGCGGCTTCTCCCGTACGCGAAAGAGGCAGGGGAGGGCTCTTTCGTATGTTGAATCGTTGTGTCTCGATCGCCGTGAGCGTTCTGTTCACGGCTGTCGCCGTTGCCGTTCCGCCGATCGCCGAAAGCAGCGGGCAGAGCACGAGGGCGAGCGCTCGAAAGACTTCGAACGTCGAGCCGGAACCGGCGCACGGCTTCACGCTCGAGAAGCTCGGGGACGGCGTCTATGCCGCGATTCGCCGCGAGCCGCCCGGTTTTGCCGTCGACGCGAACGTCCTGTTCGTCGTAAACGACCAGGACGTCCTGGTCGTGGACGCCAACGACACACCCTCCTCGGCGCGGGAAGTGATCGGCGCGATCCGGTCCGTGACGAAGAAGCCCGTGCGATTCGTCGTGAACACCCACTGGCACGACGACCACATCATGGGAAACCAGGCGTACCGGGACGCATTTCCGGGAGTCGAGTTCATTGCGCACGCGAGGATGCGCGAGTACCTGCCGACGGCAGGCGTCGAAGCGCGCCGGCAGATGCTCACGGGGGCGACGCAGTTCGCGGGCATGCTCCGGCAGCTGCTCGCGAGCCACAAGAGCATGACGGGCGAGGAGCTCTCCGACGAAGAGCGGGCCAGCCACCGAAGCGACGTGTGGCTGGCGGAGCGATACATTTCCGAATCCCCGTCCGTTTCGATCATCGCGCCGACGATCACGATCCAGGACCGGCTCACGCTGTATCGCGGCTCCCGGACGATCGAGATCCTCCACCTCGGGCGGGGGCATACGAGCGGCGACATCGTCGTGCACCTTCCCGCCGAGCACATCGTCGCCGCGGGCGATCTCGTCGTCTGGCCGGTCCCGCTCGTCGGCGGCAACCAGTCCCACGTGGGCGAATGGTCCGACACTCTCGGGAAGCTGCTGGCTCTCGGCGCTTCCGCGATCGTGCCCGGACACGGCCCCGTCCTCCGGGACGATTCGTACGTGCAGAAGATGGCGGGTCTTTTTCTCGCCGTGAAGCACCGGGCTGCTGAGGCAATGGCCCGCGGCGAGTCGGTCGAGGCGGCGCACAAGAGCATCGACCTCGGAGACTTCCGCCGCCAGTTCGCCGGAGAGTCCCGGCTTCTCGGCATCGTGTTCCGCAACTATGTCGAGGGCCCGGCCGTCGAGTCGGCCTACGCGGACGCGTCCGGAAAATCCTGACCGGTCCGTCGATGGAGGCCCGGCCTGCGGGACTCTATGATGCGTGGATGGCTCCGACCGGGCGGCTCTTCGAGTACGCGCTGCCTGGCGGCTGGTCGGTGCTTGCGGGTCGCACCGACGAGGACAACGACCGGCTGTCGCTTCGCGTCGCGCGTCCCGACGATCTCTGGTTTCATGTCCGTGGGATGCCCGGCAGCCACGTCGTGCTGCAGGGGCCGCCCGGGGAAGACCCCGATCGCGCGACGGTCCAGGCGGCTGCGGCCGTTGCGGCGTACCACAGCAAGGCGCGCCACGGCGGCGTGGTGCCCGTGTCCTGCACGAAGGCGCGCTATGTCACGAAGCCTCGCGGCGCGAAACCGGGCACGGTCGTGATCCGCAACGAAAAGGTCCTCAAGGTGAAGCCGGCACGGCCGGAGCCGGTGCCGCCCTCCGACGCCGCTGCGAAAGACGGGGGAGAAAGTCGATCCTGATGCTTCTCGAAGACCTCGCGGCGGCTCCGGCCTCTATTCGTACTCGTCGGATCCCTGGACCCACAGAAACGACTGAATGTCGATCATGTCGCGCGGCGCGAGGTCGCCCGGGTCGCTCCGGACGATGCGCGCGAGCTCGAGGAGGCTGGCGTATGTCCTCCAGGCGGGCCGCGATGTGTATTCGAAGTCGAAACCGTAGCGGCGCGCTGCCACGCGAGTGACGTTCGGCTTCAGAAAGACGTGGACGTCCGGCCGGGCAAGGAAACCGAACACTGTCAGGACGGGCCACGTCAGGACCCGCGTCTGACGGCGAGGCAGCGATGCGACGTCGTCGCACCACTGCTCGAATCGGCTCTGCGGGTCGCCGCGGCGCTCGTGCAGAAAGCGATACAAGCCCTCCGCGAAGACGCGGGCGCCCGCCGCGGATCGGATCGCGTCCCGAAGAGCCATCTTTTCAAAGGAGAACAGGAGGTTCGTCCGGGACTCGATCCGTACCGCCGTCTCGGCGATCTCTCGATATTGACGTCTCTCGAGGAGGGCGAGGAACTTCCGGGGACCGAGCTCCGATGTCCAGCGCCCGGCGGCTTCCTTCTTGTAGCCGCGCTCCCAATCGACGTACGTCTCGTCCCGAAATCCGTCGGGAAAGAAGCGCAGGAATTGGCTTCGGCAGGCGAGAGCCGACCGGGACAGGGAAGGGGAGACACGGGAAACAGGGCGAAGAGAAGCGGAACGAGAGCCCATGGTCGAGAAACCTCCTCGGGGGAAATTGCAGGGATCGCGCCATTCGGAGACAGCCGCCCATGCGGTCCCGTTCGCGTTAGTCTTTGCCAGGCTGAAAGACGTGGCCGTCGGCTTTCCGATGTCAGCGATGGGCCGTCAGCTCAGAATACGGAGCATGTCGTGCGGATAAATCGGAGAACTCCTCGAATCGCGGTCCGGCGCGCCTGACGATGGAGAAGGCGTCCGCGGCTACGCTCGAAGAGCTGCAGGACATCGTCGCGGGGGCGGCTTTCGTCGCGCCCTACCGGATGCGGGTTCGGTCCGCTTCGCACGGCTCGTGCACGCTTTCGGTCCCATACCTACCGGAGCTCGAGCGGCCCGGCGGCATCTCGAGCGGTCAGGTCTTCATGGCGGCGGCGGACGTGGCGATGTGGCTCGCGATCAAGACGGTTCGGGGAATCGAGGATCCATCCGTGACGAGCCATATGCAGACGCAGTTCCTGCGGCCGGCCCGCCGCGAAGGGTTCCTCTGCACGGCGACCATCGTGAAGCTCGGGCGCCGAACGGCGTTCGGCACGGCGGAATGCGTGTCCGAGGACGGGCGCATTTTCACGCACCACACGCTCTCCTACGCGCTCCCGGGCGACGCCGCCACTCCCGCCTGAGGGGATCTCAACTCGCGTTCCTGCCATTGCACGCCCGGGCTGCTCCGTTTGTTACTCTTTCCGCCGGAGGTATTTCATGAAGCGGATGTTCTTCGGTTCCCTCATTCTCGCGCTCGCGTTCGGGGCGGCGCTCGCCGACGACGGCGCGGCGGTCTCGGGAGGCCGCGCGGCGGCGAAATCCTGGCTCGAATCGGTCGACGCCGGAGAATATGCGCGCAGCTGGGACGAATCATCCTCCGCGATGCGGGCGGCGGTTACCCGGGCGGACTGGGAGAAGGGCGTTCGGGCGGCGCGCGGACCGCTCGGGAAAGTGAAGTCGCGGACCGAGAAGTCGGCGACATTCAAGACGTCCCTGCCGGGCGCTCCGGACGGAGAGTACGTCGTTCTGATGTTCGAGTCGTCGATGGAGAACAAACAGAGCGCGGTCGAGACCGTGGCGATGATGCACGAGAAAGACGGATCCTGGAAGGTCGCGGGGTACTTCATCCGCTGATCCGGGTCCGAAGAGCGGACGACGAACCGAAGGACGAGGGGCGGTGCGATGAAGGACGTTCTGCTGAAGCGCTTCGAGACTCCGGACGAGGTTCGCGTTCTCGAGCGCGGGAAGTTCGAGATCGTGCGGCTGGGTGGCCTGACCGTCGGCCGGGCGACGTATGAGCCGGGCTGGAAATGGTCGGAGCACGTCGGACCGGGGGTCGGGACGCCGCGCTGCGACGTGGAACACGCGGGGATGGTGCTCTCGGGAACGGCAGCCGTCGAGTTCGAGGATGGCGAGGTTCTCTTGTTGCAAGCCGGCGAGCTGTTTGCGATTCCCGCCGTTCCCCATGACAGCTGGGTCGTGGGCGACGACCGGTATGTGTCCCTCCATTTTCTCGGCGCGTCCGAGTACGCGAAGAAGCCGGAGGGACGATGAGCTCCGCGGATCCGGCGCGCGAGCTTCTGCGGCATACGGTGGCCACGCTCGCGTACCGGGGCGGGAAGGCGGTCCGGGGCGCGCCTCCCGGGTTTTCAGGATTTCGCGCGGGCGCCGGGACGCGCAGCGCGGGAGAAGTTCTTGCCCACATCGGCGACCTGCTCGATTGGGCGGTCGCGCAGGCGGATGGCGACCGTTCGTGGAAACCCATCTCTCCGTCCACCTGGGACGCCGACTCCGTCCGGTTCTTCTCGGCGCTCGAAAAGCTCGACGCGCGGCTGGCGTCGGATACGGAGCTCGGGACCCCGGCGGAAAAATTGTTTCAGGGACCGATCGCGGATGCGCTCACGCATACGGGGCAGATCAACCTGATGCGCCGTCTCGCCGGCGCTCCCGTGCAGGGCGAGAACTACGTCGCCGCAGACATCGCCGCCGGGCGAGTGGGCGCCGACCAGGCGGCTCCCCGCCGGGAATTCGACTGACGGATCGGGCCGGACGGATCGGGCCGGACTGATAACATCGCTCTCCTTCTCGAAGGAGTCGATGTGAGCTCCCCCGCCCGACCCTCCCGTTCCGTTCATCCCTCGAAGGCGCGTCCTTCCGCTTCCGTTCGTCGGTCCGCTTCTTCCGCACCGGACTTCGCCGGAACATTCGCGAAACTCCGGGAAATTGTCCGCAAGTACGAGCGCCATCTGCAGCTCGTGGGCGATAGTCCGACGAGCTACATGCTCGCGACGCCGGCGAAGACCCGCACCGGCGTGCAGATCTATTTCGGCGGCACGCGAATGGGAAAGGCCTACGTCAGCTTTCACTTCTTCCCGGTCTACGCCTGCCCCGACCTCCTCCCGGACGTTCCGAAGGAGCTCCGTTCGCGTATGCAAGGCAAGTCCTGTTTCCATTTCAAGACCCTCGACGCGTCGCAGGTTGGCATGCTGACGGCCTTGACGCGGAAGGGATTCGAGCGGTTTCGCCGCGAAGGCCTGCTCCGCGAGAAGGTATGGGATCCGCGCGCGTGAGGTTTCTCCGCATCGCTTTCGGCGTGTCGGCGGCGCTCGTCCGGGCGGTGGTCGTGACCGCCTCTCCCGTTCCCTCGCCGCCGCCGGCTCCGCAGGCGGCGACCTGCTCCTTCAGCAATCCGGTGTTCTCCGGTTTCTGCCGTGTGACGCCGAAGGTGCCGGCCGGAGGCTCGGCGAAGAAGGCCTGCCTCGGAGTGCTCGCCTGCCTGAACGACACGCGGTGCATTCACACGTACTGCAACGCGACGACGATCCGCGTCGGATGGAAGCTCGAGTCGGTGGCGCTGGCGCCGCCTCCGCCGAACCGTTGACGGTCCCGCCGCGGGCGCAGAAACCTCTCAGGCCGCCTCTCTGGGAATGCTCCCTGTGCGGCCGTTCGTTTCCGGTCCGGAACCAGGCGCACCCCTGCCCGCCCATGCGAAGCCTCGCCACTTACTTCGCGGGCCGCGACCCTTCGATGGAATCGCTTTTTCGGGCGCTGCTCGCGCTCGTGCAGGTTAACGGCCCGGTGAGGGTCCTGCCCGAGAAGGCGCGCATCGCACTGGCCGGCCTCTCGACCTTCATGGCCGTCGCGCCGCGCCAGATGCACATGATCGGTCACTTCGTATTGGGCCGGCGCGTGCCGAATCCTCGCGTCCAGAAAATCGATACGATCTCTCCGCGGAAGTTCATCCATCACTTCTGCATCGAGCGGGAGGACGAGCTCGACGCCGAATTCGAGGCGTGGGCGCGGGAGGCGTACGCAGCAGGGCAGCAGACTGACGTTCCGGAGAAGAAGCCATGACGGACTGGAAGAAGCTGTTCACGTACGACGCGTGGGCCAATCACGAGACGCTCGGCTCCCTCCGTTCCGCCGCCTCGCCCCCGGCGAAGGCCCGCAAGGTTCTTGCGCATATCGTCGGCGCAGAACGCCTGTGGCTCTGGCGAATCGAACGGAGGGGATCGGAGGCTCCGGCCGTGTGGCCCGAGCTCTCGCCGGAGGAATGCGAGGCGGGGTTCGAGGACCTTGCGGTACGTTGGCGCGCGCTTCTCCCGGGGCTCTCGGACGGTAAGCTCGCTTCCCCGGTCGCCTACGTGAACTCGCGAGGCGAGAAGTGGTCGAGCGCGCTCGAGGACGTCCTCATGCACGTCGTGCTGCACTCCGTCCATCACCGCGGCCAGATCGCGGCGGAGATGCGGGATGCGGGGTACGAGCCCGCGTATACCGACTTCATTCACGCCGTGCGGCAGGGATTGATTTAAGAGGGCCGTCCGCTCTCCGCTGCCAGCCCCCCAGGCTTCTTTTCTGGCCACCAAAAGGCCGCGGTCCGCGGTCGCATGCCGGTCCTGCGTCGCGAACACAGAGCGATTCGTTCGCGGCGCTCGGGATGACACGCTCGGAATGGCACGGTCGGGATGATTCGGTCGAGAGCGAGCGATGGAGCCCGGTTTCGCCGATTTCCACTTATTTCGATAACTCGATTGATCGCGAGATCATGAGATCGCGAGATCGCGAGATTCTTCTCGAAGGCCAGGGCCGTCGGAATGGATCTTACGCCCGATTTACGCCATACTCCGGCCATGGCCAAACCGGGTCCGCCCTCCCGCAATCTCGGCGGCCCGCTCGTGTCCGCCATCGTCTCCGCCGGCGCGCGCAAGGAGGGGCTGCGGGTGCGGCCCTGGCAGCCCGTGGCGACGCGGCTCTCCCCCCGGCCTTATGCGGAGCTGCGCGCGGCCTCCGCTTTTTCGTTCCTCCAGGGGGCGTCGTTGCCCGAGGATCTCGTCGAAGAAGCGGCGCGGCGGGGCCTTCCCGCCATGGCACTCGTGGACTCCAACGGCGTGTACGGGGCTCCCCGTTTCTACAAGGCGGCCCGCGCGGCCGGGCTGAAGGCGCTCGTCGGAGCGGAAGTGGCGCTCGACGCGCCGCGCCCCGTCTGGAACGCCGCGAAGTCGGCGAAATCGGGAAAGAGCGGCCGCGACGCGATGGTGGCGGCCGAGCCGGTGCGCCTGACGCTCCTGGTCGAGAGCCGCGCCGGCTATCGCAACCTCTGCCGCCTCCTGACCGCCGGCGCTCTCGGGAAAGAGAAGGGGGCGGCATTCGTGACGTGGGCGGAAGTCGAGGCGCACGCCGGCGGACTTCACGTGCTGACGGGAGGCGACGAAGGTCCCCTCGCGCGGGCACTGGCGCGGCAGGCGCACGGAGTGGAAGGCGCCCGCGATGCGCTCGGGCGTCTGACGGCGGTCTTTCCGGGACGCGTCCACGTCGAGCTGCAGAGACACGGGTTGCGCGAGGAGGAGCACCGCAACCGGCTCTTCCAGGATCTGGCGCGTGCGCGAGGTCTCCCGATCCTGGCGACGAACGGAGTCCGCTACGCCCGCCCGCGCGACAAGGATCTGCACGACGTCTTCACCTGCACGCGTCATCACACCCATCTCGACGCCGCGGGGCGGCTTCTCGCGGCCGAGCGGGCACGTTTCGTTCGAGATGCCGCCCGTATGAGCGACATCTTCGCCGACCTGCCCGAGGCGCTGGACCACGCGTCCGAGCTCGCGCAGTCGCTCGACTTCACGCTCGCGGATCTCGGGTACCGGTTCCCCGAGTATCCGCTGCCGCCCGGTGAGACGCCGCAGTCCTTTCTCCGGCAGGTCGCGTGGAACGGCGCCCGCGGGCGGTTCCGGCCGCTCACGGGGCGCGCCCAGGCGCAGATCGAAAAGGAGCTGGCGATGATCGAGAAGCTCGATCTCGCGGGCTACTTTCTGATCGTGTGGGACATCGTGCAGTTCTGCTTGCGCGAGAAGATCCTCGTCCAGGGGCGCGGATCGGCAGCGAACAGCGCCGTCTGTTACGCGCTGTCGATCACGGCCGTCGACCCGGTGAAGATGGAGCTGCTCTTCGAGCGGTTTCTCTCCGAGGAGCGCGGCGAGTGGCCCGACATCGACCTCGACCTGCCGTCCGGCGATCAGCGCGAGCGCGTCATCCAGCACGTCTACGAGAAGTACGGCCCGCACGGCGCCGGAATGACGGCCAACGTCATCACGTACCGCGATCGTTCCGCGGCGCGCGAGGTCGGCAAGGCGATGGGGTTTTCGCCCGAGCAGGTCGACCGGCTGTCGAAGCAGCTTTCGTCCTGGAACTTCGGGGAGATTCGAAGCCCGCTCGAGGAGCTCTCCGGCGAGATCGCCGCCGCCGGGCTCGATCCCGAGGATCGCCGGACTCGCCAGTTTCTCCGCCTCTTTCTCCAGATCCAGAACCAGCCGCGGCATCTCGGACAGCATTCGGGCGGCATGGTCGTCGCGGCAGGTCGCCTCGACGAGGTCGTGCCGCTCGAGCCCGCATCGATGCCGGGGCGTGTCGTCGTGCAGTGGGACAAGGACGATTGCGCGGATCTCGGCATCGTGAAAGTGGATCTCCTCGGGCTCGGCATGCTCGCGGCTCTCGAGGAGGCGATCCCGATGATCCGGACGCACGAGCGCGTCGAGGTCGATCTCGCGCATCTTCCTGCCGATGATCCGCTCGTCTATCGGATGATGAACGAGGCGGACACCGTGGGAGTGTTCCAGGTCGAGAGCCGCGCGCAGATGGCGTCGCTTCCGAAGAACGCGCCGACGAAGTTCTACGATCTCGTCGTTCAGGTCGCGATCATCCGGCCGGGACCGATCGTCGGCGGGATGGTCCGCCCGTTCTTCGAGCGCCGGCAGGGCAGGGCGCCCGTCGAGTATCCGCATCCGTGTCTCGAGCCGATCCTGAAGCGCACGCTGGGCGTGCCGCTCTTCCAGGAGCAGCTCCTGCGCATCGCGATGGTCGCCGCCGGGTTCACGGGTGGCGAGGCGGAAGAGCTGCGCCGCGCGATGGGGTTCAAGCGATCCATGGAGAAGATGTCGACGATCGAGGAGAGATTGCGCGCCGGCATGACGCGGCGGGGAATCGACGGGCCCGCGCAGGAGCAGATCGTCAAGTCGATCACGTCCTTCGCGCTGTACGGGTTTCCGGAATCCCACGCCGCGAGCTTCGCGCTGATCGCGTATGCCAGCGCCTACCTCAAGGCCCGGCATCCCGCCGCCTTCTACGCGTCTCTTCTGAATGCGTGGCCGATGGGCTTCTACCATCCGGCGACGCTCGTCAAGGACGCGCAGCGGCACGGCACTCCGATGTTCCCGATCGACGTGACGCGCTCCGGCTGGAAGTGCCGGTGGGAATCGGGAGGAGTTCGGATCGGACTCCGGTTCATCCAGGGGATGCGCGAAGCGACGGGCCTGCGGGTCGAGGATCAGCAGGCGCGCGTGCCGTTCGAGAGCGTCGAAGACCTCGCCCGCCGCTGCGCTCTGCGGCCGGACGAGCTCGAGCGTCTCGCGCACGCCGGCGCACTCGCGCCTTTCGGGCGAACACGCCGTGCGGCTCTCTGGCAGGTCGCGAAGGTCGCCCGGCCGGCGGGCGCTCTCTTCGAGAAGCTGCCCGCGGACGACCCGTCACCCCTGCCGGAGATGACCCCCGAAGAGGAGACGGCGGCGGATTACGAGTCCGCGCAAATGACGACCGGCCCGCATCTCGTCGAGCACTGGCGCCGCCAGTTCGCCGCGCGGGGAATCCTGTCGGCGGCGGAGCTGAAGGCCCTTCCCGACGGCCGCCGCGTCCGGACGGCGGGGGCCGTCATCGTCCGCCAGAGGCCCGGGACCGCAAAAGGCTTCGTCTTCCTGACGCTCGAGGATGAGACCGGGATGTGCCAGGCGATCGTGAGGCCCGATCTTTTCCGGGAGCAGCGCAGTCTGATCGTGGGATCCGGCACGCTGATCGTCGAGGGCCGGCTCCAGAACGATGGCACCCTGTCGGTCCGCGCCGAGAAGTTCTGGCCATTGAGAGAGGGAATCGCCTCCGTTCCGAGCCACGATTTTCACTGAGAAAGAGCCGTCAGGTCTGAGTTCTCAGCGGTCAACGACAGCCATCAATCATCCGTCATCCGCTCACAGCTCGGCCCGACTCCCGCTGCCGCATAGCGACAAGACCTTGCTCCCGCGATTCTCCGATCACCCGATTCCCCTGATTGATCACCCGATCACCCGATCACCCGATTCCTCCGCACTACGGCGCCGGCTGGATTCTGGGCGGCGCCGCGGCCGGTGGCTGTTTGAGCAGGTCCCGGATCTCCATCAGAAGCTTCTCCTGCGAGTTGGGGGGAGGCGTGAGCTTCGAGGAGATGCGGTTGAAAGGAAGCACGATCAGAAAATAAAGGCCGGCGGCCTTGATCAGGAACGCGATGATCGCGTTGACGAAGCTGCCGAGCCCGATCGATCCGACCTTCAGGGACGAGAAATCGGGCTGGCCACCGATCATGCCGATGATGGGAGTCAGAAGGTCCTTGACGAGCGAATCGACGACCGCGCCGAACGCGGCGCCGATGATCACGCCGACGGCGAGGTCGATGACGTTGCCGCGCGCGACGAAATCCCGGAATCCCTTGATCATGGCGAGCTCCTTTCGGCGGAACAGCTTTCCGTTTTTCCGCTTTCCGTAATCAGTCCCGGATCATCCTCGCGGTCACGCCATCATCGCGATGGCGAAGAGAACGGCGCCGCCCAGGCCGAGGCACATGGATCCGATCCAGACGAGGCTATTGTGGGTCAAGGCGGCGACCGCGCCGAGGGCGATCGAGACCTGAAACAGGGCGACGGCGTTGGCGAACCCGTGATGGTGGTGGAGGAGATGGTCGGCTTCCGCAGACTTCTCGTCGCGCTCTTTCTCCTTTTCCCTGGCCTTCTTCGAGATTTCTTCCTGCTCCGCCTTGTAGCGCGCCTCGCTGGCGGCATACTCGGGCGGCGGTTCTTTCCCGATGGCGAGCCACGAGGTGCGGGAAGTTCCCGCGACGGCCGCCTTGATGCCCTTCGCCTGGTAGTACGTCCACTGGTCCGACGCTTCGGCCTGCAGCCGCGTCGCTTCTGTCTTGAAGACGAGGGCCTCGTTCACGGTTGCGCCGGCGCGCAGTGCGGCGAGCGCGGCGAGCGCGGCGAAGAGGGCGGTCGTCAGGGCGATCGTGCGCAGAAATTTTCCGCCCTCGTGCTCGAGCTCTTCGTGGATCGATTCCGTGAGCTTGTCGGTCTCGATCTCGGGTCCTTCCGGCATGGATCCCTCCTTTGTTTCTTGGCCGATCGTCAACGCAAACGCCAGGCGCCTTCGCGGGCTTCCCGCAGGCTCGGGTCGAGGCGCAGGGCCGCAGAATATTCGTCACGCGCCGGGGCCTTCTCTCCGCGGCGCTCGAGTATCTGCGCCAGCCGCTCATGGGCCATCGCGGTCGAGGGCTCGTTTCCCTTCGGTTCGTGGCCGAGATACTTCCGCAGGCTCGCTTCCCCGCGATCGAGATCGGCGCCGGACAGCGCCGCGATCTTTCCGATCTCGAAGAGCGGTCCGGCGTCGTCGGGCCGGGCGGCCAGGAGCCGATTCATCGCCCTGAGGGCGGCGGGCCAGTTGTGCGCGTCGATGGCGTCCCACTCCATCCAGGAGTACGGCTCGGGCCGGTTTGGATATTCCCGGATTGCCCGCTCGTACTCCTCCGCAGCGAGATCCGGATGTTTCTCGACCTGGTGGACGCGGGCCCAGGCCCGATGGCCGCGGAGGCCGTCCCGCTCGCGGATCCCCGCAGCCTGGGAGCGCGCCTTCTCGAGGCTTCCCCCCATGACACCGGGCGCCCGCAGGTAGAACTCGAGAAGTCCGATGCGGGCGTCCAGGTTCGCCGGGTCGAGCTCGACCGCCCGCGCGAAGGCGCGGCGAATCTTTCCGGCGAGGCGCGCGCGCGTGAGCATGCTGGCGTGAATCGCCTGCTGTCCGTACGCCCGGCCCAGCCAGTACTGGCTCGTCGCCGAAGCGGGATCGAGCGAGACGGCCTTCTCGAGCCAGGTGGCCGCGCGATCGAGCTCGTTTTCTTCATAAAAAACGCGGCCGAGACACGCCGCGGCGGCTGCGTCTCCGGGCTCCTGTCGTAAGGCGGCCTCGAGGGCCGCCCGGGCTTCCGGATACCGCTGCGCTCGGAAAAGCCGGAGGCCTTCGTCGCGATCGGAAGCCCGGGCCGAAGACGCGAAGACGAAGACGAAGGAGAGGATCCAGAGAAAGAGAACGCGCCGCATGGAGCGCGATTCTCTAACGGTTTGAGGAGCTGGGCGATCTGATTGGCTATTCGCTGATCGCTGATCGCTGATCGCTGATCGCTGATCGCTGATGGCTGATGGCTGATGGCTGATTGACTGATTGGCTGATCGGATAATCGGCTGATTAGCCGATTGGCTGATCGGCTGATCGGACCATCGGGTGATCCATCAGGGGAATCCGGGAACCGGAGAGGGGTAGAGCCGAGCCGAGCCGAGCGGCTCCCACTCCCCTCTCCCCCGCACTCGGGGGAGAGGGCAGGGTGAGGGGGAGTCGCACATCTTCGATGCGGAGTGGGCGGAGTCGACGAGATGCCGCCCCTCACCCTGCCCTCTCCCGCCGGGAGAGGGGGAAGAGGGGCGACCTCGCGATTTCGCGATCTGGCGATCTCGCGATCAATCGATCTATCGAATTAAGTAGGAATACGAAAACGAATGCGTTTTTTCCCGTTTCCCGTTTCCCGTTTCCCGTTTCCCGCTACGCGGCCGCGGCGGTGTCCGAGATGATGCGGCCGTCCCGGACTTCCACGATCCGGCCGGCGCGGCGCGCGAGTGTCATGTCGTGCGTGATGACGACGAGGGTGCGGCCCTGCTTCCACAGGTCGGCGAAGAGCTCCATGATGTCGCCCCCGGCGCTCGTGTCCAGGTTGCCCGTGGGCTCGTCCGCGAGCACGACGTCCGGCTGCATCGCGAGGGCGCGTGCGATCGCGACGCGCTGCATCTGCCCGCCGGACAGTTCCGTGGGCCGGTGATCCATGCGGTCTCCGAGGCCCACGCGCTCCAGGAGCTCCGTGACTCTCCGGCGCCGTTCGCCGACGGCTACTCCTCCGAACACCAGAGGCATCTCGACGTTCTCGAAGGCGGAAATCTGCGGGAGGAGGTTGAAGCCCTGAAAGACGAAGCCGACCCGGCGGTTGCGCACGTCGGCGAGCTGGTCGCGGTCGAGCTTCGAGACGTCTTCGCCTCCGAGGCGATAGCGGCCGTCCGACGGCGTGTCGAGGCAACCGATGAGATTCATCAGGGTCGATTTCCCGGATCCGGAGGGGCCGACGATCGCGACGAACTCGCCCGGCAGGACGGCGAGATCGATGCCCTTCAGGGCTTCGACCTTGATCCTGCCGGTGTCGTATACCTTGCGGATACCCTCCATGCGAATGATTTCGTGAATCTTCTCCGCCGGCTCGATGTGCCGCTGACTCATTCGTACCTCAAGGTCGCGGCCGGATCGATCGCGGCGGCCCGGCGCGCGGGAAAGTAGCCGGCGAGGAGTCCGGCGGTTCCGAGAATTGCCACGGTGGCCGCTCCGATCGGCCAGGAGAGCGTCGGCTGACCCAGGAACTCGAGCACCTTCAGCTTGTCCTGGGGCAGCAGACCGAGAATCGTCACGATCGCGATCGCGATCACGGCGCCCACCAGCCCGCCGAGGAGCGTATAGACGAGCCCCTCCAGGATGAAAGGTCCGGTGATCCACCCGCGCCGCGCGCCGAGAGCCATCTTCACCCCGATCTCCCGGGTGCGCTCTTTGACGACGGCATACATGATGTTGGCGACGCCGACGCATCCGATGATGAGCGTGAGAGCGCCGATGATTCCGAAGAACATCTCCATGCCCAGGAAAATCTTGCTGTTCATCCGCTGGCCCCGGACGGTGTTCCAGATTCCCCAGACGCGCTCGTCCTTCGGGTCGTACGAATACTTCGTACCGAAGAACTGCTTCATCCGTTCGATCGCATAGTCCATTTCGTCCTCGGTCTCGGTGTGGAGAACCACGACCCAGAGCTGGTCTTTGCCGAAGAGAGCCCTGTACGTACTGACGGGAATCACGACGTGATTGCGGTCCTGCCCGCCGTAGGCGCTCGTCTGGGTCTTCTTCTGCATGACGCCGATCACCGTGAAGGGCGATCCGTTTAGGAGGAGCGTCTTTCCGTCGGGATCCTCCTTCCCGAAGACGTCCTCGGCGATCTCGAATCCGAGGAACGCGACGCGCCGTTTCTCGTCCTCGTCCTG
>JBBSEW010000043.1:0-33053 GCA_038239305.1 Thermoanaerobaculia bacterium | reverse complement strand
TTCGTCTCGGCCGCCGCGAGCCAGGGCGGCTGCACGGGAACGACGACGGTGACTTGTACGCTGGGTGGCATCGCGGCAGGCAACAGCGCCTCCGTGACGATCGTCGTCACGCCGACCGCGGCGTCGGTTCCCGCGATCACGAACACGGCCACGGTTTCTGCCAACGAGACGGATCCCAACCCGTCGGACAACTCCTCCACGACGCCCACGACCGTCACGCCGGTGGCGGACATCGCCATTCTCAAGACCGTCTCGAATCCCGCGCCGCTCGTCACGCAGACGTTCACGTTCACCGTGACCGCGACGAACAACGGACCCTCCACCGCTCAGGGCGTGGTCGTGACGGATGTGCTGCCCGGCAATCTCGCGCTCGTGACCGCCGCGCCGACGCAGGGCACCTACACGCCCGGCTCCGGGGCCTGGTCGATCGGGACCCTCGCAAACGGGCAGACCGAGACGCTTCTTTTCACGGTCACCGCGGTCGCGCCCGGTGCTTTCACGAACACGGCGACGAAGACGGCCGAGACCGAGCTCGATCCGAATCCCGCGAACGACACCGCGTCTGTCTCCGGGGTAGTCGGAACCGTGGCGGATCTCACGATCGGGAAGACGCACGCTCCGGCCACTTTCCTGCGGGGGAGCACCGGCACGTTCTCGCTGGCGGTTTCGAACCTCGGTACCGGCCCGACGGCCGGCCTCGTGACAGTCGCCGACACGCTGCCCGCCGGGCTCACTCCGACGGCCGCGTCCGGCGCGGGCTGGAGCTGCTCCGTGGCCGCTCCGACCGTGACCTGCACGCGCGGCGACGCTCTCGCCGCGGCCGGGGCATGGCCTGTCATCTCGGTGACGGCCTCCGTCGCGCAGTCGGCGCCCGCGAGCGTGACGAACACGGCGACGGTCACCGGCGGCGGAGACATCACGCCCGCCAACGATTCTTCGACGGACGTCGTTCCGATCACGGCTCAGGCCGATCTCATGATCGTCAAGACCGGTCCTTCCCAGGCCATCCCGGGCACGAACATCGTCTACACGCTGGTCGTGACGAACAACGGACCGTCCGACGCGCCGGGGACGGTGGTGACCGACCCGACTCCTCCGAATCTCACGTTTATTTCGAACAGCGGCGCCTGCGCGACGCCGTTTCCGTGCAACCTCGGCACGCTCGCGTCCGGCGCCTCGGCCACGATCACCGCCACCTTCGGGATTCCCGCTGGTTATACGGCGCCGACGCCGATCGTGAATTCCGCCAGCGTGACGGCCGCGCCCCCGGACCCGACGCCGGGCAACAACGCCTCGAGCACGTCGACGTCGGTCGCGGCGGACCTGGAGGTCGTGAAGACGGCCAGCCCCCTGATCGTTCCGGTCGGCGCTCCGTTCACGTATCAGATCGTCGTCACGAACCGCGGTCCGTCGTCCGCGACCGGCGTGACGCTCGTCGATCCTCTGCCGGCGCAGCTGACGTTCCAGTCGGTGACGACGACTCAGGGCACGTGCTCGGGCACGTCCACGGTGAGCTGTGCGCTCGGGACGATCGCCAACGGCGGGTCGGCGACGGTCGTCATCACGGTGGCCCAGGCATCGGCGAGCACGGGTCCGGTTTCCAACACGGCCACCGTGACAGCGAACGAATTCGATCCGGATCCGACGAACAACAGCAGCACGGCGGTGTCATCGGTCGGCAACGCGTCGATCCCGACTTTGTCGGAGTTCGGGATGGCGCTCCTCGCGCTCGCGCTCGGTCTCGCTGGTGCGATCGTCCTGAAGAAGACGCAGCTGTAGGCAGCCGGCGAGCCCGAAGGGCGGGGAAGTCCTCGCCCCGGGCCGCCTGCGGGCCGCCTCCGCCCGAGCCAGAGTCCGGTCCCGCGCCGGCCGCACCTCCGGCATATTCTCCTCGGGATGGCGGAAGCCGGGGCCCGTTACGAGCGCATCTACGCGGTGGTGTCGCGAATCCCTCGCGGCCGCGTAGCGACCTACGGGCAGGTGGCCCGTCTGGCGGGCCTCGCGGGGCAGGCGCGCCTCGTCGGCTACGCCCTCTCGGCGCTCGGAACGCGTTCCCGGGTCCCCTGGCACCGCGTGATCAACGCGCAGGGCCAGGGGAGCACTCGAAAGGACGGCGGTCCGGCGAGCACGGTGCAGCGGCTGAAGCTCGAGCGCGAGGGCGTGCGATTCGGCCCCGATGGAACTGTTCCTCTCCCGTCCTTTCGCTGGCGCCCCCGCCTCGGATGACGGACGGTCCCGGGTTTCCGGTCCGGGGAGGCGGTCAGGGCGCCTGCGTCGTGAGGGGCTTCCCCTTCTCGGCGACGAAGACGGCGGACAGCCGCGCGGTCGCGGTTCCGACGTTCGATGCCTGGTGGACCTGGCCCGGGGCGACGTAAAAAACATCTCCCGCTTTCAGGATCTCCGTTGGCTTGCCTTCTCTCTCGAGCGTGACCGAGCCTTCTTCCACGAAGGCGAAGACCTCAGCCGGATGGGTGTGATGGCCTTCCGAGGAGCCCGGGGGAAGCTCCACGTGGACCATCACGCCTTCGCGACCCGCGACCGAAAGGTCCTGCCGCAGGGCGATGTTCCGTTTCACGGCAGGAGCCGTTTGAGCGTGCAGCACGGCGATTCCCGCTGCGACGAGGGCGGCGAACAGGACGCTCCGCAAGACGACCCGGGATCGAATGGATTTCATGGTGTGTGTCCTCCTGGGCGAATGATACGCAACGCGTGCGTCGGGCGTCCCGGTCAACTCCAGGATCGGATCCGCATGGGCGCGCCGCATTCCGCTCTCGGATGGATTTCCTCCGTGAATCATCGTCCGAGCGCGGCGGCTCTCCGCGTTGCGCACCGGAGGGCCGCCGGATCGGGGCCCCTGTTTTTATTTCCCCCTCACGGCCGCGAGGATGTACTGCGGCAGGAGCTCATCCCGGAAATGCCGCCACACGCCGAAGTTCTGGTAGTTGCCCGCGGTGAAGAGGACGACGAGATCGAGCTCCGGGATGACCATCAGGAACTGACCGCCGTTTCCGCTCGCGTCGTATTCCTGGAAGACGCGGGAGCCGAGGTGAATCTCGTTCCGATGCCAGTCGTATCCATCCGTTCCGTGCGCGCTCATCGGGTGCGGGGCGGTGCTCGCCTCGACCCAGGTCTTCGGAACGATCCGCTTTCCGTTCCACGTCCCGCCATCGAGATAAAGCTGCCCGAGCTTCATCCAGTCGCGAGGACGGATGTGGGTGCCTCCTCCCAGGTAGCCTTCGCCGGTCGGCATGAGGTTCATGTGGTAAATGCCCATGCGTAGCGGCACGGCGATGGAACGGTCGAAGAAGGCCGGGATCCAGATGCCGGTGGCCCGGGCGACGATTCCTCCGACGAGATTCACGGCGCCCGTGCAGTAGGTGAATGCTTCCCCCGGTGCTGCGGAAAGCGGCAAGTCCAGCATGAACCTGTACCAGTCCGGCTGGGCGGTCTGCGCCTGCATCTTGTCCTCATTGCCCGGCGCGTTCTCGTCGCCATTCTCGTCGCACGCGAAGCCGGATGTCATCGTCATGAGGTGCTCGACCGTCATGTGCGCCTTGCGCGGATCGGGATTGCCGAAAGGAGCGTACTCCGGAAAGAGCGAATAGACGGGTGTCCCGGGCCCGAACTTCGCTCCGCGCGCGATCGCGATCCCGGCGAGAACGGACGCGAACGTCTTGCCCCCGGAACGGATGTCGTGCGGGCGTTCCCGATCGAACCCGTAGAAGTACTCCTCGAGGACGAGCTTTCCGTGGCGGGCGATCAGGAGTCCCTGGACGAGCGGCGCCGTCTGCGGGCGCGGGTCCGTGTCGATGATCTTCTGGACGAGCGACGCCACGCGGCTTTCGTCGAGCCCGGCGCCGGCGAGGGACCCGGTCCGCCAGCCATCTCGGTCACGCTCCGGCGGCCGGTAGGCGTATCGCGTCTCGGCGGGGGTGCGCGGGTAGTACCCGACGGCGTCCTCCCGTAAACGGCGCGTCAGCTCGAACGTCGTGTGGAGCTCCGGGACGGGGAGGCCGTCGGGTATCGGCAGGAGGAGGCGGTCGTGCTTCGCGTCGTACTCCCCCTCGAGCAGCACCGCGCCATTGTCGACGCTCAGGAATTTCACGTGGGTGTCCTGCGTGGCGAGAACGAACTTCGCGTTGCCGAAGAATCCGTCAGGATTTCGAAAGACCGCTCTCGTGACGCCGTCGGAGTCGATCCGGACATCCGCGTAGAGGGTGACCGATTCGTCGAGCGGCGTGACCCTTCCGCGCCAGACATCCGGTGCGATCCGGACGAGGTCCACGGGGGTGGCCCAGGCGGTCCCGGTTGCCGTGCCCGCGGGCTGGATCCAGTGGCCTCGGATGCGCCGATTCGAAGAAGAGAGCTGGCCGCGAAAGCGCCCGAGATTTCCGCCGAGCGCGAAAGTCACCCCGCCGCTCTGAAACGAAGCCGGAGCGCGGACGCCGGCGATGGAGGCGCTCCCTCCCGACATCGACCTCTCGATCGTGAGCTCGCCGCGAATCTCCGGGCCGAAGTCGCGGGTGACTCCCCAGAGGCCGATAAGGCGGTTCTCGCCCGCCGGCGGCGCGGTCTGGGCCATCTCGAACGGAGCGAGGACGAGGAGAAGAGACGCGGCGATGAGGAAAGCGACGCGGTGTCGAGAGGGCATGATGATCCTTTCGGGATCTTTCGTGTCGGTTGTCAGCCGTCAGTCTTGAGTCCTGGGTCCTGAGTTCTGTTCCGGATTCTGATTTGCGAGTAATGGTCCCCGGTGATGGGTTCCGAGTCGGGGCTTCGCCGCGGGGACCGAACGGGGTAAATGGCGGAGGAGTTCAAGCCGGGTGCGCCGTCTCATTTCGCGACTTCTTTCGCCCGGCTCTCCGCCGCTTCGCGCTTTTCCAGCCACTCGAGCACGGGTTCGATTCCGCTCTGGAGGTTCCGTCGGAGGGCCGCGCACGCCTTGTCGATGTCTCCCTTTCGGAGGGCGGTCAGGATGGTTTTGTGCTGGTCGCTGGCGCCCCGGACGCGGCGTCGCTCGCGCATGAGAGCGAGCTCGTAGCGGCGAGTACGCGCCATGAACTGTTGGATCAGCTCGATCAAGACCCTGTTCGGGCAGCCGGCGATCAGCTCGAGGTGCCAGGCGTCGTCGAGTGAGATCACTTTCTCCGCGCCGCGAGCGTGAAGAATCCGCTGATTGAGCGCCACGAGCCGGTCCACCTGACGCGGAGGCGGAGTGCCCGCCAGGCGAAGGGCCTCGGGATCGAGGATGGCGCGGATCGGATAGATCTGCCGGAACTCTTCGGCGGTCAGCCGGCGGACGGAATACCCGAGGCGCGGCGAGCTCGACAGCGCTCCCTCCGCGGCCAGGCGTCCCAGGGCCTCTCGCAGGGGAGTCCGGCTCACGCCGAGGCTCTTGGCGAGATGCACCTCGTTCAACCGCTGGCCGTCCGGGAGCCGGCCGTCGACGATCCGCCCCCGGATCTCGTCGACCATGGCTCCGCTGAGGTTGGGACGGGTGGTGGGGAAATCGGTCGCCACGGTTTTTGGCATACTGTGTACTGTATACACTATGCCCGGGCGAGAACGAAATGCCAGGATTCGGCATTTCGTTCTCCCGGTAGTGTTATCCGCTCGAGGGGCTCGAAGGCTCGAGTCCTGGTTTCAGGAACGGACGATTCGGCGGAGAGACGGTCCGGATGCCGGATGCCGGATGGCTTTCGGTGAAAGGCGGAGGGCAAGTCCGCTCCGTCCCTGCGGAATACGGATCATCGCCAACGGATGACGGATCCTTACCTCGCCTTTCGCGCCATACCGACCACCGCTGTCACGCTCGCGAGCGCGGCGAGCCCGGACGCGATGAACATGGAAACGCGGAAGGAACCGAGCAGGGACTCGGAGATCACGCGGTGGACTCTCTTCGCCTCCTCGGGAGAGACTCCCGGGGCCGGCTCGGCCGCGCCCAGCTTTCTTCTCTCCTCGGCCGGTATCCGGCCGGCCGCAGCGGACAGGTGCGCGGCCGCGAGTCCGCGATCGAGCCCTCGATCGAAGGATCGCGCGGCGACGATTCCAAGAACGGCGATCGCGACGAGACCCGCGACGCGGGCCACGGCGTTGTTGACGCCGGACGCGACTCCCGTGTCTCCCGGAGCCACCGAGCCGAGAACACTCGCCGTCAGAGGCGAGACCGTGAGCGCCAGGCCGAATCCGAGGAACATGATCGCGGGCAGGTATCCCGTCACGTAACGGGATCCGAGGCCGGGCAGCGCGAGGAGCAGGAATCCCGCCGCCACGATGGCCGGCCCGATCGTGAGCGGAACGCGCACGCCGAGCCGGTCGGCGAGAGCCCCCGACCATCGCGACAGCGTAACCATGAAAACGATCATCGGGAGGAGAGCCGCCCCCGCGGCGGCGGGCGACCTTCCCTGGGCCTGGATCAGCGCGAAAGGCAGAAAGAAAAGAGCGCCCGAGAGAGCGGCGTAGAGAAAAAACGTCAGGACATTGGCTCCCGCGAAGGCCCGGTTGCGAAACAGCTTCGGCGGGACCATCGGATGCGGGCTGTGCTTCTCGATCCAGACGAAAGCCGCCAGCGCCGCTCCGCCGAATGCCAGCGGAACGAACGCCTCCACGCGGCCCCATCCGACCTCGGGCACGCGGAGCAGGCCGTACACGAGCCCGGCGAGCCCGAGCGTCCCTGCGACGGTGCCCGGAAGATCGAGCTTTCCCGCGGATTCGCCCCGGCTCTCCGGAACGGTTGCGAAGGCGATGGCGAGGCTGGCCGCGGCGATGGGCAGGTTGAGGTAGAAGACCGCGCGCCAGGAAAGAGCCTGGACGAGCCATCCACCGAGGACCGGACCGACGGCCGTGCAGGCCGACGTGAGCGCCGACCAGGTGCCTACCGCTCGCCCCCGCTGCGACGGAGGAAACGCGGCGCCCAGAATGGCAAGGCTGGACGGGACGAGGAGGGCGGCGCCGACTCCCTGGACGGCGCGCGCGAAGATCAGGACCTGGACACTCGGGGCGAATCCACACGCCGCCGAGCACACGCCGAAAAGAATGATCCCCGCGCTGAAAACGCGGCGCCGGCCGAAGCGGTCTCCGAGCGAGCCGCCGACCAGGACGAGGGAGGACAGGAAGAGCGAATACGCCTCCACCACCCACAACACCTGGGACGTCGAGGCGGAGAGGCTTTTCTGTAGAACCGGCAGTGCGACGTTGACGACGGTACCGTCGATAAACGCCATGCTGGAGCCGAGAACGGTCGCCGCAAGAATCCACCGTCCCTTCCGAGGACTGAGGGGGGCGCCTCCGGCGGCGAGGGCGATCCCCTCGTCGCACGGGCTCGGAACGGTGGGCTTCATGGCGCGCAAGGATGCCACGTCGCGGCGTGCAGGGTAGGAATCGCCTTCCGGGGAACGTCCTCCCTCAGGCGCGAAGCGCGGCGCGGCTGTCGGCGGGCGCCTCGTTCCGATCGGTCATCCCGTAGTCGCGAACGACGGCGGCGATTCGCAGCCGGTAGTCGTCGAAGACTTCCGATCGCCCCTTCTCCTGCGCCTGCCGGTGCGCTTCGACGCGGCGCCACTCGGCGACGGCGGACTCGTCGCGCCAGAAGAAGAGGGACAGGATCTTCCCGGGATCGGTCAGGCTGCCGAATCGCTCGATCGACAGGAATCCGTCGACCCGCTCCAGGATGGGCCGAAGCTCTGCCGCGAGCTCCAGGTAGTCGTCCGTGCGGCCTTCCTTCGGACGGACCTCGAAGATCACCGCGATCATCGGGCTCGGGCGCCGATGCACGTTGCCGGAAAGCGCGGAGAGAGATTCACAGGGGCACGATAGTGGACGGACGGGATGGCATGCTTCGTTCGGGGACGAAGCGTGGCCGTCGTCAAACCGCTATTCTGCGTCTCATGACCGGATCCGCGGATCTCGGCCTCGTCGGATCCCTGGTCGGAGACCGCGCCCGGGCGACCATCCTGACGGAGCTGCTCGACGGACGGGCCCTGACGGCCATGGAGCTCGCCGCGCGCGCCGGGGTCACCCCGGCGACGGCCAGCGTTCATCTCGCCCGGCTTCTCGACGGCGGCCTCCTCGCCGTCCTGCCCCAGGGCCGGCATCGATACTTCCGGCTGCGCAGCCGCGAGGTCGCGCGGGCTCTCGAGACTCTCGCCGGGCTGGCACCCCGCCCTGCCGCGCGAGGTCACTCCGGGCCGGGCCGGCCGGGGGAGCTGCGGTTCGCACGAACGTGCTACGACCATCTGGCCGGGTGGCTCGGGGTCGCGTTCGAGAACACCCTGGTCGATCGGAAGCTCCTCCAACCCGACGGTTCCGCTTACCGGGTGACGCCGAAAGGCTCCGCCTGGCTCGTGTCCTTCGGTGTCGACGCCCATGCGGCGCGACAGGCGCGGCGTTCGTTCCTGCGGCCCTGTCTCGACTGGAGCGAGCGCCGCCACCATCTCGCCGGGGCTCTGGCCCAGTCTCTTCTCGATCGGCTGATCGATCGGGGCTGGCTCGCCCGGCAGCGCGAGGAGCGCGCTCTGGATGTCCTGCCGGCCGGCCGGCGAGGACTCCGGCGCGAGCTGGGGATCGTGGTTCCGGATTCGGACCTCACCGGTAGGGGGATCCGGTGATCGGGAGGAGAAGACGGGTGGTGGCTTTATGGAGAATCTCACGATCTCACGATCTCATGGTCTCGCGATCGATCGAACTATCGAACTATCGAACTAGCGCGGGATCGGGGGGATCGGGGGAGCTGCGCCGGAATAGGGGACAGGGCAGATCGCCGCCGGCGATCTCACCCCGGAATCGCCCTTCCATCCGCGACATCCCCGACCGGCGCTAGGGAAGTCGGACGCCCGTGAAGGTGAAGGGGGTTTCGCTCGACGCCCGGGGAGTCTTGAGGCGGACCAGGAGCGAGGAGTCCTCGGGTACGGGCTGAAACATCCGGACGATTCGATAGCCCTCGAGCTCCGACGTGCCGTACGAGTGGACCGGCTTCCCGTCGGGGGTTGCGAGGTCGAACGAGAAGATCTTCGCGCCGGGATCGTCGACTTTCAGGATCAGGTCGTTGTCGCCGGCGATCATCAACATCCTCTCGAGGTTCGCGACGAGCGTTTCCGTCAACGCGTCGGCGACGCCTTCCACGCCTTCCCGCGCAGGCTTTTTCGCCATCTCCGCTTTTTTCTTCGCGTCCGCCAGCTGCTTTTCCTCTTCGAGCGCGGCCTTCGACAGGACCTGGAGCCGGATGCGTTGACCCGCGAGGGCGGGATGGGAAAGCGGCTTGTCTTTCTTCGCGAGAATGCGCTCGATCGTCACGGTTGAGGCCGGATCCCGAGACGGCGAATATGTTTCGAAGACCCCTTCGAGCGACGTCAGCGTTTTCGCTTTGCGAGCCGGGCTGACGAGTGTGATTCGCGGCTGGGGAGGCTCGCTCTCGGTGGCGTGCTGCCAGTCGACGGGTCGCTGCGAAGAAGGGCTGGACGTGTCGACGAGGTTTTTGCCGGTGTCGTCGACGGCTCGCGTCACGCGGGCCCGGGCCATCAGGACGCCCCTCGCGTCTTCCCCCTCGAGCGTGAACGCGACTGTGAGCTCCGGCGAGGGAAAGCCGTTCGACCGGCGGTCGAAAAGAGCGCCGACCGCGAGCGAAATCCGCGGAGCCGCGCCCAGGGTCTCCCGGGCCCCGGAAGCCGGCGGCTTCTTCGCCTGGGCGACGACGGACGCCGCCGCGAGGAGCAGAGCGAGGGAGCAGGCTGCGGGGCGAGCCGGCCCATGCGATGGCGATGGCGTTTTCATGGGAGGGCAAGCTCCTTCAGGCTGAGAGGGACGGTCACGATCGACCTGGGCGTTCGGATGAGCACGAGCAGCGCGGCGCCGGCCGGAGGCTTTTCCGCGAGGTCGATCTTCTGAAGCTTGACGTCGCGAGCGCCGGAGGTCGACCGGCTCGGCACGCGCAGCTCGCTGCCATCCGCGCCCACGACGTCGATCGAGATGACCCGCCCGTCCGGATCTCTGGTTTCGAGCAGGACAGTCCTGTCGGATGACTCGTCCGCTCCATTGAGCGACGAGAAAGCCTCCATCAGGGCGAGGGCCTGCTTGATCTCGGCCTCCGTCGCTCCGTGTTTCTTCCCCTCCGCGATGATCTGGTCCTTCGTCGGACGGTTCGCCTGCTGCCTTTCCTTGTAAGCCTTTGTGGAGAGCGGCGTGATGTCGACCCGGGTCGCCTTGAGCGCCGCGCTCGCAATCGGCTTGTCCAGCTTCCCCAGGAACCCGTCGAATTTCTGTTTCGTGCCAGGATCGCGCGACGGGATGAAGAGCTCGACCTCTCCGGTGATGTCGACCGTCGACGCTTCGCGGCTCGGCGAAGCGAGGCGCAGCTGAGGTCCCGGGTGACGATCGGGAGAGAACTCCACGAATTCCGCGGGCTTTCCGTCCGGCGCGGGCCGATTGAGAACGGACCCGACATTGTCGCGAGCCGACTGGATCTTCACGCGGAGAGCCTTGACGTCCGCGGGGGTGCCACCCTCGAGCTTGAGCTCGATCTCGAGGCTACCATTCCGACTCTCCGAAGATCGATCGTCTTCCACCCGCTCCGTCGTGACCTTGATGTCATCGGCGCCGAGCAGCGGGGAAGCGAGCAGCAGGACGCATGCAGCCAGGCCGAGGCGGCTCTGCGATGACACGTTTCACCTCCGGAGGGAAGAGCGAATCTAATCGAGACGCTAACACGATGCGAGCTTGTCCGACGCGGCGCGCGGAATCCTGTCTCTCTTTCCTGCGCGACGGCCGACGGCCGTTTTCGATCACATCCCCGGGTCGTCGCCGGACGGCCCGTAGATCGACGGAACCTTTGCTCCCATCGGCCGGAGGTAGGCCGAGAGCTGGCCGCGATGATGGATCGCGTCGAACAGAAAACCGAAGAGCATGTCGCCGGCGGTGGTCTCCCAGGCGACGTTTCCGCCGACGAGGAATCGCGCCGGGCGTTCCCACGCGGCGTCATCCATCGCGGCGATCCGCTTCTGGAGCTCCGCCGCATTCTTCCGGTAAGCGGCCACGGACTCCGCGACCGTGCCCGGCGCGGGCGTCAGCACGAAATCGACCTCTCCCCGCTCCGCGATGGCGCACGCGTCGGCCAGCTCGCTCGCGAGAAGCCAGGCGAGATCCCCGGCGGATGTCGAGGAAGGATGCGGCCGATAGGACGCCCCGTCTGCCGGGACGGCCTCGAGCACGCGGATGAATTTTGGCTTCTCGGCCTCGAGACAGTGCGCGTAGAACTCGCGGGTGTTCATGCGTCCTCCTTTTCTCGCTCGTGGTGTCTGCAGATCGTACCGCCCGCTTTTTTCGCGGAGCGAGACCGTGCGGGCCGATTCTCTTCCATTCGCGACCGGCCCTCAAGCCGCCCCTCGAGCCCGCGCTTCGAGCCCGCCCTCCAGCCCGCCCTCAAGCCCGCCCTCAAGCCCGTCCTCCCGCCCCTCGAGCCCGCCCTCGAGCCCGCGCCGCGAGACTGCCCTTCGAAGACCGGCTCAAGGCCGGCCCTCAAGATTCGCTCGAGAGCGTCGGATTCCCGACCGGCTACCGGGGGCCGTCCGGAGTCGTCAACGCGATCGAGAGCATCAGGATGCGCTCTCCCCGCCGCACGGGCTCTCGCGCGTGGACGAGCCCCGGCGCGACCGCGAGCGCGCTTCCCGGCGCGAGCTCGTGGCGATCGATGGTGCCGTCGGGGCGATAGGCGAGAAATGCCGAGCCGCTCGAAACCCCGGGCGGCAGCTCATGGTCGATGCAGATCAGGACGCTGACGGAATACTTCGGATCGTCCGGATGCGGCCAGATGTGGTCTCCGGCCTTTGCGTAGAACAGGTAGCGGGCCTGGTAACCGGGTAATACCTTTCTTCCGAGACTCTTCGCGACACGCGCCAGGAGCCGCGGATCCACGGCCAGCCTTCTGCCTGCGACGCCGGGTCTTCGGCCGCTGGCCGTCCGGCCGATCCGCATGCCTGGTGCGGCGTCGCGTTTCAGCGCGGCGAGCTTCCGCGGATCGAGCCCTTCGATGCGGCCGATCGTGTGAAGCGTCGAGGGGAAGAGATCCGCGAAGAACGACACGATGGTTTTCCAGGCCGCCCGCAGGACGGGGTCCGTCGGGACGACGCAATCCGGCGCGAGAGCCCCGGGGGCGTACGCCAGGAGCACTCGAAGTGCCCGATATTCTTCGTCGCCCTCGCGCGCCGCCAGCTCGTGCCGTATCTTTTCCGCGAGACGGCGTCCGGCCTGCAACCAGCCGGGCATCCCGCGCCCAATTCTTCCGGGGCCGCGGACGCTCCCTCTCTTCCCGCTGCCGCCCGCGTGAAAGTCGCGGAGAAGGCGCTTGCGAGGGTCTCGCCTTCCGGACGCGTTCCGGACGTTGACATCGTCGTCCGGAAGCCGATATCCGAGCTGGCCGGCCGCGCAGAGCAGGTCGAAGAGGTCCCTCTCCCGGCCGCGAAGACGCGATCGGACTCCGGCGACCGCGGCGCGAAACGGACGATCGAATCGGACGCTCATCGAACCCTTTCCCAACAAACCTCCGCGGCGAATGCCACCCGAGGCGGCCGCCGTTCGGACAGCGGCGCGCCCCGGCGGCGCCGCAGCCTCAGGCCAGGTCTTCCTGTCCGAGGACCGGGCCGCCCCGCACCTGGCCGAGGCCGGCCTGGCCTCCCTTGACCTTGCCCGCCTGGTCCTTGCGGACCGGAAGACTCTTCGTGGCCCGGCCGCCGGCCGTCTTCGAGGACTTCGACTTGGACTTGGTGGCCATCGTTCTTCTCCTTCTCGTTTCGTGTTGCGGTTGCTTCTGTGGCGACTTGTTCCCCCTGCCATATCAACATCGGTGCCACATGGGCGGATCGCCGAAAAGGCTCGTTTTCCGCGAAACGGCCGGAAAAATCGCTTCCGCCGGGCCGTCCCTTCGTTCGAAAACGAGACAGCGGTATCGAATTGAAACCTCCAAACGCCGGCCGGAACGAGTGGGGACGCGCCTCGGGACGCCGGGCGCCGTGGCCTCCGTCATCGAGTGACGGGCCGGGCCGATCTCGCTCGACGGATACACCGGAGCCATATAATCCCCCGCCGTGCGAGGCTGAACGGTTCGAGTCAGCCCAGACAGAAGATGAACAATTTTCTCGCCGGACCGGCGTTCTCCGCCGATGGGAGGGTATTCCGCTGGACGGATGTCGTCCTGGCGGCCGTCCTCCGACGTGACTGGTCTTCCTTCTCGGACGGCGTCGAGAGGCGTCTGGCACTCGCCGCTTCGGCGGAAGCTCGAGGCGAAACGCCCACCGACCAGGAGCTCGAGGCGGCGGCCGAAGAGTTTCGATACGCGCGCGATCTCATCACGGCCGAAGACATGGAGGCGTGGCTCGACCGACGCGGCCTGAGCGTGGACGAATGGATGGCTTATGTCGAGCGCTCGGTTCTCGAGTCGCCCGGCGCGGCAGCCGCAGCCACCGACGACGCCGGCGACGCCGAAGACGACGCCGAAGGGGAGAAGGATGCCGCGCCTCCTTCGGCGGTCGACGGTGAGAGCTTTCGCGAGTGCCTGGCGGTCGAGGCGATCTGCTCGGGCGCGCTGACGCGTTTCGCGGCTTCCCTCGCGGGTCGAGTGGCCCTCGACGAACGGATCTCGGTGGACCCATCCGGAGGCGGCGCCGCTCCCTCTCCGGAGGAGATCAGGAGCCTGGTCGAGACCCTTTCGACCGAGATCGCGCGATCACCGCTGCCCGATCTCGATGAGATTCCCCCGGAGCGCCTCGAGGAGCTCGCGCGGATGGAGCTCGTCTTCCAGGGACATCGCCGGCGGCTCGCATCCGCCTCGGCGTTGCGAAACGAGATCGAAGCGAATCGGCTCGAGTGGATCCGCGTGGATCTGCAGGGACTCTCGTTTGCGGACGAAGCGTCCGCGCGGGAGGCGCTCTTCTGTCTCCGGGAGGATGGCGAGACGTTCGAAGACGTCGCCGCGAGCGCCCGCCTGCGGTTGCGGGACGAACGCATCCTCCTGAGTGAGATCGATCCCGCCGCGAAACCGGACCTCCTGAGCGCCCGTCCGGGCGAGCTCGTGGGGCCTCTCGCTTTCGGAGAAAGATTCCACATTTTCCGGCTGCGGGAGAAGACCATGCCGTCGGAGGATGATCCCGAGATTCGCCGGCGCGCCGAGGACTCGCTCATCGCGAGGCTCGTCGAGCGCGAAACAGAAGCCCGCATCCGCTGGCTCGACCCTCTGTAACCATGCCACTCGACGAACGCGAACGCCTCGAAGAGCTTCCGATCCTGCGCTACCTTCCCGCGCAGGCGCGGGCGATCGTGCTCGACAGCTTCGTCCCGGAGACTTTTTCTTTCGGAGACGTGATCGTTGCCGAGGGCGATCCGGCCAGCGCGTTTTACGTCCTCGTTTCGGGCCGGGCGCGCATCGTCAAGAAGACCGACACGGGCGAGGAGATTCCGCTGAACACCCTGCGCCCGGGGGAAAGCTTCGGCGAGATCGGCCTCCTGGAGCACACGACCCGCACGGCGACCGTTCGCGCTTCCGGCGACGTCTCGACGCTGCGTCTCGACAAGTCGGTCTTCGAGGCGCTCGTCCGCCAGAACCCCGAGATCCGCCACTGGTTCGAGATTCAGACGGAGCGGCGGAAGCTCGAGAATTTCTTCCGGCACTACGCGCCCTTCGCGAGGCTCTCGCCCGAAGCGCTCGGGATTCTGCTCGGCGAGCTCGAGCCGGTTGTCGTCGAGAAGGGAACCCTCATCGTCGAAGAGGGAGGCGCGGCCGGCCCCATGTACATCGTCGAGGAGGGGCGCCTCCGCGTGTTCACCGGGCAGGCGGGCGAGCGGCGCTACCTGGCGTACCTGCGCAAGGGCGACTTTTTCGGCGAGATGTCGGTGTTCCAGAAGAAGCCGCGGACCGCGAGCGTCGAAGCGGTATCCCCGTGCCGGCTGCTCGCGCTTCGCGCCGATACGTTCGAGAAGTTGCTGGCCAGCTATCCCGAGTTCCGCGCGCAGATCGAGGAGCGGATCGCGCAGTACGACTATAAGCAGGTCGCCCGCGTCCCTCTCGACTTTGCGGAGGAGATCCTGCCGGCGGAAGCCTCGGCGCAGGAAGCGGTGGGTCCGGGCCAGGTCGATGAGGGAGAGGACGAGGAGCTCGAGGCGACCCGCGGGTCCCGCGAGCCTTTTGCCTCCGAGGGCCGTTTCGTCAAGAGCGGCAAACGCATCCGCCGCTTCCCGGTCATCAAGCAGATCGACGAGATGGACTGCGGGGCGGCAGCGCTCGCGATGGTGTGCCGGCACTTCGGCCGGGCGGTGAGCCTCACCCGCATTCGTCAGCTCGTTCATACGTCGCTGGACGGGACGAGCCTCCGGGGTCTTTGCCGCGCCGCGACGGAGCTCGGGCTCGCGGCCCGGTCGGTCAAAGCTTCGGTCCGGAATCTCGCCGACATGCCCCTGCCCGCCATCGTCCACTGGGAGGGGAACCACTGGGTCGTGTTGTACGACGTGACCGAAAAGCACTGCCGCGTCGCGGACCCGGCGCTCGGCCTCCGGCGCTTCGCGCGGGCGGACTTCGAGCGGCGCTGGACGGGATATGCCGCGCTGTTCGACTACACCAGCGAGTTCGAGAACGCGCCGGTCGCGAAGTCGAGCCTCGTGTGGCTGCGCTCGCTGTTCGCGCCGTACAGGAAAACACTTCTCCAGGCCCTCGGCCTCGCCGTCGTCGTGGCCGCGCTCCAGATGGTTCTTCCCGTCTTCACGCAGATCGTGGTCGATCGCGTTCTCGTCGAGCGCAACGTGTCCCTTCTGAATCTCCTGATGCTCTCGATGGGCGCGGTGATGGTCTTTCTCGTGCTTTCGATGGGCGTTCAGAGGTATCTCCTGAGCTTCGTCGCGGTGCGCGTCGACGCCTCCTCTCTCGACTTCCTGACGCGGAAGCTCCTGGCGCTTCCGATGTCGTACTTCACGAACCGCCGGACGGGAGACATCCAGCGGCGTCTCGAGGGGGTCCGGCAGGTCCGCGAATTCATGGTGCAGAGCGGCGTCGCCGGCATCACCGCCGCGACGCAACTCGTGGCGAGCCTCATCCTGATGTTCGCCTACAACCGCACGCTCACGGCGGTCTTCCTGGCGACGGCGCCGCTCTACGCGGGCCTGATGTTCTTTTCGAGCCGGTGGCTCCGTCCGATCTTCCACTCCCTCGAAGACGCGTTCGGGAAGTACCACTCGCACCAGATCGACGCGATCAAGGGGATCGAGACCGTCAAGGCAATGGGGGCGGAAGGCTCCTTTCGGGAGCTGATGCTGCGGCAGTTCCTCGGCGTCGCGCGAAGGCTGTTCGCCGCGGATTTCACGATGATGGGATACGTGGGAGCCGTGCAGACGGTGACTCTCCTGACGACGGTGCTCTTCCTCTGGGTGGGAGCCGGCCAGGTCTTGAACGGCGCCCTGACGATCGGCGGCCTCGTCGCGTTCAACTCGCTGGTGGCGCTCGCGAACGGGCCCATCCTGACGCTGCTCACGATCTGGGACAACGGTCAGCATTCGGCGGTCCTCCTGAACCGCCTGGGCGACGTGTTCGACCAGGATCCCGAGCAGGGCTCCGATCATTCGCGCCTCGCCCCCGTCCGCAGCCTCGAGGGTCGGATCTCCCTGCACAACATGGGCTTTTCCTACGGGGGTCCCGAGTCGCCCGAGATCCTGAAGGGCATCACGTTCGAGACGCCGCCCGGAAAGTTCGTCGCGATCGTCGGCCGCAGCGGGTCCGGTAAGACGACCCTCGTGAAATGTCTCGCGGGCCTTCTCGAGCCGACGGAGGGTTCGATTTCCTACGACGGGGTCGAGCTCAAGACGCTGAACTATCGCGACCTGCGGAGGCAGATCGGATTCGTTCTCCAGGAGAATTTCCTTTTTGCGGACACGATCGCCCGGAACATCGCGTTCGGCGAGGAAGAGCCCGACATGGATCGCGTTCTCTGGTCCGCGAGGGTCGCGAACGCGCACGAATTCATCGAGCGATTTCCTCTCGGATACGACACGAAGGTCGGGGAGAGCGGGATATCCGTCTCAGGGGGTCAGAAACAGCGCATCGCGATCGCCCGCGCCGTCTACGCCCGGCCTCCTGTCCTGATCTTCGACGAGGCGACGAGCTCCCTCGACACCGAATCCGAACGCGCCGTGCAGGAGAACATGGGCCGTCTGCTCGAAGGACGGACGTCGTTCGTGATCGCGCACCGGCTCTCGACGATCGTCAACGCCGACTGGATCCTCGTCCTCGAGAAGGGCCGGCTCGTCGAGCAGGGGACCCACGACCAGCTGCTGAAGCGCCGGGGCCTCTACTACTACCTGTCGAGTCAGCAGGTGGGTGTGGCAGATTGAGAGTCGAGATGAGGGAATGGAGAGGATGACGAACAACACGAGGATGACACGTTGACCGGCACGGACCAGGCCGTGTTTCCGGCCGAAGAAGGGCCGCCGTACCTCGAATCCGAGCCGCCCCCGTGGGCGGCCCGCGGGCTTGCCTCGATCCTGCTCGCCCTCTTCCTCTGCCTGGCCGCCGCCTCGGTCCTCATCCACGTTCCCGAGACCGTTTCGGCGGCATTCGTTCTCGTCCCGACGAAGCCGATGGACCCCGTGCGCGCCTTCGCCGCCGGTATCCTCACGGAGGTCCGCGCGGCCGACGGGCAGAAATTCCGGGCCGGCGAGCCGATGTTCCGCATTCAGTCTCCTCCGGTCGGGGACCGCGCGTCGGAATGGGGAAGCCTCAAGGCCCAGCTCGCGGGGGCCGGCGGCCGACTGGACAATCTGCGCTCCCGGTACGAGAGCGAACGGCGCGCCCGCGGCGACGAATCGGCGCAGCAGAAAGCACGGCTCGCGAGCATCGACCGGACAATCCAGATGAACACCGAGCAGCTCGCGATCGCGGGAGAGCTCGCCGCCCGGCAGAAGAAGACGCTCGAGGAGGGGGTCTCGAGCTGGACGGATTCTGCCCGCCTGCGCATCGAGATCAACCGTCTCGAGGTGGAAGCGGAACAGGCTAAGGCGGAACGGGAGAACACCCGCCGCTCGTTGGTCAAGCTCGAGCACGAGACGCTCGGGAAAGAGTCCGAGTTCCGCGAGCAGGAGCGCAGCCTCGCCGAGGAAGTCGCGAAGGCGCGCATCCGGAGCGAGATTCTCGAAAAGGAGCTGGTCCAGACCGGAAGCCAGCTCACCGTGAACGCTCCGTGCGACGGGAGCGTCCTGAGGATGGGCGTCAGCAACGCGGGAACGGCCGTCCGGGAAGGCGACCTGCTGGCGGAGGTCTCGTGCACCGGGCGGCCCATGCAGGCCGAGCTCGCGATTCCGGCGGATGGGATCGCGCTCGTCCGGGCGGGTCAGCCGGTCAAGCTTCTCTACGACGCCTTTCCCTATCAGCGTTACGGCGTGAGGGCGGCGACCATCACGTGGGTGAGCCCCGCGAGCATCGCGCTGGCCGGAAAAGAGGGCTCGTCCGGATTCCGGGCACTGGCGGACCTGAAGGACAGCTCGGTGCTGGTCCGCGGGCAGAGACGCTCCGTTGCTCCTGGCATGGGAGGCTTCGCGCGTGTCATCGTCGGCCGTCGCAGCCTGGTGTCCTACGCGTTCGAGCCGTTGCGGCAGTTGAAGGAGAGTCTCGCGGGGGATCCCGCCAAATGAGGGGGCGCGCATGAGAAGGCTCGAAGGAGTGTTCGAGCTGACGCTCGACGACTATCACGGCCGCGACGCGGCGATGCAGAAGTGCCTCGACCATGCTCGGCTCGCGGCGCGCACCGATCTTCCGATACTCATCCTCGGGGAATCCGGCACGGGAAAGACGCTTCTCGCCCGCGCGATTCACAACTCTTCGTCGCGAAAGCGCGCGCCCTTCGTCGCGTTCAATGCGGCGGCCCTCTCCGATACGCTACTCGACAGCCAGCTCTTCGGTCACGAGAGAGGCGCGTTCACGGGCGCTCAAAACCGCGTGAAGGGCAAGTTCGAACAGGCGGACGGCGGAACTCTCTTCGTCGATGAAATCGCCGACATGAGCCCGGTGGGTCAGGCGAAGATCCTCCGCGCAGTCGAGTACGGCGAATTCGAGAGACTCGGATCCGAGACGCTGAAAGTGGCGGACGTGCGCGTCATGTCGGCGACGCACTATGCGGTCAGCTCGTTCGAGTCCTCGGCGTTTCGCCGCGACCTCTTCTATCGCATCAGCGGCCTGACGATCACGCTTCCGCCGCTGCGCGAGCGCGCGCGGGATCTGCCGCTGCTCCTCGCCTCGGAGATCGGCCGCGCCAACCGCGAGCAGAGGAAGTCCATTCTCGGGCTCGAACGATCCGCCGCCGAGAGACTCTTCGCCCATCCGTGGCCCGGCAATCTCCGCGAGCTCGCCCGCGTCGTCGAGGCTGCCGTCGCTCTCTCCGAGGGAGAGCTGATCGGCCCGGACGCTCTTCTTCTCCAGACCGTGGAGCGCGGGCCGGCCGTCCGCCGGGAATCGGGCAGTCCCGACGCTTCCGAGGACGACTCGATGAGCCTCCAGGCCGCGGAGCGCCGGCACGTTCGCGACGTTCTGTCACGGCTCGGCGGCAACAAACGCCGGGCGGCGGCGGCGCTCGGGATCTCCCGCTCGACGCTCGATCGGAAACTGGAGTCCTGATTCGGGAGCGGCAGCCTCGTTTCGAGGCTGAATCCTGTTTCAAAATGAAGCCATCGTCGCGCCTTCCCGGGCGCGAAACATTCCTAACTCTCTCGTGCGGCGGCTCTTTGTCAGCCTCCGCCGGCTTGGCAGGGGGCATGCTCTCTGGAGGAGTGGCGGCGGGCGGAAAACGCCAAGAACGAGAGTGGGCAGCGGGAGATCATGAAAAAGAAACAGGATCGACGTAAGGCGCCGCGCAATCTGGACGCTCTCCTGCTGCGGGACCTTTCGCCCGTGGAAGACGTCCAGGGGGGCACCGCGAAGAGACTCTTCGGCGAGCGGGCGGCCGATCCCGATCCCCGCAAGGGGCCGCCGCGGGTTTCCCGAACGAGGAAGGTTCCGAAAGACTGAGTCGAGAGTCCAAACGGATGTCGATCGGAGAGCTCCGTCGGCATCGAAACGGGTCGGCTCCTGCGGGGGTCGGCCAGTGAAAAAGGAGAGAGTCATGGCGAAGAACGGGAAGACGGCGAAGGCAGGAAAGAAGGCGAGCGTCAAGGGTCTCCCGGCCCGGGGCCTGTCGGCCCGCCAGGCGAAGGGCGTCAAGGGGGGCAGCACGGTGGCCCTGCCTGCGGTCCAGAAGATCGGACAGGTCGCGGCCGGCGACGGCAGTGTGCGCCCCCTCAACAGCGCGCTCAACTTTCAAAAGGTCTGAGTCGGCGATCCGGCGAATCAGGCGCTTGCCGGCGCGTTGGAACTCACCGGTTCTGAGCCGGGGCTGTCCCCGCGCCGGGGTTCGAAGTCGGGAATTGTGCGCAGTCGGTTGAGTGGAAGAGTCGGTTGAGTGGAACACGAGTGGAAAGTCGAGACGGATTCGAAACGGATTCGAAACGGATTCGAAACAGCGTGGCGATTGCTCCGCGAGCGGCCACAAGAAGGAGAGAGCGATGGCTAAGTCCCCGCAGAAGAAGTCGACGTCGGGTTCGAAAGTGAAGAGTCTTCCTTCCCGGACGCTTTCGACGAAGCAGGCAAAGGGCGTGAAGGGCGGACTTCTCCCGGCCGTCAGCCCGGCGCAGTGGAAGCTCGCCGACGGCAGCGTGTGGGTCGGGGTCAAGACCATCAATTTCGAAAAGATCTGACGGTCACGGCCGCACGCGGGCTGCTGCTGATCGCAGGCGGACCTCCGGCGTCCCCGGTTCCGGAGGTCGATCAGGGGAATCGGTGACCGGGGAATCCGGTGGGCGATCTCGCCATCATGATCTCGCGATCAATTGAACTTTTGAACTATCGAATCAGCGGGGAATCGGGCGCCGGTTCAATTGCTCGTGATCGGGTGATCGGGTGATCGGGTGATCGGGTGATCAATCAGAGAATCGGGTGATCAATCAGAGAATCGGGTGATCGCAGCAATCGGAGTGAGAACGCCCCTCACCCCTCACCCCGCCCCTCTCCCGCCGGGAGAGGGAGGAAAGCGCTGGTTCGCGGAGTTCCGAAGTCTCGCGGGAGCCCGCCGCCGGCGAGCCATCCGTTCGAGGCCATGAGTTGAGGGAGCACAGCGCGCCTTTTCCGCGCCGCCAGCTCTCACCGGCCGGCTCCGTGGTATATCGCTCCTCTGTTTCTTCCCGGTTTGTTTCGAGCGCTTCGGCGCACGAGAGGAGAAGGCATGAGACGTTTCCTGTCGATCGGAATTCTGCTGACGGTCGCGTTCGCGACGGCGACGATGGTTTCGGCCCAGACGCTGACCGATGCGGAGCGCGACCGGGCGATGAAATATCTCGAAAGCACCAAACAGGCGATCGTGGACGATACGACGGGCCTGTCGGCGGCTCAGTGGAACTTCAAGGCCGCGCCCGACCGGTGGTCCGTCGCGGAGGTCATGGAGCACATCGCCGCCGCGGAAGACCTCATCCGGACTTCGATCGAGAACGAGATTCTGAAGGCCCCGGCGCGCACCGAAGCCGTCGACGTTGCGGCCCTGGACGACTTCGTGATGAAGGCGATCACCGACCGTTCCCACAAGGCGCAGGCGCCCGAGCCGCTCAAGCCGAGCAACCGCTTCGGCACGCCGGAGGCCGCCGTGAAGCATTTCGTCGAGGCGCGCGCCTTGACGGAAGCGATCCTTCGCGATCACGCGGATCTCCGCGCCCATGCCGCCGACAGCCCCCTCGGCAAGAAGCTGGATGCCTACGAGTGGCTCCTGTTCGTGGGCGCCCACAGCGCGCGGCATACGAAGCAGATCGAGGAAGTGAAGGCGGATCCGAGCTTCCCCAGGAAGTAGCGGGCAGCTGGGGTTCCGGCGGGAGCGTCCCGCGGTAGGACGCTCCCGGAGGCCCGGAGCCCGACGGCACCGGGTCCCACCCGGAGCGAGCGGGAAGGAAAGCTCAGTGGCTCTTGCGGGGATCGTCCGCGGGATCGACGTAGTTGATCTGGAAGGGGCCCATTCCCGAGACTTCGATCTCCGTGTCACCGCCGAATTTCGCCGCGTGATGCATTTTCGCGGGCATCGTCGCGAAACCGCCGGCGGAGAGGGACATTTCCTTCGAAACGTCCGTCGAGTCTCCCGCGGAAACGAGAAACGTTCCCGCGATCACGGTGACATGTTCGTCCGTCGGATGCCAGTGGTTTGCGATCCGGTACCCGTCTCCCGCCTTGACGCGCAGGATATAGAGCCCGGGTTTGGACGGGTCGCCGAACAGCACGGCGAGTTTCGATCCGGGGGCGAGGAACGGGGGCGCATCCATCCACTGCATGTCGCTCGGATTCAGGGTGGTGTGGACGCTGGCTTTCACCGGAGCGGACTTACCCGGTGAAGTCTTTCGGGCGGCGGCGGCGGGAGCGGCGTGATCCTGGGCGAGAACGGACGAGGCGGCTGCGATGGCGATGGCGGCGGCGAGCACGATCGAGATTCGGGTCACTTTTTTCACAGAAGCCTCCTTTTTCGAACCAAGGCGAGCCGAGGGCGATACGGTTTCCGAGGGGATCGGAGGCGATGCTAGCAGCCATCCGTGCCCGAGTTCCGGCGAAGCCTGGATTTCCGCGCGCTTCCCCTTCGGAAGAACGGCCGGACTCCGGAAGAAGTTCCGAAACCGGGAAAGGGGAAAATGAGGCGATGAGCTCCCGAGCCGCACGCCCGCCCTCGCCCGGCATCCAGCTCCACACCGTGCGAAAGCTCATGGATCGGGACGCGGCCGGCACGCTGGCTGCCCTCCGGAAAATCGGCTACCGCGAAGTGAAGCTCGCCGGCCTGCACGGCCGAAATGCGCGGGAGGTCCGCGGGCTTCTGGACGACGCGGGCCTCACGGCCCCTGCCGGACATGTCTCCGCGGAGGATCTCCGAGGGCGTTCCGGCGCTCTCCTCGAGGAGGCCGCCCTCCTCGGACAGGCGTTTGTCATCTGCGGAGGCGCCGATCGGGAGTGGCTGCCGGACAATCCCGCGATCGACGACGCGAAGCGGCTGGCGGCGATTCTGAACGCCGCGGGTTCTGCCGTCCGCAGCGTCGGGCTCCGGTTCGGGTACCACAACCACGCGGGCGACCATTTCGCGATCGGGGCGACGACCCTCTACGACGTGCTGCTCGAGGAGTGCGATCCGGGGCTCGTCGCCCTGGAGCTGGACGTGTTCTGGTCGGTCCGCGGGGGCCGCGACCCCGTCGCCGACCTGGACCGCCATGCCGAGCGATTTCCGCTCCTTCATCTGAAGGACATGGACGCGCGCGGAGACATGGCGGACGTCGGATCCGGCGTGCTCGACTTTTCGAGGATCCTGGAAGCGGCCGGGCGTTCCGGCACCGCCCACCGGTTCGTCGAGCACGACCACCCGGCGTCACCCCTCGGGAGCGCGGCGGCGAGTCACCGATTTCTGAGCGGTCTCGGGATTTCTTCGACGTGACCTGCAGCAGGTCGATGGGCAACGTGCTGTCGATCTCGATCTCGATCCCGGAGGTCTTGTCCCCGAGGCGCCCCGGGGGCGGCTTCCTCCGAAGTCCTCGCCGGCTCGCCGGCTCGCCGGCCGTGAGGACCGTGGAGTCGGACCGGTCGGCAGGGTTTCCGGGTCTCAGGGCTTCGGGGCTTCCGGCTTCCCCGTATCGACGTATCGCTGGTAACGGTCGAGCTGGGCGCGCAGGACGCCATCGACCAGGGGAGCGACCTCTTTCAGCCCGCCCGGGCTGTAGCCGCCCACCGCGTAGCGGACTTCGATCGTCGTTCCCTTTTCCTGTGCGTCGAACTTCCACGTCATGCTGCCCGAAAGGCCCATCGACTGGAGAGGCCCGAGACCCCTTCGAACCGGATCGCCTTCCCGGGCGACACGTACACCACCGTCATGTGGCGGACGCCTCCGAGGTTGGGAAGCTTCTCGCAAAAGCAGCCGGTGGCCTTCGCGTCGATCGAGAGGTTGGCGGCGTTTCCCGAGTAGGTGTGGTCGGAGCTCCACCACTTCGCGACGTCGACCATCGCGGCGTATGCCTTGTCGGGCGGCGCCGACGCGGTGACGGTCTCGCGGAGCGTGAAGCCGTTGTCCGCGACATCGAGGACTCCCCCGGACGCGCGAGCGGCGGCGCCAACGAGGAGAAGCGCGAACCAGGACCGAAGCCGGGCCGGACTCTTCATAAAAATTCCTCCTGAGGCCGTCTGATGATCGGACGTGGAGTCTAGAAGAGACGCGAGAGAACGGGCAAGCCCCCTGGCGGCGGCAGACGACATCGGAGGCGTTCCAGTAAAATCCATCGATGAAGCGCCGCCGCGAGACATTTTTCCACGAGCACTCGCTCACGCTCGTCGCGACCGCGATCCTGGTCGTCTGGATCGTCCTCTACACGCGCTCGGATCCTCAGAAGCATGGAGGCGCGTTCTTCGGCAATGCGATCGCCGACTGGTCTGGCGTCGTCCTCGCCGTGGTTGCGACCAAATACTTCTTCGAAAAAGGCTCTGCCGAGACCCGGCCGGTTCCGCGAAAGCTCCGCGGAAAGGTGCGGGAATTTCTCGTCTGTCACTCGTTCACGCTCTTTCTGCTCGTGACGGGAACGGGGTGGCTCGTGCTCTACCTGCGCATGGACCCGGCCTCCCGGTGGGGCCAGGTCGTCGGCAACATCCTGTCGGAGTGGGTCCAGATCACAGGGCTCGTCCTCCTGACGAAGAAGTTTTTCGAGAAAGGCTCCCGGGAGTCGCGCGGCCGGTGATGCGCCCCGGCTGACAGCGGGCAGCCGAAACCCGAGGACCTCAGGCCGGCAGGGTGACCGCTTCGGCGGCCGGCGCGATCACTTGCGGTCGCGGAGGGACCGCCGCAATCTCGAGGGCGACGGCCGTGGCATGGATCGTCGCCGCGATCCGGACGGCGCCGTGAACCTGGTCCTCCGTCAACCCGGCCTCGGTAACGACGCCCTCGTGCGAGCGAAGGCACATCTCACATCCGTTTATCGCGCTGACGGCGAGGGAGAAGAGCTCGAAATCGGCCTTCGATGTCGCGGGCCGGGCGAGCCGGTTCATCCGGAGACGCGCGGGCTTTTCGGAGTAGGCGCTCTTGCCGATCATGTGCCGGAACCGGTAGTAGATGTTGTTCATCGCCATCAGGGAAGCGGCGGCGAAAGCGTCCTCGACCTCGGCCTCCGGCACGGCACGTCGGGCGTCCGCGACGACGGCGTCGAGAAGTCCCGCGTGGCGGGAGGCGGCCGCCGAAGCGACCGCCGTCCCCCATCGCTGCGCCGGGGAGAGCGCGGACGGTGAGCCCTCCTGCAGGACGGCCTGGAGATTCAGCCGGATGTCGCGCGCCGTCTCCGGCATCCGCGCCCGGATCTCCAGGAGCGCGGAAGCCCCGGATCCGGCCGATTCGGATTCGGGGGAAAGCCGAGTGCTCATGCCACCTCCAGCGTCGCCTCGCCCTTTTTCCAGTTGCAGGGGCAGAGCTCATCGGTCTGAAGAGCGTCGAGCACCCGCACGGTTTCGTCGACATTGCGCCCGACCGAGAGGTCGTTGACGCTCACGTGGCGGATGATGCCCTCCGGATCCACGAGAAAAGTCGCGCGCAACGCGACGCCTTCCGTTTTGTGCAGGATGCCGAGCGCCGACGCGAGCTCCCTTTTCGTGTCGGCGAGCATCGGGAAAGGCAGGTCCTTCAAGTCCGGGTGGCTCTTGCGCCAGGCGAGATGGACGAAGTGAGTGTCGGTGCTGACACCGAGGACCTGCGCGTCGCGGTCCCGGAAGTCCGCGTCGCGACGCCCGAATTCGGCGATCTCCGTCGGGCAGACGAACGTGAAGTCCATCGGCCAGAAAAAGACGACCTTCCACTGGCCCGGATGGCTTTCGTTCGAGATTGCGGTGAACTCGCGCTCCTTGTCGAGGCTCACGACGCCCTGAAGCTGAAACTCGGGAAACCTGTCTCCTACGGTCAACATGGGCATGTCTCCTTTTTGCCGGTCGCTCGCCGGGGCCGCCCGCCGGCTTTCCGGCGTTCGGAGCATCAAGATGCCTCCGGGGGTCTCATAAGTCCAAGACTCTCTTGTGATCCATTTGATAACATACGATTATCGTGAGGCTGAAACCGCACTCCTTCACGCTTCGCCAGCTCCAGTACGCCGTGGCCCTCGAGGACGCTCTCTCTTTCCACGCGGCCGCCCGGCTCTGCCACGTGTCCCAGCCCGCATTGAGCGCCCAGCTCGCCCGGCTCGAGTCGGCTCTCGGAACGAGGCTCTTCGAGAGAGACCGCCGGCGCGTCCTCGTGACGAGCGCCGGGAGCGAGATCCTTCCTCGCGTCCGACGCCTGCTCGTCGAAGCGAACGATCTCGCCGACTTTGCCGCGCGGCGGCAGGATCCGCTCGCGGGCACGCTCCGAATCGGAGTCATCCCGACGATCTCCCCTTACCTGCTCCCGGCCGCCGCTCCGCGGATCCGGCGCCGCTTTCCGAAGCTCGACCTTCGATGGATCGAGGAGAAGACCGCCACGCTGGTCCTCGAGCTCCAGTCCGGCGCTCTCGACGCGGCGCTTCTCGCCCTCGAGGCGGACGTCGGCGACGTCGTCTCGGACGTGATCGCGAGGGATCCGTTCGTGCTCATGACCGCGCTCGGAAATCCTGTCGGAGGCGCGAGCGGGCCCGCCACGGCCGCCGATCTCGAAAACGTCGACGTCCTTCTCCTGGACGACGGCCACTGCTTCCGCGAGCAGGCGCTCGCGTACTGCTCCCGCGCGAAGGCGCGCGAGCTCGAGTTCCGGGCGACCAGCCTTCCGACGCTCGCGCAGATGGTCGCCCAGGGAGGCGGCGTCACGCTCCTGCCGCAGCTCGCGGTCGCGACCGAGACGGCCCGCGCTCCTCTGCAGACCCGCCGGTTCGGAGAACCCGCGCCGTTTCGGACGATCGCCCTCGTCTGGCGGCGGGGTTATCCGTTCGAAAGCGCGCTGCGGAAGATCGCGGCCGCCATCCGGGAGTCCTACCCGGCGTCCGTCGGATCGGTCCGGGAGTCGAGCTCCCGGGCGTCTACCCGCCGGCGGATCTGATCAGCAGCTCCGGAAGCCGTCGAAGAACCTCTTGTGGTCCGCGAGGATCCGGTCCTTCGTCGGCAGGTCCGGCTCGAGCGACGTGATGCCTTCCCCGTGGGTCCCGCCGAGAACGATTCCGTCACGGCGCGGAAACATGTAGAGATCCCCTCGAAGCACGGCGTACGAGACCTCCGGCTGCGGGAGAAGGAACGTGAGCTGGCCCCTGACCGGCACGAGCTCCTCGTCTCCGAAGAGCGAACGCGATCCGAGGCCGGTGCAGTTGATGACCACGCGCTCCGGAAGCGAGGCGAGCTGCGAGCGGTCGCCGATCTCGACGACCCGGACCACGCCTCCCGCGACCCGGAAGTCCTCGAGCATCGCGGCGAGGTAGAGGGGCGGCTCGATCAGCATTCCGTCGAATTGACGCACGAAGGGCGCATCGGGAAAGGGGTGCTCGTTCGGGGGAAGATCCCGCAACTCCGGGAGCAGCGCCCCGATCGGTCCGCGAGTCGAGACGAGCCCGGTCTCCGAAAAAGGCTCGCGCGCGATGGAGTAGTTCCGCATCCATCGCACTCCGTACCGAGACCCCACCATCGTCTGGTAGCGGCGATAGGCGAACTCCGAGGCCGCGACGAACTGCCGGAGGAATTCCGGCGTGCGGCAGGATGAGTCGTACACGAAGAAGGGGAACCACTGGCCGCCCGCCACGTTCGACGTCGTGTTCGGAGGGAGATCTTTCGCGTAGATCGTGACCGGGTATCCGCGCTCCTGCAGAAGACGGGCGGCCGAAAGCCCCACCGCGCCGCAGCCGAGGACCGCGACGGGTCCCCGGTGCTCCGGCGGGATCCGGTCGATCGCGAGCTTCGACGTGCCCCAGGAGAGCGTGATCCCGCCGCCGCCGTGCCCGTAGTTGTGAATGACCAGGACGTCGCCTGATTTCTCCGCCCGGACGACGAACCCGCTCGGCCGGTAGGGGCGCAGCCCTGCGATCGTCCGGATCTCGCGCTCGGCGGACACGCGGACCGGAGCGAGCGCACAGCCGTCCGGCCGCCGGATGTCGGGCGGGCCGCGGCGCGAGGCCGGCGGACGAGTTCCGGCGCAGCGAGCGATCGCGAGCGCCGCCGCGGTCGACGCGGACGCGGCGAGGAAATCCCGTCGGTTCATCGGCATGGCCGGAATCTATGACGGAGGCCGGGAGACGGGAAACGAGAAACGAGAAACGGGACACGAAAGGCGATTGCCGCGGTCTTCGTAAACGATGAACGGAAAACGGACAGCGGACTGCTCGCAGCGACTACCGTCCGAGCGTCATCGCTCCGCCGTTCATGACGACGAGGTCGCCTGTGATGAGCGGTTTCGTCAGGTCCGCGATGTTGAGCGAGATCCGGCCTCTCTGGATCGTGCCCGACACGCCGCCGCCCTGGCAACCCGTCATGTCGATCCAGCCGGTGATCGTATTTCCCTGGATCGATCCGCGGAACGCTCCGCCGATTCCGCACGCGTTCGACTGGAGGATCCCCGTGACGACTGTTCCGTTCTGCTGGAACGTCGCGGTCGCGGACGAGTTCGTGCATCGCGCCGAGTCGTACGCCGCGAACGATCCCGTCCAGGCGCCGGACAGCTGCGCGGAGGCGGGGCTCGCGCTTGCAGCCGGGCCGGTGACCGAGTTCGAATTCTGACACGCGAGTGTGACGATCGCGATCCCGACGGAAATTCCGATCTGGACGGAGAGACGTGCCGGCAGTCGCATGGATTCTCCTTTGCGGTTGCGGCAGAGTGTACCGCCAGCGAAGGGATGGTGCGTCGAATGGACGCGATTTTTCAGGCGGCTGACAGCGTCCGCCGTCCGCCCGTCCGCCCGTCCGCCCGTCCACCGTCCGCTGGCCGCTTGAAGAGGTTGATGGATTCCCCGAAACCGGCGATTCTGATCCAATCTCCGGGTGCGAGAGTGAAGGTGAAGGAGGCAAGTCTTGGCAAACACAACGGATTCGCGAGGCGGGTCGATCACCGGCCGGCCCGAGAGCTCGGAGGCGGCTTCCTACTATTTCCGGTACATCGACCGCGTCGCCGGCGGCGACGTGCTGGGCGCCATGGAGACTCAGGCGCAGGAGATGGCGGGCTTTCTGGCCGGGATCTCCGAGGAGAAATCCCTCGACCGGTACGCCCCCGGGAAGTGGAGCGTCCGGCAGGTCCTCAATCACGTCAACGATTGCGAGCGGGTCTTCTTCCATCGAGCCTTCTGGTTTGCGCGAAGGCTCGGTCCTTCGCTGCCCGGCTTCGACGAGGGGCCCTGCGCCGAAGTGGCTCGGGCGGACGAGTGTTCGTGGGTGAGCCACGTGGACGATTTTCGTGACACGAGGCGCGCGAGCCTCGCGTTCTTCCGGAATCTCCCGGCGGATTGCTGGAGCAACGCGGGAACCGCGAGCGACAACCCGTTCACGGTGCGGGCGCTGGCGTACGTGATCGTGGGCCACGCCAGCCATCACGCAGAGGTGCTGCGGGAGAAGTATGGAGTGCGAGCAGACCCTCGCTCTGAAGTTTGATTTGTGAGATCCGTTTCGGTTTCGATCAGAAACGGACGCCAGCCTGGCGCCCGGACCTAAATGCTTGACATCGTCAACTAATTGACTCACGATTCTCCCCTCGAGGGAGGATCGATGTCCGAGGCGCTCGCCAATCAGATCGAGACCGTTCGCCGCTTCAATCGTCTCTACACGAAGCGGATCGGCGTTTTGGACTACCAGAGCCTTTTAGGGAGCCCGTTCTCGCTCGCCGAGGCGCGCGTTCTGTACGAGCTCGCGCATCGACCGGAGCCGGCGGCGACGGAGCTGGGCAGTGAGCTCGGGATCGATCCCGGCTACCTGTCGCGAATTCTCTCCGCGTTCGAACGGACGGGGCTCGTGCGACGCCGACGATCGCCGCGGGACGGCCGGGAGAGTTTTCTCTCGCTCACCTCGAAAGGACGTCGGACATTCGCGACCCTGGTGGACGCCCGTTCCGCTCGTGCCACCGGCGCCATGCTCCGAGCTCTGTCGCCAGCCGGGCGGAGCCGGCTCGCCCGGTCGCTGGATGGGGCCGGACGGCTTCTCGGCGATTCCGAGCCCGGAGGTCCCGTGCGTCTTCGACGGCCGGGGCCGGGTGACCTCGGATGGGTGATCCACCGGCACGGCGTGCTGTACGCCCGCGAATACGGCTGGGACGAAACGTTCGAGGCGCTCGTCGCAGAGGTCGCCGCCTCATTTCTCCGGAAATTCGATCCGAAGTCTGAGCGAGGATGGATCGCGGAGAGAAACGGCGAAACGCTCGGAGCGGTATTCCTCGTCCGCCAGTCGAAGGCCGTCGCAAAGCTGCGGCTCCTCTACGTCGAGCCCACGGCACGCGGTCTGGGCCTGGGCGCTCGGCTCGTATCCGAGTGCGTTGCCTTCGCCCGCCGCCAGGGCTACCAGCGCATCGTGCTGTGGACGCAGAGTGTGCTCGGGGCCGCGAGACACCTCTACGCCAACGCGGGTTTCGAGTTGGTCGAACAGGAGAAGCACATCCGCTTCGGCCATCATCTCGTCGCGGAAACCTGGCAGCTCGATCTCCGCAGGCCCCCGCAGAGTTGACGGCGGATCGAAACCGACACCGGAGCGACGAGAGACCGACAATCCCGAGGGCGGGTCGCGGTTACCTCTCTCACCACGATCCGCCCCCGGGAAGTCGGCTTCCCGGACCTGCTTCGGACGGTCAGGCCGCAGGAGGTCCCGGCATATGCATGTGATTCGGAAAGGCGGCGCAGTGGGGATTGGCGGCGATGAGGGCCGCGTATTTCGTCTGCTGCTCGGCGGTGAGGGACGCGACGAAGGTGGCCTCTGCGTTCTTACGGATCGTTTCGATCTGCTGGTGGAATCCGTTGACCTGGATCATGAGCTTGCCGATCGCCGTCGGATCGGGGCTCGGCGCCGCGAGTGCCGCCTCCACCTGCTCGTGGATGGATCGACCGGACGTCTCCAGCGTCGAGACGGACGCCCGCGTCTGCTCCCGCAGCGCCGTCAGCGCGGTCTGTTCTGCATCCGTCAGTCCGACCGCGCCGATGAGCTGTTCCCGGCACTCGCGGCCCGGTCCGCCGTGCGGGGGACCTCCGCCGTGCTGCGCCTGCGCGGAAGCCGCCGCGCACAGAAGGGTGATCGCCATCGTTCCTCCGATTGTCCGAATCCTTTTCATGATCCGACTCCTTTCTCGCGGATCTCGCCGCGAACGACGTCAGGATCGCGCAGCCGGGGAGCCGAAGTCTTCAGGGCGACGCAAGACTTTCGTAAGAGATGTAAGCGTCGTCTTCCCGCGCAGGGGAGAATGCTCCGATGAGCATTTCGATTCGGCCCGCGACTCCCGCCGACGCCGGCTGGCTCGTTCCGATGGCACCGCGGCTCCACGATTTCGGGCCTCCGCCCTGGCGCGAGCGCGCGGTGATGGATCGGGCAGTCCAGACCGTGATGACCGAAGCCCTCGCGCATTCCGGGCCCGAGGTCTCGGTGCTGGTGGCCGAGGACGAAACGGGGACGCCCCTCGGGTTCCTCCACGCGCACGAGGCCATCGACTTCTTCACGAAGGAACGGCATGGGCACGTTTCCGACCTCGTCGTCGCATCCGGAGCGGAGGGCCGCGGGGTCGGCACCCTGCTGATGGCGGCGGGTGAAGCCTGGAGCCGGTCTCGGGGCCACCGGCTGCTCACGCTGAACGTATTCGAGAAAAACGACCGGGCGCGGGAGTTGTACGACCGTCTGGGGTTCGCGCCCGAGTGGTCCAAACGGCTGAAGGTGCTGCGGTAGGGGTTCTCTCTTTGTCAGAAGTCAGAAGTCAGAAGTCAGAAGTCGGAAGTCGGAAGTCAGTCATCCGTTCTGAGTCTGCGTTCTGAGTCTGGAGTCTCGAGCCGGAAGTCGGGATTCCGGGGATAGCGGATAGCGGATAGCGGATAGCGGATAGCACGATGCCACGTCCCCGCTCTACCGGGGGAAGAAGAGCAGGAGCGTCAGGATTCCGCCGATCCCGAACGACAGCCACGCGTTCGATACGAAATAGCCGTATGCCATCAGGGCGACGCCGAGAAAGAGCTGTCTCGGCTCTCCGTTCTTCTTGCCCCAGCGAAACGCGGCGAATCCGACGAGCCCGAAGAGGAGCGCGCACGCGATCACTCCCGGCGAGAAGTCTCCGATTTCGATGCCCGGCATGGCGGAGAGAACAGGGGAAAGGCTTCGGGCACTCCCGCCTCCTCGCCCGCGGCCATGGATCGCGCCCCAAGCGGCTTTGCTGCAATGAGTTGGCTTTGGCGTCGACGGCCGTTCCCGAGCCTGCCGTTTTCTCCGCTGGCAGCGCCGGTGCTCCTCTTCGTCAGGGCGCCGACCGCCCGTCGGTGAACACGGGTCCCTACGCCGCGCGGACGGTCGCGGGCGCTGGCGCCGGCGGCTCCCGACAACGAAAGGACAGGCGTGGATGATCACGAGCGACGCTGGGAAGCGGGGGCGTCGACGCGATGGGCGAAATCAGGGAGCGGGTTTCTTCGAGCCGTCGTTCTTTCGGCGCGCAGGAGCCGGGGGGGCTTTCAGTCCGCGCTCCTCCAGGAGGGGCTCGACGACCGGGTCGCGGCCGCGGAACGCGCGGTACAGGACCGCGGCGTTTTGCGTCCCTTCCCGCGAGAGGATCATTTCGCGGAAGCGCTGTCCGTTTGCGCGAGTCATGCCGCCATGGTCGCGGAACCAGTAGTACGCGTCGTCGTCGATCAGCTCGCTCCAGAGGTACGCGTAGTAGCCGGCGGCGTACTCGCTCTCCCAGATGTGGGCGAAGTAGGTCGTGCGGTAGCGGGGCGGGACCTGCGGCAGATCGACCTGAAATCGCTTCAATGCCGACTCCTCGAACGCGGCGACGTCCTGGAGAGGCGCGTCCGGCCCGAGATCGTGCCATGCCATGTCGAGCAGAGCGGCGGCGAGGTATTCCGTCGTC
>JBBSEW010000042.1:0-33285 GCA_038239305.1 Thermoanaerobaculia bacterium | reverse complement strand
GTCGGCGCCGCCGCGGCCGAAGCGGTGTGCCGCGCGATTGCGGCAGCCGTCTCGTGACCGCCGCGCGCAAGGGGGCACTCCTCGTTCTCTCCGCCGCGCTCCTCTGGTCGACCGGCGGGATCGGAGTGAAGGCTCTCGCCGATCCGCCACTGAAGGTCGCGTTCTTTCGCTCGGGTTTCGCGGCTCTCGCCCTGCTCGTGCTCCTGCGGCCCCGGCCGCCCCGCTGGACGCCGTCGTTCGTCGCGGCGCTCATCAGCTATGCCGCCTGCCTGACGACGTTCGTCGTCGCGACGAAATGGACGACCGCGGCCAACGCGATTTTCCTGCAGTACAGCGGCGTGGTCTGGGTCCTGATCCTGTCGCCCGTACTTCTCCGGGAGCCTTTCCGACGACGCGATGCCGCGGCGATCGTGGTCGCCCTCGGCGGCATGGCGCTCTTCTTCGTGGGGAAATTTCACGCAGGCGGCGCCGGGGACACGATGGCGATCCTCTCGGGGATCTTCTTCGCGGGCCTCGTCCTCGCGCTCCGGCGGGAACGGGACGCGGGTGCGGAAGCCGCCGTGACATACGGGAACGTCCTCGCGTGCGCCGCGCTGTTCCCGTTCGTCGCGCCCGACCTCTCGCTCACGGGACAGTCGGCGGCGATCCTCGCCTTTCTCGGCTTCGTCCAGATCGCCGGCGCCTACGTCCTCTTCGTGCGGGGACTGCGCTACGTCACCGCGACGCAGGCTTCCCTCTTCGGGATGCTCGAGCCGATCGCCAACCCCGTCTGGGTCTTTCTTTTCCTCGGAGAGCGGCCGGGCTTCTGGGCCCTGACCGGGGGCGCCGTGGTGCTCGGCGCGATTGCGTGGAGGACGATGGGGGGAGGGCCGGAGAAGGCGGCTGTCGCGCCGATGGATTAAGCCGGTATCCGTGATCCGCCCTGGAGCGGGAGAACCCATTTCGAAAACCGGCAACCGAGAACAAAACGGAGAACCGGAAACTAGTCTTCTTTCCCCTCGAACAACGGCTGCTGGAGGGGCCGCAACAGCGGCAGGATCGCTTCGAGGGCGTCCGTGGCCCAGAAGGGCCGGCGTTCCCGGTCGAGTCGCACGACGTCAATCTTCCAGTCCGCGACCACTTCGTCGATCTTCTCGTCGACGGCACGCTGAAACGCCGCGTCGACGTCTCGCAGGCCGTCGAACTGCGGCGACCCGACGATGGGGACCTTGATCAGCAGTCCGTAGGTTCCCGTCCACCAGCGCACGAGCGGCTCGAGCATCGGGTGCTTTCCCGTCTGGAGCAGGTAGCAGTAGTTGTCGAGGACGCTGCGGTCGCAGATGACGACTTCCGACTTGTTCTCCGCGACGAGCTCCTCCGCGATCTCCGTGTGGAGAATCCAGGACTGCGCGGAGACCGTGGTGTCGCGGTTGATCGGGAGCGGGCAGAACCGCGCAACCTCGCGGACCATCTCGACGACCAGATCCCGCTTCTTCAAAAGGGCCGCGCGCTCGAAGCAGAGCGTGGTCTTTCCGACACCGTGCGTCCCGATGAAGGCGATCTTCACGAAATCCCGTCCGGCAGCCCGAATTCCCGGCGCAACCTCTCTCCGTCGGCGCCCAGAACCGGAGGAAAGCCCACGGGAGCCTCCGCGCCTCCGACGGAGACGGGCGAGCGTATGAAGCCGATGCCCTGCGATTGCACGACGTTCGCCGCGCGCCGGACTTCGTCACCGGCGAGCGCTTCGAGAGGACCGCGTACGGGTCCTGCAGGCAGTCCCGTCTCGCGGCAGCGGGCGAGCCAGACGTCGCGGGGCTCGCTCTCGAAGATCCGCGCGAGCTCCGATTCGATCTCCGCGCGATGCGCGACCCGCGCCGCATTCGTCGAAAAGCGCGGGTCCGCGGCCCACTCGGGATGGCCGACGAGGCGGGCGAGCCGCGCGAACTGCGGATCGGTTCCTATGGCGAGCGCGAGCTCTCCGTCCGACGCGGCGAAGGTTCGATAGGGGACGATCTGCGCGTGGCCGCTGCCGTGCCTCTGCGCCTCCTCCCCCGTGACCAGGCACGCCTGGCCCACGTTGACGAGCGCCGATGCGCTCGCCCGGAAGAGATCCGTTTCGACGTGCCCGCCGGAGCCGGTCGCTTCGCGCTCCCGGAGCGCGGCAGCGATCCCGAAGGCGAGAAACGTGCCGGCGAAGAGATCCGAAACCGCGACCCCGATCTTCGTCGCGGTGCCGGTGGCATCCCCCGTCACCGCCATCAGGCCGCTGCCCGCCTGCGCGAGCAGGTCGAATCCGGGCGCGGCGGCGTCCGGTCCCGACCGTCCATATCCCGTGATCGAGGCCGTGACGAGACGCTGGTTCGCGGCGCGCATCGCGTCGAGCGAGAGACCGAACTTCTCGAAACCGCCGGGCGGAAAGTTCTCGACGACGACGTCGGCTCTCCGGGCGAGGATGCCGACCGACTCCCGGCCGGCGGGGGACGCGAGGTCGAGCGCGATCGACTCCTTGTTCCGGTTGACCGAAAGGTAGTAAGCGGAGAGCCCCGTCCGCTGGTCCCACGGCGGCCCCCACCCCCTCGTGACATCCCCGGTGCCCGGAGCCTCGACCTTGATCACCCGGGCTCCCTGGTCGGCGAGGAGCATCGTGCAGAAGGGCCCGGCGAGAACGCGGGACAGATCCAGAACGAGGATCCCGTCGAGAGCGCCCGTCATCGGCCCGCAGATCCGGGAGAGCGATTCGTCATCGGCCCGCAACTGGACGGGATCGCGCGGTCATCGCCTCGCGGGCCGGATCGGAGCGGGCATCCAGCCGAGGGAGCCCGGCAGCACGTGGTACAAGCCGATCGGCGACGTCTCCACCCCTTCGAGTCGCGTGGATACGGCCCAGTACTGGTCGGGGCTCCACAGGAAATCTCCCGGCGGATCCGCCGCCAGGAGGCGATGGACCTGGCGGAAGAGCTCCAGCCGGCGGGCGGGGTCGGTCTCGCGCCGCGCCGCTTCGAGCGCGCGATCGACGGCGGGGCTGCTGTAGAAACCTGTGTTCTGACCCTTCGGGGGAGCCTCGCTCGAATGGAAGAACTCGAACTGGTCGAGATGGGGCGGCACGTACTGCTGAAAGGTGGGAGCGATCTCGAATTCTCCCGCCGCGAAGCGTTGCGAGAAGGCGGCCCAGTCGAGAGGATGCATCACCATCTCGACCCCGGCTTTCCCGGCGCCCTGCGCGAAGATCTGGACGATGTTGGCGGTCATCGCCTGGTTCGAAGGGTAGAGAAGCTCGAGCGAGACGCGGTGTCCGTCGGAACCGTGTCGGAATCCGTCGGAACCGAGCCGCAGGCCCGCGGCGTCCAGCAGCCGGGCGCTCTCCTTCAAATCGAAGGATACGGGCTTTATCTCGGGCGCGTTCTCGAGCGCTCCCGCGGGAAAGGGACCCGACAGGAGCGGCGCGCCGTCCGGCGGGTACAGGGTCCGGGCGGCCTGGACACGGTCCCAGCTGTGCGCGAGCGCCAGCCGGACGCGCGAATCGGCGAGGAATTGGTTGCGGACGTTGAACACGAGCATCGAAACGCCGAACTGTCCCACCTTGAGAATCCGGTTCTTCGCGAGAAACTCCGGCGAGGCCGCGGCGCTTGCCCGCTGATCCCGCGAGATGCGGAACTCGTCGAGCTGGCCCGCGGAGCCTGCCTGAAATCGCACCGCGCCGTCGGGGATCACGTGGAAGACGACGCGCGAGAACGGATACGTCTCCGCCGGCGCGTCTGCCCGACGCACCAGGACGATCTTTTGCGCGGCGGTCCAGGACTCGAGGCGATACGGCCCTGTGCCGAATGGCTGGCGATCGAGACCCGTTCCGCGCCGGTAGGCGGCGGCGGACACGATCGGAACCGTGAGCGCAAGGAGTCGCTCCTCGTACGGCTTTTCGAACCGGATGATCACGGTTGCGGGATCGGGCGTCTCGACGGAGCGCACGTCGTCGAAGCCCCACTTCCAGTTGACGGCGGCCACCTTCGGATCCCGGATCCGCTCGATCGTGTAAGCGACGTCCTCCGAGGTCACGGGCGTGCCGTCTTCCCACCGCGCCTTCGGATCGAGCCGGATGTCGTAAACGAGCCCGTCCGACGACGCCGCCCACGAGGTCGCGAGCGACGGCACGAATTTCCACGAGTGATCGAGTCCGATCAGGGGCCGGAACATGAGCTCTTCGACCCGCATCGCCAGCTCTTCGTTCGTCACGATCGGATCGAGCGTGGGCAGGTCGCCGTCGAGGTGGCGGTTCAGCGTGTCGGACACCACGGGTCGCGCGGCCTTGCGGGCGCAACCGGGCGCCGAGATCACGAGCGCGAGGGCGACTGCGATTGCCGCGACGAACTGTCGGGAACGTGTCATGTGGTGGTGTTACAGAATAGCAGGATGCCGCGCACCGGGACGAGACTCTAGATGGCCAGCGTCGTCTTCGACATCGAGACCGTCGCGATCGAATGGGATGACCTCGACGACGCGCAGCGCACGTATCTGTCGAAGAACGCCCGCACGGACGAGGAACGGCAGAAGCTTCCCGAGACCATGTCGCTCTGGCCGCTGACGGGCCGCATCGTGGTGCTGGCGATGGTGAATCCGGACACCGGTCGCGGCCGCGTCTGGTACGAAAAGACGGACGGGCGCGCGGAGGAAAAATCCGCCGACGGCCTCTTTACGTTCGTGGGCGATACGGAGGCCGTCTTTCTCGCGGAGTTCTGGAAGGCGATCGCGCGCTTCCACCGCTTCGTCACGTTCAACGGAAGGTCGTTCGACGGGCCGTTCCTGATGCTGCGCAGCGCGACTCTCGGAGTTCCCGTCACGAAGAATCTCGTGGGATATCGCTACTCCGTCAAGCCGCACACCGACCTTCTGGACGTGCTCTCCTTTTTCGGAGCCGCTCGGAAGTGGAACCTCGACTTCGCCTGCAAGGCGTTCGGGATCGAGAGCCCGAAGGAGCACGGGATGGATGGCTATTCGGTCGGCCCGTACTACCGGGCTGGGCGCCTCCGCGAGATCGCCCTGTACTGCCGCCGGGACGTCGAGGCGACCGCGAGGCTCTTCCAGAAGCTCGAGAAAACCCTGCTGCCCGTGTTCCGGGACGGACGCCTGTAGAAGCGCCGTCTGGTAGAATTTGCCCCTTCACGACCCACAAACCACACGAACTCCGGGAAGGAAAACAGATCGATGGTCGCTCGAACACTTGCGGAACAACGGAGCTCTCGCCGGATTCCCGTGGGCACCCCCGCGGTCGTGAAGTTCGCGGAAGAGGAGCTCACCGGATACCTGGAGCTCGTCAACCTGAACGGCATGTACGTCGCGGCTCCCCGCTACCCGACGCTCGGTGAGTACGTGGACATGATCGTCTCGCTGCCTGGCGACCCGAGGTCGTTCCGCGTGCGCGCGAGTATCGTCAACACGCACCAGGCCGGCGCTGGATTCTCCGGATTCGGAGCCCGCTTCGAGCGGCCGCCGCACGGGTTCCTCGAGGCCATCCGGGACCTCGACAAGGGGCACTAAGGCGGAGGACGGAGGACGGAGGACGGAGGACTGAGGTCGAATACAGGAGCTGTCAGCGGAGAGCGGACAGCTCAGAATTCATTTCCCGTTGGCTTCGACGAGAGTCAAACGGTCGAACGTGAACTCGATCGTCGCATCCACTTCGCTGATCGTCCCGCCGGCCTGCGATTGAAAAGAGCTCGGCGCCACCCCGGTCAGATCCCAGTGCGCCAGGAGCTGCCCCGAGGTGTCGAGCGCCTCCACGGTCACGGTCTTCGTGGCCGGGCTCGTCGTCGCCGGATCCGTGGCCCCGTTCAACCAGTCCTGAAGGCGGTTGAGCCCCTTCTGCGTGAGGGTGAGCATGAGCCGCCGAGGGTTGGCCGGAAGGGTTCCCGCTGTCGAGATCGCGACGGGGTTGCGGATGTATTCGATGCGGTAACCCACGACGCCGTCCATGCGCGCCCCATCGACGAGGATTTTGAAATTCGCTTCGCGGGGATCGCCGTTCGCGCCCAGACAGACGGTCGCGGCGGCAAGAAAGAGTGCGACGGCCCAGATTTTCTTCATGGTTGCCCCTCCCGGTTGGGAAAATCGTAGCACTTCCGCCATCCCTCCGGCTTCGGAGCCCCTTCCCGGGCTCGATACGGGGTGCCGCGACTCGGTTAAGATCCCCGGCCGTGACGCCTGAAGACATCGCCGAAGAGTTTCGCGCCCGTCCCAAGGCGTACGAGAAACGACCGCCGATTGACGGCGTGCGCGTTCTGAAGCTCTCCCGTTTCACCGACGACCGCGGGTTTTTCGTCGAGATCTTCCGCGCCCGGGCGAACCATCCCGAGAGCCGGGCACTCGCCGAATTCTTTGCCGGATCCCCGATGCCCGCGCAGATGAATTATTCGATCGTCGACGTCGACAACCACATCAAGGGCCTCCACTACCACCTGAAGCAGGACGACATCTGGTTCTTTCCCCCGCCCTCCAAGGCGAAGATCGTCCTGTACGACATCCGCAAGTCCTCGCCGACCTTCGGAGCGACGCACGTGGTGGTCGCCGGAGGCGGTCAGGACGTGCTGGTCCGGATCCCCGTGGGTGTCGCGCACGGTTACCGGCCTCTCACCACTCCCTGCTCCCTCCTCTACTTCGTCACCGAGACGTTCGATCCGGCCGCACCGGACGAGTTCCGCATCGCATGGGACCACCCGGCGGTGCGCGATCTCTGGGAGATCCCGAACGGGTGACTGAGAAAAGCGTCCGCTGTCGGCTGGCTGCGCTCCGTTTTCCCTTCTTTCGTTTCCGTTTTCCGTTTTCCGTTTCCCGTTTCCCGTGAAAGAACGCCGCCTGCCGTAACTCCCCGGGTCCATTCGCGGCCTATAATTTGTTCTTCCCCATGAGGACCGCTGCCCTTCCTTTCGACGTCTCGCGGGTGCCCCCGATCGACCAGGCAGGCATCGAGGAGCGGGCCGCGTCGCTCGCCCGGCGCTCGATCAAAAAGGGCGCCAAACGGACCGGCATACGGCTCGCCCTTTCGATGCTGGATCTCACGACTCTCGAGGGCAAGGACTCGGAAGGGAAGGTCCGTCAGCTCTGCCGCAAGGCGATCCGGCCGCTGCCCGAGGATCCCGCCCTGCCCCACGCCGCCGCGGTGTGCGTCTATCCGAACCTGGTATCCATCGCGAAAGACGCGCTCTCCGGGAGCGGCGTGAAGGTCGCCTCGGTCGCCACGGGTTTTCCCGCCGGCCTCGTTCCGCTTCCTGTCAAGCTCGAGGACGCGCGCCGCGCGGTCGAGATGGGCGCCGACGAGATCGACATGGTGATCGACCGGGGCGCGTTCCTCTCGGGTGAGCTTGCGAAGGTGGCAGACGAGATCTTTCAGGTCAAGGCGGCGTGCGGGCCCGCGCGTCTCAAGGTCATCCTCGAGACCGGCGAGCTCGAGACGTACGACAACGTGCGGCGCGCATCCGACCTCGCGATGGCCGCCGGAGCCGATTTCATCAAGACGTCGACGGGGAAGGTCGCGCCGGCGGCCACGCCTCCCGTCGTCCTCGTCATGCTCGAGGCGATCCGCGACCACTACCTCGCAACCGGCCGCCGCGTGGGCATGAAACCGGCCGGCGGCATCAAGACCTCCAAGCAGGCGCTCCACCTTCTCGTGCTCGTCAAGGAGACCCTCGGCGACGGATGGCTGACGCCCGAGCTCTTCCGCATCGGGGCGTCGACGCTCGCCAACGACCTGCTGATGCAGCTCGCCCACGAATCGTCGGGCAACTACCAGAACGAGGACTACTTCACCAAGGATTGAGGGCCATGAGCACGACGATCACTACCGGCACGCCCGAAGAAAAGAGCGCGGCCGCCGCCGTCGAGAAGATCGCGGCGGAACGCCCCCGCATCGAGTTCGGAGGCGCCTGGGACTACTCCCCCGCGCCCGAGTCGAGGGACATCGTCCGGCTGCAGAAGCGGTACGGCCTCTTCATCGGCGGCCGGTTCGTACCGGCGAAATCGGGCCGCGTGTTCTCGACGATCAACCCCGCCACCGAAGAAACGCTCGCCGAGGTGTCCGAGGGGGGCGCCGCCGACGTCGATCTGGCGGTGAAGTCCGCAGAAGAGGCGTATCGGAAGCGCTGGTCGAAGCTGAAGCCGGCGGAGCGCGGCAAATACATCTACCGCATCGCCCGGCTCCTGCAGGAGAAGTCCCGCGAGCTCGCCGTTCTCGAGACGCTCAACGGCGGCAAGCCCATCAAGGAATCGCGCGACGTCGACCTTCCTCTCGCGGTCGCTCACTTTTTCTACCACGCCGGCTGGGCCGACAAGCTCGAGTACGCCTTTCCCCGCCATCGCGTCTCTCCGATCGGCGTGTGCGGGCAGATCATTCCGTGGAATTTCCCCCTGCTCATGGCCGCGTGGAAGATCGCGCCTGCTCTGGCGGCGGGAAACACCGTGGTCCTCAAGCCCGCGGAGACCACGCCGCTCACGTCCCTCGCTCTCGCGGAGATCTGCCGCGAAGCCGATCTTCCGCCGGGCGTCGTGAACGTCGTCCCCGGCGCCGGCGAGACGGGCGCGCACCTGGTGAACCACCCGCGCGTGAGGAAGATCGCCTTCACCGGCTCGACGGAGGTCGGAAAGCTCATCCAGCGCGCTCTCGCCGGAACCGATAAGCGGCTCACGCTCGAGCTCGGCGGCAAAGCGGCCAACATCGTGTTCGAAGATGCCGCGCTCGACCAGGCGGTCGAAGGCATCGTGAACGGGATCTTCTTCAACCAGGGGCACGTCTGCTGCGCGGGATCGAGGCTGCTCGTCCAGGAGTCGATCGAAGACGTGCTCCTCGAGAAGCTCGCGCGGAGAATCGAGACGCTGCGGGTCGGCGACCCTCTCGACAAGAACACGGACGTCGGCGCGATCAACTCGAAGGCGCAGCTCGACAAGATCCGCGAGCTCGTTGCGTCCGGAGTCGAAGAGGGCGCGCGACTGCACCAGTCATCGTGCGCGCTCCCCGCGAAAGGGTTCTTCTTCCCGCCGACCTTTTTCACCGGAGTCGCGCAATCGCACCGCATCGCGCGCGAAGAGATCTTCGGTCCGGTCCTCGCCGTGATGTCCTTCCGGACTCCGGACGAGGCCATCGAGAAGGCGAACAACACTCCCTACGGCCTTTCGGCGGGCGTCTGGACGGACAAGGGCTCGAAAGTCTTCCGGATCACGTCGATGATGCGAGCCGGGGTCGTGTGGGCCAATACGTTCAACAAGTTCGATCCCGCATCCCCCTTCGGGGGTTACAAGGAATCGGGCTTCGGGCGCGAGGGCGGCGTGCACGGCCTGAAGGCTTACGTGGAGCTCTCGTGAGCCGCCGGACGGGAGGAACAGGAGGAACCGGAGGCCCTGACGCGGGTCGAGCCGGGGCCGCCGGGACCAGAGGAAACCCGCCGCTCGAGATCCGAAAAACGTACAAGATCTGGGTGGGCGGCGAATTCGTCCGCAGCGAATCCGGCCGCACCGACCCGATCGCCTCGCGCAAGGGCCGGTTCCTGGCGAACGTGTCGCGCGGATCGCGCAAGGACCTTCGCGAGGCGGTTCGCAAGGCCCGCGCGGCGCAGCCCGGCTGGGCGGCAAAATCCGCGTACCTCAAGGGCCAGATCCTCTACCGCATGGCGGAGATGCTCGAGAGCCGCGCGGCCGGTTTCGAGAAGACGCTCGGTGATTCCCGCGGGCTCTCCCCCGCCGCGGCACGCCAGGAGGTGCGCGCTTCGATCGACCGCCTCGTCCACTACGCCGGCTGGTCAGACAAAATCACGGCGCTCCTCGGCACCGTCAACCCCGTGGCATCCTCATATTTCGATTTTTCGGTTCCCGAGCCGATGGGCGTGGTCGGGCTCGTGGCGCCGGAGGAGCCGGATCTGATCGGCCTCGTGTCGCATCTGGCGCCCATCATCGTCTCCGGCAACGCCGCCGTCGTGCTTCTTTCCCAGGCGCATCCGCTCGCGTCCCTGGAGCTTGCCGAAGTCCTCGCGACGTCCGACCTGCCCGCCGGAATCGCGAACCTGATCTCCGGTCACAAGGACGAGCTCGCACCGCACCTCGCCCGTCACATGGACGTGCAGGCGATCGCCGACGCCGGCGGCGACAGGGCTCTCTCGCAGGGGATCGCCGAAGACGCCGCCGTCAACGTGAAGCGGGTGAAGCGCTACGCGGTCCCCGACTACCGGGCCGAGTCCGCACAAGGTCTCGACTTCATCGAGTCGTTCGTCGAGATCAAGACGACGTGGCATCCGATCGGGGCGTAGGGGCGGGAGGAGGGGCGGCCGAGAGTTCCGATCTCGCAATCTCGCGATCTCATGATCTCGTGATCTCGCGATCAATCGATTCATCGATTCAAGTGGAATCGGGGAGAGGGAATGACCGCTCGTGGGTTCCGCACTCTCGGTGGGCAGACCTTACGGAGCTCAGGATCACGCGGGTGGGAGGGCCACCTCGAAAATCGGTTAAGAAAAGGGTGCCTTCGGTGTTGCTCCTCCGATTCCCGATAATTCGGTAGTTCGATCGATCGCGAGATCACGAGATCGCGAGATCGTGAGATTCCTCCTAATGAGGAGATCTTCGCTTGCGCCCCTATCGCCCTTCACCGAGGCGATCGGGCTCCGCTAAGGCCGCCATCTCCTCTCCCTCCAGCGCGTACCGGATCCACTCGGCCGGCCGTCGGGCGCCGAGGCGCTCGTAGAACTCGATCGCCCGCACGTTCCAGTCGAGCACGGCCCACTCGATGCGCAGGGCGCCGCGCGACACGGCCTCCCGGGCGAGGGCCGCGACCAGGGCCTTCCCGACTCCCCGGCTACGCGCCGACTCCGACACGACGAGGTCCTCGAGATAGAGAAAAGGCTTCGCGCGGAATGTGCTGAGACCCTCGTAGAAGAGAGCCATTCCCACGACGATCGACTCCTCCTCGGCGACGAGCGCCTCGAGCCGCTTCTCATCAAAGACCAGGTTCAGCAGACGCGCGCCTTCCACGTCGTCCGGCGGCTTCAGGCGCTCGAAGCGCGCGAGCTGGCGGTCGAGCTCGAGGATTCGCGGTCCGTCGCCCGGGACGGCGGATCGCACGCGGAGACTCATCGCGCGCTCGCGACGCGCCCGAAATCGACCTTCTTCACGAGCTGCAGCGCCTCGTCGGACGGCACGTTCGATCCGGCGCCCAGCACCAGCCTTCCGTTCGAGACCACGACGGTCACGATCGTGATCGGCTTGCCGGTCGACTTATCGGTGACGACGTAGGCGCGATGACCGGCCACTTCCGCCTCGCGCGTCTCGACGCCCGCTTTCGCCGCCTCCGCCACGGCGCGGCGAAGCTCCGGAACGACGTCCTTGCCCGGTCCGTAGTCCTGGACCGACACCTGGAACTGGTGCGTCACGGTCGGGCTGTCGATCTTCTGAAAGAAGCGCGAGACCTCGGTGTAGTGCCCCATCCCGTTTTCTCCCTCGTCGGGAAGCGGATCCGTCGGGGCCGCCGTCCAGCCGAAGAGGACGGCGGGAAGCCCGTCCAGAAGGACGAGAGGCCACCGGGCGGACGGGGCGGAGGCAGCGGACGAGGCCGCCGGCGCGGTCGGGACGGGCGCCGGTGCGGCGGCAGGCAGGGGGAGTGCCGCGATCGAAACCAGCGAGAATCCGGCGGCAATCACGATGCGGCTCATGTACCGAGGATAACCCGGCATAGCTCCATCCCGGCACGATTCTTGATACGTTTCCTCCCATTGCGGCCCCTCTTTCGGGGTCTCAGGAGGAGAAAATCATGTATCGCAAATCCGGAATGATTCTCGCTATCGCTCTCGGTTCAGCTGGCATCGCGGTCGGTCAGACGGCTTCCACGACTCCGGCCGTTCCGGCCGGCGGCACCATGCACACGGAATCGACGACGAAGCACACGGGTCCCGGTAAGAACACGAAGGTCAAGACCGAGACCGTCATCGGAACGGTGAAGACCTACGAAGCCGGCAAGAAGATCACCGTGACGGGCCCGAAGAACAAGGACTACTCGTTCGACCTCGACCAGTCCGTTTCGATGGGCGGCACGGCCGTCAACGTGGGCGACAAGGTCAAAGTCACCTACACGAAGGACAGCAACGGCGACAAGGCGACCACCATCGCTCCCTACGTTGCCAAGATGAAGAAGAAGAAGAAGGCCGCGTAACCCCTTTCGGGGCTTTCGGCTTTTCGGGCAAAAGAAAAGCGGTCCCGGGCGGGACCGCTTTTCTCCGCCTCCGTGCGGAGGATTTACTTCTTTACGCCGAGGATCGCGTCTTTCGCCTTCTTCGAAACGCGGAACTTCACCACGCGCTTCGCGGGGATCTTGATCTCTTCGCCGGTGGCCGGGTTGCGGCCGAGACGCGCCTTCCGATTGACGAGAACGAGCTTGCCGATCCCGGGAATCGTGAAGCTGTTCTTCGCCTCTTTGTAAGCGAGCGCCGTGAGGTCGTCGAGGAACTGGGTCGCGATCCTCTTGGTGTGTCCGGTGGACTTGGCCAGGTGATCAGCGGTCTGAGACTTGGAAAGCGACTTCGACTCTTTTACCATATTCACTACCCCTTCTTCTTGTGGAATCGCCGTTGCCGGCGTGAACAAAACTAGTTCGCTATTCTAATCACCGTTCTTTGCGTGCGCGCAAGAAAAAGCCGCTCCGAGGGATTTTTCCCGCCGCTCGCGCCGAGCGATAAGATCGACCGGATGTCAGTCCCGCGGCGGCCTCCGGAGGCGACTTGGGCCTCGGAGGAGGAGGAGGCGGCGCTCACCCGAGCCGGCTCCCGAGCCGAGTCGGACCAGGAGGCGCGGCGCGCTCGAGATCGTTTCGGTTCCCGAAGTCGTGCGCTCGAAACCTCGTCGGAGTCGGCGTCTCGCTTCGGACACGGGGAAAATTTTCGCCCGATCATCCCTCGACGGCCGACGGTTTGCGCGGCGAAGGCCCGCGCTAAACCGCTCCCGGAAAACCTCTTCCGGCATTTCGCCGTTCTGCTCGCGGCCGCGGCAGCGTTCGTCTTCGCGGCCGGCTGCGGAATCGGGGCGGACGCGCGTCTCGCGCGCCGGATCCTCGAGGACCATCGCCGCATAACGCATGGCCGACCCCTGCCCGCGTCCCAGGTCATCCGCCTCGCCCTGTCCCGGCCGGGCTCTCCAGCGACCGGATCCCTCCGCATCGAGTGGAACGGCCGAAACTACCGGGAGACCTTCACTTCGGCTGCCGCCACGAGCATCCGAGGCATCCAGGGAGAAAGGGGATATTTCACCGATGTCGACGGTGTCACGCGTGTGATCTCCGATCCGATCCTGGCCCAGCTCGTGACGCGCTCCTACTTCTGGAGGCGCGCGTACTGCTTCGACGACGCCGAGCGGGCCAGGCTCGCGCTCGGTCCCGCAGATGCCGAACACGTTTCGGTGCGGATGACGCCTCTCGGAGGAAACTCTCTCCTCCTGACCCTCGACCGGCGAACGCTCCAGCTCTCCTCCGTCACTTCGGCGGGGCTCGCGCTTCAGTTCGAGAGCGAGTCGCGCTGGAGGGACCTCTCCTGGAAAGGAGCCGCGGTCTCGGTGGAGCATCGCCACACCGGCCTCCCGACCGACGGCCTCGTGGATGCGACGATCGGCGGCTGGTCGGCAGCGTGGACTTCGCCGGTCGTCGACGCCCCTTTCCAGGGATCCGACGAGCCGGCGGTAATCGTCCGCGGCTCGATCGGCGGAGCGGATGCACGGATCGCGGTCGACGCCGGAGTCGACGGACCGATCCGCATCCGACCCTCGCTCGCGGGGCGTCTCCGGATCGTCCCGGACACCGACGTGCTCGGCCGGAAGCTCCTTTCCGGCGTACGCTTCGCGATCGGCGGATTCTCCGAGCCCTCCGTTCACGCGGAGATCTCCGATGACATCCCGCCCGGCGCCGACGCCGCCGTCGGGGGAGCGCTGTGGCGGGAAGCGATCGTTGAATACGACACGCCCGCCGGGCGCCTGCGCCTCTCCGATCCCGCGCGCTGGGTTCGCCCCGAGGGTTACTACCGCGCCGTGCTGGACGACGACGGCGACCGGCCGGTCGGCATCCTCAAGCGCAAGGGAAAGACCCTCCGCGTCACGGCCGGCGTCTCGAGCGTCCGGGCGCTCACGCTTGCGGTGAGCTCGGCGACCCGGACCGACTTTTCGGAACAGTCGCGCGCCGCTGAAGGCCTGTTCTGGGGGCCGGCCGCGCTGCCGCCGCTCGACCTCGTTCCTGTTCTTTCGGGATTCGACCCGCCCGCCGGGGACGACGGCGCCCTCTCGTCCCGGTTTCTCCGGCGCTTCCGCGCGGTGATCGACATGACGCATCGCTGGGCGTACCTGAAACCCGAATCCGGACCGGCGCCGAAAGAGGATTGAAAGAGTAGCGGCGGCTGCCAGCCGTCGGCTCCGAGGTGTCCGGTAAAAGCTCGCCGCTCGCGGGTCCACTCTCCCCTCCACTCCGACGATCCGCTCGATGGGCAGGATGGCTGTCGGGAGCCAGTCGGCACGGCTCTCGCAGAGCCGGACGTCGGGAGGAAGTCCTCATGTTGCGACTGGCTGCGTCGTGTCTCGTCGTGGGACTCGGATCCGCGCTCTACGGTCTCCTCGTGGCAAGCCCTTTTTCGCCAGTGGCCGAGATCGTCGGGCTTGCGTCCTTGACGCTCTTCCTGATCCTCGGGATCATGGGCACGCCTTCCCTGCGAAACCTCGTCAGCTGAGTACACGACCGCGGCCGCGCCGAATTGGCCGCCCGCCGCTCTGAGGCCGATCGACTCGGGGCGCCCGCCTCCTCGCGGCTGACGCATTCGCGGCGTTCTCCTCCCTGCGCCCTTGAACCGCGCGCGCTACTCTTAGTCCGCTAGTTGGCTAGTCGGCTAGTCGGCGGCTGCCTTTCCCGGCAGAGGCGAAAACGTCCGGTCGCAACCGGCGCAAAGGATTTCCGGATCCGTCGCCAGGACTCCGGCCTCGACACACAACACGGCCATGCACCAGGGGCAATCGATCTCCACCGTCGGATCGACTTCCCTCGGACGAGTCTTGTCAGGAGCACCCCGGCGCGCCCAGGCGCCGCGGGCAGGGGTCGCGAAGGGAACGACGTTCTGGCGATTCACCGCTGTTCCTCCTCTCGCAATCCAGCCGACGGATCGGAATCCGGTGCGGCCAGGGTCAAGGCGGTCCCGGTCTTTCGTCTCTGAATCGCGAGGGCGGCCCCGCCGGCGAGAAACGCCAGGAATCCGGTCCCGACAAGGCTCGCCGCCGCGGCGCGAAAAGGCTTCGGAGCATCGCTTCCCGGGCGGCCGAAGACCGCCCCTCCGAGAAAGATGCACACGACTCCGAGAAGAACCAGGGCACGCGGGCGGTCCGAGGGCGCCGTCGGCTGCGACCACACGAGCCTCATGCGAGATTCCTTCGCGGTCCGCCCGCTAGCTGGCGTGCTGTCCCGCGAAGAGGCGCGGTCAGGATCCGACCGGGAAGGCTCGGGCTCGACGGCCGGGGTGGCCATCGGGATCCAGCGTTCGGAGCGAAGTCAGTCACGAGATTCGCCCTCCGAAACGTTCCGGTCCGGCGATTCCGGACCGCCCTGTCAACGCGTTCATTGTAAAGGCCCGCATCGGGTTCTGCAATCGGAAAGGCCGCGAACGCTTCGAAAAAAAGCGTCGCGCCGCCTCGATACAATCGCGCGTCATGCGCAACATCATCCGGCTCCTGGCCTTCGCCTTTCTGATCCCCGGGGCGTCTGGCCTCGCCCTCCAGACCGACCCACTCTCCGAGAAGGAAGTGGAGAGCCGATTCGCCGACTCCATCTCGTCCGACAACGTCCGCGAGACCGATCGCTTTCTCTCTGCGGAGCCTCATCACCTGGGCTCGGCGAGGGGAGAGCAGAACGCGAAATGGATGGAGGCGAGATTCCGCGAGTGGGGTCTCGACGCCCGAATCGAAACTTTTTACGTTCTCTTCCCTACTCCCCGGATCCGCCTTCTCGAGATGACCGCGCCCCGCCACTTTCGCGCGTCCCTCGAGGAAACCGCTGTGGCCGGCGATCCGACGTCCGCCCAGACCGCCGGCCAGCTGCCGGCCTACAACGCCTACTCGATCGATGGCGACGTGACCGCGCCGCTCGTGTACGTCAACTATGGCGTGCCCGCCGACTACGAGCGCCTCGAGCGGATGGGCGTCGACGTGCGGGGAAAGATCGTCATCGCGCGCTACGGCGGCAGCTGGCGCGGCATCAAGCCGAAAGTGGCGGCGGAGAAGGGAGCGATCGGCTGCCTGATCTATTCCGATCCCCGGGACGACGGCTACTTCGAGGGGGATACGTACCCGAAGGGGGCCTGGCGGCCCGAGCAGGGTGTCCAGCGCGGAAGCGTCGCGGACATGCCCCTCTATCCCGGAGATCCGCTCACGCCCGGAGTCGGCGCCACGAAAGACGCGCCCCGCCTCGAGCGGAAGGACGCCGCGACGATCACGAAGATCCCCGTGCTCCCGATCTCCTACGGCGACGCGCGGCCGCTCCTGGAGTCCCTCCAGGGGCGGGTCGCTCCGCCCGAGTGGCGCGGGGCGCTCGGCATCACGTACCACGTGGGTCCCGGGCCGGCGACCGTCCATTTGAAGGTCGCGTTTCACTGGGACATCGTTCCGGCGCACGACGTCATCGCGCGCATCCCCGGCTCGACGTGGCCGGACGAATGGATCATCCACGGCAACCATCACGACGCCTGGGTCAACGGCGCGAGCGATCCCATCAGCGGCATGTCGGCCCTGATCGAGGAGGCCCGCGGTCTCGGCCTTCTTCTGAAAACCGGCTGGCGGCCGAAGCGAACGATCCTCCTGTGCGCGTGGGACGGCGAGGAACCGGGGCTTCTCGGCTCGACGGAGTGGGTCGAAACGCACGCGGAAGAGCTGGAGCGCAAAGCGGTCCTCTACATCAACACCGACTCGAATGACCGGGGGTTCCTCGAGGCCGGCGGTTCCCACGCGCTCGAGAAGCTGGTCAACGACGTTGCGGCCGGAGTCACGGACCCGGAGAAGAAGGTCTCCGTCGTCCGGCGCTGGCGGGCGAGGCGCATCGACCGGTCCCACACCGCCGAGGAGCGGCGTGAGGCGCGCGAGCGGCGGAATCTCCCGATCGAAGCGCTCGGCTCGGGCTCGGACTACACACCGTTTTTCCAGCACCTCGGGATCGCGAGCCTGAACCTGGGATACGGGGGCGAGGAAGGCGGCGGCGTCTACCACTCGATTTACGACGACTTCAGCTGGTACACGCGGTTCGCGGACTCGAACTTCGCCTACGGCCGGACGCTGGCGCAGACGACAGGTCTTCTGGTCCTCCGGACGGCGGACGCGAACCTGCTGCCCTTCGAGTTCTCGACGCTCGCCGAAACCGTCCACGGGTACGTCCGCGAAGTGCGCGATCTCGCGCAGACGAGGCGCGACGCCACCGAGGAGGCATCTCGAAAGATCGACGAGGGGATTCCGGAGGCCGTCATGGATCCGAAGGAACCCTCGCCCATTCCGAAGAAGGAGCCGCCCGTCCCGTACTTCGACTTCTCTCCGCTCGACAACGCATCCGCCGAGTTGACGCGCGCGGCCCAGGAATTCGATCGCGCGGCCGAAGCATCCCCGGCCGGCCTCGCTCCGGAGCGCGTCGCCGAAGTGAACGCGCTCATCCGCACGGTCGAGCGGGCGATGACACGACGGGAGGGCCTCCCCCGGCGCCCGTGGTTCCGGCACTACATCTACGCCCCCGGCTTCTACACCGGCTACGGAGTGAAGACGCTCCCCGCCGTGCGCGAGGCAATCGAAGAGAAGCAGTGGAGCGACGTCAACCGCGAGATCGTGAAGACGGCCGAGGCGATCGCGAGCGGCGCGGCCCGGATTCAGGAAGCCGCGGCGAAGCTGAGCGCGCCTTAGCGGGAGCGGAATCGGGTAGCTTCGCCCCTGGCTCGCGGCGGCCTTTTCGGGTGGTCGGCGTCGAGCCTCTCATCCGCGCGACGAACTCCTCGTCGTCCACTCGGCCGCGCGCGACGGCGACCGTGCCGTCGCAGCGGGCCGTCACGAGTCCGCGCCCGTCGAATATTTCCGCGGCCGCAAAGGAGAGGTTGGTGCCGGCGCGGATCAATCGCGCTTCGACGACGACGCGATCGCCGCGCGTCGGGCGGAAGAACGTCATCGCGAGAGAGACCGTGGCCGAACGGGACTCCGGCCTGGACAGCCAACCGATCGTGCCGATCGAGAGGTCGAAGAGCCCCGCCAGCACGGCCCCGTTGATCGCGCCCGTTCCGATGCCCCCGCGGTGAAACGTCTGGACGGGATCGAGCACGACCCGCACACGATCGACGCGCTCGAACTCGAGCCGCGCGCCCAGGCGCCGCAGCGGCGCCGATCCGTTCCAGGCCTCGGCGAGCGCCCGCAGGGAACCGAGCGTCGAATAGGCCTCGGAGAGCGGGCGGACTCTGGGCAGAGATGGCACCGAGCGAGTCTAGCCGACAGGCGATCGAGGATCGGCGGTGTGACACCTTGGCTCTCCCTCGGTCGCGGCCTTCGTGAGATCGTGTTTGTCATGCGCCCGTGCCCGAGCCGGTTTTCGCTCCGCACTCTCGCGATCGGAATCCTCGCGATCGGAATCGGAGCGGCCGCGCTCTCCCTGTTTCCCGCGCCGCTGTCCGCGCAGGAGCCGAAGCCGGGTTCCTACCGCGAGGAGTCGCGCGTCGAGCGAGTCGTGCTCGACGCTCACGTCACCGATGCGCGCGGCCAGGCGATCCCGGATCTCGGTACCTCCGACTTCCGCATCGTCGTGGACGGGAAGGAAGTGCCGCTCGAATCCGCGGAATGGATCGCGGCCGGCACGCCGGAGGTGTCCGCGCCGGCGCTCGCCTCCGATGAGATCTTCGGTGCCCCGGCCCCTCCCCCGATTCCCGCGCTCGCCGAGGCGGCGCCCGGAAGGCTCCTCATATTCTTCTTCCAGACGGACTACACGACCTCCCGGCTGAATGGGCTCGTCCGCATGGGCATCCAGGCCCGGCACTTTCTCGAGAAGCTCCTTCCGACCGACCGCGTCGCGGTCCTCTCGTTCGACTCGCACCTCAAGCTGCGCCAGGATTTCACCGCGGACCGCGGGAAAATTCTCGCGGCGATCGGAGGCTCCTTGAGAACAGGGGAACCTCCGACGCCGGCCGTCGAGCCCGGCCCGTCGCTCGCACGCCACCTCGACCGCCAGGGCGCGGCCCGAGCCGTGACTCCGGAGAAGGCCCTCGCCCTGATTGCCGAAGCCGTCGAGCCGATCCCGGGAGGCAAGTCCCTCCTGTTCTTCGGTTGGGGCCTTCAAACGATCGGCGGAATGATGGGACCCAACCCGCGGGATTTCGTCGATCTCCAGGAGGCTATGGGAGCGCTGGCGCACGCGCGCGTCACGATCTTCACCCTGGACGTGACGGACGCCGACTACCATTCTCTCGAGAACACGCTCGCCGACATTTCGGATCGAACGGGCGGCACGTATGCGAAGACGAATCTCTTCCCGGCCGTCGCCCTCGAACGAGTCCGCAACGCGATCGCGGGCCGGTACGTGCTCGTATTCCGAAAACCGGAAGGCTCCCGCGGCCACCACGAGGTGCGCGTCGATCTGGTCGGAAAGAAAGGCCGTGTACTGGCTCGCGGGTATTACGAGGACTAGTTCGGGACGGGTCCCTTCGACTCGACGCTGACGAGAGCAGCGCTGACGAGATCAGCGTCCCTCGAGATTCGCCTGCCGCCGGCTACGCCTCCCTCCCGAGGCACGCGGGGGCCTCGGTCCAGAGGCGAGACGCTGGCCCCCGCTCGTCGTTCGGTCGCAGCAGCCGAGAGGCGATCGGTCGGGCGGGGTGTGCTCCCTCACTCATGGCCTCGTCCGGGAGGCGCCGCCGGCGGCAGGTTCCAGAGAGACTTCAGGCACAGGGAGAGTGCCTTCCCCCTCTCCCGGCGGGAGAGGGCTGGGTGAGGGGGCGGCCTTCTCTTCTCCGATCTTCCGATCACCCGATTCCCTTTGATTGATCAACCGATCACCCGATCAACCGATCACCCGATTTCGACTATTCGGCGGCTTCCGTTACCCGATCGATCGATCAATAATTCGATGGTTCGATCGATCGCGAGATCATGAGATCGCGAGATCGCGAGATTCGAACCTCCGCAAGGAAGCTCTGTTACGGTCTGTAAATCAGCCCCGCGTACCCGCGCACCGAGTCGAAGCGAGGCGTCGTGCTTCGCACTCTGGCGGCTCCGACGTAGAACGACAGAGACTCCGGCAGATCGAGCGGGACCAGGCGCTCGAGCCGGAGCTCGATCCCTTCGAGGCGGATCGGCGCCGGCTTTTCGGCCGTCCATGCGCGCCACCGTTCGGCGTAGAAAAGCACAGGGAAGCCCGCGCTCGACACCTCGGCGCGAAGCCCTTCGAATCGCTTTCCCATCTGCGCCGCGGCCGGCAGCGCCGGACTGTCGATCCGGTTGGCGTCCAGAGCGGCCGGCAGGACCGCGGAAGCCGCGCCGCCGACGGCGAAGAGATCGAACGCGGTCGGCGATCCTCCCTCGCGGCACGCGCGTCCCGTCACGGCGAGCGAGGCTCCCGCGAGCCGCACTTCGGCGCGAGCGGCGGCCGTTTCGCCGCTCCACCCCGACCCGTCCGTGCGGCCGGCCTGTCCCCCGAGATCGAGGGCGAGTGCAATTCCGTTCTTGCCCCGGTCGCGCCGCCAGTCCGCGGCGGCATGGGCTCCGACGAGAGAACGGCGGAACGAGTCGCGAGGGTCAGCGGACGCGGCCCCCACGCTTCTCTCGAGTGGCTCCACGCGCGTTGCTCCGCCGTAGACTTCTCCGCGCAGTCGTCCCCATGGCATGACGGTGCGGCCGAGCACTTCGATCGCCACCCCGCGCCGATCCTGATCGAGCTCGGGTCTCGCCACGAGACGCTGGGCACCCGGCCTCTCGAGAGCGGAAAAGATCTGCGCGGAGAGAGACACCGGAAGTCCGGACCAGGTGATCGCGCCGATGCCTCCCCGCGGTCCCGCGGCGTTTCCCACGGCGGCAGCCGCGATCCAGTCGAGCCGTCCCACGACGTCCGAGCCCTCCACGCCCGCCTGCCAGGACCCGCCGTCCGGGCCAGCCGAAAACGCCGAGAACGCGCGCACGATTTCCGTCGAGAACGCCCGATAAGGCCGCGCGAGAGGAACCGGGGAGAGCGAGAGGGGCGACGCCTCTGCGGCCGGCGGAGGCAGGATGGCGGGAAGCCGCTCCGCGTCGGCTCCCGGGGCCGGCGAATCGGGCGGAAGGCGCGCGATGTCGACACCCTTCGCGGTCAAGGAAAGGTAGAAGAGCCCCGAGCCCGCGTTCTCCGGCGCAGGCGAGTAGGCTCCTCCCGTGAGGCGGGTGCGCATCCGCGGCGCTGCCCCGTCGAGCCGGAACTCCGCGAGCTCCCACACTCCGCTCGCGTCGGTCGCCGCCTCGATGCGGCTCCCATCGGCTGACCACGCGGGCGCTCCGAAAACCGCGACACCCGCTCCGAGACGCCGGGGGTATGGAGAACCCCCGACGGGGTAGGCCAGGCCGGTGGCGGAAGAGGCGGGTGTCACCGGCAGCAGCGTGAGCTCCCACTTACCCTCGCGGTGTCGAAGCGCCGCCACGCGTCCGCCGTCCGGGGAGACGCGCGGATGGCTCCAGACATCCCAGGGATCGACCGCCGTCGTCTCAGCCACGGCAAAAGGAGACACGGCGCCCGTCGCGAGATCGACGCGGACGAGCTCCGACATGCCGTAGCGGTTCCGGACCGCGATTGCCGAGCGGCCGTCCGGAAAGGGAGAGGCGTCCGAGACATCGGCACCGCGAGTCAGGCGGACGACGGATCCGCTCCGAGGAGTCCACAGGAAGAGATCGCGGTGAAGGACGCCGTCCCGGGACGGCTCGCGACGCGTGAACACGACGCGCTCGCCGTCCGGCATCCATCGGGGATCCTCCGGCGCGCGGCCGTTTGACCGCGGGAGAGTCCACCGCGGCGAGCGAGGAAGCGGGTCCGCCGGCTTGTCGGCGATCTCATTCGGATCGGACGTCAGGGCTAGATCCCGCCCGTTTCGCTTCGCGCTGGCGGAAGCTTCTGACTCCGTCGGCGAGATCGTCCAGATGGCGAGGAATGCTTCTCCCCGCCGCGGCGACCGGCGCGCGAGCAGACGTTTGCCGTCGGGGCTCACTTCGAGGGATGCCGTTCCTCCCTCGAGGCGCTGCCACGTATCCCCGGCGACGATACCCGCCGTTTCGATCCCCTTCTCCTGCCCCAGGGCGCGCGCGGTCATCTCGGCGCGAAACCGGTCGTACAGATCGGCGGGCGAACGGCCGAAGACGGCGCGGAACGCCCCCGGGAAAGTCCCTCCGCGGCGGGAAGCCATCCGCTTCCACAGCCGCCGCAGGCTTCCCGTTCCCTCGCGCGCCTCGAGCCACTCGAGATAGCTCGATCCCACCAGGTACGCCATCGATCCGCCGAGCCAGCCGGACGTGGCGTCCAGGCGCGCATACGAAGGGAGCTTTCCTTCGATTGCGAAGCGGCGCAGCACCATCGCGCGATACGACGACGAAGGCCGGCCCGAGCCCGTGAGCGCGCCCTCGACGACCGTCGCGTAGCCTTCCGCGACCCATCGGGGCGAACGGAACAGGACGGGGCCCACGGGAATCGGCAGGAACCGTTCGAGCACCCCCGGCTTGTTGCGCGGGCGGGTCAGATGAACGATGTGCGTGAACTCGTGCGTGACGAGAAGCTCCGTCCAGTCGCGGAAATCGCCGAGGCCGGACTCGGGATCCGGAGGCGACGCCCAGAGCTCTATGCGAGGCCGATCGAGGAACGGGTATGCGATTCCATTGGCATCCGCTTCCGGATCGGAGACGACGACATCGATCTTTCGAAGAGGCGTGTACCCGACAAAATCCACCACGCGATCGTGGATGCCTTCGAGGGCTCCCGCGGCGCGCCCGGCCCACGCTTCGAAGCGGGCGGGGAAGTGCACCCGGAAATGCGCCGTTTCTATCGTGCGCCAGTTCGCGGAGGCAAGCTCCCCCTTCGCGATCCCGGTGGAGGCGAAACAGCACCACAGAACGAAAAGCTCTAGAACGAGCCGCCAGCGCACGTGCCTGGCGAGTTGTCGCCCCCGCTTTTCTCCTGCGCGAAGAAACCCCCGGCGGTTTCGGTTTGGAATCGCGCGGGCCATCGCGCGGAGGCTATCAGGCAGGACGGATCGTCAAAACCGCAGGAGGAGAGAGCCATCGGCGGATCGATGCCCATCCGCGCCGACCGGACCCGCTCCTCCGCCGCGGGCGCCGTTAGGCGCTCAGACGATACGGCGGCGTCCGGATACGAGATGGATGAGAAGGGAAATCACCGCGAGAACGAGAACCAGATGAATCGCCCAGCTCGTCACGTGAAAGGCCACGAGGCCGAGAATCCACGCGATCAGGAGAATCACTCCGAGTGACAGCAACATCTCGATCCCTCCTTTTCGTTTGGACAAAAAGCACGTTCCATGCCGGGCCTGGGGGAACGATTCTTGCTCATCATTGGAAGTGTCATGAATGACGCCCGCCTGCCCGGATCCGACCGCCGCGTTCTCCTCGTCGAAGACGACCACGCGTTGCGCCAGAGCCTCTATGAGGTCATCGAGGAAGCGGGCTATCGAGTCGATTGCGCGCAGAACGGAAGCGAAGCGCTCGCCGTGCTCGACGCCGTGGACAAGCCGTGCGTAATCCTCCTCGATCTCATGATGCCGGTGATGAACGGTTGGGAGTTCCGGGAGGAGCAGGTTCGCCACGCCCATCTTTCCGACATCCCGGTCGTGGTCCTCACCGCCGACGGTCGCGCCGAGATGAAGGCGAAGACCCTCGGAGCGGACGCGTACCTCCCCAAGCCGATCGAGCTCTCGCGGCTCTTCGAGCTTCTCGATCGATTCGGCTGCTGATCCGAGGGGGCGACCAGGCAGCGCCGGATCGCCAAATCGGCGGTCTCGCCGCCCGCGAACCGGGTCCCGGTGACCGCTTGATCGAGACCACCGCCTGAAACGGCCCCATCACCTGAGGCACCAACCCGGTTCCTGCCAGGTTTCGCCCGCTCCCCCAGCCGTGGTATTCTCCGCGCCCTCTCTGCCGATTCTCGTGGGGCTGTAGCTCAGTTTGGGAGAGCGCCTGAATGGCATTCAGGAGGTCGACGGTTCGATCCCGTTCAGCTCCACCAACTTAGCTCTTCGGGATCGGCGGGTGTACAGCGGGAAGTACAGCTAGGAGGCTCGCGATGGTCAAGAAGAGCGTGTCGGGTCCTCGAAGCACAGTGATCCAGTTGGCGAACGGCACCATCAAGGTTTACGCGGGAAAGAAGATCAGCGAGGCGCTCGAGACGATCGATTCGCTCGGCTTGTACAAAGGCGTCCGAATGATCCAGCTTGTGGAAGCGGTTTACCAGCAGGGCCACAAGGACGGAGCGAAAGCCGTATTCGACGCCCGCCGTCAATCGGACGCCCTTTTGGAAAAATCCATTCCCCACCGGCCACCCGGTCGTCCGACCAAGAAGAGCTAGCGGGATCCGCGGTTCCGGAGGTACAGAGACAGATGGTGGACATCAACCTCGACTCACTCAAGAGGGGCGCCTTCCCGGAAGAAGGCCTCGTCGTAAACTCGCTCTGCACGGCTTGCGGCAAGACAGAAACCCTCACGCTCACCGATTTCGGGCCGGCCGATGCTCCGCTCAGGAACGTGACTCGGTGCTGGGACTGCACCGGGTCGGGACGTTTGAGTCGGGGCAATGAGAGAGCCTAAGACCGCCTCACCGCTAGGGTTTCGGATCTTGGACCCAATCGCGTCCCAGGCGCATAGCCTCGAGCCTGTAGTCCTCGGCGATCGCCGCATACGACTCGGCTGAAGGCATCTGGCCAATTCGATACTTGGAAACGACCCAGCCGTCGAGAAGCCTCTCGGCATCAGCCGTGAACTTTGGCTCCGTGTTGCCTTTCTCGCGTTGGGCGGCGTAGAACAGGAAGATTGAAGGAAGGATCGCCTTCCGAAACCGAAGGTCGGTCTCAAGGAAAAGTTCGGCGAACTCGTGCGCAATCTTCTTGATCGCCTCTAGGTTCTGCGGCGTTACACCGTTGCCTGTAAGCGGTTCCTCGGCGTCCGGCCATATCTGGCCTTCAAAGATGTCGTTCATTGCGAGGAATCCGACGGCGTCGTTTTTCGCGTGGGCCGAGATCACGAGCGTGCACGCATAGCGAATCACTTCAAAAGACGCGAGATAATCAGCCGCCATAGGGCGGCATTGTAAGTCCGCTATCGCTTCCGCGGGAACCGCCGCAACGCCGCCGGCGCAAGCGTTCTCACCCTTCGGCTCCAACGAGATTCCGGGCGCGCAACCACGGGCACTTCGGGGAATGGTCCTTCGCGCCCTTGTTCTCGAAAGGCGTCACCGTCTCGCAAAAAATGCAGGTCGATTCCAGTGTGGCCTCATCAAAGAGCGTCGGTTCGGTCGCAGAAATCTCGCGCAGGATGTCCTGACTCGACTCGATCTCGCGAAGTTTGACTGCGACGTCACACAGACACTTCCGCCACTCATCGTGGCCATCCTGCGGGAGGTGCGCCGTGTTGTGGGCAGCGGACGCAATCCAGTTGAAATCGACCGCGATCATGCCCGCGATTTTACGCCCGCCGATCCTCCGCCGCCGCCACCGCCGCCACCGCCGCCGCCACCGCCACCGCCGAACGGCAACAACTCGCGGTGGCAAGGGACCGCGAGGATTGCTCGTTACCGTACCGACATAGTGCGCACCACCGGTCTTGAATCCCCCCGCCGAGGAGGCGACGATGATGGAGTCCGCAGAAGAGCTCGACAGCAGGCTCTGCTGGATCCTGAACGGGGAACATAGGGTCCCGCCGCCCCCTTATTCAACCTCACCGAAAGTCTCCCGACGCCTCATTCGCCGGCTGAAGGAGATGGACTTCGAGGTCACGTTCGAAGAATCCGCCGGGCTCTGGTATTGCTGCCTGCGCCTCAACGGCGACCGAGTGGCGAGTGGTAGCGACAACACGCAAGAACTGGCGCTGGCGAGAGCGGTGGGCAACTATTCGCGCTGGCCTTCCGTCCCGCCGGCAGTCCGGCGGCCTCGGACGTTTCGGAACCCTGCCAGACCGAACAGAGGCGGCCGCGTGCCGGTAACTTGCCAGAAGTGCGGAGAGGAATTTGCCGCAATCAAGACCGCCAAACTCACTCCACTCTGCACCGTGTGCAACTGGAGGCGGCTGACCGACGCGAGGATGGAAAAGCGGATCGCTTGGCCGCCTTCGACCGACGTCTGGGAGAGAGGGCAAAAAAAGGGGACTAGGCGCTAGACGGAGCGGGGAGAGAGGGCGACAACACCTCGAAGGCGTCCCGTCCGACGCTAACCCCGGGGCCGCAGGCAGAGCAAGTGAGTGGGCTCGTCAAAAGATCCGGCCCGCTCGCGTCCACGAGGGCGTCCTCCTCATTTTGGCATTCCAGGCAACGCCACCGGATCGAAATCTTCACACGAATTGCTGGAGCACGGATCGCGCCATCCAAGCATCTGGTACGGCGCTGCACCACTTGATATAGGCTTTCGGTCACCCCAAGAAGAGTTGCGGAGGGTCCATGCTGACGGCCCGAGACGCCACATCCGAGACTGATGCACGCATCCTGAGCGCCCTCGCGCGTTCCAGGGTGATTCGGCGGCTGATACGCTGTCGGCGATCCTCCGGGAGGACGTGCCAGATCTCTCGTTGACAAACCAGCACGTCTCGCCGGGCCTCGACCGGATCATCCGTCACTGCCTGGAGAAGAATCCCGAACAGCGATTTCATTCGGCGCACGATCTCGCGTTCGACCTCGAAGCGCTTTCGGGCGTGTCCGGATCCGCGCCTGCGCGCCAGGCTGCACCTCCCCGCTCGAAGATATCCGCCGCGGCGGCCCGGTTGATCGCGGCGGCCCTGGCCCTTCTGTTCGGAGGCTTCTGGGCCGGCAGGAATGGACTTCCTGGCACGAGTGCCCATCAACCCGTCGACCATGTTTCTCGCAAGCGGCTGACATTCCGTCGTGGGAACGTTCTGACCGCCCGCTTTACGCAGGATGCCCAGAACATCGTGTACGGGGCGTCTTGGGGGGACCGCCCGACGGAAATCTTTTTCAGCCACGTGGCAAGCCCGGAGACAAGACCCCTCGGGATTGAGGGTGCGAGCCTGCTCTCTGTTTCGCCTTCGGGAGAGCTCGCGATTCTCTTGAAGAGCAACAATCTCTTCGGGACCGGCGGCAGCGGGACTCTCGCTCGCGTTCCCCTCGTCGGGGGCTCGCCGCGGCGGCTTGCAGAAAAGGTGACGGCGGCCGACTGGACCCCAGACGGAATCAACCTCGTGGTCCTGCGGGACGCGGGGAGCAAGTCAGTCCTGGAGTTTCCACTGGGCAAGCCCGTCTACTCCTCCGCCGCGCTTCTCACGTCTCTCCGGGTTTCTCCCGACGGCAAACGGGTGGCCCTGATCGGAACAGACGGCAGCCACTACTGGATCGATGTCGTTGACGCCGCCGGGAACACCAAGGTGCTAGCGAAGGATTTCATCCGCATCGATAGCCTCGCGTGGCATCCCTCGGGAACAGAGATCTGGTTCGACGGAGTGGATCGGCGCCCTTCCCCCGGCCTCTTCGGGGTGAGCTTGGAAGGATCCGAACGGACGATCGCGACCACGACCGACCTGGAGGTCTTGCATGACATCGCTCGAGATGGAAGCGTGCTCGTCGAGCGAGAGATCTCCAGGCGGGAGATTTTCGGCGCTTTTGGGGGAGAACGCCAGGAACGAAACCTCTCATGGCTCGAGACCTCGTCGGCGACAGCGCTGTCGAACGATGGAAAAGAAATGCTGTTCTGGGAGGCGGGAGAAGGTGGCGGGAAGAACAGTTCGGTCTATGTCCGTGGGACAGACGGGGCTCCGGCCGTTCGGCTCGGAGACGGACGTGCATGCGATCTGTCCCCCGACGGAAAATGGGCGCTGACGATCCAGCAAGTGAGCGGCAGCACTCGGCTGGTTCTGCTCCCCACCGGTGCCGGTGAGCCGGTACCGATTCCGATTGAAGGAATTCAGTTGATTTGGGCCGGCTTCTTTCCGGACGGGAACCGTCTCATGATCGTAGGATCCGACCCGGGCCACGGCGTGCGCGGCTACGTGGTGGCCCGCTCCGGCGGGAAACCCCGTCCGTTCACGCCGGAGCTCGCGAATGGCGGCGCGATTTCACCGGACGGACAGCTCGTTGCCGAAGAACAAGCGGACCGGCGCGCCATGATATCGACTGTCGCGACGGGCTCGTCTCATCCGATCGCCGGCCTCGATACCGACGATGTCCCCATTCAGTGGAGTGCGGATGGCGCGGAACTCTTCGTCACCCGCTACGGAGAAGCACCGATGCCGATTTGGCGCCTGAATCTGAAGTCGGGCAAGAAGGAGCTCTGGAAGACTCTGATGCCTGCCGATCGAACCGGGTTCGATCGAATCGACGAGGTCATGGTGACGCGCGACGGCGCCTCTTACGCCTATTCCTACACTCGCGTCACGGACTCGGATCTGTTTCTCGTGAAAGGCTGGAAGTAATCCGTCAACTGACGAGATCCCTCCACCGTCCGGGTTCCGAGCCGGCCTCAGACTGGCCGAATTGCGAGAGATTCTTAGGGACGCGTTGAGCACGCGGCGCGACAACCGCCAGCCGTGGGTTCTGGTCGGCTTTGCCCGGCTGGATGAAAATGTAGCGTGACCCCGCGAGCGTAGGCCCAGTGGTCCAGGGCATGGGAGATTGAACTCGGGCCCTTTGTCCGAGACGATCAACTCGGGCAGACCGCGCTGCTCGACGACCCGCTCGAGCACGCGAGCCACACGAGCTCCTGAGATCGAACTGTCTACCTCGTCCAGGATCGCAATCGCCTCCGGAGCCAGACTGTCCGAGACAAAGTCGATGGCCCATCGCTCGTTCAGCCGCGACGCTCTGTGAAGACGATACGTCTAGATGATTGGCCAAATCATGACACGCCAGTTCCTGCGCCTGCGCCAGTCGGCCGCCTGATCGATTCACCGCAGGGCAGTGGGAGGGGCTACGGGCTCTCGGGCTGAATTCAGGTCGCAACTTGACCAAACGCTTGCCACTTGACCAGGAATGGGCTTGGCTGACAGGAAGCGGATTCGGACAAGTTCTGGACACCTGGCCGAATTTCTTAGGGAAAGGCCCAAACACCTCGGGGGTGGGGATCAGGACGCCGGTCCCGTCCGAGCTACTCGTTCTCGCGGTTAGAGAGGAGGCCGGACACTGAGAAGAGGGCGGCGCGCATGCCGCCATATTCGGACACATTCTCGTACCCATACTCGAATTCCTTAGGAAAAGTGCGATTTTCGCCCGGGTTCGAATCCCTGCGTTTACGCAGGGCGAATCCTCTCGGGCGTCAATAACCGGCGACCGTCGGCTGAAACCTGTCGTACGACTGCAGTTCGATAATCGATCAAGATGCTCCACCAATACTTCATAACCACTAGGCTTTTCTGGCCGCAGGCTCACTGGATCACCCGAAGGGATCGAACCGTCGGCCTCCGGGGGTTTTGGGGGGCGTTAGCCGCCTCCCGCTCATGGAGCGCGACTTTGTCCTGCTCAACCGCAGAGCGAGCGGGACGCGTCGATCCCGTTCAGCTCCGCCATTCCATTCGAATGCTTCCATCTGCACGGAACGGCTATCCCGATCGCACCCAGCTCAATCCTTTGCCCGCGTGTCCGTCGCCCTCCAGTTCACTTCCCAGGTTTTGCCGCCATCGTTCGAAAAGGCCTGCTCGAAATGGCACGAGGTCGGCGTGATGTCCGAGATGAGGAATCGGACGAGAACCGCACGGCCGTTCACCGTCTCCTGGTCGAAGAATTCACCCCTGCCGTTCCGGAACTCTCCGATCGTCGGAACGCTCATCCCGCCGCCGCGGCTGCTGGCGAAATTCAGGCTCCACTGGTGCGCCTCCGGGTCGTAGAGGCGAAGGTTCAGGCCCTCGAAATGCCCCGCCGGCCCGTTGGCCACGAGCTCCACGAGATTCGCCCTGCCATCCCAGACCTTCCGGCAGGTCGTCGTTCCGTCATACTCCACCCAGGTCGTGGAGCCGGTCAGCGGATGCACGAGGCGCGAAAGGTGGGTCTTCCAGGTACCAATCTCGAAATCGAAATCGTGCTGCCCGTCTCGAGGCGCGGATGACGCGGGTGCCGGGGCGGGCGTACTCGTCGAGGGTCGAGCGAATCCGGATAGGGAGGCCAGCACCACGACGAGCGCCAGCGTGGCGATCCGCCGGCCGGAGAGGCCGCCGCTGAACCGGGAGGGATGGATCCGTCGCATCGAGCTCTCCTTCGCATGAGCGTGGTCGCAAAACGCGCGGCCGATCGCTGATCGATAAAATAGAAGCCGCGATGTCCGCGATCAAGAACGCACCTCGAGGTGCATCCCTCCGGCGAGCCCGGCGCAATCCCGTAACCGATTGCCCGCTGACCGCCGCGTTCGCCGCCGTGGGCGGGAAGTGGAAGTTGATCATCATCTACTGGCTCGCCCGCGGTGATCTGCATTTCGCGGGACTCCAGCGGCAGATGTCGTCGATTTCCCGCAAGGTCCTGACCGAACAACTGCGCGAGCTAGAAGCCGACGAGATCGTTCTCCGGGATCGCCGCGGCTCCGTGCCCGCTCCGGTGATGTACCGGCTGACGGATTACGGCCGCTCGCTTCTCCCGCTGGTCGAAACGGTCCGCTCGTGGGGGCAAAACCACATCGATCGAAAGAGCTCCGGGGCGAAGGGCGTATAGGAACCGAGCTGTCAGCCCGAATCCCCTGCAGATCACCCCGCGAGACCGGCTGTCCCCTCAGTCGCCGACGACGTCCCTCCAGCGCATGATCCAGCTCTTCGGGTTGCCCAACCCGAGCTTTTTCCAGTAGAGATCCAACGCCTTCGTCTCCAGGTCGAGGACCTGCTCTCGCGTAGCACCCGGCGGGATCGGCACCGACCGCGCGAGGACGTCGAGCACGCGCTCGCGCGTCGACCGGTCGACCTTCCCCATCAGGCTCAGGAGCGTCATGGCGTCCCGCGGGCGCGCGGTGGAGAGGACAACGGCGACGGCGCGGGAGCGGGTCTCCGAACCCTCCGCGCTCGTATCGAATGACGCGAGCGCGGCCTTGAACTCCGTCGGGGCGTCGCCGAGGTAAGCCGTACCCGGCCCGAGGGTCGGACGCGTGACGGCCTCCGCACCGGCAGGGACGACGCTCTGTTGATCACCGAGCTCGAACTGCACCCAGCCGGAATCGACACGAACGAGACCGGTGCCGCCGCGGTCCATTCGAAGCGTAAAGGCGCAGCCGAGATCGAATAGCGACGCGGAGGACGTCTCGACGGCGAAGCTGAATGGCGGTGCCCATGTTCTGGCCTCGATCGAGCCGTAGTCGAGCGCGATGCGGTGATGGCGAGTGCGGGTCGCCAGCAGGCGGACCCGGCTGCTCGGAGCGATCGTCAGGGTGCCGATGTTTCCGATCTCGAGCCGTGCTTGCGACCGAGCGTCGGTTTCCAGGGTCTGGCCGACGCGGAGCTCGCCGGCGCCGCGAATGGGCGCGTCCTCGACGAGCGGGCGGCCCGCCACCACGACGACTCGCCACGGCTGGCCGGAGCTCCACTGGAAGCGCGACCGGATCGTCAGAAAGCCCACGACGAGAGCCGCCGCCATCGCGCCGGCGGCGACCGCCCGGTGCACCCCGCGGCGGGGCGACCTCTTCCCCGAGGAGACGAGCGGCCCGCTCGGCGCCGAGGCCTCCTCCAGCGGCCGCGCCACGTATCGATATTCCGAGAGCATCCGCTCGAGCGCCTCGATGTCCGGATCGGGGACGCCCGACCCGTCCCACAGGTACCGGTTCTGATCTTCATCCATCGGTGGACTCCTCATCGCCTTCCCGCTCCCTCCGCCGCGTCGGGCCGCGTTCGGGCCGGTTGCGCAGGCGTTCTCTCAACAGTTTCATTCCGCGGTGCAGGTTGACTCGCACCGAACCGTGCGAGAGTCCGGTCCTGGAGGAAATCTCCGGACCGGTCATCCCTTCGACGAGCCGCAGGACGAGCGTCTCCCGGTACGCCTCCGGAAGGGACTGGAGCACGGACAGCACGGCGTTCGCCTCGGCTCGGGCAGAGGACGCCTCGGGAACTGCGGTGCCTTCGATGCGCTCGCCGTCGTCCTGACGCTCGCGTTCGCGCCGGTAAAAATCGACGGCGCGACGGCGGGCGATCGCGGCAATCCATGCGCCGAAGCGCATGTCATCGCGCAGCGTCCCGAGCTCGGAGAGAGCCTTGAGAAAGACGTCCTGGACGAGATCGTCGGCCAGGTCCCGCGCGACACGCGTCAGAAGAAGCCCGTGAACCATCGGCGCGAAGCGGTGGTAGAGCCGCGCGTAAGCACTCCGATCGCCCTCGCGCGCGGCCCGGATGAGCGCGGAGTCGGGCTCCGAATCGTTCCCGGTCGCGTCCGGGCGCTGCGGCCCGCCCGTCAAGACCAGCGCCTCGCCCGCGAGAGCATCCGGCGAGGGGGATGATCCCATTGCCATCGAGGAACGCGGAGACCCGACCGATTCCGTCCCAGGCCACATCCTCCCTTGGACCGCCGGCCCCTATCCGCGCGTCCGTGGATCGCTGTCGTAGTCCGCAGGATAGTTGGTGTGCTTCTGAAGACGAAAATCGATGGTGCAGCGCCCCGTACCATCCGGACTGCTCGCCACAGCGGTGACGTTTCCGAAGCGGCCCTTCTGCTTCGACTCGGCGACCACGGACGGTTTCAGGAGCGGATCTCCGGCGAAGAGAAGATCGTCGACCCATTGCAGCGGGTAGCCGCCTCCCCAGACGTGAAAGTGCACGTGAGCGGGAATGTCGCGGCCGGGATACGCGCCCGGGCGGATCGTCTGAAACTCGAAACGCCCCCGGGCATCCGTCTTCGCCCAGCCGTGCAGCCGCGCGACCCGGGTCCGGGGATCGCTCAGGTAGTGGCCCGTGGCGTCGGTCTGATACGCATAGACGGTCACTCCCGCAGCGGGCGTAACGCCGTCCGGCGCAAATACCTGGCCCGTGACGATCAGGCGATCTCCGGGCTCGCCTCGCGGAGCGATCGTGCTGATGTGGCCAACATTGGTCGGCGGATCCGGCGTCGGGGGCGGACCGGACCCGAGAGCCACCGAGGCGACGAGCAGAAGGGCGATCCCGATCGAGGCAACGGTCTCG
>JBBSEW010000041.1:0-33920 GCA_038239305.1 Thermoanaerobaculia bacterium | reverse complement strand
CGTGAGCGGGAATGTCGCGGCCGGGATACGCGCCCGGGCGGATCGTCTGAAACTCGAAACGCCCCCGGGCATCCGTCTTCGCCCAGCCGTGCAGCCGCGCGACCCGGGTCCGGGGATCGCTCTGGTAGTGGCCCGTGGCGTCGGTCTGATACGCGTAGACGGTCACACCCGCGGCCGGCGTAACGCCGTCCGGCGCAAATACCTGGCCCGTGACGATCAGGCGATCTCCGGGCTCGCCTCGCGGAGCGATCGTGCTGATGTTTCCAACATTGGCCGGCGGATCCGGCGTCGGGGGCGGACCGGACCCGAGAGCCACCGAGGCGACGAGCAGAAGGGCGATCCCGATCGAGGCAACGGTCTCGGAGACGTTTCGCATGGGTTTTCCTCCTGCCTCCAAGACGCGGCGGAGCGGTGAGTGTTAACGGGATTTGGAACTCTCCCCCATGAAATGCGATCACGCGCCCGGAATGAAGAGAGTGCTGGACGGATCGAGCCTTCGTTCGTTTCCCGTTTCCCGTTTCCCGATTTCACGGTTTCTCACCACAAACACAAACAGAAAAAAGGGGAGCGCCATCGCTCCCCTCTTTACCGCGCGAGGCCGGCCGGTTCGCCTAAGGGCAGGTCGCGAACGCGCTCGTGTCCTGGATCGGCTGGAATGCCGTGCTCGGCGGATTCGTATAGGTCTTGCTGGTCCCCGTCGACATGTCGGTCACGGTGAGAACCACCGCGACGTTCGTCAGGCCGCCCGCGAATACCCAGTACCGGGAATTCAGGGGGCAGCCGTTCAGGGCCTTGACCACCATTTCGATGTTGTTGGAGCTGAAGAACCAGAAGTATCCGGTGTCGCTGGTCAGCGGGATCGCGGTCCCTTGCCCGCTCGTGCCGGAGGCGGGGACGCTCCAGCTCGCGCGCACCTGAAAGCGCCCGTTGTTCAGGCAGAGGCTCGTCGTCGAAGCCGTGCAGAGACCCGAGCTGAAGCGGCCGACCTTGTTGTCGGACTCGGCGAACCAGAGAGCGCCGTCCGGGCCGGTGACGATCCCGAAGACCTGGCCGCCGCTTCCCGGTATCGGGTACTGCGTGACGACGCCTGCGGGCGTGATCCGCGCGATCTCATGATCCCCCGTGCTCCAGACGTTGCCGTCGGGGCCGGCCGTCAGGCCTTCTCCGCGCGCTGCCGAAGGGAGGGCGAACTCCGTGACGGCTCCCGCGGTCGTGATGCGTCCGATCTTGTCGTCGGAATCACTGATGAACCACATGCTTCCGTCCGATGCCGTCGTGATCGACACGAGACGGCTCATCGTGAGCGTCGCGAACTGCGTGATCACGCCGCTCGGCGTGATGCGATCCACGTGGTTTCCGAGCCTCTCCGTGAACCAGAGATTCCCATCGCTGCCGGGCGTGATGAAAGCGGGATCGGAAGGCGTCTGGAACTCGGTCACCACTCCCGCGGAGGTGATCCGGCCGATCTTGCCCGCGGCAAATTCCGTGAACCAGAGATTTCCGTCCGCGCCCAGCACGATCGAGTCCGGGGTCGTCGACGTCCCCGAAAGGGCAAACTCGGTCACGGCTCCGGAGGGGGTGATCCGGCCGATCTTGCCGACGCCCCCCTCCGTGAACCAGAGGTTCCCGTCGGGGCCCCTCGTGATCGACTCGGGCTCGCTTCCCGCGGTCGGAATGGAGAATTCCGTGACCGCTCCGGACAGCGTGACGCGGCCGATCTTATTGGCGTTCTTCTCCGTGAACCAGATGTTCCCGTCCGGGCCAACCGCGATGCCCGCCGGGTCGCCGGGCGTCGGATACTCGGTAAAAGACTGAGCCTGCAGCGCACCCGCAAGGGCCATCGCGGCCACCACGAGGCCCGCGATTCGAATCGAACGGACGCTCTCGATCCCTCGGATTCCCCGTGCTTCCCTGGACATATGACTACTCCCATTTCGGATCCTGCATCCCGGGCCGCAGCACGCGGCCTGGACGGGACTCTCTGGAGAGCGGAGTGAGGAAAGACCGCGGACTATCTCACCGGAGACGGAAATATTGCGCCTCGCGCAAGTCTTCAAGGCCTCCGGGCGGCAGAGCGGAAGCGATAAGTCGCCAGCACGCGGCTCGACCCGGAATCCTCAACGGCGAAGAGGTAGTCGCCGGGCGGGAGGAGTGTCGAGGATAACCCGACGGCGAGCATGCCGCCGGACGCCGTTCCGGGAGCAATCGGCTCCATAACGGATCTCCCTCCGGAGGTCGACAGCCGGATCCGGAGGCGGGAGAGGTCCGTCCGGTTGGGGCGGTCGACGAGCAGGACGAGCCAGCCGGCCGGGTCGGGAAGAAGGATCCTGTTGCCGGGCTCCGAGGACACGCTCCGGGTCACGTCGAGGGTAAACACGGTTGCGGCCAGAGGTAGGGCGGCGAGCGCGCCCGACACCGCGCTCCCGGGGGCGGAGCTGAGAGTTCGCTCCCGCGGAAGGTTCGCGTCGAGCTCGACCTGCCGCTGCCGGGACTTCTCCGAGGCCTGCCGGACCGCTTCGAGCTCCCGCCTCGTGCGGCGCGCCTCGCTGTAAAAGAGCGAAGCCGCGGTCGCCATCACGACGCAGGCCGCCGCGAGAAGCAGCACGAGCGGCCGGACGCGTCTCGCAAACGGGCGGAGCGAGGAGGCCGCCTCCGAACGGCCGGCCGGGAGCTCTTTCAGAGCCCCGCGCAACCCCTCGACCGCCTCGATCCTCTCCAGGCATTCGGAACAATCGACGAAATGCTCCTCGAAGGCAAGCCGCTCCGCCTCGTCCAACTTTCCCATCAGGTAGAGGTCGGCGACCTGGTTCTCATCGAGCCGGACGTGATCCATCTCACTCCAACGTGTATCTCGGAGCCGCATTATCGCGTCTCCGCAGGATTCTTTTTCCGTGCCGCGGTCCCCGCGTACAGTTCCCGGTACCTCTCGCGGGCACGAAACAGTACTCGATTGAAGTGGAGGCTCGTGAGACCGAGGTCGCGGCAGATCCCTTCCTTCTCGTCTTCGGCGACATAGAAGCGAAAGAGGATCTGGCGATCTCGGTCCGAGGGCATCTCCGAGAGGACCTGGTTCACGACTTCGCCTCGTTCCGCACGGAGAAGCTCCTCGAGCGGATCCGCCCGCCGGCTCGCGAGCTCGGTCAGGTCGATCCCGCCGGAGGTTCGACGCGCCGCGACTCGCCGGAAATGGTCGATCACGAGGTTTCGAGCCAGCGAGGAGATGAAGCCGGACAATTTCTTCGGCTCGCGGAGATCTCCCTGCCGGATCTTCTCGAGGGCGATCCGGAACGTCTCCTGGAAGAGGTCGTCTACGGCGGCGGGATCGCCGCTTTCGGCGCGCAGGATGATCGCTATTCCCCGCCGGTAGCGCTCGACGAGCTCGGTTTCGGCCTCGGGGTCGCCCGCCCGGATCCGCCCGACGAGATCCTGCGCGCTCTCCGCCGGATCCTCGCGTGTCGACCCGACCTCGATCAGGCTCAGCTCCAATCGCCCTGGAGGATGAAGGCCGCCCAGTAATACGGAGACGACCAGCGCTTTTCCGCGCGAATCTCCATCTGAGCGGCGCGCAGGGCGGCCGCGGGGCGAAGGCCCTTCACGAGAATTCCTCGATAGAAGCGGGTCATCAACTCGGATGTCGCACGGTCGGGGACCTGCCAGAGGCTGGCGACGACTCGCGGCGCGCCCGCGTACATGAATCCGCGGGATAGTCCGAGAAGTCCTTCCCCGCGCACCTCCTTGCCGAGCGCCGTCTGGCAGGCCGAGAGGACGACGAGGTCCGCGGACAGCCGGAGCCTGTAGATGTCCCTCGTCTGCAGAAACCCGTCGGTCGGACGACCGTGCTCGTCCACCAGCGACAAAACGATCCCGGACAGCTCCGGATGCCGCGCATCCAGAAGCGCATGACTCGCGAAGTGAACGATGCGCGCGCTCGAGACCTCTGTGCCCAGGGCCGCCGCCCGGTTGGCCGCGAAGTCGAGGGCCTCGAACGTCTGCCCCGGACCAGCGAGTGCGGCAATCGCCCGCGCCTCGCGCCGGCTGCCGGACAGACGCTCGAGACGGAGGAGGCCCGTCTCCTGCATCGACCGGGTGAGCGCGTCCCCGGATCCGCCGACCGACTGGGGGGCGATGCGCGCGGTACCGCGGACACGAGAGTCAGTCCTGTTGAAGACGGGATCGGCGAGCACCGCAACCTGCCGTCGTGGCGAGACCCGGGCGGGAGACTCCCGGCGCAGGACTGCCAGCGTCGTCGCGGACGGGATACTCACGAGCTCGTGCTTCGCGACGAGGGGGACGGCCGGGTCGCCGGGCGAAGAAAGGGCCGCGAAGGGGACGTAGAGCAGCGCGCCTTCCACGACGATCGCGACACGCTTCTTCGTGATGTCTCGCGCTACGGGCCCGAGCAGCATCCGGCTCAACGCGCGGGCCATGCGGCGCACGTCTGGGTCTTCGACTCCGTTCCCGGCGCTCCAGGCGCGGTAGAGCCGGCGCGCCGACGCTTCAATGACTCCGCGGCGCGGCAGCACGTGACTGGCGAGCGTGTCTCGGGTCACTGCCCAGACGAAACTCCGTTCCTCTCCCAGCGAATATTCGAGCAGCAGGGTGTCGGGATCGAGCAACTCGCGAATTTCGGGGAGAGAGAGAGGCTGAGGCCGTGCGAGGGCTGCGTAGCGGGGACTCGCGGCCCGCAGACGGCCCTGCACGTCTTCATACTCCGTCAGGAGCGCGTCGAGGGACCGTGTCGCGGCCGTGTCGGGGCTCGCGGCCTTGGCCGACAGACGCTTCTGCTCCTCGCGGCGCGCTGTCTCGAGCCGGGCCTCGAGCGCACGCTCATTCGCCAGCAGGGACTCGTCGATCCCTTCCTTCAGATCGATTCGCGCTCCGGCGAGGAGCTCTATCAGACCGCGCGCTTTCGCCCGCTCGCTCGCCCGCAGCGCCTCGGCATCCCACCCCTCGCCAGGGCGCCGGGCATTCAGATCCATGAGGACGTCGATCAGCAGGTCGTAGCGCTCATGTGTCTTGGCCATGAAGCCGGCCCGTTCCCCCACTCCCGGAATGGATCCGCGGAGCGACTCCGTCAGGCGCAGGGCCTCCTCGATCCGGGACCTCGAGGTCTGGAGATCGCCCAGGGAGCGCTCGGCCCGGGCCAGATGCATGAGAGTCATGGCTTCGTGAATTCGATCCGCCGAGGCCTGGACGCGCGGCAGGGCCTCGCGAAGGAGATCGCGCGCCCCGGTGAAATCGCCGGAGGCCATATGGGCCGCGCCGATGTTCGTCATCACCATCGCCTCGCCGCGCTGATCCTCGCAGGCGTGCAGGAGGTCGCGCGCCAGCTCGAAGTCGCGCATGGCGGCGTCGGGCTCGCCGGCCGCCAGATGCGCGAGACCCATGTGGTTTCGTGTGAACCCCTCGAAACGCTTATCGCCCGCCTGGCGGAGGAGCTCGAGCCCGAGCCCGTACTGCCGGAGCGCTTCCGGCACGTCGATCCGGTCGAGATAGATGTTGCCGATCGAGTAGAGCGTGACGCCTTCTTCGCGGCGGCTCCGGAGAACCCGGAAACGCGCCAGGGCATCGCGCAGATCGGCGAGCGCCCGGTCCAGCTCGCCGAGACCCAGATAATCGACCGCGCGGTTCTTCAAAATCGTCGCCACGCCGACCCGGTCGCCCGCGGCGGCGGCGAAACCCATGGCATCCGTGTATCGCGCGATCGCCTCGGGCAGTTCTCCCAGGCCGCCGCGCGCGACCGCGATGTCATTCAGAGTCTCGGCCTGGCCCCGGTTGTCGCCGTCCGCGTGGTAGAGCGCCAGAGCCTGCTCGAGATACTCCAGACCTTTCCGTTGCTCGCCCACCTCCGATTGAGCGAGGCCAATCTTCCCGATCGCGGCGGCTTCCCCCCGCCGGTCGTTCGCGCTCCGCCACAGTTCCAGCGCCTCCTCCGCCCGAACGAGAGCCTGCCGCAGGTCCCCGAGGAGCGACAGGGTGTCGCTCAATCGAGCGAGCGTTGCCGCCTCCTCCCGGTGGTCGCCGATCGCGCGCCAGAGGACGAGCGCGCTCTCGTAGCGCTCCAGGGCCTGTTTCGACGTGTCGGCTCCGCGCCGGAGGAGAAGGGTGTCCGCTTCGTCCCGGAACTTCTCCGCCGCGAGACGCTTGCCGTCGTCCGCGGTGGCAATCCTGGGAAATCCGACGGAGAGCCTGTACGGGCCGGGGACGGATGCGTCGCCGCGCAGACGGATCTCGAGGCACCCGATACCGTCTTTCTCCGCGACCATCGACAGCGTGAGCGGCTCCGAACGGTCTCCCTCGTTGTCGACCTCCCGCAGCACTTCTCCGCTGGCCGAGAGAATGCGTACCGTGGCGTCGAGATGGTTCTGCTCGACCTCGGCGCGTACGAATTCTCCGGCGAAGAGATCGATCCCGTATCGGTGCACTTCCCCGACGCGCAGGAGCCGCTCCACGGGAACGCCCGGCTCGATCCGGGGCCACGCCTGAGCGTGCAGCGCGCGAGGGCAAGCGAGCCCGGCGAAAACGAGCGCGCACCAAAGAATTCGTACGGCCGGTGACATCGGCGTTCGCTCCCCTTCGGCCTCTTCCGAGGCTTCTGCCGGGGGAGAGCGTCCGAGCCGTTCTCAGTCTACGCCCTTCCCCCGCCCGGATAGCCCGCCAACCGGGCGACAGGACGAGAGCGGCGTCTCTCTTCCGCGAGAGGCGGCCGGCCCGGCATCGGGCAGCGGCATTCGGCGCCCGGCACCTCGAGACGACAGCCGCGGACCAACCGTAATAATGCGCAGAATGATGGCCGCCCGAACGACGTCCTCGGCTGTCCGGACGCCGCTCGTCTGCACGCTCTGCAAGGGGCCACTCGAGGCGACCCCTTCGGAGCTCTCCTGCGCCGCCTGCCGGCTGCGTTTTCCGTGCGCGGACGGAATCGCGGATTTCTCCGGCGGCGTCTACTACGACTACTTCCCCGGCCCGGAGGTCCTGTCGGAAGACAATCGGCGCGGCCTCGAGAACGAACACGAGGGCGCCCGCATCGAAGATTTCTACCTGCCCATCCTGGACCGCATCGCCTCCGAGGCCCGCGTCCCTCGCGCCCGGCTGCGCGTGCTCGACTCCGGATGCGGCAATGGCGAGTCGATCGACGTCCTCCAACGCGAGGGCGTCGATGCGTGGGGGCACGACCTCTCGGCTCTCCGCAAGTGGCAATGGCTGAGGCGAGAGCATCGGGACCGGCTCGTCGTGGCGGATGGCGGATCGCTCCCCTTTCCGAACGGCTTCTTCGACGTGGTCATCGCATCCGGCGTCCTCGAGCACATCGGGGTCGCAGAAGAGGGAGGAGCGCGCTACCGGGTCCGCTCGTTGCCGGATCGCGATGCGATGCGCCTCCGATTCGTCGCGGAGCTTCTCCGAACGCTCGCTCCCGGCGGACGGATCTTCCTCGACTTTCCCAACGGCCGCTTTCCAATCGATTTCTGGCATGGCGTACGGCCCGGCGGCGCGCGGTTCCATTCTCCTGCGGAGGGATTTCTTCCGACGGTGAGCGCGATCCGCCGGCTCGCCGCGTCTCTTCCCGATGCCTCCGCGGTGCTCGTCCGGAGCCCCGAACGGCGGCTGCGCTTCCGGCAGGTTTCGTCGCACTGGTACGGACGCCTGCTGCGCGCGCCCATGACGCTCTTCTACCGGCTGATGTCCGTGCCCGCGTTTCGCTTCCTCGCCGCGACCCCTCTCAACCCCTATCTCGTGATCGAGCTGCGGCGCCGGGGCGAGCGGGCGGATCGCGGTGGAACGACGGCGCCGGAAAATCCCGGCCGGTGAAAAGGAGCTGGAGAGCGAGGCGCTCTCCCCGCGCGGGTAGTCGGACCGTGGAAAGTCCGACCTTGTGGAAGCAGAATGGGTCCTCCGCGATTCCCGTGCCCGCCGGACCGGGAATCGTGACGACGCGATCCTCGCCATAAAGCCGGGCGATCCACTCGTCCGATCTGTGGCGCCGCGGATGGAGCTGGTCCCTCCATCGCCTCGAGCGGTGGCTCGCGCGCACACACACGTGCGGCGCCGTGTCCGCATCCACGTCCGTCAGGTAGAACAGGAACGTCAGCGAGCGATAGTCGTAGAGGTCGAAGTGGAAACGCGCGCCGGTCTGGAGCGGATCGCCGTTTTCGCCCTGCCGGGTCCACCACATCCGGCTTCCCTGGAAAATCGGCGCGGTCAGGAGGTACGAGCCCGCGATCTGCCGGATCACGGGATCCTCCGCGATCGTCGCGGGCAGCAGGGTGCTCCCAGGTCCGGCGCGCGCGTACGGAGCGTCAGGCGCCAAACCCGATCCGCCGGAGGAGACCAGCTCCCGCACGATCGGCGCGGGCAGCCGGAGCCGCGCATCGAAGCCGTCCGCGCGAAGGGCCTCGACGATCTGCGCGATCTCCGAAGCGCTCACGTCGAAGATCGAGGTTGCATCCCGCGAGTCCGCGGGTCGCGCACGCGGCGTCCACCTCGGCGCCGCTCGCACGAAGACGATGCGTCCGAGGACATACATCGCGAGCCAGCGCAGGACCAGGAGCCATCCGAACGGACGCGAGGCGAGATCCTCGCTCACGCTCCGCCAGTAGCGCCCCGGACGGGAAAGCGTCGACGTCATCGCTGGCTCCCTCCTCGCCGGCCGCGTCACGCGGGCGATTGTCCCGGCTTCTGCTGTCTACGGGCCGCGCCGGGGGAACGTCGCTCGGATGCCGGGGGAGGGAAGGAGGCCGCTCTCACTTCGTGTGGGCGTGGCGCTTCCAGAACTTCCGGATGTAGGCGTCTCTGCCGCTCGCCGGCAGGTGAAGGAATTCCACGAGCTCGGGCAGCGACAGCAGCGGACCGGCCAGGTCCAGCCAGTCCCGGTACTTCTTCGGGAGATCGTGGATGCGGCGCTCGATGTCCTGGCTCGCCGAAACGGGTGATGCATCGGCGGCATCCGTCACCTCGGCAGAAGAAGCGGCCGGAGCGGCCGCGACCGCCGGCGGTCGTCCCGGCGATTCCACCGCGATCGGCCGGGCGCCGGCGGAGGGCAGGGACGCGTACCGGGACCACAGCCCCTCGAGACCCTCCGTCGAGACGACGGGAGCCGCCGCGATGGCCGCTCCTTCCGCGATCCCTCGAAACTGGATGTCCGAAGCGGCGCGCGCCGCCCGGCATGCGGAGTTGCACGTGCGCGGAACGGCGTGGCCCGGGCAGGGCGAGCTGCTCGAGAAGGATGGAAGACCGCCCGCCGCCATGCCGCAGGCCTGCTCGAACGTCGAGAGGCAGGAGGACGTCTGAAAGATCCCCGTGTCGCCGGGAAGCCAGAGCCGCCGCGGTCCTCCGAAGCTCGGCCGGTAGAAAAGGTGGACAGTGAATCCCGATCCCGAGGGCGTCGGGTAGTCCCAGATCTCCGCCTCGCGGAACGCTTCGCTGCAGTCGCTCATCGTCTCGATCGAAGCGGGCTCCCCGAGACGCACCACCATGCGGCCGGCGTCGCTGTCGATCCCGTCGTACTCCTCCGCCGCGATCTGCCGCAGGTGTTCGTATCGCTGTTGATATCCCGGCCCGAACGGCGGCGGCAGCCCATCCCGCTCGCGGCGCTTCCAGAAGTCCGCTTTGAACGCCTCCCGCTGATACGGCTCGGGCAGCTGAAGGAAGAGGTCGCGCTCGTCGGCGAGGATGATCGGAGCGACGTAGTCCGCCAGCCAGCGGCGCTCCTCCTCCGGCAGTTCGCGGATGCGCTCCGCTCTCTGGCGCGCCGTGAGCTTCGGGACGGGGGATGAAGTCTGCCCGCGGGCCGGGGTCTGGAACGAGGCGGTGGACAAAAGAAAAACCAGCAACGCCGCCGCAATGCGGCCCGGATTTTTCACGCCGTCATCTTACCGAACCGCGGTCTGTTCGAACGGACGCCCTAGGAGTCCTTTTCGCCTGGCTCGTCCGACGCGACGGGCGCCGCCGGAGCCGCCGGAGCCGCGGCGGCCTCGAGCACCGCGAGAAGACGGTCCACCTGCCACGAGCCGTCATATCGCGCGCCGTTGATGAAAAATGAAGGCGTGCCGTTCACCCCGCTGTGGATTCCCATCTGGAATTGCTGCCGGATCTGCGGGACGTACTTCTCGGACTTCATCTCCTCCTCGAACCGCCTGACGTCGAGGCGCAGGGAATTCGCGTATCGCACCAGATCCCTGTCGTCCAGGGCGTCCTGGCGCCCGAAGAGGATCTCGTACATCTCCCAGAATTTCCGCTGAGCGCCGGCCGCTTCCGCCGCCTCCGCAGCGTGCATCGCGTGGGGATGCACCTGAGTCAGGGGAAAGTGGCGGAACACGAAGCGGAGGCGGTCGCCCATCTTCTTCCGGATCGTCCTCATGATCGCGTAGGCCGCGGCACAGTGGGGGCATTCGAAGTCGCCGTACTCGACGAGCGTCACGGGCGCGTCGTCCTGTCCCAGCCGGTGGTCCGCCGCCGTGACGGGGACCCTCAGGACGCTCATTTCGCTTCTCCTTCCGGGGCGGAGCCCAGCTTCTCGAGCGCCTCCAGAATCCCGTCGGCGCCGGGATTGACGCCGACCGGCGAGACGTACGACCAGCGCACGATGCCCTCGCCGTCGATCACGAAAAGAGCCCGCTCGCAGACGCCTTCTTCCGATCGATAGGCGCCGTACGCGCGGGCCGCTCCTCCCTTCGGCTCGAAGTCCGCGAGCAGCGGGAAATGGAGCTTGCGGGCTTCCGCGAAGGCCCGGTGGCACCACACGCCATCGACCGAAATTCCGAAGATCTGCGCGCCGTACCGGTGGAACTCGGAAAGGATCTCGTTGTACAGCGACATCTGATCGCCGCAGACGGGACTGAAGTCGGCCGGATAGAACGCCAGCACGACCGGCTTGCCCCGGAAATCCGAGAGCTGCACCTTCTGGTCGGGCGTCGAGTTCAGAGAGAACCCGGGTGCCGGCGTTCCGGCCGGGATCGCCGTATTCGCGTTGTGGACAGCCGAGGTGGACAGGGTCGCCTCCCTTCGAACGAACGCCGTCACGACACTTCTTATGTTATGCCTCGAGCCTCGCGTCCATCGTGATCTTCGCCTGGAGGAGCCGGGAGATCGGGCAGCCGGCCTCCGCCGCTCGGGCCGCCGCCTGAAACGCTTCGTCCGCGGCGCCCGGGATCCTGGCAACGACATCGAGATGACTCTCGGTGACGGTCCAGCCGGCGTCCAGCCGGTCGAGGGTGACGGTCGCCGTCGTATTCAGACTCTCGGCGACGAGGCCGGCCTTTCCGAGCTCGGCGGAGAGCGCCATGGTGAAGCAGCCGGCGTGGGCGGCGGCGATCAGCTCCTCCGGATTGGTGCCCTTCGCGCCCTCGAACCGTGTCGTGAAGGAATAAGGAGCGCCCGTGAGGACGCCGCTGTCGGTCGAAAGAGAGCCTTTGCCCGTTTTCAGATCCCCGTGCCATTCAGCGGACGCTTTGCGTTTCATCGCGGGAGACTCCTTTCGCCGTTGCGGCGGTCCGCCTGATTACAGCACGGGCCCCGAATCCCGGCGCATCCCGATTCGCTCCGGTAGACAAGTCTCGCGATCGGATCGGGCGCATTCCCCGAACACGGCATAATCCCCCGCGGAAGCGCACGGGGCCTGGTGGTCCTCGCGGACTTCAAATCCGTCGGCGTCGCGGCTCAGCCGGGATGGGTGGGTTCGATTCCCACACGCTTCCGCCAATACCTGCTTGATGGCTCAGCGAGTTAGACACCACTCATTACCCCTTGGCCGAATTCGTGGACGAGTTCGGCATCGCAACGACGACGCGATCAAAAGAGAGCGAGGCGACGAACTGCCCGACCGCTTTGAACGCGGAGCTCATGTCCCCCGTCACCGTTCTCTCCGTCTACCCGATCGTTTTCGCCAGCGATGCGACGCTGCAGAGCATCGCAGCCAGCGGGAACGATTCGCGCGAAAGCATGGTCACCCGACTAGTTTCACACGTAGTACCGACGGACGACGGCCCAGAGCGCGACGGCGCACGTGGCCGTGACCGCCACGGCGAGCGGCGCCGCTCGTCGATTCCAGTCGATCGGTCTCGCAGCGCCCGACCAGGAGAGGAAGAACGGTGCAGCGAGCGGAATCAGGTGCCGTCCCTGGACCCCTCCGATCTCGCTCGATCCCACAGGACTGACAACGAGGTACAGGAGCACGCTCATCCAGAACAGACTCAGGGCGACCGTCACCCCCAGGACGGTTCGCTGTCCGGCCCGCAAGTACTTCGCGACGTCCGGAGCTGTGGCCGCCACCAAAACGATCAGCAGTCCGGCGAGCAACACGACCGGGAGCGGAAGTGGAGTGTCGAGCCAGCCGAGGCGCCCGACGAACTGCACCGCCAGACGCGGCGTCCCCTTCGCAAAGAAGGACACGGCCGTCGCGAGGAACGCGAAAGGGTGGTCGATCATGCCGGCGAGCTGTCGCGCCGGGTCAGTGCCCGGATAGAGGCGAAAGCCCGGGAATGCTCGCTTGAATAGGAGCGACCAGCCTGCGGCGGCGGCGACTCCGGCTCCCAGGGCCAGTCCGACGAAGACCGCCCTTCGGCCCCGCGAGCCGACCGCGGCCGTTGGCACCAGCAGGACCAGGAGCGCCAGGAAAACGTACGCGGACTTGGAGAGTCCCAGCAGGGCGACGACGCACAGAACGTGCGCCACGGTGCCGGCACTCACTCCTCTTCCCCCGAACGCAATCTGCAGGAACAGCGCGACCGCATACAAAGCCAACGCGTCGGTCGTCGCATCCGACGACAGGGAGGCCCGTTCGAATATCACCATCGGCGTCGAAGCGAGCAGGAAGAAGAGCGGTCGGGCAAATGGCGTCCGTCGGATTGCCAGCGCCGACAACACGACGGAGGCCACGAGATTGCCGACGCGGCCGCAGTAGAAGAGTGCCAGAACCGAGTTCGTGAACAATCGTGCCAGGGCAATGCCCGAGGCCTGGGGGAGATAGGGGACAAAGCTCGTGAGGGCCGAGTTCGAGAATTCGACGAACGATCGGTTCCCCGGGTCAAGGGGGACATGAAAGGCCTCGACAACCGCGGCGGAACTCACCTTCCTCTCGGGATGAAAGGGAACGTCCCCCGCGAGCCTCTCCGCCATCCGCGGAATCGAATCGGGCAGGACCGCGCCTGCCCCAACCCCCTGAGGCTTCGAGACGATCCCGGCCTCCGAGACTTCATAGGCGCGCTCGAAGTGCGCGATCTCGTCCGGGATCTGAAACGGCGGGGTCAGGACAGCGAAGGCAAACGAAGCGGGGAGGGCGGTTATCAGAAACAGTCGGCTCCATTTGCGGGCAGCCGACTCCAGCTCTGGCTGCATCACAAACGACCTCTCACCCTCCCCGCCCGGCACGTGCACGCAGGTGTTGAACCTCGCGGCCCTCTTCTACGCGGCCCGCCGCGAGGTATGACGCAACCAAGGCTTGCGCGTGTCTCACGACCCGATGGGTCGATATGGTGACTCTGCGACGAGAATCGTCGTCGATCATGAGCTCAGTCTTCCGTTGAACGCCCCTCTGTCCACCCTCGTTGAGTGTAGTCCCAAGGCGGACACGAAGCTTTTCGAAAGGAAAACCCGGCCCCTCGTGGAGCCGGGCTCGGGGGTAGAACGTCGGGTTCAGAAGGGGACGGCGACGGGCAGTCGGGCGCCACGCCCGGGCAAGGACGGCACCCGGAGCGAGATCGTGTCCGTCGTTGGGTCTACGTAACCCGTCCGAACTGCCGTGGCCATGTCGACGATCGGATGCGGGGCTCGGCAAGAGCCGCACAGGGCCACCGGAGCCCTCCCCCCAACATCCTCCTGACCACCCTTCCCGAGAAATAAGCCCTGCATCTCCGTCACGCACTCACTATCACTGGGATCGCAGTCAACGAGACGGCAGGCGCAAACGGCGAGTTGATTCTCTTGAGCCGAGTCCCGGACACCTGTCAGAACGATCCGGCTCCTTTCGGCAGCGGTAGGAACGAGGTTGAAGTGTGCCATGAGGTTCTCCTTCATGACCGAGAGTCGGGCGGGAAAATTGATCAATGGCCGAATCCGTGGGCGAATTCCCCCGGTGAAACCCGGAGAAAGGGCGACACTCGACCATCCGTAACTGTTTGGATTTTCTGGAGCCTCTAACCCGCCGAGGTATGGGCTATCGGCGTTCTGTGGGTTCGAGTCCTACACGCTTCCGCCAACTCATTCGGCGTCCTGGAAACGTCGAATGATTTGAGATTCCAGATCCTTTGAGCGAGCCGACGGAAGGCGCCTCGGTTGTCTGATTCCGTACCACCTGGATCGGCTGGCGCGTTCTTTGCATTCGTTCGGTAGCCCCGACTCATGGTCGAAGGAGGCTCCCGATGACGTCGACTCTCGACTTGCCCGGCATCGATCTCGACCGTCGCGTGGGCGTCGTTCTGAATGGCGAAGCGAAAGAGAGACCGCCCGCTTACTCGACCTCCCCTCTCACGGCGAGCCGCCTCCTCGCGCGGCTCGGCGGGATGGGATTCCGCGTGGATCTCGAAGAGTCCGGCGGGATCTGGTACTGCACGATGTCGCTCGCGAATGAGCGGGTGTCGAGCGGCAGCGCCGGGACCCGGGAGCACGCGCTCGCGCGCGCCGTCGTCCATTGCCGGAGGTGGGCCGCGCCGGCCGCCCCGAGCGCGAACGCCGGTGCGACCATCCGTCCGAGGCGATTCATCCTGCCTCCGAGGCCGAGCGCGCGCCAGACTCTCTCCTGCCTGGACTGCGGCGAGTACTTCACGGCGCAGCGCAACCCGAAGGTGAAGCCGCTCTGTAATACCTGTTCCTGGCGGCGGCTGTCGCGTGAGCGGCGAAAACCATCTTTGTCAGTCAAGGCTCAGGCTTGAGCCCATTCACGGATCCGAGCTCCCCCGCTGTCGGCGATCCGCCTCCTGGGCCGGACGCCGCGACCCTTTCCACGGAGACGTAGAGGTTCAGATCCGGGTGATGCCGGCGGCTGACCGGTTGGCCGACCCTGTGCTATGGCTCCCGGTGGAGGGAGCCCCATGGAAGAGATCGGTTCGACGTTTCGAGCGGCATTCAGCGATCAGTTTCTCGGCAAAGAGTTGCCCCTCGGACCCATGGTGATCCGAGCGGTTTTTATTTTTCTGGCCTGGCTGGTCATCGTGCGATTCGCCGACCGCCGCATGCTCGGCAAGTACAGCGCGTTCGACACGGTGCTCGCCGTCATGATCGGGGCCGTGCTCGGGCGCACGATCAACGGCGGCGCATCCCTGTGGGGAACGCTCGTGGCCGTGGGAGCGCTCGTGGCCGTGCACTGGGTCCTCGCGCTGCTCTCGCATCGATGGCACGCCTTCGGTCGCCTGGTGAAGGGAGAGCCGCGGGAACTGGTGTCCAACGGCCGCATCGACTGGAAGGCTATGCGCGGCAGCCTGATTACGGAAAACGACCTCAAGGAAATGCTGCGGCTGCACGGTCAGATCGGAGAAGCTGCGCAGGCGAAAGTCGCCATCCTCGAGCGCAACGGTCAGATCAGCTCGATTCCTATCTCGAAATGAGCACGCCCCCGTGTGGCATCGATAGCGCGCAAAGCAACTCTCCGTAACGACGAAGAAGTCCGAGGTCGGCCGATTGAAACCTGCTCGGAAGGATTGATTCTCCTCAGCGGATCATTCCTCCGACTCCTCGATTCGACGCCACGGCTACTCCGGCCGCATCTCCGAGAGGAGACGGTCGCAGGCGACGATGCGTGTTCGCGCCAGGTCGCCGAGCTCGGCCGGTTTGCCCTGACGCTCGAGGAGATCGATGAAGGCGATGGCCGCCGTTCTGTGGAATCGGTAGTGGCCCGCGAGATCGACCAAGAGGGGCCGGTCGCAGAAGGGACAGGGAACGGGCTCTTCGAGCATCGGGGCGGGCAGTCTACTCTTCTCGCCGCTCTTCTCGCCGCACGCACCCGTCCGAGGAACCCGTCTGTTTCGGCACGGAAATGCACGGGTATAGAGTTGTGCGCGGAATGACGTAAATCGCGCCGAACCACCGCGGGGGATACCTTTTCCGCCCCTGCGCCGTTCTTCGCCCCGGGAGCCCCATGCGCAAACTTCGCGTCGGCATCATCGACCTCGTCGCGAAGGGTCCGACCCGCGCACTCTACGCCCGGGTGATGAACGCGAATCTCGCGAGCATCATGCCGCAGGTGGTCGCGACCTGGTGCGAAGCGGAAGGCCACGACGTCACCTTCATCTGCTACACGGGCTTTGAAGACCTCGTCGAGGAGCTTCCCGAATCCGTCGACCTCGTTTTCATTGGAGCGTTCACCGACGCCGCCTTTCTCGCGTATGCCCTCAGCGCTCTGTTCCGCTCGCGCGGCGCGGTAACGGTGCTCGGAGGCCCCCACGCCCGCTGCTACCCGGAGGACGCCCGCCAGTATTTCGACTACGTGCTCGGCTTCACCGACCGCGCCGTGATCCGCGACGTCCTGCAGGACTGCGCTCCGCACCGGCCGTACGGCGTTCACCTTCAGGCCCGGGCGCAGCCGCTTTCGCTGCCGGGCGTGCGGGAACGCTGGAAGTTCATCGCGCCGACGCTGCGGAAGGCCCCGGTCCTGAAGCTCGTGCCCATGATCTCGAGCCTCGGCTGCCCTTACACGTGCAGCTTCTGCATCGACTCCGTCGTGCCCTATCAGCCTCTCGACTTCGGCGTGCTCACGGAAGACCTGCGGTTCCTCGTGCAGAAGCTGAAGCGCCCGCGCGTCGGCTGGCACGACCCGAACTTCGGCGTGCGATTCGACGACTCTCTGAACGCGATCGACGCGGCGGTACCCGCGGGAAGCGTGGAGTTCGTCGCGGAGAGCAGCCTCTCGCTCCTGTCCGAGCCGCACGTCAAGCGGCTGGCGCGCTCGGGCTTCAAGGGGCTCCTGCCGGGAGTCGAGTCCTGGTACGAGCTCGGGAACAAGTCGAAGACGGGAGCGAACAAGGGGATGGAGAAGGTCCGGCAGGTCTCCGAGCACCTCAACATGATCCTGGAGCACATCCCGTACGTGCAGGCCAACTTCGTGCTCGGGCTCGACTCGGACGAAGGCGGAGAGCCGTTCGAGCTCACCAAAAAGTTCGTCGATCTCTCGCCGGGTGTCTTTCCCGGCTACTCGCTTCTGTCGGCGTTCGGCCGGGCCGCCCCGCTCAACCTGGAGTACCAGCGTGAGGATCGCGTGCTCCCCTTCCCCTTCCATTTCCTCGACAACAACCACGCGATGAACGTGAAGCCGAAGAACTACTCGTGGCCCGCGTTCTACGATCACGTGATCGACCTCACGCGCTATACGTTTTCCCGCCGCGCGATCGTGAATCGGTTTCGCGCGACACGGACGGCCATCCCGCGATGGATGAACCTCGTCCGCGCGGTCTCCTCGGAAGGGGCGGGCCGGCTCGCCTACTTCAAGCGGCTGCGCGGGCTGCTCGACCGCGACGGGGACGTCTCGCGATACTTCGACCGGCGCACGATGGATCTCCCGGAGTTCTACGCCGAACAGGTGCGCCGCGATCTCGGGCCGCTCTTCGAGTGGGTGCCGGCCGGGGCGTTCCGGCACGACCCGAACGCGTATCTCAAGTCCCAGAGCGGGACGGGCCAGGACGCGCCGGCGTAGTCGGATCCCCACCCGCGGTCACGGGGCCGATCCGGGCGCCTCCGGTAACCCGGCGCCTCCGATGACGCGATCTCGCACAGCGTAGGTGCGCTGCGAGGGGATCGCGAATTCCGCTACCGCGTCTTCGATCGCCTTCAGCAACGCGAGGAGAAGGCGCTCCTGGACCTCCAGGAAGGAGCCTTCATTCTTCGTCCGCACGCAGGCGTGGACCTCGACCTCGATCGCCGCATCGGTCAACTTTACGCATGCGGACGAGGGGATTCTCTACTTGGGCGGCAAAAGCCACCGCGAGACCTCCGAGCCCGATGCCCGCGAGGGTCGGCGTCAGATTCCAGCCGAGATGGAGGCGGGTGAATGCGCGACTGCCGGCAGCCGCGGCAGCTGAGCCACCGCCGGCGCAGCCAGGAGAGCGCCCGCCGCAGCCAGGAAGAGCGCCGCGAGGATCCACGCTCTCGTCAGGACTCGCCGTCGATCGACCAGTGAGGTGCTCACGAAACGGCAGAGTATCCGCTTCAGCCCATCCGCGGATCGGCGCACCCTCCCACCGGCGCCGGCGCACCGGCGCACCCGCGACGCCCTCCGGGACGGACGGCGATTCCCATTTGCGGACACTCGTGGGAATCGCCGACACGCGTGCCGTTGGGTCAGTTCGGCATCCCCGCGTGAATTCGGCGGTACAAATGATTTCCTCTGTCACGCCGTCTCCAGACGGCTCACTCGAAAGCCCGTAACTAATTCACATCAAATAACTTCGGGGCGATTTGTTCGTATCGGAGAGGGTGTCGACAAATCTCTTTCCGCAGGAGACCGTCATGAACAAGCCCCGTGCTCTCAGCCTCCTCCTCGCATGCGCGATCGCTGCCTCGGCCGCCGGATGCGCGACGACGGCGACCCGGCGCCAGGTCGGCGTCACCAAGAACCCGGAGCTCGTCTCGGGCTGCCAGAGCCTGGGCGAGGTAAGCATTGGTCCGAGCGTGGGGGCCGACGAGATCGACGCGGCGCTCGCTCACGCCGGCGAGAAGAAGGACGCGGACTACGTCGTCGTGGCGGCGGACGGCGCACGGACGGGAACGGCGTACCGCTGTGTCGGGCCTTCCGTGGCCGCTCCCGCCGCCCGCTGAGCGCGGCCGTCCCTCCCGGGCAGCCGCCCGCGTCCGTGAAAAGACGCGGGCAGCCCGGTTCCCGCCTGGGCGGCGACCGGTCCGGCAGACGGATAAGCTCGGGCCGTGCATCTCCTGCGCTCCGCGCCGCGATCCGTCGTCTCGGCGCTCCGTCTCGCCCGGACCGGTTTCCTCCGCGCGGCAGGACCATTCGAGGGGCTCGGGCCGCGCGCCAGCTCCGGTCCTCCGCTCTGGATCCGGCGCCACACGGGCTCGCCCGATTCGATCGTGTCCGCCGCGCGGCGGATGGAAGAGCTCGTGAAGGAATGGTCGCTCGTGCGCCCGGGAGACCGCGTGCTCGACGCGGGCTGCGGATTCGGCGTCATGGCCGGGCCGCTCTCCCGGCTCGCCGGCCCCACCGGTTCCTACCTCGGATTCGACCTCCACGCCCCATCCGTGGGATGGGCGAAGCGGCTCGCGTCGGCTCGCGCTGACAGCGGAGTCTCTCGCGAGGAGTTCACGGTCGGCGACGCCGGATCGGGCCGCTTTCCTGCCGCGGACGGGGAGGCCGGATTTCTTCTCGCCAAGTCTCTCTTCACACATCTGACCGAGCGTCCGGCACGCGCCGCGCTCGGAGAGATCTGCCGCACGCTCGCTCCCGGGCGGTGGGCGCTCGTGACCGTCTTCCTGTTCGAGCCGGGACGGCTTGCGGAGGACCTGTTTCCCTATCCCGATCCGGAATCACCGGTGCGATGGAGCTGGAGAGCGAGGCCGGAGGCGGCGATCGCGTTCGAGCGCGCCCACTTCGGCGAAATGCTCACGACCGCGGGTTTGGCCGTCGAGCGGTTCCTGCCCGGCTTCTGGCCGGCCTCCGAGACGCTGCACGGCCAGGACATTCTGCTTCTGAGACGGCAGGACTCCCTGGCGGACGCGCGCCTTTCGGATCAGTAGAAGTCCCGATCAGTAGAAGTCCGAACAGGACATGTAATAGCCGCACTGCCGGTTCGGGCAGAGAAGCTTGCACTTCTGTTCGAGCAGCGCCTCCCCGCAATTGGGACAGACGCGCTCGGGGCGGGCGGGCTCAGATCGGCGCGGCGCGCCCGCGTCGGCGGCGGGGACGCCCGCGCTCGAGCCAACGGACGGCAACGAACCGGCGCTCAAGAGTTGCTTCTCCGGTTGCTCGCGCCTCTCCGGTCTCTCAAGGCGTCGCCTGCGGCGCCGGCGAGGTCACCGCGAGAGGAGTCGCCTCGCGGCCGGGAACGGCGGTCGGCTCCTCGGTCTTGAGGACCAGGCCCGCGGGGGTCCGCAGAACGGTGATCGGCGTATTGTCCGGAGTCGGCACGGCGGCGGGCGAGACCTCTGCGGCGGCGTGGCCGGCCGCGTGAGTCCTCCGACCGCAGGCGGTGAAAGCTGCGGCCATCGCGAGGACACAACACCCGACCAGAAGAGCCCGACGAAGCGAGAAACCGAGATTCATGCGTCCTCCGCCGGCGCGATCAGAGGCCGGACAAATTTCGTCGTTTTCCGCGAAATCATTATGCCCGAGATTGACGGAATGCCGCCCGGGAAGGGCTCCCTCCCGCATGCAAGCTCTTGCGATTTCAGGATGTATCGCCCGATTCCGATTCTGGTACGCGACTTGAAAAGAGAAGGGTCAAGAAGAGCGCCGGCGTGGGAGCTCCGGAGCTGGGGGGAGCCTGATGGCTCCCCCTTTTGTTTTCACTCTTGTTTTTCCTTCCGTCTTCCGAAGAGATCTCGCTCCCGGCTTCCGGCGAGCGAGGAACCGCTCCAGATCGTCCAGCCGGTGCGGCTCTCCGGCGAGGGTGAGCGCCAGACCATCGCCCTCGTCCTTCTCCTCGACCACGCGGAATCGCGCCCGTGCTCCCGCGATCGCGGCGCCTTCGGTGTACGGGATCCGCAAAGCGAAGACGGCACTCTCGGGCCGGGCGCGCACCCGGATCTCCGCCTCGAGCCCGTCAATGCCGAGACCCGTCTTCGCGGACACGCCGATCCCGATGCCGGGCGCCCGCCCCGTCACGTCGACCTTGTTCCAGACGGTCAGGATCTTTGCGAGATCGACGCCGAGCTCTTCCAGCACATCGACCGCGACGCGTCGCTCCTCTTCGACCCGCGCCGAAGCCGCGTCCAGAAGGTGGATCACCAGGTCCGCGTCCCGGATCTCGGAGAGCGTCGACCGGAACGATGCGACGAGAGAGGTCGGAAGCTTACGCACGAATCCCACGGTGTCCACGAACACGACGTCGGTGAGCTTCGCTGATCGAGCGCGCGCCACCCGCGCGTCGAGGGTCGCGAAGAGACGGTCGGCCGCATACGCATCCTCACGAGTCAGGCGGTTGAAGAGGGTCGACTTCCCGGCGTTGGTGTAGCCGGCGACGGCGACCTGGAACTGATCCCGGCGTCCGCGCCGGCGGACCGTTCGCGCGGTCTCGATCCCGGCAAGCTCGTGGCGGAGTCGGGCGATCCGGTCGCGGATTTTCCGCCGGTCGAGCTCGATCTTCTGCTCGCCCGCGCCCCGGCCTCCGATGCCGCCGCCAAGACGCGACAGGTGGCGATACTGCCCCGCGAGCCGCGGCAGGAGGTACTGGAGCTGCGCGAGCTCAACCTGTGTGCGGGCCTCGCGCGAGCGGGCGTGCCGCGCGAAGACGTCGAGGATCAGTCCCGGCCGGTCGAGAACGCGGATCTCGCCGCCCCATCGCTCTTCGAGATTGCGGGCCTGTCCGGGCGAGAGCTCATCGTCGAACACGATGAGGGCGACCTTCTCCCGCTTCGCGTCCTCGCCGATTTCCTCGACGGCACCCTTGCCGATCCACGTGGAAGGATCCGGCGCCGCGCGTTCCTTGACGTAGCGCCCCACCGTCCGGCCGCCGGCCGTCTCGACCAGTCGCTCGAGCTCATCCAGATGCTCCTCGGCCAGCGAGCGGGGCGTCGCGCGATTCGACACGCCGACGAGAAAGACTTTTTCGCCGCGGGTCTCAGGCATAGGGGTATTCAATCACCGTTGGAACATGAAGCCACGAGAGCCGTGATCCGTTATCAGTCGTCGGTTTTCTCCGAACGTGGCCGAGAGCTGACAGCGGAGAGCTGACAACGCATGGCGGAGACTGAGAACTGAAAACTGAAAACTGAAAACTGCCCCCGCCATGCCATACTTTCCCCATGCTCCTGTCCCCCCGCGACCGCATCCTCGGCGAGCGACTCGAGCACCTGTATCGCGCCTACGGACCCGAGACTGCGTCGTCGGATCCGATCGTGTTCGTCGGGCGGTACGAGACTCCGGAGGACCGGGAAGTGGTCGGCTGGATCGCGTCCGCGTTTGCCTACGGCCGCGTCGAAACGATCCAGACGAACGTCGCGAAGATTCTCCGGGTGCTCGGGCCCGCGCCGGCCGCCGCACTCGATCGCGTCTCCGACTTCCGGCGGCTGGCCCGGGAAGAGCTCGCGGGCTTCCGCCACCGCTTCCACTCCGCCGACGACGCCGCCTCGCTCCTCTACGCCATCGCCCGCGCCCGGCGGGAGGCCGGATCGATCCGCTCCTTCTTCGAACGAGAGATGGACTCGAGCGATCGGGACGTCGGCGGGATGCTCTCGCGCGTCGTGCGCCGGATCGGAGACCTCGACTGGGGGCCCGCGCTGGGCTCGCGCTTCCTCCCGGCGCGGCATCCCGTGCGCTTCTTCTTCCCCGACCCGGCGGCGGGATCGGCGTGCAAGCGGTGGAATCTCTATCTGCGCTGGATGGTGCGGAAGGACGGCCTCGACTTCGGCTTGTGGCCGGCGATCTCGACGTCCCGCCTCGTAATCCCCACCGACACGCACATCCACCTCGTCGCGCGCCGACTCGGCCTGACACGACGCCGCACTGCCGACTGGCGCACCGCCCGCGAGATCACCGATCGTCTGATGCGATTCGATCCGTCGGACCCGGTGCGATTCGACTACTCTCTCTGCCGGATCGGCATTTTCGGAATCTGCCATCCGCGCATCGGAAGAAGCCGCTGCGGAGAATGCGCCGCGCGGGAGGCCTGCCCGACGGGGCGCCGGAGGGTCGCCTGACATGAAAACGCGGAACGGGATCGCCATCGGATTCGCCGTTCTGCTGGCGGCCGCCGGCGCGGTGTTCTATCGATCACTCGTACCGCCTGAGTCTCCGACGGGCAGCCTGGCTTTCCTCTCGTCGGCCAAGGCCCTCCCGATCTACGACAGGTCGGGCCGCGTCGTCGATCTCTCCCGCGAGAAGGGCCGCCTCATCGTCGTCCATTTCTGGGCGACCTGGTGCCCGCCGTGCGTCGAGGAGATCCCCGCTCTTTCGAAGTTCTGGGATCAGTACCGCAACCGTAAGGATCTCGCGCTCTACGCCGTGTCGGTGGACAAGGACTGGAAGACCATCGACGACTTCTCGAAAAAGAACCCGAATCAGCTCCCCATCTTCCGCGACCCCAATTCCGCCACGGCGATCCGGTTCGGGACGACGCAATATCCCGAGACCTACATCATCAATCCCGCGGGGCGCGTCATCTACCGCGTGCAGGGCGGGATTGAGTGGAACAACGCCGACATCCAGCAGAGGATCGACCAGCTGCTCTCGGGATCCGCTTCCTGACGACTGGATTCCCGGGCCGCCTGACCGCCGGAAATGCGGACCGGGATTACTTCTTCCTGCGCGGCGCCATGACCAGCAACAGGAACAGGACGATTCCGGCCGCGGAGAGTCCGAGGCTCGTCCAGTAGAAGACGAGGCTCTGGTCGACCGGCAAGGTTTTCCGGCTACCGGCTACCGGACGCCGAAGAAGCGAACGAGACCGACGCCGGAACACCGGTCTTGGCCGGGGGCTGCCCTGCCCGCGCCGTATCGGGACGCCGCTTCATCGTCCGGGAGGCGGCAGTCGACGCGCGCCGGTCGGGACGCGCCGCGGGAGCAGGGCTCGCATCCGCCGCCGTGTTCGAAGCGGGCGCCGTGCCGCCGTTGATGCCGATCGACCACACGTAGTCCCGCAGAGCCTTCGTCACCGCGTTCGGGTCCCCGAGGAACTTCTTCGCCGCATCGTCGCCTCCCAGGATGCGCGCGTAGTCTTCCCGGTCCTTGGCGAAAACCGGAGCGTCGGCCATCGCAGCGAGCGGCGACGTACGTTTGCCGTCGTCGCCCTTCGGGAAGTTGGTCGGCATCCGGGTTCCCGGCATCCACTCGTCCGGCCGGCGAATCCAGTCGTTTATCCAGTCGTGCCGGAGCCGGGAGGACGCCATCTGGAGATTCGGCGCGAGGTTGGAGCGCTCGACGCCGGGAGCGTTCATTTCCTGGTCGCTGCGTGGGTGGCACTGCTTGCACTTCAGGAGCTCGAACGTCTTCTTCCCCGCGGCCCAGGTGTGGGCGTCGGTCGGGTAGCGGTCCGGCAGGAACGGGTATGGCGCCCGGTCGAGCGAGGCGAAGTAATGCGTCAGGTCGTTCAGGTCCTTCTCCGAGAAGCCGAACGTCGGCATATGCGCATCGAGCCACGGACGGATCTGGCCAGTCTTCGGCGCCTTCAGGAAGGCGAAGAGCCAGTCGCTCTGCACCTTCGCGCCTTCGCCCTGGATGATTGGAGGAGCAAGGGACGTGTCGGCGACGAGCGAGCGGAACGAGCCGCCGAACCCTTCGATGATGTGACACCCCTGGCAATTGTTGTTCTTCACGATCCGGCGGCCGCGCTCGATGGCCGTTTCGTCCGGAGAGAGTTCCTTCTTCGCAGCCGGCGAAGCGTTCAACTTCTGCATGCCGAGCACGACCGTGACGAGCTGCTCCTGTTCCTGGGGGCTCAGACGGAAGTTAGGCATCCGCAGCTTCTCTTCCCAGCCACGCGCGCGGTCGCGATCGTAGACCCGCGGACTCGCGAGCTTCGTCTGAAACCAGTCCTCGCGCGTGTGCGGGATGTGGAGGAAGCCGAAATCCAGCCGGTGGACGGCCTTCGATCCCGCTTCCGTGAGCTCCGTCCCGATCGGCTTCGCCTCTTCAAAACCGGGGATGCGATGACACGCATAGCAGCCATAGTGCGCGATCAGCTTCTCGCCCGTGTAGACCTCTTTCGCGTGGAGATCCATCCGCGAGAGATCCGCTCGCGCGTCGAAGAGAGTCTTCGTCGACATCTCGAAGTAGAGGGCGATCTTGTCGAGCGTCGCCGGATCCGTCTTCGGAAGCTCGACGCGGTCGAATCCTGCCGGGGCCGGCAGCGTCGCGAGGTACTCGGCGATGTCGAGCGCGTCGGACTCGGTGAGTCGCAGATTCGGCATCTTGGTCTCGGGGTTCCACGCCTTGGGATCGCGGATCCAGGCGTAGAGCCAGTCGCGGCTCACCTTGCCGCCGACTCCCGCGAGGTTAGGTCCGAACTGGCGATACGTACCGGTGAGGTCGCGCGGCGCGGCGGGATCGACCATGTGGCAACCGAGGCAGCCGCGCTCGGAGAGCAGCTTCTGGCCTCGTGTGACGTCGCCGTGGCCGGAGACGGCCGGGACCGCGGAGGTCTTCGATCGGTCGAAGATGTACGCGATGATCGAATTGACCATCACGTCGTTCTCCGTGCGACCCTGCACGTTCATGTGCGCCTGCGCGGCCGTCGGCGCCCGAGGGCCCGACACCTGCACAAAATTCTCCTGGTAGAAGAAGTTCGGCATCTTGGTGCTCGGCCGGTAGGAGGCGGGGTCCATCACCCAGCGCGTCGCCCAGTCCTTCGTGACCTTCGCCGCGACTTTCTCGAGCGACGGGCCGACGCGGGGAAGGCCCTGCTTCTCGAGGCCCTCGATGCGATGGCAGCCCCAGCAGCCGAGGCCCTCGACCAGCCGGACCCCGGCGTTCAGCTTCGGCGCCTCGGGAAAGTTCGTCTCCTCGGCGTGACAGCGATAGCAGCCGGCCTCGGCGAACTTCAGGGGAAGGATCGGGGTCTCGTTGAATCGGTCGAACTCCCAGTCGTACTTCTTCTTCCAGACGGCGTTCTGCTTCGTCCCGACGGGCGAGTGGCCCGCGGACCAGAACGATGTCGCCCGATCGCGCCCTCCGTGGCAGGGCGTGCAGCCGAATTCGTTCGAGGGGTGCGGCGATTCACTGCCCACCATCAGGTTCTGTTTCGGGTGCGTCCGGAAGACTTCCTGTTTCGCGTCCTCGAAGCCCTTCCGCTCGGCCGCAATGTGGCACGTCTCGCAGCGATCGACGCGCGGGATCCGCATGAAGTTGACGTCGTTGTAGTACTCCGGCAGCTGGACCTGCTGGACGCGAAGCGACGGGTTGATCATGTCGAGGATCGGCGAGTTGCGGACCTCGAAGATCGTGTCCTGCTTCAAGGTCAGGCCTTTCTGGCGGGACAGCTTGTAGTCGGCCGACAGCTTTTCGATGTTCGCCTGGACCGCGTCGCGCTGCTCCGTGAGGTGCTTGATCTCGTTCTGGATCCCCGTCTGCTCGCGGGTCAGGGTGGCCAGGCGGACCGTGGCCTCGTCCATCTTCTTCTGGATACGGTCCACGTCCTTCTTGGCCGCGGGAGAGGATTTTGGCGTGTTCGCCAGAGCGTCCTCGTACTTGTACCGCTCCGCGTCGAATGACGCCTTGGCGAACTTGTAGTCCTGGTCGGCGGCATAGATCCGCGGCGCGAGCTTCTTCAGCTTCGTATCGAGAGACGCGAGGGCGCGCTTGTGGGTCGCCACCTGCTCCTGGCTCGCGGCGAGATCCGCCCGAAGCTTGTCGCGTTCCTCGCCGTACGCCTTTTCCCGCGCGGCGCGCGTCGCGTCCCGCGTCTTTCGCGCGTCGAGGCGCATGAACGACCGCTGGAGTGTCTTCCAGCCGCGCGAGTAGTCCGCGATCACCATGAATACGAACACGGCCGCCAGCACCATCCCCGAAAGAAAGAAAACGCGGTTCAGCTTCGGGATGTTGTAGTGATGATCGATGGGCTCGGCGGGTGCTTTACGGGGCATGGCTGGTGGTTTTCAGTACTCCGTTGTCAGTTTTTCGGTCCCGATTCCGACGGCACGCGAACGAGACCTGAAGCCAAAAGCTCTCAGCCTCAGGCAGGTTCCTGAACCGAAGACCGAGAATGGAGAACTGACAACTCGCCTCATATATTGAACGCGAACTCCGGGATGTTCACCACGTACTTGAGGTTGAAGATCCATCGCAGGTACATCTTGATCGGCAGAGAGATCATGATGAGCACGAGGCTGATGCCGATGAGGTAGCGCGGCGTGCCCATCTTCTCGTAAAAGCGGCGCAGGAGCGTCTTCGAGAGCAGAAGCGGGAGCACCGCGATATACACGCCCACGATCACGAGGCCGAAGATCTCCCGGATGAGCCAGAAGCTCGGCAGCGAGCGCTTCAGCATTTTGATCCAGATGATCTCGGACAGATTGATGTTGTTGAGCGGGACGAGCTTGTTCACGTCCCAGAATTCGTAGGGACCGAAGAAGTTCCAGTTCGGCCCGCGCAGGAACGTCCCAAGCGCGATGAGCGTGCACCACAGCACGATGAATCCGAGGAGGAAGAGCGTGATCTCCGCCTTGCGCTCGCGGAACGTGAAGTAGCCGTTCCCCTTCGGATTGGTGTCCATGTAGGGAATCGCCATGAGTCCGACGATGATGAGCGACGGCAACACGACGCCCGCGAGCCACGGGTCGTAGTAAACGAGCATCTCCTGCAGCCCGAGGAAGTACCACGGGGCCTTGGCAGGGTTCGGCGAATCCGTCGGGTTCGCCGGCTCTTCGAGCGGCGCCTTCAGGAAGATCGACCAGACGATCATCACCGCCATCACGACGACGAGGCAGATCAGCTCGACGTAAACGAGGTCCGGCCAGGAGAAGACCTTCTGGGAGGAATCCATCGACTCGATCGGACCCAGGCCGGCGGCGATGCGGCGGTCGTTCTCGTACGCCTGATTCATCGCGAACCAGAAGAAGAATCCGACCAGGAAGATCATGCCGACGATCGGCACGTTGTCCGGAAGCGTTGCGACGGCGGCGAAGTTCGGGTCGAGGTAAGACAGGCCGATGCCGCCCGCTATGAGGGCGAAGAGGAAGAGACCGCCCCGCTTCGACCACAGAAACGTCCACCGCAGCCCCACGAGCAGCAGCACGAGCATCGCCGAGACCAGGTACTGCGGCGCCGACAGGAAGTTGATGACGCTCTTGAGAGCGTTGACGAGGAACATATCGAGCTACCGCATCCCCGGTTCGTTTCCCGTTTCCCGTTTTCCGTTTTCGGCCTTCATCACACCGGCCCCGAGATGCCACCGTCCTTGCGGACGCGCCAGAAGTGCACCGCCATGAGGAACGCCGCGATGAGCGGGATCCCGACGCAGTGGAGCACGTAGAACCGCAGGAGAGCGCCCGCACCGACGAACCGCCCGCCGAGCAGTCCGAACCGCGCGTCGTTCGTCGAGGTGACGAGGGGGATGTCCCCGATCTTCAGGAGCCCCGTTCCCGGCCCCTGGATGCCCATGAGCGGCGTCGCGGACGCCATGTTCGAGCCGACCGTGATCGCCCAGATGGCGAGCTGGTCCCAGGGCAGCAGGTATCCCGTGAAGGAGAGGAGCAGCGTCAAGACGAGGAGGATGACGCCGATCACCCAGTTGAACTCGCGGGGCGGCTTGTACGATCCCGTCATGAACACGCGGAACATGTGGATCCAGACGGAGATGACCATCGCGTGGGCACCCCAGCGGTGCACCTCGCGCATGATCCCGAAGGGAACCTGTTCGCGCAGATCGAGGATGTCAACGAAGGCGTACTCGACGGTGGGCCGGTAATAGAACATCAGGAGGAGGCCCGTGAACGTCAGGACGAGGAAGAGAAAAAAGGTCACGCCGCCGGCGCACCACGTGTAGCGCATCTTGACCCCGGACTTGCGCGTCTTGACGGGGTGCAGATGGAGGACGACGTTCCCGAGCATCGCGAGCACGCGCTTGCGGTTCGTGTTGGGGATGCCGACGCGGAAAATGGATTTCCAGATCTGGCTCGCGACGATCTGTTCTTGTATCTGACGCCAACGAGGAGCCAAAAAGACCTCCGCTTTCCGAACGAGAAGGATCGACCCGGGCGGACGCTACACCATTTTGATGAACGCCTTCGGATCGGTCCACTGGCCCCGCTCGTACAGGTAGCGCGTCGCCTTGTCGACGATGATCTGCCCGTCGTCGGGAGACGTCGTGATCTCCGCGCGCTCGAGCGGCCGGGGAGCCGGGCCTTCGAAGTTGATGCCGGAAACGTAGTAGCCGGAACCGTGGCAGGGGCACTTGAACTTGTTCTGGGCCGCGAGCCAGTTCGGCGTGCAGCCGAGATGAACGCACACCGCGACGAGCGCGTAGATCGACTCCGTGTTACGAACGATCCACACGCCGTACTTTTCCTTCCAGCGCTCGTCGACGCCCGGGCTGTAGGTCGACGGATCGCCCGCCTTGAAGCGCGTCGGCGGCTCGAACAGCACGTTCGGAAAGAGGAAACGGACGGTGGCGGTCAGCCCGACGACCGTCGCGGCCGTAAAGCCGAGCCATGCCGCGGTCATCCACTTCAGAGTGGACCGGCGGGTGAGCCCGTCGGACAGAACCTCGGCTCGAGAGGGCACCTGTTTTTCTACCGTGGCCATGGGGTACCTCAGATTATCAAAACGGCGCTCGCGCGCTCAAGGACGCTCGCGGCGCGCGCCGGCGTACCGGCCGGGGATCGCGTCGCCTCCGCGGCCTTGCGCGCGGCTTCGCGGACGCGCAGGTTCGGATCGGACTTCGAGAGCGCATCGATCGCCGGCAGAGTTCTCGCATCGCGCAGGACGGCGAGGGCCTGGAGGGCCGACACCATCGCGACCTCGGCCTGCTCCGCCGAGAGCGTCGCCTGGCGGGCGAGGGAGGCGCGGTCGATCATTCCCCTCAGAACCGGAAGACCGGCGCCGTCGCCGAGCGACGCGAGGGCAATCGCCGCGTTCCATCGCACGTCGGCCGTCCGGTCCTCGAGGAGCACCTTCAGGCGCGGCGCCGCCGCCGGATCCTGGAGCTTCCCGAGGACGTAAGCTGCCATTTTCCGGTCGCCGGCGTCCGCCGAGAGCGAGCTGTCGAGGACAGCCGGCACCGCCCGCCGGTCGGCGAGCATGCCGAGCGACCACACCGCATACAGGCGCGTCTCGGGATCTTCGTCCCGGGCCGCGGCGAGGAGCTCCTGCAGGGCCGCCTTGTCCTGCAGCTTTCCGAGGACGAGCACCATGTAGCGGCGGATCTTGACGTCCTCGGGGCGCTTGCTCGAGAGACCGTCGAACACCCGGCGGGTCTCCGCCGCGAACGCGTCTCGCTCCGGACCCGCCGGCATGCGGCCGATAGTCCGCGAGAGCTCAAAGGCGGCCTGCCACCGGCGGTTGGCGGTGCCGCCGCGCACCTCCGCGAGCTCGTCGCCGGGGGACCGGCGCTCGAATGTCATCAGGTTGAAGACGAGGAAGATGATGAGCGCGGTGCCGACGACGAGCAGCGGCAGGATGAAGAACCGCGCCACGGTGGCGCCCCGGCTCGGCGCCTTCTCGTCGTCCTCTTCCTCGACCTCGTCCGCTTGCCTCGATCCGGGCCCCGCTGCACTCGAGGAGCCTGAAACCGCCCTCGGGTCGTCGGTCACAGGACGGGGAGGTATCTCTTCGCGGAGGTGATCGGGTTCGGGACGAAGATCGCGTCCTTCTCGCAGACGGTCTCGCACAGGCGGCACGAGACGCACGGCCCGGCGTCGACCTCCGCGATCTTGTGAAACGTCTCCTGGAGAGGGTCCTCGATCAGATAGATGCAGTCGAACGGGCAGATGTCGATGCAGAACTCGCAGCCGGTGCATAGATCGCGGTCCACGATCGCCTTCGGGATGTCCCGCGGCTTGACCTTCTCGACGAGCTCCCCGACGTTGTTCTGGATGCACGAAACAGGGCAATACCGCGCGCAGACCGAGCAGTCGATGCATCGGTCCTCGTGGATGACGTACTTCTCGCTCTTGTCGCCCGTGATCGTGTGGGTCGGGCACTTGATCTCGCAGACCCCGCATCCGATGCACGTATCTGTAATGAAATGAGGCATCTGTGGCAAATCCCTCGTCGAAACTAAGTTGCTCCCGGACGCCAAAAATATCACACGCGCCGCCTCTCCACCCGGACAGGAACTTTTCGGTCCAGAATCCGTTCAGACAAGCATGAGAGAAGTCCGCGCGGTCGTCATTGGGGTTTTCGTCGTGCTCGTCGTGCTCCTCGGGATCAACGCGTGGCGCCGACCCGGACGCGAGTACCGGCACGTCCGCGGATACCGTGTCGAGATCCGCAAGACGGATGACGGCCGTCCGCGGCACATCGCGTTCACGGTCCCGATGAACGCGCTCGCCCGCCTGGCCTCGTTCGCGCCGTTTTCAGACATCGGGGGCCACATGAAATCCGAGTGGGGCGACGGCGAGCTCACGGCCCGGGACATCCTGGACGCCGCCGATCAGAGCAAGCCGGGCGCGCCGGGGGTCCTCACCCGGGGACACAATCACATCGAGGTGCAGACGGATGGCAACGCGCTCGATATCCAGGTGCGCGACGACTGGGACAAGACCGTCCGGATACGACTCCCCCGCTCTCTCGTCGAGACGTTCACGAAGGACAGTCGGATCTCCCCCCGAGACATCCTCCACCGTTTGGACGACCTCGGACCGGGCGACGTCGTCTCCGTGCACGACCGGGACGGAGACGTCACGATCACGGCGCAGGCACGATAAACGTCGCCTGCGCCGCGCTCCTCAGCCGGGCGCATGAACGAGCGCGTTGCGCGGAGGTACTGGGGTGATGAGCGCTGCTCGGCTCGGCCGGTTGGGCCTCGACCGAGCGGAGTGAGGCTTGCTCCGGCTCCCGCGACGGGAGGCTCCTCCTTCCCTCCGGTCAGGAGACTCCTCCCGCTGCGAGCGGTTGGATCCGCCTCGCTCGTCGATGGAGCGCATTCCCCCTCTCCCGGCGGGAGAGGGCGGGGTGAGGCGCACACGTCGCCGGAGCCGCGATGATCATTGCGGCGTGAGGCGGTTGCAGGTGCGCGGAGGGACTCAGCGGAGTAAGGGTGATCGGCTCGGCCGGTTGGGCCTCGACCGAGCGGAGTGAGGCTTGCTCCGGCTCCCGCTGATGGACCGGGTGGCGTTTCGAGAGCGACCCTCCCGTGGTTTCCCAAGCCGGAGTGCGTGGCTTCTCGACCGAAGGGAGGCATAGGCGCGCGCGGCGGGAGGCGGACTTTCCGCTGACGTTCCGAATCCGCCGAGGCTCCTTCGTATTGATTCTCCCGGACGATCCCGATAAATCGATAGTTCGATTGATCGCGAGATCATGAGATCGCGAGATCGCGAGATTCGAACTCACAGGACAATCCCGCCCCTCAGCGATCACCGGATCACCCGATTCCCCTGATTGATCACCCGATCACCCGATCACCCGATCACCCGATTCCTTCGATCAGCCGGAATCCCCCATCCGCCATTCCGGTTATCGTCTCGCCATGTCGAACCGCCTCGCCGGCGAGCAGAGCCCCTACCTCCTGCAGCACAAAGACAATCCGGTCGACTGGTACCCCTGGGGACCGGAGGCGTTCGATCGGGCTCGGGAGACCGACCGGCCGATCTTCCTCTCGATCGGGTATTCGACATGCCACTGGTGCCACGTCATGGAACGCGAGTCGTTCGAGAATCCGCGGGTCGCCGAAGCTCTGAATCGAGGCTTCGTTTCGATCAAGGTCGATCGCGAGGAGCGCCCGGACGTCGATGACATTTATATGACGGCGGTCCAGACGATGACGGGCAGCGGCGGATGGCCGCTCTCCCTCTTCCTCCTTCCCGACCGTCGCCCGTTCTACGGAGGCACGTACTTCCCGCCGGACGACCGCCACGGGCGGACGGGATTTCTCTCGCTGCTCACGGCGATCGAGGGAGCCTGGAAGACCCGGCGCGGCGAGCTCGAAGCCTCCGCGGGAGAGCTTCTGGCCCACGTCGAGGCGCATTCCGAAGGGCTGCCGGGCGGCGGCCGCGTCGGACCGGAGGTCCTCGACGCGGCGGCCGCCGAGATGGCCCGCCAGTTCGACCCGGTTCACGGCGGATTCGGGGGAGCGCCGAAATTTCCTCCGGCGATGCGCCTCGAGCTTCTCCTCCGACGCTTCGCGGCGACGGGAGACGCCGAGGCCCGCCGCATGGCCGATACCACGCTCGCCCAGATGGCCCGCGGAGGGATGTACGACCAGGTCGGCGGCGGATTCCACCGGTATTCCGTCGACGCGCTCTGGCTCGTGCCCCACTTCGAGAAGATGCTCTACGACAACGCGATGCTCGCGCGCGTGTACCTGCTCGCCGGCCGTGCCTTCGGCGAGCCCGCGCACGAGCGGATCGCGCGGGAGACGCTCGACTACCTGCTCCGCGAAATGACGCCGCACGGCGGCGGTTTCTACGCCGCGCAGGACGCCGATTCGGGGGGCGAGGAGGGCACGTTCTACGTCTGGACTCGGGCCGATCTCGACCGAGCACTCGGCGCGGACGCCGCGGCGATCGCCGCCGCGCGTTTCGGCGTCACGAAGGGCGGGAATTTCGAGCACGGCGCCACCGTCCTGTCGGTGGTCCGCGAGATTCCCGACCTCGCGCGCGAATTCCATAAGACGGAGGGCGAGATCGACGCGAGCCTCGCGAGCTCCCGCACGGTCCTTTACGACGTCCGGAAGAAGCGCGTCGCGCCGGCCACCGACGATAAGCTCCTCACGGACTGGACGGCCCTCGCGATCTCCGCGTTCGCCCTCGGCGCGCGGCAGCTGCGGGAGCCGCGATACGAGCGCGCGGCCATCGACGCGGCCGATCGCATCCTCTCGCGCTGCCGGGGCACGAACGGAGAGCTGCTTCATCGCGAGCGGGACGGCCGCTCGGGCATTTCCGGCTTCGCCTCCGACTACGCGAATATGACCGAGGCGCTCCTCGACCTCTATGAGGCGACGTTCGAGCCCCGGTGGTTCCGCGAGGCCGTGGCGCTCCAGCACGCCCTCGACGAACGGTTCGCCGATCCCCGCGGGGGCTACGCCGTGTCGACGGACGGGCACGACGGGCTCGTCCTGCGTCCCCGCGAGCTCTACGACGGCGCGACGCCCTCCGCGAACTCGATCGCCGCTTCGAATCTTCTCCGCCTCCACGCCGTCACGGGCGAGGCGCGCTATCGGGCCCGTGCGGAGAGCCTT
>JBBSEW010000040.1:0-34923 GCA_038239305.1 Thermoanaerobaculia bacterium | reverse complement strand
GTGCCGGAGCCGCGGCCGTGACGGGCGGTGCGGCGGTGACCGGCGGCACGGCGGTCGGAGCGGGCGGGCGGGTGACGGGCGCCGTCGTCGGGACGGCCGTCGGCGCCGGAGGCCGCGTCGCAGCAGCCGTGGGAACAGACGTCGGAACCGGCGGAGCCGTTGCCACCGTCGCCGGAATCGCCTGCGCAGGCATCCGCGTGGGCATCGGCGTCGCCGGCGGAGCGGTCGGAGGAACTCTCGTCGGCACCGGCGCGGGCGGACGGGCGCTCGGGGCGGCGGGAACCGTGGACGTCGCCCGCGGCACCGGAATGGCCGTCGGAACAGAGGCGGGGATCCGGGTCGGAGCTGCCGTCGGAAGGCTCGTCGGGGCCGCCGGCCGGGACGTCGGAGTCGGGGTAGGACGGAGAAGCTCGGTTACCGCGACCGCGGGGGAAATCACCGCAGGGGCGACAGTCGGGCGGGGGGTCGCAACCGGCGCAACGGGAATGGCCGTTCCCGTCGGGAGAGTCGCCGGCGGGGCCGCCGCCGGGGGCCGCGCGGGAGCCGTCGGAGTGGGGCGCGGTGTCGGGGTCGCGGGAGGAGCCGTTCGGGCGGGAGGCGCCTTCGCGACGCCCGGAAGCACCGGGGTCCCGGCCGCGGGCGCCGGGGAGGGAGGCGCGTACCGCGCGACGGTCGTTTTCGGCCCGCACGAGACGGCGACCGCGGCGGCCGCTCCGGCGCCGAGCGCCAGGAGAACCGCGATTCCGTCGAGCCTGTTGCCCAGAACCCGCATTGGTCCGCAAGGCTACCTCAGGAAGGCCGCACTTTGTCGGATTGTCGAACCGATCGCCCCTCCCCCGATCCCGGCCGTTGCGAGCGTGTCGTTCCGGGCGCGCCGAGCGGGCGCGGCCGCGGTCCCGCCGGACCCACACTGCGGGGCTCGCGGACCTCCGGCCCTGGACTCCGTACCGGACACGCGTACCGGACATGCGAGACGGTGGAAAATATAATGCCCGTCGCCGTGTCACTGACCGAGAGGCTTCGCGAGCGGATCGCCCGGGAAGGCCCGATTTCCTTTCGGGACTTCATGGCGGCCGCTTTGTACGACCCCCAGGAGGGCTACTACGCGCGGGGCGCGGCGATCGGGGAGAGGGGCGATTTCGTCACGTCTCCTTATGTCTCACCGGCGTTTGCGAAGGCGGTCGCGCGCCGGTTCGCGGGGGAGACGAAGGATTACTCCGGTCCCGTCGATTTCGTCGAGGCGGGCGCGGGCGAAGGGAAGTTCCTGGAAGACTTCGCCGCCGCCCTGGCCGAGGCGGATCCGGAGCTGTCGGCGCGCGTGCGCTACACGGCCATCGAGCGGAGCGCGGCGGCCCGCGAGATCCTCGGCAAGCGCTCCTTTCCCTCGCCGGTCCGGATCCTCGAATCCCTCCATGAGCTCGGTGACGGGACGGTCTCCGGGTGGATCTTCTCGAACGAGCTCTACGATGCGCTCCCGGTCGTCCGCATCACGGGCTCCCCGCGCGGCCTGCAGGAGCTCAAGGTGGACGTCGAGTCCGACGCATTCGTGTGGCGTCTGCTGCCGGCGCCGGATGCGTACCGCGAGCATCTCGAGGAGTTCGGCGTCACGCTCGAGACGGGACAGGTCGCGGAGATTTCCTTCGGAGCCGCGCCGCTCCATCGGACGCTCGCCCGCGCGCTCGCCCGGGGATCGCTCGTCGCGTTCGACTACGGACATCGTTCGGCGGTCCTGTACCACTCGACCGCGCGCCGGCACGGAACGCTCGCGGTTCACTTCGCGGGTCTGCGTCGGGGGGATCCGCTCTCGAGGCCCGGCCAGGTGGACCTCACCGCACACGTTCACTGGGACCTCCTCATCCGGGCGGGAGAAGCCGAGGGCCTCGCGACGGAGAGCATCGTGCGCCAGGGCCGCTGGCTCGTCGAGGCCGGCCTCTTCGACTTCGTCGCCGACGACGCGGAGCGCTGGCGCGCGTACCGGCTCGTGGACCCCGAGGGAATGGGCGAAGAGCTCTCCGTTCTCGTGCAGACGAAAAAAGCCTGAGGGCGGAGCGTCGGGCCCGCTCGTCCGCTGCCGCGCATCCGGTGGCGCGCCGCCCCGGCGAGGAACCGGGTTGATTCCATTTTTCCGTCCGATAGAATGCGCGCACACGTGGCGAATTACTTTCCCATCCTGGTCATGGGTCTGCTGGCGGCGGCTCTGCCGCTCGCGACGATTTTCCTTGCGAAGGCCATTCAGACGCGCCGCCCGAACCCGGCGAAGCTCGAGCCCTACGAGTCCGGAATCGCGCCGACGACGCTCGCCTTCGACACGCGCTTTTCGGTCCGCTATTTCCTGATTGCCGTCCTCTTCGTCGTATTCGACGTCGAGACGATTTTTCTCTTCCCCTGGGCGGTCCTGTTCCACAAGCTGGGCATCTTCGGACTGGTCGAAATGCTGGTCTTCCTCGTCATCCTCGTCGTGGGTTACGTGTACGTATGGCAGCGGAAGGCCCTCGACTGGGCTTGATTCGGTCTCGCGGGGGATCGCGATCGTCGGATTTCTAATCGCGGAAGGAGCCTGAAACGATGGGCCTGGTCGACAATCGCTTCGAGGAGAACATCGTCACGACGACGGTCGACTCCGTCATCAACTGGGCCCGCCGATCCTCCATCTGGCCGATGCAGTTCGGCCTGGCCTGCTGTGCGATCGAGATGATGGCCGTCATGGATGCCCGGCACGATCTCGCGCGATTCGGCGCCGAGGTATTCCGGGGCACGCCCCGGCAGTCGGATCTCATGATCGTCGCCGGCACGGTCGTCGAAAAGATGGCGCCGATCGTCAAGCGCCTCTACGACCAGATGCCGGATCCCAAGTGGGTCATCGCGATGGGCTCCTGCGCGACCTGCGGCGGCCCCTATAAGACCTACGCGGTGACGCAGGGAGTCGATCGGATCGTGCCGGTCGACGTGTACGTCCCGGGATGCCCTCCCCGGCCGGAGGCGCTCATCTACGGAATCATGGCGCTCCAGAAGAAGATCGACCGGATGAAAGTCATCCGGAAGGCCTCGTAGTCTCCATGGCCGAGGAAACCACGCCCCCGGCCGCCGCCGGGTCCGCTCCCGCGAAGGAGTCCGCCACCGCCGCAAGGCCGAAGCTCGTGGCGACCGACGCGGCGGCGCATCCCTGGGTGGCGTCGATCCGCGCCGCGCTCCCGGATGCAGTCGTGGCGGCGAAGCAGTTTGCGGGACAGGTCACGGTGACGGTCGCGCGCGAGAAGATCGCCGACGTCGCCCGGCACCTGAAAGACAAGGAAGACTTCGCGTACTGCGTCGATGTCACCGGGGTCGACTGGAAGACGCGCGAGCCGCGCTTCGACGTCGTGTACCACTTCTATTCGTTCTCCAAGAACGACCGGATCCGCGTCAAGTGCGGCGTGGCGGACGGCGTCGAAGTGCCGTCGATCGCCGCCGTTTATCTCGCCGCGAACTGGTGCGAGCGGGAGACCTACGACATGTTCGGAATCCGGTTCGCCGGCCATCCGGACCTGCGAAGGATCCTGACCTGGGAAGGATTCAAGGGCTATCCGCTCCGTAAGGACTTCCCGCTCGAAGGAATCGACACCGGCGCGGCGATCTACCCCGAGGACTGGCCGGAAGGCGGGGGCCCATCGCCGAACGACTCGAATCGGAAGGTGGTCTCGTGAGGAATCGGGTGATCGGGCGATCGGGTGATCGCGATCGCGATCCCGTGAGTGTGATCGACGAGCCGGGAAAGCGGCATGGCTGACGAGAAGCTCTCTCAGGCCGAACGGGACGAGGCCGCGTATTTTGCGTCGCGCGCGGCGGCGGCGGGAGTTCCGCGGCCGTTGACGGGCGGGCCCTCGGGCTCCGATCTCACCATCGAGGAGCCCACGCTCTTCGACGTGCAGGAGATGGAGCTCAACTTCGGTCCACAGCATCCGTCGACGCACGGCGTGCTCCGCATCGTCCTCAAGGTGGATGGCGAAAAGATCCTCGAGGCCAAGCCGGACGTCGGCTACCTCCATCGCGGGACGGAGAAGCTGTTCGAGACGGAAACGTACCCGATGGGGATTCCGCACACGGACCGCATGGACTACGTCGCGGCCGCGACGAACAACCATGCCTACTGCCTGGCGGTCGAGAAGCTCCTCGATGTCGAGGTGCCGCGGCGCGCCCAGCTCATCCGCGTGATCCTGGATGAGCTCCAGCGGCTGTCGTCGCACCTCGTGTGGCTCGGGACCTCCGGCATCGACCTCGGCGCCGTCACGCCGTTCTGGTACGCGTTCCGCGAGCGCGAGCAGATCCTCGATTTCTTCGAGGAATACTGCGGCGCGCGCCTCACGCTCAACTGCATGCGCATCGGCGGGCTCCCGTTCGACCTGCCGTCCGGCTGGGCCGAGCGGCTGATGGGGCTCGTCGACGACTTCCCGGCCCGGATCGACGACTACGAGCAGCTGCTCACGGAGAACCGCATCTGGAAGAAGCGCACCGTCGGGATCGGCGTTCTCACGGCGCAGGATTGCATCGAGTACGGCCTGACCGGTCCCATCATCCGCGGCTCGGGCATCGAGTGGGATCTCCGCCGCGCGCAACCCTACGAGTGCTACGACGAGCTCGACTTCGCGATCCCCACGCGTACGGGCGGAGACACCTATGACCGGTACATCGTCCGCGTCCAGGAGATGCGGCAGAGCGTGCGCATCCTCCGGCAGTGCCTCGACCGGCTCGAGCCGGGAGAGATCCGGGGCAAGGTCCCGCGCGTCATCAAGCCGCCCGCGGAGGAGATTTACGCAGCCGTCGAGTCTCCGAAAGGCGAGCTCGGTTTCTATTGCGTGAGCAACGGCTCGAACCGGCCCTACCGGATGCATGTCCGCCCGCCGTCGTTCATCAACCTCCAGGTCCTGCCGAAGCTGGCCAAGGGGCACCTGATCTCGGATCTCGTGGCCCTCATCGGGACCATCGACATCGTTCTGGGAGAGGTGGACCGGTGAGCGGCATGGGGATGTCGCCGGTTCGTTTCCCGTTTCCCGTTTCCCGTTTCCCGACAGAGGGGTCCCCCCGATGAACGTCGCCAGGATTCTGACTCCCACCGTTCTGACCTACATCAAGATCGTGCTCATCGTCGCGATCGTGCCCGCGATCGTCGGGTTCGTGATCGTGCTGGCGGAGCGGCGGCTGATGGGTTTCATGCAGGTCCGCCTCGGGCCGAACCGCGTGGGGCCCAAGGGGACGCTCCAGGGGCTCGCCGACCTCGTCAAGCTCGTGACGAAGGAAGACGTGACGCCGAAGCGGGCCGAGAAGGCGGTGCATTTCATCGCGCCCGTGCTCGCCGTGATCCCGGCCCTGACCGCCCTCGCCGTGATCCCGATGGGCCCGTCGATCCGGCTGGCGCGTCGTGTGGCGACGCCGCTCTGGGTCGCGGACGTCAACATCGGGCTGCTCTTTCTGCTCGCCATCACGTCGATCGGCGTGTACGGGATCATCCTGGGCGGGTGGGCCTCGAACAACAAGTACTCGCTCCTCGGCGGCCTTCGTTCCGCGGCGCAGCTCGTGTCGTACGAGGTGCCGATGGGCCTGTCGCTCGTCGCCGTCCTCCTGATGACGCGGTCGCTCTCGCTGGTCGAGATCGTCCAGCGGCAGGACCACATGCACCTGTGGTTCGTCTTTCCGGGGCTCCTCTCCTTCTTCCTCTACTTCGTGTCCGGCGTCGCCGAGACCAACCGCAATCCGTTCGACCTGCCGGAGGCGGAGTCGGAGCTCGTCTCCGGGTTCAACACGGAGTACTCGGGCGTGAAGTTCGCCTTCTTCTTCCTCGGCGAGTACACGGGAATGATCATCATCTCGTGCGTCGCGGTGACGGTCTTCTTCGGGGGATGGCTGGCGCCGTTCGGCCACGTGCGTGCGCTCACTTTTCTCCAGCTCGTGCCGCCGGCTTTCTGGTTCCTGGGCAAGGTCGGATTCCTCCTGTTCGCCTACATCTGGTTCCGCTCGACCTTCCCGCGCTACCGGTTCGACCAGCTCATGGCGCTCGGCTGGAAGTGGCTCATCCCCGTGGCTCTCGCCAACATCGTGATCGTGGCGCTCGCGATCCTCGCGACGCCCGGCCGCACGACGGGTCTTTTCTCCCTCGCGTGGATCTACGGCGTGGTGTTCGTCGCGATGTACTTTCTGGCGCGCCTGCGCCGGGCCCTCGCGCACCGCGACCGCCTCTCGACCGAGGGCCCCGGCTCTCGTAAGACGGCATAAATCGGAAGGACCTGTCCCATGGCGCTCAAGAAATGGCTCGACAAGCTCACGCTCCTGGACCTCTTCGACGGTCTGGGCGTGACGGGCCGCCACCTCTTCGCGAAGAAGGTGACGATCCAGTACCCGGAACAGAAGAAGGTCCCGTCGGACCGGTTCCGCGGGATGTTCCGGCTGGACGAGGAGCGCTGCATCAAGTGCACCCTGTGCGCGATCGAGTGCCCGATCAATATCATCTACATCGACTGGCACAACGAGAAGAACGAGGCGGGCAAGGGCGTCAAGGTCCTCGACCGCTTCGACGTGGACCTGAAGCGGTGCATGTTCTGCCAGCTCTGCGAAGAGGCCTGCCCGACGGTGCCCAAGTCGATCTGGCTGACGACGAAGACGTACGAGATGGCGTCTTACGATCGCAACGAGTCGCTCTATCTCGACATCCGCAAGCTGACCGACTGGCAGAAGGCGCCGAACGTGAAGCCCTTCACCGTGATGGAGCAGGGCTGACGTGAGCGCAGGCGCCGCAGCGGATGTGGCCGGAGGCGCGCTCCTGACGGGCGCCGCGGGCTGGCTGTTCGTCGTGTTCGCCGTCCTGGCGCTCGGCACGGCGATCGCCGTCGTCGCGGCGAAGAGCCCCGTGCACTCGGCGCTTTATCTCCTCGCCTCGTTCCTGATCGTGGCCTGCATATTCATCCTGGAGGAGGCTGAGTTCGTGGGCGCCGTCCAGATCCTCGTCTACGCGGGCGGGATCATGGTCCTCTTCCTGTTCGTGATCATGCTCGTGCATCAGAGAACCGCGCCCGGAACCGCGACCTTCCAGCACCAGTGGGACGTGGCGCTGCTGTTCCTGCCGATTTTCCTGATTCCGTTTCTCTACATCCTGGGGACCGAGAAGTTCCCGGACATGCCCCGCAACGCGGACGCCTTCCGCACGGTCGGCACGCGCGTCGTGGGAAACACGGAGGCCGTCTCCTGGGCCCTGTTCCGCGATTACCTGCTGCCGTTCGAGGTGGCGTCGGTGTTCCTGCTCGTCGCGATGATCGGCGCCGTCGTCCTCGGGAAACGCTCCGTCGAGAAGGTGGACTGAGTGACGATCACGATAAACCACTTCCTGATCGTCAGCTTCCTGCTCTTCTCGATCGGGTTCTTCGGCGTGCTCGTGCGTCGGAACTTCCTCACCGTCCTCATGTCGGTCGAGCTGATGCTGAACGCGGTGAACATCAACCTCATCGCGTTTTCCCGCCGGCTGTCGGACCTGACCGGACAGGTGTTCTCGATTTTCGTCATCACCATCGCGGCCGGCGAGGCGGCGATCGGGCTCGCGCTCACCATCTCCCTTTTCCGCCAGCGCAAGACGCTGAACGTGGAAGAGGCCGACACGATGAAGGGATAGGGACGCGCGCGTGAAAGACCTTCTCTGGCTGGTTCCGCTCTTTCCGCTGGCGGGATTTCTCGTCAATGGTTTCCTGTACCTGATCTCCCATCGGACGCAGGGCGAGCCCGCGCACGGCGACGCGCATTCGGACCCGCACGCGCTCCCGGCCTCCCAGGAAGGGGAGAACCCGGCGCATACCCACGCCGCGTCGACGGCTCACGATCCCGAGGGCCACTCGGCCATTCCGTTCCGGTCGGTCCACACCTTCGTCGGGACTGCCTCCGTCGGGCTCGCCTGCGTTTTCGCGTTTCTCGCCATCTTCGACGTCGGGATCGGAAAGCTGGCGGAAGGCGCCGTCCACGTCGTGACGATGTACCGGTGGATTCCTCTCGGCGTGAACCAGGCGGTCGGGCAGGTCCACGGGCCGGTCGCCGACTGGTTCGTCGACTGGTCGTTCCGGCTCGATTCGCTGTCGGCCCTGATGATCGCGTTCGTCACCTTCGTCGGGTTCCTGATCCACGTCTACTCGGTCGGATACATGGGGCACGAGGAGGGTTACGGGCGCTACTTCGCGTACCTCAACCTCTTCATGTTCTCGATGCTCCTCCTCGTGCTCGGCGGGAACTTCCTCCTGCTGTTCGTCGGGTGGGAAGGCGTCGGGCTCTGCTCATATCTCCTGATCGGGTACTTCTACGACCTGAAGGCGGCGGCCGACGCGGGCAAGAAAGCCTTCGTCGTCAACCGGATCGGCGACTTCGGTTTCATCCTGGGGATCTTCGGCGTCTTCGCGCTGTTCGGCTCTCTCGATTTCGGGAAAGTCTTCCCGATGGCGGCCGCGCATCCTGCCGCCTATGCGCCGTTTCTGACGCTCATTTGCCTGTGCCTCTTCGTCGGCGCGTGCGGCAAGTCTGCCCAGTTCCCGCTGTACGTCTGGCTGCCGGACGCGATGGCCGGGCCGACGCCGGTCTCCGCCCTCATCCACGCCGCGACGATGGTCACGGCGGGCGTCTACATGGTTGCGCGGTGCAACGTCCTTTTCCGCCTGTCGCCCGACGCGATGCTCGTCGTCGCCGTCATTGGCGGTTTCACGGCGATCTTCGCGGCGACCATCGGCGTGGCGCAGAACGACATCAAGAAGGTCCTGGCCTACTCGACCGTCTCCCAGCTCGGGTACATGTTCCTGGCGTGCGGTGTCGGCGCCTTCGTGGCCGGCATGTTCCACGTCATGACGCACGCCTTCTTCAAGGCCTGCCTTTTCCTCGGGTCGGGCTCCGTGATCCACGCCCTCGGCGGCGAGCAGGACATCCGGAAGATGGGCGGCCTCGGCTTGAAGATCCGCACGACCTATCGGACGTTCCTGATCGCGACGCTCGCGATCTCCGGTGTCCCGCTTCTCGCGGGATTCTTCTCGAAGGACGCGATCCTCGCGGCCGCGTTCGAAGCGGAATTTCCGCGGGCGCCCTGGCTCGGACACGTGCTCTGGGCCGCCGCGCTGCTCACGGCCGGATTGACGGCGTTCTACATGTTCCGCCTGGTGGCGCTCACCTTCTGGGGCACGTACCGCGGCACCAAGGAGCAGGAGGCGCACATCCACGAGTCGCCCTCGTCGATGACGATCCCGCTCATCATTCTTGCAGGGCTTTCCGTCGTCGGCGGATACGTCGGGATTCCGCTTCTCCACGGCGGCGACCGGATCGGAGAGTTCCTTCATCCGATCCTGCTTCCCCTGGCGGATGGGGGTCTGCACAAGGCCGCCGCCGAGGCGTCCACCTCGATGGAGCTGCTCCTCATGGCGGCGTCCGTCGCGGTGGCGACCGGAGGCATTCTCCTCGCGTTCTTCTGGTACGCGCAGGGTCATGGAAAGACTCCGGCGCGGATCGCGGAGAGGTTCCCCGGTGTGTATCGCGCGGTCCTCAACAAGTACTACGTCGACGAGATCTATGGCGCGGTGTTCGTGGAAGGGCTCGCGAAGGGCGGCGGGCGCCTCCTGTGGGACTTCGACGCCACCGTGCTCGACGGGGCGGTCAACGGCGCCCGGCACGTGACGATCAGTCTCTCCTGGGTGGCCGCCCTCTTCGACCAGTACGTGGTGGACGGGCTCGTCAACGGGCTCGCCAACACGCTGCAGGCGGGCTTCCGGACCTTCCGCGTCGCGCAGACCGGCCGCGTCCAGAACTACGCACTCGTCATGGGCGGCGGGCTCTTCTGCCTGGTCGCCGTGTATCTGATGTTCCGATGAGGCTCGGGAAACCGAAAAACGGAAAACGCGAAAAAACGGAATCGGGAAACGAAATGGAAAGACGGGAAACGCTTCCGAGAACTGAGAACCGAAATATATGAATTTGAACGAGATTCCGATCCTCTCGATCATCGCGTACATCCCGCTCGTCGGGGCGCTCATCACGATTTTCCTCATCCCGAAGGAGAAAACCGGGGTGATCAAGGCATTCGCGACGTGCGTCGCCGGCCTCGATTTCGTCGTCTCGATTCCCCTCTGGTTCGCCTTCGAGCGCGGGAAGGTCGGATATCAGTTCGTCGAGCGGCATTCCTGGATCCCTTCGCTCGGCGTCGACTACCACTTCGGAATCGACGGGATCACGCTGCTGCTGATTCTGCTGACGACCTTCGTGGGTTTCATCGCGGTGTACTGCTCGTATAGCGCGATCACGGAGCGGCAGAAGGAGTATTACGTCCTGCTGCTTCTCCTGCAGACGTTCATGATCGGCACGTTCTGCTGCCTCGACTTCTTCCTTTTCTACGTCTTCTGGGAAATCATGCTCGTGCCGATGTACTTCCTGATCGGCGTGTGGGGCGGACAGCGGCGCTTGTACGCGGCGATCAAGTTTTTTCTCTACACCCTGGCGGGATCCGTCCTGATGCTGCTCGGCATCATCGCCCTCTACTTCTACAACACGACCGGCTTCATGGGTTACAAGGGTCTGGGGCACGCCGCGACGTTCTCGATCGAGAAGCTGACGGCGGTCGCGGCGGGGATGCCGGTGGACCTCCAGATCTGGCTCTTCTTCGCGTTCTTCTTCGGGTTCGCGATCAAGGTGCCGATGTTCCCGTTCCACACATGGCTTCCGGACGCCCACACGGAAGCGCCGACCGCGGGCTCGGTCATCCTTGCGGCCGTCCTCCTGAAGATGGGCACGTACGGCTTCGTCCGGTTCTCGCTGCCGATGTTCCCGGAGGCGGTCAAGACGCACTGGGTCATCACGACGATGGCGTGCCTCGCGATCATCGGCATCGTCTACGGCGCGATGGTCACGCTCGTCCAGAAGGACATGAAGAAGCTGATCGCGTATTCGTCCGTATCGCACCTCGGATTCGTCATGCTCGGGATCTTCGCGCTGAACATGGCCGGTATCCAGGGCGGCGTGCTCCAGATGATCAACCACGGCGTCTCGACGGGTGCGCTGTTCCTGCTGGTCGGCGTCGTGTACGAGCGCCGCCACACGCGGATGATCGCGGAGTATGGCGGGCTGGCGAGGCAGATGCCGATCTACGCCACCTACTTTCTCGTGATGGCCCTGTCGTCGATGGGCCTTCCGCTCTTGAACGGGTTCATCGGCGAGTTCACGATCCTGCAGGGCGCATTCGCCCGAAACTTCTGGTGGGCTTTCTTTGCGTGCACCGGAATCGTCCTCGGGGCCGCCTACCTCCTGTGGCTCTACCAGCGCGTCTTCTTCGGGGAGCTCTCGAATCCGGCGAATGCGAAGCTGAAGGACCTGACCGTACGCGAACAGCTCACTCTGGCGCCGCTCGTCCTCCTCGCGTTCTGGATCGGCCTCTATCCGAAGCCCTTCTTCGACGTGCTCCGCACGCCGTCGGAGAGCATCGTCCGCGCGGTCGGCGGAGCGACGGTGACGCTTCCCGCCTACGCCGCGCTCCCGCCAGCCGGTGCCGGGGCGAGCCCTCGAGCGGGCGTCGATCGTCCCGAGGCCGGCTCGAACCCGGCCCCGTCCGGAGCGGACGCCCGGTGAAAATCCAGGGCACGGACTGGCTGCTTCTCTCTCCCGAGCTGTTCCTGACGGCCGCGGGGCTGATTCTCCTTTCGCTTTCCGTCGTGGTCGGAAAGGCGAAGGAAGAGTTCCTCGCGTTCCTGACGGTCCTCTTCCTCGGGATCACGGCTGCCATGCTCGCTTTCGTCGCGGCCAGCCCCCTGCGGAGCGCGGGGCCGATCCTGGGCGGCATGTTCGTCCTCGACAACTTCGCCGTGTTCTTCCAGTTCCTGATCCTGCTCTCCCTCGTGCTGACGGTGCTCGCGTCCGTCCGATTCGTCGGAGACGCCCGATACCCGGGAGGGGAGTACTACGCGCTTCTGATATTCGCCGGCGTGGGCATGTTCTTCATGGTCGCGGGGAGCAATCTCATCTCGATCTATGTCTCGCTCGAGCTCATGGCGCTGGCGTCGTACGTGCTCGCCGGATACTTCAAGAACGAGATCAAATCGACGGAGGCGGCCCTCAAGTACTTCATCCTGGGCGCGTTCTCGTCCGGCGTCCTGCTCTACGGTCTCTCGCTCGTGTACGGCGTCGGCGGCAAGATGGGGCTGACGGACCTCGCCGCGGCCTATGTCGGGATGAACCGCTCGAATGTCCTTGTGCTCGGCATCATCCTCGTGCTGGCGGGGTTGCTCTTCAAGATCGCCGCGGTCCCGTTCCACCTCTGGACCCCGGACGTCTACGAGGGCTCGCCCACACCGGTCACGGCCTTTTTCTCCGTCGGTCCGAAGGTCGCCGCGTACGCGATCTTTGCGCGGATTTTCTACGTCGCCTTTCCCAAGTGGCACGCGGACTGGGGATTCATCGTCTCCCTCGTCGCCGCCGCGACCATGATCTGGGGCAACGTCGCGGCGCTTCTGCAGACGAACGTCAAGCGCATGTTCGCGTACTCGTCGATCGCGCACGCGGGGTATGCGCTCCTCGGCGTCCTCGGTTTCCGGACACGGTTCGGCATGTGGGGCGTGCTCGTGTACCTGCTCGCCTACACGCTGATGAATTTCGGCGCGTTCGCCCTCATCATTTTCCTCGAGACGAAGGGATACGCGGCGGAGGTAGTCTCCGACTTCAATGGCCTGGCGAAGCGGAACATGCCCGCCGCCATCGTGATGCTCCTGTTCCTGCTGTCGCTCGCGGGAATTCCGCCGACGGCCGGGTTCATCGGGAAGTACTACCTCTTCACGGCGGCGATGGACGCGGGATATGCCTGGCTGGCGGTCGTCGCGGTACTCGCGTCCGCCGTGTCGCTCTTCTACTATTTCCGCATCGCGGCCGCGATGTTCTTCACCGAAGGCGTCGGGACGCCCATCCCCGGCTCGTACGCGCTGACCGCCGCCGTCGTGATCTGCGCGACCGGAACCCTCGTGATCGGCATCGCGCCCGAACGGGTGCTGGACGTCCTGCATCGGTGCATCCCGGGCAGGTATTGACGTCGTTTGCTCCCTTCGGATGAAATCCCTCTCGGCCATTCCATAGAATGGATCCATGGGAGCGAATGATGACGGATACCGTGCGGCGATAGGGGAAGCGCTCGCCGCCGGCGTTCTGCTGCCCCTCTGTGTCGTCGTAGGGTATTTCGGCGGCCGATGGATCGGCCGGACATTCGCTGCGGCGGACACAATGACCTGGGCCTACTCAGGAGGTGCGGGTGGGGCGGTTGCGGGCTTTTGGAATCTGTTCCGAATCGGTACTCGCGCGAGGTCCGGTGAGGGGAAAGATTGACCCGGGAAGAGATGATCGTTCGGCGAATCCGGACGCGCTCGATCGTACTCGGCGTGGCACTATCCGCGGGGGCTTTCGTCGTTGGATGGCAGGCCGGCCTTTCCTTGACAATCTGCGCGGCCGTCGTTATTTTCAGCTTTCTCATTTTTGAGAAGCTCACCGACCAGATCGGTGCCCGGCAGACGAAGGGGGTTCGAGGCAACCTGAGCCTGTTGTTGGTCACGTTCGGTGCGGCTCTGCTTCTCGTGGTCGCCCTTCGGTGGAAATTCTTCGATTCCATGGCGGGCGTCGTGGGACTCTCGGCCGTGGTTCTGGCCGTCGTCGCGGAAGTATTTGAGCGGGACAAATAAGAGAAACTCGTGGAACATCACTCAATATTTTACGGTCCGGTGAACCATCTTCTGCTCCGGCTCCTTGGCGAGCCGCCAGTCGAGAAGATGTCTCCTGGCGCCGCTGCCTTCTGGTTTCCGGACGGCAAGGAAGCCTGGATTCCCGACCCGGCCCTTATGGCAATCCTTCTGTTGGCCATTTTCGCGATCCTGTTTCCCCTGGCCGCCCGAAAGTACAACGCGTCACGCCCGGGGACGGTGCAGAGCTTTCTAGAAATGATTGTGGGAAGCATCCGCGGTCTTCTGGAGGACGTCATCGGACACGGCGCGGGGAACAAGTACCTGGCGGTTATTGGATCTTTCGCCCTCTTTATCGCCGTGGGGAATCTTTTCGGACTGTTTTTCTTCCTCACGCCGCCGACGGGTGTCCTTTCGACTACTCTGGCGCTGGCTGTCGTTTCATTTTTCTACTTCAACTGGCTGGGAATCAAAGAGCACGGTCTCTGGGGTTTCCTTAAGCACTTCATGGGGCCGGTCTGGTGGCTCGCCCCCCTCTTTTTCGTGATCGAGATCATCGGCAATTTCGCTCGGGTCCTGTCGCTTTCTCTGCGTTTGTTCATGAACATCTCGGGCGAACACACGGTTACGGGCTTCTTTGCGAGTCTGGCGCCGATCGTGGTTCCCTGGCCCCTGATGGTGCTCGGTCTCTTCACCGCCTTTCTCCAGGCATTTATCTTCATTACCCTCACGGCCGTCTACATCAGCTTGCTCACCGCTCATGAAGAACACTGAGATTCCATCCGAAAAGGAAGAAGGAGACGCGCGGATGTCAAAGAAAGTATTGGTGGTTGGATTCGTGGCGCTGGCGTGCCTGGCCCTACCGGCGCTGGCGCAGGAACCCACGGCCGCCGGGACCGCAGCGGTGTCCGGGGTCCGTTGGGGCGCGATCAGCGCGGCTTTTCTTCTCGGGATTGCTGCGGCAGCCGGAGCGATGGCGCAGGGCCGGGCGACGTCCGCGGCTGCCGAAGCCATGTCCCGCAATCCGGGTGCGGCAGGGCCGATCCGGCTCATGACGATTATCGGTCTAGCCCTGATTGAGTCGCTCGTTCTCTACGCTTTGCTCATCGCCAGCGGTATCAGCAAGCTATAAGGCGAACGCGTTCAGCCACTGGTCCGGCCCCGCCCCGGGGATGCCTCACGGTGTCCCCGGGAACCGGGTTCTCATGTCCTCCTCCATCCAGCCTTCCCGATCCTCCTGTCCCCGTGCGGGGACAATGTGACCTGGTTTCGAAACTCCTCGCCCCTCTTTCACGTACTTGTTCCCGGAACCATTCCAACGATCCGGCGTCCTAATCCGTACAAACGGCGAAACTTAGATCTCGCCGGCGCCGCGAACGAGGAAAAGCCGGGAACCGGCAAGGAAATTGAAGTTGGTGGAATACATGGAAAAGGTAAACGTGCAGACCAAAGCGGAAACCACGGGCGTTGCGGCCACGGGCGTTTCGGCCTGGGATTTCGATTCCCTGGTGATGCCCTATCTCGACTCGCTCTACAACACCGCTTACCGGATGACCCGGAGCGCGGAAGACGCCGAGGACCTCGTCCAGGAGACGTACTTCAAGGCGTACAAGTACTACGACAAGTTTGAAGAGGGGACGAACCTCAAGGCGTGGCTCTTCAAGATCCTCAAGAACACGTTCATCAACAACTACCGCAAGAAGAAGCTCGAGCCGCGAAGCGTCGATTTCGCCGAGATCGAGGACTCGTTCGAGCGCATCGTCCGCCGGGACAACGCGGAGCCGCCGGCCGACCCGGAATCGGAGTACTTCACGGGCGTGATGGACGAGGACGTCAAGAAGGCCCTGGAATCGCTCCCGTACGACTACCGGATGGTGGTCCTTCTGGCGGACCTCGAAGATTTCTCCTACAAAGAGATCGCGGACATTCTCGACTGCCCCGTGGGAACCGTGATGTCGCGCCTCTACCGCGGCCGCAAGCTCCTCGAGAAGGCGCTCCTCAAGTACGCCCGGCAGCACGGCTACATCCGCGGCGCGGAGCCGAACAAGATGCGGACGCGGCCCAAGTCCGCCTGATTGTCGACCACCCCGCGGCCCCGGCTTCGAGCCGGGGTCGGACGGGGGCGCCCTGGGCGGGGCTCGAGAGCCCCGGCGATTCGGTGCGCGCTGCCTCGCTGTGTCGCTACGTCGCGGCCTTTCGGAATATCGCCGCCCGGCTGGCGGTTTCTTCCATCGGCACCATGAACTGCGCACAGGCCCGCTTCTTTCTCTACGCGTACCTCGAGCGCGACATCTCCTCCACCGAGACCGAGGCCCTTTCCCGACACCTGGCCGAGTGTCCTTCTTGTGAGACGCGCGCCCGCTCGGCGCGCGGCCTGGCGCATATTCTCCGGTCGCGGGTGGAGCGCGCTCCTGCCCCGATCCGGCTTCGCGAGCGCCTCCGGCAGGGCGAGGTCTATCCGGCCCGCTTTCGGTACCCGCTGCTCGCGACGGCCGCCGTCGTGCTCGTTCTCATCGTTCCGCTCGTGGCAGACGTTTCCGGTCCCCAGGAGACCGCCACGGCGGCCGCTTCCGGACTGGAGGCGGCTTCCGGAGTCGTTTCGGCCGCCCACCGCTCTCACGCAGGTTCGGCGCCCGTCTCGCGCCGCATGACGGGCACGCTCGTATGTATCGAGTGCGAATCGCGCATCGAAGCGGGGCTCTGTCCTCTTCCGGAGGCGCACCATGTGCCGGCTTTCTGCGCTGATAACGGCGAGCTCTGGCGGCTCATGTCCCGCGACCCATCCTTCCCGACGAAGAACGCCGGTCAGACCCTCACAGTCGAGGGAGTGGGTTTCCCGGAGTCGGGCTTTCTCCGCGCGAGCCGCGTCGGGTACTGACCCCTCCTCCGGACCCCATCAACGGGCTTTCCGCCTCGACACGCGCGCTCGAAGAGTCCCGCTGCCCGCTTACAAGCGGACGGCGTGCCTCTGACATCTGACAGCCGGCCAGCATAGAGCAGACTGTCGATCGCCCGCCCGACGCCCGGCCCGCTGACGCCTGACCGTGGCGAGCCGACAAGTCGGCTCCCGTTCCTCCCATCCTGATACCGTGCGCGCCGTGGACTTCCACGCTTCCGCTCCCGCACGCGTGGATCTCGCCGGCGGAACGCTCGATCTCTGGCCTCTCCACGTCCTCCATCCCGGAACGGTCACCGTCAACGTCGCGATCGGGCTGTTCGCGTCCTGCCGGGTCCGGCCGTCGCCATCCACGGGGCCGTTTCGCGTTTCGTTCCGCGACGGCTCGTTCGAGCTCTCTTCGCCCGACGCCGCCGGGCTTCTGACCGAGCCCCGGAGCGCCCTCGTCGGCTCGATCCTGGAGGCGCTCGAGATCCGCGAGCCCGTCGAAATCGAGCTCGCGACCGACGTGCCGTTCGCGTCCGGGATAGGAGGCTCGTCCGCGATGACCGTCGCTCTGCTCGGCGCCCTCGAACAGCTCTCGCCCCGCGATCTCGCCGGGGTGGATCGCGTGGACTTCGTGCGCGATGTCGAAACGCGTGTCCTCGGAAAGCCGGCCGGCGTGCAGGACTACTATCCCGCGCTCGCGGGCGGCCTCCATACGATCGGCTTCCGGGCGGGAGCGACCCGGGCGCGCCGCGACGACGTGGACCCCGGCGACTGGAATCGGCGGATGACGCTCTTCGACACCGGCGCGTCCCACTCGTCGGGGATGAACAACTGGGAGATCCTTCGCGCCCGGCTGGACGGGGATCCGCGCGTGACCCGCGAAATCGAGGGAGTCCGCCGCGCGGCCGTCTCGATGGCGGAGGCGGCGGCGAAACGGGACTTCGCCGCCATGGGAGCCGCTCTCGCCGCCGAGTGGGAAGCGAGGCGGCGGCTCGCGCCCGTCGTCTCCACCGATCGGATCGACCGTGCCATATCGGAGGCGCGCGGAGCGGGAGCGTGGGGCGGGAAGGCGTGCGGCGCCGGCGGCGGGGGATTCGTCGTCGTGCTCTCCGCGGAGGATCGAACCGGGCGGGTGCGGGAAGCGCTTCGCGGGCTCGGAGAGGGTCGCGTCGTCGAGGCGCCGGTGGTGTCGCGCGGGCTCGAGGTCGGGGAGGAATGACGAGAGCGCCCTGGGCTCTCCGCACTCACCTGTCCGCATTCCGCCGTTCCGAGAGTCAGCCGGTCAGCGCTCCCGCATCTCCTTGACGCACTGCTCGAGCTCCCGGCGCATGGCGGCCGGCGATGCGGCGTGGTGCCAGGCGCCGTGGCCGGGCAGCACCCACTCGAAGGTGTAGTCGAGCAGGCGCTCCATCGATCGGGGAGGATCCGCCGGCAGGAGAAGCGCCGGGCGAACGCGGCGTGGTCGGCCACGTCGTCCCTGTGGGTCAGGAACATCGTGGCGACGCCGCCCCGGCGCTCCATCTCCGCGAGAAGCCGCGGAACGGACCTCGGGGAATCGACCAGCACGTTGCCGGCCGGCCGCTCGACGAAGTAGCTCCAGGCGCCGAATGAATCCCGGGACGTGAAGCCGCAGAACGAGACTTCTTCCGACACGGTTTCGGGAAACGCGGCCATCGCCTCGGCCGTGCCCTCGCGTGCCGCGGATCCGGCGGAGAGAATGGTGCCGATCGAGCCCGTCGGGCAGGCGATGAGCGCCATCCGCGCGCGCCGGCGCTCGGCGTCGTCCCGGGGCTGGACCGCGACGAAGGAGTGGTCCGTTGCCTCGGCAAACGTCGAGGGTGCGATCCGCCGGCAGGCGTCGCAGTCGATGCAGGTGCGGTCGACGTAGAACTCTCCCTCCGCATTGTCGGGGAGCTTCTCGCGGGGGTTGGCCATCAGATCCGGTCCAGGTCCCGCACGGTACGCGCGTCGACGGCATCCCCCGTGTTCAGGGTGCTCGCGGGCTCGATGAGCACGACGAGCGCCTCCTCGTCCGCCACCGGCAGGTGCTCCACGCCTTTCGGCACGATCAGCATCTCGCCGGGCTCGAGAGCCACGTCGCCGTCGCGAAACCGCATCGTGAAGCGGCCTCCGATGACCAGGAACATCTCGTCTTCGCCGTCATGCTTGTGCCAGACGAATTCGCCCTTCAGGCGGACGAGCTTGACCTGGTGGTCGTTCAGGTCTCCGACGATCTTCGGGCTCCAGGGGTCCTGGAAAGAGGAGAGCTTCGCGGCGAGATTGACCTTCTGGACCTTCATACGGAAACAATACGCCGCGGGCGGCGAAAGAGTTGCGGTGGCCGGCCGTCCGCTACATCCTCCCGGGCTCCGGAATCCCCAGCAGGTCGAGCGCGCGCGCCATCTCCCGCCGGAACACCTCCGCCACCTGGATCCGACGGTTGCGGGTCGCCGGGTCGGGCTCCTGGAGAATCGGGTTGCGGTGGTAGAACTGGTTGAACGCCTGCGCCAGGGAGAACGCGTGGCGGGCGAGCGTCGATGGCTCGAACGCCTCGACCGACCGCGCCGCGACTTCCGGAAGCGACGCCGCATCGAGCAGGAGCGACCAGAGATCGTCCTCCCAGTCTCCTTCCGGCGCCCCGCCCCGGATGCCTTTCTCCTCGAGCTTGCGGAAGATGTTCCCGGCCCGCACGAGGGAGTACTGGAGGTAGGGACCGGTATCCCCCTCGAAGTTGAGCGCCTCGTCGAAGTCGAAGGCGATGACCTTGTTCCGCCCGAATTTCAGCAGGAAGTAGCGAAGCGCGCCGACCGCGATCGCGCGCGAATCGGTCTCCGCGTCGTCGGCCGAGGCGTCCTCGGCGCGTCGCCGGGCGACCTCGGCGCGCGAGCGCTCGAGCAGGAGCTCGATCAGGTCGTCGGCCTTGACGCCGAGGCCCTTGCGCCCGGACATCTCGACGTAGAACTTCTTCTCGTCTTCGGGCGACAGTCGGTATTCCTCTCCGAATTTCTCGGCGAGCTCCCGCGCCGCCCGCGGCGTGAGGGCGACGATCTCGTAGGAAAAGTGATCGCTGCGATCGGCTTCGTCAGGAAATCCGAGCACCCGCAGGCCCTCCTTGACGACCTTCTGCGGGTAGGACTGCCGGACGTCGATCACGTTCACGACGCGCTGTGCGGCGCCGAATCGCGGCGCGTCAGGCGAGCCTTCGGAGGACGCGGTTCGCCAGAGCGGATGCGATCGCACGGCCTGCGGGACTTCATCCTCCTTCACCGTTCCGGTGTTCCACGCGGGTCGGAACGGCTGATAGTCGAAATCGATCCCGAGGATCCCGAACTTCCAGAGCTGGTAGGCGATGTCCTTCGCCGTGTACATGACCGTTCCGTTCGAGCGCACGAGGATTTTGTCCGGCTCTTCGAGGCCCGCGAAGCCCTCCGTGTCGGCGAGGCGGAGAACCCAGCAGCCCGCGTGCTTGCCCTCGGTCTCCAGGATCACGCTGCCGGAGCCCTTCAGCATTTCGAACGCGCGGCCCCAGAAATTCTTCTTCAGGATGTCGCTCTCGCGCGGAAGAAGGTCGTACGCGATCCCGATTCGCCCCATCGTCGCGACGTGGGACGAGGAGACGGCCTCGGACACGGCGGCGGCGATCCGCGCCATCTCGCTGTCTCCGGCTTCGATCGCATGGAGGACCTCGGCACGCCAGAGCTTCGTCTCCGGCTTCGCTTCGTACGTGCGGCCAATCTCCGCGTACAGGTCCCAGCACAGGTAGGCGAACCCCTTGGGGTTTCCCGGCTGGCCGGGGACCGCCGCGTCGGCGATCGTCCGGCGGGCCTCCTCCTCGGTAGCGACGCCCCCGAGATGCACGAGGGCCGCGACGACGTCCGCTACCTGGACCCCCGTGTCGTCGAGGTAGTTCTGAACCTCGACTTCCGCCCCGAGAAATCGGAGCGTCCGGACGTAGACGTCGCCGAGGACCGCGTTGCGGAGGTGCCCGATGTGGGCCGCCTTGTTCGGGTTGATGTTCGTGTGCTCGACGATCGTCTTGCCGGCGCGGGGCTTCGGGACGGGAGGAGCCGCCGCCAGTCCCTTCGCGAACGTCACGCGGTCGAGCGACGCGTTGACGTATCCGCCCCCCTCGACCCGGAGCCCTGACACCCCCGGAGGCAGAACGACGGCGGCCGCGAGCTCCGCCGCGATCGCGCGGGGCGCTTTCTTGAGAGCTTTGGCCAGGTCGAACGCGATGGGCGAAGCGAGATCTCCGAGCGTCACCTGGGGAGGCCGCTCGAGCGCCACGCGGTCGGGGGTGAAGCCATACAGCTCTCGAACGGCTTCCGTCAGAGCGCGGGAAAGGTCCGCGCGCAACTCTTCGAGGTGGGGAGCACTCGGCATGCGGGCGAGTATATGGAAGGGGAGCGTGAGCTCCGGGTTCTGAGTTCCGGCTTCTGGGTTCTGTGTGGGTTGTGCCTGTCAGTCTTGACCCGACGCGCGAAACCCGGGACGCGGACCCAAAACCCCAAAACACTCTCGCCATTAAGATAACCGCATGTCCACCGTCGTCACCCGTTCCATCGAAATCGAGGCGAGCGCCGCGGAGGCGTTCGACGCTTTCACGCGCGTGTCGGATCTTTTGTCCTGGTGGTGCGAGGGGGCGCTCGTGGGCCTGCGGCCCGATGGCAACTGGGCCATCGGATTCACGGATCAGCGGGGGCGCACCGAGGCGACGGTGCTCGGCAAGATCCGCGAGTTCGAGATCGGCAGCCGCCTCGTCGTTCGCGACATCTCGTATGAGCCGGCGCTCGGCGAGCCGCTCGAAGGCCTGGCGATGACCTTGACCTTCGAAGGTCACGAGACCGAAGCCGCCGTGAGCTGCGTGGTGACCGTAGACTTCGACGTCCCGGACCGGGGACCGGCGTACGACCAGTATCGCGGCGACGTCGGATCGGGATGGGAGTCGAGCCTGCGCGATCTGAAGTCGTACCTGGAAGGGCCGCGCATGCGCCGGTTCCTGATCGAGAACGGACTGCCCGAGAATTGACCGGTAGAATGGGAGCCGTGCCCTCCGAATCCCTCTCCTGTGCTTCCTGCGGCGGTTCGGGCTGGATTCTCGCGACGGTCGAGGGCCGCAAACAGGCGCGCTCCTGCGGCTGCCGCGACGGCGCGATCCGGACCGAACGGCTGCATTCGGCCGCGATCCCGGAGCGCTATCGCGACTGCAAGTTCGAGAATTTTTCGGACACCAACCTGTCCCTCAAGAAGGCGAAGTCGACCGCACGGGAGTTCGTGGACATGTGGCCGATGGTGGACGCCGGACTCCTGCTGCTCGGCCCGTCCGGGAGAGGGAAGACTCACCTCGCCTGCGCAGTCCTCTCGGAGCTCGTATCGAAGAAAGGCGTTTCCGGCGTCTACCTCGATTTTTCGGACCTGCTCATGAGGATTCAGACGAGCTTCCGGCCGGACGCGGATCTTTCCAAGGAATCGATCCTCCAGCCGATCGCCGAGGCGGAGCTCCTCGTCCTGGATGAGCTCGGAGCCTCCAAGCCGCATCCCTGGGTGCTCGACGTTCTGTACAACCTCCTGAACACGCGTTACAACCGGAAGAAGATCACCATCGTCACGTCGAACTTCGAGGACGAGCCCGACGCGCAGTCCGGCGAGCGCGACCGCCTCGAGGATCGGATTGGGAGCCGGATCCGCAGCCGCCTGTTCGAAATGTGCCTGATGATCACGATGCGCGGAGATGATTTCCGGCGCACGGTCGTACAGGGCCGGATCTGAGAACGGTCTCGACACCGCGCTTCGCGCACGCTCCCGGCCCACCCGGAGCCGGCCGGATCTTCGTCCTCGTCCTGTTCGTATCCCTGGCGGTCGTCGTCTTTTCCTGCGCGCCCGTCGCGTCGGCACCCCGGGGAGGAGAAACGCCGCCGGCGGCCGCCGCTGCCCCGACCGCTTCGCCGGCGCCGCCCCCCCGGGGCGGTTCGGGCGTGGTGCCCATTCCCGCGGACCCCGCTCCGTCCGGAACCCTTTTCGTCGTCGGATTGAAGAGCGACGTGACCGATCTCGTCTATGGCCCTCCCGGCCGGCGGTGGATCGTGGTGTCGGCGGGCCGCGCGCTGATGCTCCGCGGGCCTCTCCGGATCCGGTCGGAGGGAGCGCGAGCCGTGTCCTTCCAGGTTCAGGCCGGCGCATTCTCCCAGGAGGACCCGGCGCGCGAGGTCGCGGACCGGCTGGCGCGCGAGAACGCGACGACGTCCACCGTTGCTTTCTCGGCCGACCGCGGAGTCTACCGGGCGCTGCTCGGAAGCTTCGCGGACCGGGCCTCCGCGGACGCTTTCGCGCAAGCGCTGCGGACGAAGGGTGTCGACGCGTTTCCCGTCGAAGGCGCGGCCGCGTCCGACGCTCCGGCGACCCTCTCGCTCACGGCGGAAGACGGCGGTGCGCGACGCCTCGCGTCGCCGATCGGGATTTATCCCGCGGATCCGGCGGACGGGCAGGTGGTCTGGGACGGCAAGCCGTATCGCGGGAGTCTTCGAGTTCTCGCGAACCCGCGCGGGACGTTGAACGTCGTGAACCGTGTCGACATCGAGGAATATCTCTACGGAGTCGTTCCCGCCGAGATGGGCCCGAAGCGATACGACGAGGTCGAGGCCCTGAAGGCGCAGGCCGTGGCCGCGCGCACGTACGCGATGGCGCACCGCGGCCAGTTTCAGTCGGAGGGGTACGACCTGTGCGCCACTCCCAAGTGCCAGGTTTATGGCGGCGCGTCCGTCGAGGACCCGCTGTCGACGGCGGCGGTCGATGCGACGCGCGGACTCGCGCTCGGGTTCGACGGGAAGTTCGCCGACGCCCTCTTCATATCGACGTGCGGCGGCCGTACGGAGAACGTCGAAAACGTGTTCGGCGAGACGCCCGTGCCGTATCTCGTCGGCGTCGAATGCGGCGAGCTGGCGGCCACGCCGGTTCCGGGTGCTCTCCTCGACCGCCACGCCGCGACCCGGGAGCGCAGCGGGCTCGAGTGGCGCGGATATGCGCTCATCCGCCGCTTCGGGAAGAGGCGGCCCTCCCGTTCGGAGTTTCTCGCGCTCGCGCAGGCCTGGGCGGGCGTGCCGCGCACCGGCGCTCCGCCCTCTTCGCTCGCTCCGGCGGCGGTCTATCCCTCGATCGTCGAGAGCTTCGGGCTCGCCCCGGCGCGCGCCGTGCACCTGGACTCGCGCGTGCAGGAATACTTCGACGAGGCTCCGTCCGTCGGCGGAAAGCTCGGCGGTGGAGCGCGGGAGGCGTACGATTTCCTGGTGCGCATGCGGTTCGGCGCGGGAGAAGCCCTTCCGTCTCCGGATCGTATTCTCTCGGAGGAGGAATACGGAGGGGTCCTCGTGTCCGCCGCCCTGCGCCTGAACGGGATCGTCGAGGGCTCCGGCCGCTTTCTGCGCCGCGAAGGTTCGAACCTCTGGGTCAAGACCGCCGAGGGGCGGCAAGGGCTTCCGGTCGATCCCGACGTTCCGCTCGCGCGCCGCGCAGGCGACCGGTATCTGGTCGCTCCGTCCCTCAAGCTCCGGGCCGGCGATCACCTGCGGTGGTGGAAGCGGGGGACCGAGCTTCTGGCGCTTTGGGTCGAGACCGACGCGGCCGGGCCCACTTTCGAGCGGGACTCGTCCTGGACCGAGTGGGTGCGCCGGGTTCCGGCGCGGGAGCTCGCGAGGCGCATGGCGGCCCGCGTCGCGGGAGCCGAAGTCCGCGACATCGCGATCCTGCGCCGCGGCCCCTCCGGCCGGGCCATCGAGATGCGCGTGACGACCGATATCTCCCAGATCGTGCTGAAGCGATTCGAGCTGCGCCAGGCCGTCGAAATGCCGGACATGCTCTTCACGGTGCAGAAGGTGATCGGATCTCAGGGCGAGGTCGAGTTCGTATTCCTCGGGCGCGGCTGGGGACACGGCGTCGGACTGTGCCAGAACGGGTCATACGGGATGGCGCTCGCAGGAGCGACGTACGACCGAATCCTCGCGCACTACTACACCGGCATTCAGATCGTTCCGGCGAGCACGCTGACGGCCTCCGCTCCCTCGACGCGGTAGGACTCGATTCGAGGAGCGAATCGTGCTCCCGATAGCCTAGAATGCCGGGAACAATGGCCAATTCGGTGTCCCCGGCAGCGTCGGTGTCGAGCGAGCGCGCCGCGATCGTGCAGGCGGTGCGCGAATTTGCCGAGGCCGAGATTCGCCCCCACGTCATGGAGTGGGACGAGGCGCAGCTCTTTCCGCGCGATCTGTTCCACAAGCTCGGAGCGCTCGGTTTCCTGGGCGTGCTCTTTCCCGAGGAATACGGCGGCGCCGGACTGACGTACGGCGACTACGCCGCGATCATCGAAGAGATCGCAACGGTCGACGGCTCCATCGCGCTGGCGCTCGCGGCGCACAACTCGCTCGGGTCCAACCACATCTTCCAGTTCGGCTCCGAGACGCAGCGAAAGCGTTACGTGCCCCGCCTCGCGTCCGGCGAATGGCTCGCGGCCTGGGGACTGACGGAGGCGGACGCGGGATCGGACGCCGGGGGAACGAAGACGACCGCAGTCCGGGTCGACGGCGGGTGGGTCCTGAACGGCTCGAAGAACTTCATCACGAACGCGAGTGTCGGCCAAGTCGCGGTGCTGATGGCCGTTACCGACCGCGCCGCCGGCCGCCACGGGATCTCCGCTTTCATCGTCGAGCTCGACAACCCCGGGATCCGGGTTGGCAAGAAAGAAAACAAGCTCGGGATGCGGGCCTCCGACACTTGCACCCTCGTCATGGAGGACTGCCGGATCCCCGCGGAAAACCTCCTCGGCCGGGAGGGAAGCGGGTTCGTCGACTCGATGAAGATCCTGGACGGCGGACGGATTTCGATCGCGGCGCTTTCTCTCGGCATTGCCCGCGGTGCGTACGAGGCCTCGCTCCGCTACGCGAAAGAGCGGCGCCAGTTCGGCAAGCCGATCGCGGAGTTCGAGGCGATCCAGTTCTATCTCTGCGACATGGCGACGGAGATCGACGCGGCGCGGCTCCTCACCCAGAGAGCCGCCGCCGCCAAGGACGCGGGAGAAGACGTGACCCGCTTTTCCGCCCAGGCGAAGCTCTACGCGTCCGAGGTCGCCGTCCGCGCGACCGAAAAGGCGGTGCAGATCCACGGGGGATACGGATTCATCAAGGACTATCCCGTCGAGAAGTTCTATCGGGATGTGAAGCTCTGCACGATCGGCGAGGGCACGAGCGAGATCCAGAGGCTCGTGATCGCGAAGAGTCTCCTCGCTTAGCCCTCCGGGGGCTCCTCTTGAACGGGTCATCCGTGACCTCTCTGCCGGACGTCGCGGCCCTCGTCGAGGGCGTTCTCGCCGGCCATCCCCGCCGCATCGGCCAGGCCATCTCGGCGCTCGAGCGAGACGGCGGATCGCCCGAGATTTCCCGCGCCCTCTATCCCCGGACGGGCCGCGCCCGCGTGGTCGGCATGACCGGTCCACCCGGAGCCGGCAAGTCCACGCTCGTGCAGCGCCTCGCGCAGCTGTGGCGGCGGGAGGGAAAGCGCGTCGGGATCGTCGCGGTCGATCCGTCCTCTCCCTTTACCGGCGGAGCGATCCTCGGAGATCGGATTCGCATGTCCGAGATCTACACGGATCCCGGCGTGTTCATCCGTTCGATGGCCACGCGGGGGTCTCTCGGGGGGCTCGCGCGGGCCACGTCGGATGCCGTCGACGTGCTCGACGCAGCCGGGTTCGACGTGGTCGTCATCGAAACGGTGGGAGTCGGCCAGGATGAGGTCGATATCGTGAAGGCTGCGGAAACGACCGTCGTGGTTCTTCCGCCCGGCCTCGGCGACGACATTCAGGCGATCAAGGCCGGGATCCTCGAGATCGCGGACGTCTTCCTCGTGAACAAGGCGGACCGGGAGGGCGCCGCGCGTACGGAGGCCGAGCTGGCGATGATGCTCGATCTGACGGCGGCGAAGAGCTGGCGTCCTCCAATCGTCCGCACCGTCGCTCCCGCGAACCAGGGCATCCCGGAGGCGGTGGCGGCGATCGCCTCCCATGCGGCGCATCTCGGCGAGGCGGGGGAGGGGGAGCGCCGGGCCGGCCGGCGTGCCCGGGCGCGACTCCTGGCGATCCTCGATGAGCGATTCCGAAACGCCGTGCTCGACCGGGCCGGGGAGTCGGATGGCCTCGCGGAGGCCGTCGCGCGGGTCAGCGCCCGCCAGGAGGATCCGTACGCGGCGGCGGCGCAGGTCTTCGATCGCGTCCTCGCAAGGCGAGGATCCGGTCCCGGGTCGAACCGCGAAAACGCCGGCGTCCGGACCTGATACCTTCCGGCAGGATGTCCGCGTATCGGATCGACCACGTCGGCGTCGCAGTCTCGTCGATCGACGAGGCGCTGGACGTCTACGGCGCGCTCGGCATCGAGGTCGCGCACCGGGAGGAAGTTCCCTCCCAGAAGGTCCGAACGGCATTCCTCCCCGTCGGCGAGAGCCGGATCGAGCTCCTCGAGCCAACCTCCCCGGATTCTCCGGTTGCCCGCTTCCTCGGGAAACGGGGCCCCGGTGTCCACCACCTCTGCTTTTCCGTTCCGGACATCGATCGCGCGCTGGACGATCTCGCCTCAAAGGGGTTTCGCCTTCTCCATCGCGAAGCGGTGCCGGGCGCGGAAGGCAAGCGGATCGCGTTTCTGCATCCCGAAGCCGGTCATGGCGTCCTGATCGAGCTTTCCGAATCGCCGGAGGGTCAGGGATGAAACCGGGAGAATTCATTCTCGTCTCGCTCGTCAACCCTCGGGAGAAGTTCTGGGGCCTGCTCAAGGAACGGGATGCGACCGGCGTGACGGTGCGAGGCCTTTCGCTCGAAGGTTTCGAAGGCTGGGTCCGCGAGATCTCCCATAAGGAACCGCAGACGTTCTTTCCGGCGACCGTGTTCTTTCCCCTGCACCGGATCGAGCGGATCTTCCTGGACGAATCCGCCGGGGAGCTTCCCTCGTTTGCCGACCGGTTTCAGCGAGCCGTGGGAGAAGACGCGCGCTATCACCTCACGCCGGTCCCCGACACGCTCGAAGGCACGTAAACCTGTGGGCGTGCTCGCGCCTCCACCCGGGGCCGCCGCCGCTCCCTCGCGCGCCGCCGCGCTCACCTCCGCGCTTCTCCAGGATGCACGGGGCTGGTGCCGCGGCCGGTCCTGGATCTGGCGCGCACCTCTCGTTCTCGCGTTCGCGTGGACCGAGCTTCGGCGCCTGCGCGACCCGATGTACGGCGACTGGTTCTCCGGGATCACCCTCGGCGTGCACGAGCTCGGGCACATTGTTCTGTTCTGGGCGGGCTCGTTCATCTCGATTGCGGGAGGCAGCCTCTTCCAGGTGGCAGCGCCGATCGCGGCGGGATGGATCCTGGCGCGTCAGCGCGACTGGTTCGGTATCACCGTCGCAGGCGCGTGGCTCGCGTCGTCGCTGCACGGACTGGCGGCGTATGTCGGAGACGCGCGCGCACGGGACCTGCCTCTCGTCGGGCTCGTGCCGGACCCGATTCACGACTGGGAGTGGCTGCTCGGGCACCTCGGTATCCTGACGTGGGACCACGGGCTGGCGGCGCTGCTCCGCATCCTTTCCGCGGGAATCGGGATCGCCGCGGTGGGCGGCGGGGCGTGGCTGTGTGCGGAGATGAGGAAATCGAGGGGACGGGTCGCCACTTAGGCCGAGCTGTCAGCTCTCGCCGTTTGCCGTCCGCCGTTCGCCCCGCGACGCCCGACGAACGACGGGGACTGCCATCCCGGTCGAGTTGGTAGCGGACAGCGGACAGCGGACAATTGCGGTCAGGCGGAGCCCCGCCCGCTCAACAGCGGAAAAAATCCGCCTGCCAGTCCTTGATCCTCTTCTTGATCTCGTCCCGGTTGTCGATCTTGTTCGTGAGGACCTCGCGCACGAGGTCGGGCATTTCCGCATCGCTCGCAAAGCGCAGCGCGACGAATTGATCCCGGTTGAGGTCGTCGATCCGGCCGCGCAGGTCGGGCGGAAGGATCTCCCGCAGGCGCAGCCGCATCTCCAGCCGGATGAGGCGGTCCTGGACGGTAAGGGCAAACGAGCGCGCCCAGAAGAAGACGCACAGGAGGGAAAACGCGACGGTAAGCCCCAGAGCCGTCTCCCACGAAAACGCGCGCACGACGTGGACGAGCGAGTTGACCAGATTGACGACGAGAATCCCGAACACCACGAAATGGTAGAGGGGGATGAACCGGCGATGATTCTTGAAGTTCTGGATCGGGGGTTGGGTTTCGGCCATTGCCGCTCCTCACGTTCGACGCCTCGCGACGCGCGTTCCGCTCGATCCCCGCGCCGTCCGGCCCGCCTGCGCGCGCGCCGGTGCGTAGAGAACGGCGCGTCAGAGTATGACGTTCTTCAGGAAGAAATCCGCGACGGGTATGTTGCCGTTGACGAGCAGGCGAGCCTGCTCCGAGTTCATGGTGAAGGTTCCGCCCGAGTCGCCATTCGAAGTCGTGAGAACGATTTCCACCGTGACGTCCTGTCCCCGGCCGCCGAGGTCCGCGAGGGACCGGGCGACCGCGGAGAGCGTGTTGAAAACGGCTTCTTCCGTGTTCGCCGTCGCCAGGAATCGCACCTTGCCGCGCACGTTGCTCAACCGGTACTGCGAGATGCCGGCGCCGTCCAGGACCTTGCGGAAAGCCTGGTCGATGGCGGCGTCGACCTGCTGGGCGGCCGTCGCCGCGTTGACCTCGCTCGAACGCGACGACGGCGCCTCGAGCTTCACCTTGCGCCGGCGGATGACATCCTGAAGACTGTTCGGCTGGCTCGGCGTGACGATGACGTTCGGTTTCGACTCGTTGGTCTCGATCACGAGCACGTTGCCCGGGTTGTCCTTGTTGTACTGATCCGTTCCGGGGATGTCGATCAGGTCGAGGTCGTAGCTGACGACCGTGCCGTTCTGCAGCGTGATGATCGCCTTCTTTCCCTTCACCTCGTACCGGGTCCGGGCAAAAAGGATCGAGCCGTCTTTCAGCTTGACGTTGTAGGCGAGAAGCGGACCGGCCACTCCCATGCCGACGGCGAGGAGAAACGCCGCGGCGAGTCGGGGACCGACGAAGCGTCTCATTCCGGTCCGTCCTTTCGAGGGGTTTGACACGGTGCGATAGCGGCGACGATGATAGCACTCCGATGCTCATCGTCATGGACGCGGCCGCCACCGCCGAGGATGTTCGCCGTGTCGTCGCGACCGTGGAGGGGCTCGGCCTTTCCGCCCACCCGATCCCGGGCGCCCAGCGAACGGCCATCGGCATCACGGGAAACCGCGGAACCGTCGAGGCCGGCGCCTTCGAGAACCTTCCGGGAGTCGCCGAGGTCATTCCGGTCTCCGCCCCGTACAAGCTCGTCTCGCGGGAGGCGAAGCGCGAGAACACCGTCGTGTCGGTGGGAGGGGTTCTCGTCGGAGGGCCCGCTCTTGCGATCGTGGCGGGACCCTGCGCCGTCGAGTCGGAAGCCCAGGCCCTCGAGATCGGGCACCTGGTCCGGGACGCGGGCGCCAATCTCTACCGCGGCGGCGCCTACAAACCGCGGACCTCGCCCTACTCCTTTCAGGGGCTCGGTCTGGAGGGGCTGCGGATCCTGAAAAAGGTGCGCGAAGAGACGGGCCTTCCCATCATCACGGAAGTGCTCGACACCGAAACCGCGGAGCTCGTCGCCGAATATGCGGACTGCCTCCAGATCGGCGCGCGCAACATGCAGAACTTCTCCCTCCTGCGCAAGGTCGGGAAGATGCGCAAGCCCGTTCTCCTGAAGCGGGGCATGTCCGCGACGATCGAGGAGCTGCTCCTCTCGGCGGAGTACCTGCTCGCCGAGGGCAACTACGAGGTGATCCTCTGCGAGCGCGGCGTGCGGACGTTCGCGGACCACACGCGCAACACGCTCGATCTCTCGGCGGTCCCCTACGTGCAGCGCATTTCTCATCTCCCGATCATGGTCGACCCGTCCCACGGAACGGGCAAGCGTCAAAAGGTGCTGCCTCTGTCCCGCGCCGCCGTCGCCGTGGGAGCGGACGGACTCCTGATCGAAGTGCATGCGCATCCGGAAGTCGCGCTCTCGGACGGACCCCAGGCGCTGCTCCCTTCGGCGTTCGCCGAGCTGATGCGGCAGGTCCGCCAGCTCGCGCCGGTCCTCGGGCGCACGGCGTGAAGGGACTGCTGGTCCTCGAAGACGGAAGCTCCTGGAGCGGAGAGGCCATCGGGCGAAGCGGCACGTCGTTCGGTGAGATCGTCTTCAACACGGCGATGAGCGGATACCAGGAGATCCTGACCGATCCCTCCTACGCCGGCCAGATCGTCGTGATGACGGCCGCCCACGTCGGCAACTACGGCGTGCGGGCGGACGAGGCGGAATCCGAGAGAGTTCATGTCGCCGGGTTCGTCGCCCGCGATTTCCCCGCGGTCTGGAGCGGCACCGACGGCGAGGAGAGTCTCGCGGAATATCTCGAGGAATCGGGCGTCGTCGGATTGCACGGCCTCGACACCCGGGCGCTCGTGCGCCGCATCCGCACCCAGGGAGCGATGCGGGCGGGGATCTCCTCCGAGATCACCGATGCGGCGGAGCTCCATCGCCAGGTTCTCGCCAGCCCGGGAATGCTCGGCAGCGATCTCGCCCTCTCGGTCTCTCCGACCGCGACGTCGATCCATCCCGCGTCCGGCGCAGAGGAGTTCCGGGTCGCGGCGATCGACTACGGCATGAAGCGGAACATCGTGCGGCTCCTGAACGCGGAGGGCTGTCACGTGACGGTCTTTCCCGCCTCCGCGCCCGCCGACGCGATTCTTGCGTCCCGACCCGACGGGATCTTCCTCTCGAACGGCCCCGGCGACCCGGCGGCGCTCGCGGGACCGGTCCGGACGATCGAGCGCCTCCTGGCCGAGAAGCCCGTGTTCGGCATCTGCCTCGGGCATCAGCTGCTCGGGCTCGCCCTCGGCGCGAAGACTTTCAAGCTGAAGTTCGGCCATCGCGGAGCCAATCACCCGGTCGCGAATCTTGCGACGGGCGCCGTCGCGATCACCTCCCAGAACCACGGTTTCGCTGTCGATCCCGAGTCGCTGTCCGAGGACGTGGTCCCGACGCACCGGAATCTCAACGACGGAACGCTCGAGGGTTTCCGCCACCGGACGCTTCCGGTTTTCGCGGTTCAGTATCACCCGGAGGCGGCGCCCGGTCCCCGCGATTCGCACGGCCTGTTCGGCGATTTCGTCCGGGCCATGCGCGGCGCCCGGCCGTCGGGATAGGAGCGAGGAAGAGCGTGCCGCTCGAGCTCGAGGTGGCGCTCGCCTATCTCCGGTCGCGTCCCTCGAGGCTGGTCTCTTCCGTCTCTCTCCTTTCGATCCTGGGCATTGCGCTCGGCGTGGCGGCGCTCGTTGTCGCGATGGGTCTCCTGTCCGGATACCGGACGGAGATCCGCGAGAAGCTGGTCGGCGCAAACGCGGAAGTCGTCGTGTTTCCTCTGCCGCTTCCCGGGGGCGGCTATCCGGATATCGAGTCCGCAGAGCGGCGCATTGCCGGAGCGTCCGGCGTGCGGGCCGTTGCGCCGGTCATCTACCAGTCCGGGGTCGCCTCTTCCACCGCGACGCCGGATGGAGCCGACGCCGTCCTGAAAGGTGTCGATCCGGCCCGCGAACGCCTGGTGTCGGAGCTCGGGGCCTACCTGCCGGACGCGGAACGCGCCCTGACAGCGGGCGGGCCGGGAGAGCTGCCCGGCGTCGCCATCGGCGCCGAGCTCGCGCGGCGTCTGGACGTTTCGACGGGCGACGTCATCACTCTGGCCGTGCCGGACCGTTCCCGCGACACGACGCGCCTCGTGCCCCGATATGGCCGTGCCCGGGTTTCGCGCGTGTTTCGCACGAATTTCGCGGCGTACGACTCGGAGTGGGTGTTTCTCGCGCGTCCGGCGCTGCGAGCACTCTGCCGCCTGGAGGCTCCGGCCGACGTCGTGGAAGTGCGTCTCACGCGGAATGCCGACCTTGATGCCACGGCGCGCGCGATCGAGAAGGCGGCCGGGCGCGGATTCTCGGTGTCCGACTGGCGCTCCACGAATGCGCCGCTCTTCTCCGCGCTCGCGCTCCAGCAGACGACCCTCTTTCTCGTCATCGGTCTCATCGTGGCCGTCTCGACGTTCAACGTCGTCGCGACGCTCGTCATGACGGTGCAGGAGAAGAAGCGGGACATTGCGGTGCTCGCGACGCTCGGGGCGGAGCCGCGATTCTTCTCGCGCGTGTTCATCTGGCTCGGCGCGCTGCTCGGGGGAAGCGGAGTCCTCCTCGGGATCGCGTTCGGCGCGCTCGTGTGCTGGGCCGCGACGGCCTTTCGCCTCCTCTCCTTTCCTCCGGGCGTGGCCGAGATCTACTTCGTGTCCTTCATCCCGTTTCTCGTGCGGTCCGTCGACCTGGGGGCGATCGTCCTCTTCTCGGCCCTCGCGATCCTCCTCGCGTCGTGGATACCGGCGCGAAGAGCCGCGCGAATCGATACGGCGGAGGCGCTGCGCTATGAGTGAGGAGGAGCTCTCCGCTATCGGTTAGTAGCGGTCAGCGGCGAGATCCGAGTCGGTTTCGAGTTCTGAGAGTTAAAAATCGGACGATTCCGACTCGGCTCCCGCTCGGCGGCGAGGACAGGGAATCGACCGCGAGCCTGAGAGAAGAGGAGCGGAGAGCCGGGAGCGGAGAAGGCGGGCGGCTGGCACCCCGACGGTGAGAGCCGACAGCTGACACAGGATCGGATCCGATCTGATCTACAATCCCACCCACTCTCAACACTTCCGGAGGTGGTCATGCGTCGAACCTCGACAAAGTCGCTTCTCGCGGCCCTCGCCTGCCTCGCGCTCGCCCTTCCCGTGTCCGCCCAGTGCGGCGACTGGCAGTGGCAGAATCCGGGTCCCCAGGGCAACCGTCTGGCGGGCGTCGCCTACGGGCACAGTACGTTTGTCGCGGTCGGCGCAGCCGGAACGGTCCTCACGAGCCCCGACGGCTCGACGTGGACGCCGCGGCTCATATCGGCGAAGTCAGACTTCGAATCCGTCACGTGGACCGGCTCCCTCTTCGTGGCCGTCGGTGCGGGCGGCGCGTCGATCACGAGCGCCGACGGCATCACCTGGATGGAGCATGTCGTGGGAACCGCGAGCACGCTGCGGCGCGCGGCCTGGAACGGCTCGACGCTCGTGGCGGTCGGCGATGGCGGCGCGATCCTGACGAGCCAGGACGGGGTCGTGTGGACGTACCGCTCATCCGGAACCGCGAGCGCGCTTCGCGACGTCGCCTGGAGCGGAAGTCGCTTCGTCGCCGTCGGCGAGCTCGGAACCCTGATTTCGAGCCGGGACGGAGCGAGCTGGTCGCCCGCCGCGTTCGAAACGCGGGACGTTCTCTCGTCCGTCGCGTGGGACGGCCGCCAATTCGTCGTGAGCGCGATGGGATTTCCGCTGACGGGATCGGTGCTGCGAAGCGCCGACGGCGTTTCGTGGACGGCCCAGGACGCCGGCGGATACCTGCCGCTCGCGGCACTGCGCGCCACGCCCTCCGGTTTCGTCGGCGTCGGCGGGTCCGGCGCCGTGTTCACGAGCGCGGACGCCCACACCTGGAACCGTGTCGCGGCGCCTTCGACGAGCGACCTCAACGCCCTGGCCGACGACGGCGTGACCTTCGTTGCGGTCGGCGCGCGTGGGACGATTCTGACGACACGGGACGGCGGCTTCACCTGGAGCTCCCGGAACGCGGGCTCCCAGGACTCGATGGCCGACGTTGGCTTCGCGAACGGGCGATATGTGGCGGCGGGCAATTACGGCACGATCCTCACGAGCGTCGATGGGGGAGCGTCGTGGAGCCAGGTCTCCCACGGCACCAACCCGTGGCTCACGGGCGTGGCGACGAACGGGACCCGCTGGGTTGCCGTGGGCGACAGGGGCACCGTGCTGTCGAGCGACGACGGCATGCGGTGGACCTGGCGCGTGTCCGATCCGTCGATCGCCCTGACGGGCATCCAGTGGGACGGGCGCCGTTTCGTGGCCGTCGGCGCGGGATTGGCCGCTCTCACGAGCGCGGACGGCATTTCGTGGACGCGCGGCCCCTCCACCAACTCGCCGAGGACGGGGATTGCGTCGAACGGCTCGGTCTACGTTGCCATCGGCGGGCAGCTCGTCCGCACGGTGCACACGAGCGCCGACCTGAACGACTGGGCTCTCACCTACGTGCAGGGCAACGGCGAGCTCTATGACGTGCTCTGGAACGGCGCGAAGTTCGTGGCAGTCGGAAGCGGCGGGATGGTCCTGACGAGCCCCGATGGCCTCGCGTGGCAGGAGTCCAACGCCGGCACGACCGTCTCGCTCTTC
>JBBSEW010000039.1:0-37651 GCA_038239305.1 Thermoanaerobaculia bacterium | reverse complement strand
CGTTGTGGCGGAACTCGATCCGGCCGGAGGCTCGTGGGAAGGAGCGGGGCCCCCCGGAGCAGGAGCCGGAGCCGGAGCCGGATTTTCTTCCGGCTCCCGCGCGACGGCGATCGAAGGGGCCAGGGGCAGTGGAAGCTTGAGCTCGATCGTCTCGTCCTCGCTTCCGTCCATGGGAAGCGTGGCGTCCCCGTCGTACGGCTCGGAAACGGGGCCCGGGATCGAGGCGCGGCGGTTGGTCTGCGTAACCAGGAGCTTGAGGTTCTCGACGACGGCCGTGAGCCCCGCCGGGTCGTCGGAGTCGCGGCAGAGAAACGACACCCGGCCGCGCGCCCGGTTCAAGTGGAAGCGGGAGAATCGGGCGGACCGGCGCCGGGTGAGGACGAACGATTCGACCCAGCGGTCGTCGAGGGTCCCGGTCAGGCGGACGACGTACTCGAGCCCGCCCGGCTCCCAGGAGGTCAGGGACTCTTCATCGACCGCGATGGCGCGGAATTCGTGATCTGTGGACACCGACACCCCTCCCGCCCACCGTCTCAACGCCGGATGGAAGCGGTCCCGATGGTAGCGCAGACCGCTGCAGCCGGCGGCCCCGAAATTGCTTTTTTGGCGGCTCAGGGAGCCGGGGCGGCGGGGCGGGAAAACCGGCGGAATGTCCGGACGGCGGGACGGCCGGCCCGGGGACCCGCTTCGAACCAGTCGATCCAGCGGCGACGGGCCTCGGCGGCAGACGTCATCCCCGTCAGGCGCAAGGGTTTCAGGTCGGAAGGCTTGACCTCGGCGACGCCGAGACCGGGCGAAAAAACGATGTGGACGATGGTCCGCCGTCTCGCCATGTCCTGGATCTCGAACCACCAGCGCTCTGCGTCGAGCTGTTGACGGAGCTCCCGGGAGAACCCGCCGACAGGCACCGAACGTTCCGGTACGAGATCACCCCGGATCAGCCATGTCTCGCCGAATCGTTCGAGATCGAGGACTCGCCCGCAGGAGCACGTGACGTCGGCCGTCCCGCCGGCCGATTCCAGCTGTGGCTCCAGCGTCGGCTCGAGCTCGGGCCGGGGCTTCGGCCCGGGCTCCGGCGCCGGCTCAGGGAACACGAGCGCCCTTCCGCACGGGCAGTGAGGGGACTCCGTATTCAGATTTCGCATCCGGGTACCGTAGCGGCCGGAAATGAAGACGGTGTGAAGAAGAAGGCGCCGTTTCGAGGCGGTCTCTTATCGGTCCACCCGTTCAGGCCGGAAGGCGCGCGACGATCACGGTGTAATACGCCGGGGCGCCCCGGGCGATCGCGGACCGTTCCGCCGCCACGATCGATTCGAGGATCGCCGCGCGCTCCGGGTCGTTCGTTCCGGAGAAATCGAGGTGCGGATAGATCACCGACAGGAACGTGCCCCCGTAGTCGCGGCGCACCTCGATGTCGAAACGGCTCGCTACCTCCGCGAGAATCTCGGATGATCGGATGGCCTCGCTCGGATCCCCTCGCCGGTCGACGGGGAGCGCGAGCCGCCTCCGCCGCCGGACGGAGCGCGGGAGAGCGCGGTACACGGCGTCGGCGTCCTCGAGCAACGCACGGTTCCATTCCGATCGGGACGGTCCGACGTACTCGTCTAAGTACAGCAGGCCGCGAGGCGTCAGGCAGCGCGCGACGGCCTCGAGTGTTCCCTCGAGGTTCTCGACGTGGTGCAGGGACTGCTGGAAGAAGGCCGCGCCGTAGGCGCCTTCCGGGATCTCGAGCGCGTTGAAGTCTCCCGTCCGATAGAGGATTTCGTCGATGCCTTCCTCGCGGGCGCGCTGCCGCGCGACATCGAGGGAGCGTTCCGAGATGTCGAGAGCCGTCATGGTTCTGCAGATATCGCGGCGGCGGAGCCAACGCTCGAGCGTGCCGTCGCCGCATCCGAAGCTGACCCCCGCCGCGTGCGTGCCGAGCATCGGGGCGAGGGCGTCGAGAGGCCAGACATCCGGATCGCCCGAGACGCAGGCGTTGACATACCGGCGGACCGTCGGTTCGTGAAGCCACGTGATGAGAGGGTCACCGGCCGCGACGCTTCCCCAGAAGCGGGCCGTGGCCGCGCGAGCACGGTGGATGCCGCCGAAGATGGTCAAAGGATCGCTCCGGCGCCGGTCTCCGCCGTGCCTATCGTCCGGCCCGCCGCGCGCGGGCCCGGCCGCGGACGGCGTTCCCGATAGAACGGAGCTCGTAGTGGAGGCGCAGGCGAAGCCTCCGGGCCGCGGACCGCAGCAGCCCGAGGGCGCGTCTCGCCCCGCGATGGGGACGCCCGACCGCGACCGCGTAGTAGCTGCGTTCCGGACTGGTTCGGATGTCCTCATCCTCCATCGCCAGCAGGCGCTCGACGAATTCCGGCAGCGCCGGATCGGCCGCCGCCGCGTCGGTGAGCTGGGGAAGAATCACGGAGGTGAGATGACCTCCGTACGGCCGCTCCGCCGCGTCGAAGAACAGCCGAAGGCTCGGCAAAATCGCCGAGGAACGGACCGCCTCGGAGGGATCCTCCGCGAGGACAGGGAAGGGGAGCTCGTCCTGTCGGCGCCAGGAGGGCGGGAGCTCCGCATAGACGGAACGCGCGCGCTCGAGCAGGGCGGGCTTCCATTCGTCTCGTGACGGGCACGTCAGCTCGTCCAGGAAGAACACGCCGTCGGATGTGAGCGCCCGGGCGATCCGGCCGACGAGCTTCTCCACCCCGATGACGTGATGAAGAGCCTGGTGGATCAGGATCAGGTCGTACGTGTTTCGGGGGAGGAGAAGCCGATTCATGTCGCCCGCTTCGTACGTGATTCCCGTGATGCCCTCTTCCCGGGCGCGCGCACGGGCGATTTCCAGCGTGACGGGCGAAAGATCGATGCCGGTGACGTGGTCGCAGAGGCCATTCGTCCGAACCGATCGTTCCAGCGCGCCCATGCCGCAGCCGAGAGAGAGCGCCCGGCGAAAAGTCCGCCCTCCCACCAGACGCTTCAATCCGTCGAGCGGCCAGACGTGGGGATCTCCGGTGACGCGTCGGTTGATGGCGCGCCGGCACTGCGGGTTGGCCATCCAGAACCGCGGATCTTCCGCGATCGCGTGATTCTCGTCCCAGAATTTCTTCGCCGCGTCCGTGTGCGCGTTTCCGGGCGCCACCGCGCTGTCGGGACTCGTCATGGCCGTCTCTCCGGCCTGCGGGCGAGCGCGCGTCGTGAGCGGGGCATCGCACCGGGTTATACGACAGTCGCGGGCGATTCGACCTCCGCGTCCCGCCGGGGCAAGGGCAACCCCCCGGCACGCCGCGCGGCGCGGGATCGCCGGACCGCCCAGCCCGCCAGGAGGAGGATCGTCAAGCCGGAGATGGCCGCACCCGCGAGGAAGCTGCGCGGAAGGTATCGCAGGACGACGGTATGCCTTCCCGTCGGCACCACGAACGCGAGGAACGCTCGGTTGAACTCGAAGAGATCGGCCGCGCTCCCGTCGACGCTCGCCATCCACCCCGGCCAGCTCGTGATGGAGGTGCCGATCAAGGCGACGGACTTCGCATTGACGTCGAGCACCATCCGGCCCGCGTCGTACGCCGTGATCGCGACCGAGGCCGCTCCGTTGGGGACGGTCGTCCCGGACACAAAGCCGGGGATCCGCGTTACAACGCCGAGGGTCGCGAAATCCGAGATTCCGCCGAGAAGGGCGATCTGACGGGAGGAGTCCGACTCGAGCCGAACCTGCCGCGGAGCGAAGGCGCGAGGGAGCACGCCAGGGTTCTCGACCAGCTGTCCGCCGGCCGAGCTCGCCAGCGATTTCCAGCCCGGGGGCGGCGGCCAGCCGGGCGGTGTCAGCACGTAGCGCACATTGAGGAAGGAGAGGAACGGCCGCGTCGGATCGTCGACCCGGTTGAACGAGATCGGCTGCACCGTGCACCACAGGGGGTAGGTGTCCACGAGCGGGCGATACGTCATCGCCTCGTATCCGCGGACGTCCTCGACCTCGTACATCGCGGAGACGTTCGGCGTGAACGTGAAACCGACCGCCGCCATCCGCCACGGTTGTCCTCGAGGAATGGGATCGAGGACCGAGAGATGCGGATAGAAGGAGCGGTTCGGGATGACCGGATAGAGCCGGGAGCCTTCGACGGCGCGTTCGGCGAGGAGGATCGCCGCCAGAATGGCGACGGCCGCCACAGGCGGGAGCGAGCGCCGGGCCATGCGGAACACCCAGAAGAGCAGAGCCGCCGCCAGCGGAACAATCTGGGCGAGGAACAGAGACCGCCGAAATGCCGCGGGCATGCCGAGCCCCGCGAGCCGCGCCGCGACACCCTCATATCCCGCCCACACGATCGCGAGCGTCACTGCCAGCGAGACGGCGAACGCGATGCGCTTGCGGTCCCGGGCGAGCTCTTCCGCGCCGAGCGCCGCCAGCGCCGCGACGCCGAAGCATCCGAGGAACACGAGCCGCTCGTTGATCGCGATGTCGAAGAGCGGGAGGGCGGACACCGCGTCGGTCACGACCGGAACGGCAGCCCACAGGGAAAAGCCGAGGCACGCGAAGAGAAGAAAGATCCAGCGCCGACGGTCGCCGCCGCAGAGCCCCACCGCCGCGAGGGCCAGCAGGAGCGTTCCGCTGTAGGCGTTGGCGACTCCCCATTCCCCGCGCTCTCTCTCCGTATCGCCCTGGCCGGAGACGCCGGAGGCATACGGGATGACGATTTGCGGAAATCGCCGGATCGCCTCCCGGAGCGGCCTCGATTTCTTCGAGTGGGCGTACCACGTCGAACGCGTGAAGAACTCGTTGGTGTGGGGAAGGGCCTCGGTATGAGGCAGCAGGACGACCGCCGTCAAACCGAGGGTGAGCGCTCCGGCGGCGGCGGACAGGAGGATCGCCCGCGTCCGCGCGCCTCGGCTCTCGGTCGCGAGGCAGTACAGGAACCAGATTCCGGCGGCCGCCACCGCGTGGAGGAGAGTCTCCGAGTGACCGGCGGCTGCCACGAGCACGAGCCCCGCGGTGGTGATGCCGACCGAGCGCGCATTGCGGTCGCGCGCGATGCGCCGCAGGCCGAGCAGGAGAAGTGGAAAGGGCGCCGCCCCCGGAGCCAGGGGATAGCCGGCCCAGAAGACGAGATAGTCACAGAACGCCCAGCCGATTGCCCCCACCGCCGCGGCGGCCACCGAAAGGGGGAAGTCGCGGAAGAAGAGATAGCCGGACAGGAGCGCCAGGAACACGCCGAGCGTCATCTCGAGCGTCCAGGCATGCGCGAGCGGAAGAACCATTCCGGCCCACGTGAACGGATGGAGGATGGCCGGCTGCTGCATGGCGAGCAGCGGCTCGCCGGCGAGAATGAATCGATTCCAGAGCGGCAGGTGCCCGGTCTTGACGGCGTGCCGGACGGCCTTGCGCCACGGGATTTCCTGGGAGACGACGTCGCCGAGGAGAGGCGTTTGCGGGTTTCCAATCCCGGCGTCCCGAGCGATCGACGCGAGCGGTTCGGCTTCGTAGGCGATGTCGAGGGGCGCGTAGACGCCGCCCGTGAAGACGGCTTTTCCGGTCAGGGCGAGCGGAGCGAACAGAAGGAACACGGCGGCGCCGCGCGAGATCGGCGTGACGAAGCGGTGCGCGAGGAAGAGACCGAGTCCCGCGACCGCGAGGTAAACTGAAAGCACCGGGAGGAACGCCGCGAACATGGATCGCAGAGTAGTTCACGCCCCGAGGGGGTGCAATGAAGCCCGGTTGCGCCCCCGAGCGCTCCCGGCCCCGACACCCGCGGGCTAGAAACGCATGGACTCGATAAAGATGGACTCGATAAGCATGGACTCGATAAGCATGGATTCCACAGGCATGGACTCGAATCGCATGGGCTCGACCCTCGTGGCCGCGACGCGGGAGACTCGCTGAGCGCCGTTTCCGTCGCGGCCGAACGCGAACGCGAACGCGAACGCGAACGGGAGCGGGGGAGTGATTCGCTCGCGCACGGCTCCCGCGACGGCAGGCAACGAAGGCTCTCCGATGTCGTGCCCCCGGGCCGCCTCGAGAGGAAGGCCTGGACCTCCTCGGCGATTGTGCGGCGCTATCTCAACGAGCTCGCGACCGGAAATCCCGAATGCGACTGGGTCACGTGGGTCGAATGGAAACACCTTCCTGCGGCCGTCGGGCGGGCTCTCGTCGTTGGATGCGGATCGGGCTGGCTGGAACGCGGCCTCGCGGCGCGAGGGCGGGTGAAGTCCATCGTCGCCTGCGACGCTTCGGAAGAGGCGGTCTCCCTCGCTCGGGCGCACGCCCGGGCGGAAGACCCCGGAGCGTCCCGGATCGAGCACCGCGTCCTGGATCTCGAGCGTGACGATCCGGGGGGCCCGTTCGACGTGATCTTCGTGCATGAAGCTCTCGGCCGCATCCCGGATCTGGAGGGGGCCTTCGGGCGACTCCATGGCGCCCTCGCTCCGGGCGGAAAGATCGTCTTGCGGGAGTACGTCGGTCCGAACCGGTTTCAGTACACCGACGATCAGATGGATCTCGTGAACCGCTACTTCCGCCTGATCCCGGACGAACTGCGCCGGGACAACGAGAGCGATCGAATCCTGTGGCGGCGCGAGCGGTCGGATCTCGATCGGATGCTCCACGACGATCCGGCCGCGGCCGCCCGCAGCGAGGACGTTCTTCCCGTGGCCCGCGCCACGTTCCGCACGGAAAGGGAGTATCCGAGCGGCGGCGGCCTCCTGAATCCGCTGCTCTCCGGAATCATCGGGAACTTTCGCGAGGACGTCCCGCGGCACCAGCATCTCCTCCAGGCTCTCTGCGAAGCGGAAGCGCGGCTGTCGGAGGCGGGCGCGATGAAGCCCGACTTCGTCACGTACGTCGGATCGCGCGCCGAGGCCGTGTGACGATTCCGGGAGGCAGGACCGCGCGATGATGTGAGGGGGGGCGGAGAGCCCTCGTTCGTCAGGACGTTGCCGGCGTCTTCAATCCGAGAGCGCCGGAAAGACAACCCGGGCCGTGTGACGCGCCACCATGAGCTCCTCGTCGGTCGGGATGACGCGGACGGCGATGCGGGATCCTTCCGCCGAGATGACGGGCTCCGAGCGCGTGTTGCGTTCGGGGTCGAGCGCGATACCGAGGAACGCGAGCTCCCGGCAGATCTCTTCCCGGACCGAAACCGCGTGCTCCCCGATGCCGCCCGTGAACACGAGGGAATCGAGTCCTCCGAGTGCGGCCGCGAGGGAGCCGATCCATTTCCGGGCGGTGTAGCAGAAGACGGCGATCGCGACGTCCGCTCGCGGATCGGAATCGCGGGCCGCGAGCAGCGCCTGCATGTCGCTGGTGGTCTCAGAAAGAGCGAGCAGGCCGGACTCCCGGTTGACGAGCGTCTCGAGGGCCGCCGCATCCATTCCGCGGGTCCGACCCAGGTACACGAGGACCCCGGGATCGAGATCGCCTGTGCGCGTCCCCATGACGAGGCCTCCGCACGGAGTGAAGCCCATCGTCGTGTCGCGCGACTCTCCATCCTGCAGGGCCGCCATGCTCGCGCCATTTCCGAGGTGGGCGACGATGACGCGGCCGGCGGCGAGCGGGCCGAGCGCATCCACGATCGACTCGTACGAGAGCCCGTGGAATCCGTAGCGGCGGATGCCCTCGTCCCGGAGCGAGACAGGAAGAGCCAGGGTGCGCGCGGCGAGGGGCATGAGCGCGTGGAACGCGGTGTCGAAACAGGCGGCCTGGGGAAGCTCCGGAGCGTGCTCGCGCACGGCTTCGATCAGGCCGAGCTCGACCGGAAGGTGCAGTGGAGCGAACGGAGTCGCCTCGCGCAAGGAGGCCAGGAGCACGTCGTCGATCCGTTCCGGCGCGAGATGATTCGGGCCGCCGTGAACGATGCGGTGGCCGGCGGCGTCCCATCGGATGCCGAGGTGGTCCAGCGACCCGAACACCAGCGGCACGACTTCCCGGATGTCGCCCGCTCCGCAGCGCTCTTCCCGGACGGGCGTTCCGCCGGCGCGGACGTGAAGGACGGCATCTGCGGTGCCGAGCCGGTCGATGCCGCCGCGAGCCAGGACGCGCGACTCCGCCCCTCCGATCGCATGCGCCGCGAACTTCAGAGACGAAGATCCGCCATTGAAGGCGAGAATGTTCCGGCTCGCCTCCGCTCTCATGCCTTCCAACGCCAGTCCCGCACCTCCGGCATGTCTTCCCCATGCTCGACGATGTAGGAGCGATGCTTCACGAGCTGTGCGCGGAAGCCCTGGACCGCGGAATCCGACTTCGTCTTCCAGTCGGGAAGCCGCGCCAGGCCGTCGATCGCGAGCCGATAGCGATCCATCTTGTTGCGGACGACCATGTCGAAGGGCGTCGTCGTCGTTCCCTCTTCCTGAAAGCCGTGGACGTGGAGGTTGTCGTGATTGCGGCGGCGGTAGGTCAGGCGGTGGATGAGGGCGGGGTAGCCGTGGTACGCGAAGATCACGGGCCGGTCAGCCGTGAAGAGCGCCTCGAAGTCATCGTCCTGGAGCCCGTGCGGATGCTCGCTTGCCGGCTGGAGCGTCATGAGGTCGACGACGTTGACGACCCGCACCCGAAGATCGGGAAGCGCTTCCCGCAGCAGCGACGCGGCCGCGAGCACCTCGAGCGTGGGAACGTCGCCGGCGCATGCGAGGACCAGGTCCGGATTTTTCCCGCCGTCCGTGCTGGCCCATTCCCAGGTTCCGAGGCCGGCGGCGCAGTGCCGGGCGGCCGCGGCCATGTCGAGCCACTGCGCTTCCGGCTGCTTCCCGGCCACGATCACGTTCACGTAGTTCCGGCTGCGGAGGCAATGATCCGCGACCGACAGGAGCGTGTTGGCGTCGGGCGGCAGATAGACGCGGACGACGTCGGCCTTCTTGTTCACGACGTGGTCGATGAAACCCGGATCCTGGTGGCTGAAACCGTTGTGATCCTGCCGCCAGACGTGCGACGTGAGCAGGTAGTTGAGAGACGCGATCGGCCGGCGCCAGGGGATCTCGCGGCTGACCTTCAGCCACTTCGCGTGCTGGTTGAACATGGAATCGACGATGTGGATGAATGCCTCGTAGCAGCTGAAGAGTCCGTGCCGGCCGGTGAGCAGATACCCCTCGAGCCATCCCTGGCACATGTGCTCGCTCAGGACCTCCATCACGCGGCCGTCCGGCGCGACGTGGTCGTCCGTCGGGAGGATCTCTGCCGTCGAGACACGGTCGGTGACTTCGAACACGGCGTCGAGGCGGTTCGAAGCCGTCTCGTCGGGCCCCATCAGGCGGAAGTTCGAAGGGTTGCGCTTCATGACGTCCCGCAGGAAGACCCCCAGCGCGCGCGTGCCCTCGCCCGTGACGCCTCCGGGGACGTTCACCGCGAGAGCGTAGTCTCGGAAGTCAGGCAGGTCGAGATCCTTCAGGACTTCCCCTCCGTTGGCGTTCGGGTTTGCTCCCATGCGAAGGTCTCCCTCGGGGGCGAGCGCCGCGAGCTCCGGGATGAACGCTCCCGTCTGGTCGAACAGCTTCTCGGGTTCGTAGCTCCGCATCCACTTCTCGAGGATGCGGAGGTGCTCGGGATTGCCGCGCGGATTCGCGACGGGGACCTGGTGCGAGCGAAAGGATCCCTCCACCGGCTTGCCGTCGACGACTTTCGGTCCCGTCCAGCCCTTCGGCGTGCGGAGAACGATCATCGGCCAGCGCGGCCGCACGGAGTATCCGTTCGTTCGAGCATCTCTCTGGATCGCGGCGATCCGGTCGGCGGCGTCGTCGAGGGTCTGCGCCATGAGGGGGTGCATCACCGCGGGGTCGTCCCCCTCCACGAAAAGCGGTTCATATCCGTAGCCGGTGAAGAGCGCACGCAGCTCTTCCGCAGGCAGGCGCGCGAGGACGGTCGGGCCGGCGATCTTGTAGCCGTTCAGATGGAGGACGGGCAGGACCGCGCCGTCCCTCGCGGGATGGAGGAACTTGTTGGAGTGCCAGCTCGTCGCCAGCGGGCCCGTCTCCGCTTCGCCGTCGCCGACGACGCAGCAGGCGATGAGGCCGGGATTGTCGAACACTGCTCCGTAGGCGTGCAGCAGCGAATAGCCGAGCTCGCCGCCTTCGTTGATCGAGCCCGGGGTCTCGGGCGCCGCGTGGCTCGGTATTCCTCCCGGCCACGAGAACTGGTTGAAGAGCTTCCGGATCCCCTCCTCGGTCGGACCGATGTCCGGGTATCGCTCGGTGTAGGTCCCTTCGAGATAAGAGTTCGCGACGATCCCCGGGCCCCCGTGGCCGGGGCCGGTGACGTTGATCACGTTGAGCCCCCGCGCACGGATCAGCCGGTTCAGGTGGACATAGAGAAAATTGAGGCCCGGCGTCGTGCCCCAGTGGCCGAGGAGGCGCGGCTTGACGTGCTCCGGTTTCAGCGGCTCGCGCAGGAGGGCGTTGTGCCAGAGGTAGATCTGGCCGGCCGAAAGATAGTTCGCCGCTCTCCAGTAACGGTCGATCTTCGAGTGCTCGTCGGCGAACATGAGTTCGGCCATGGGACCTCCCGGCAGCACGTCCGTGCCCACCGCATCGGCAACACGATATCCGGCGAGAGGCATGCGCCGGCGAGGAGAAGCGAAGCGAAGAGCGGATCCGGCGCTAGGGACCTTTGCCGTCGGTCACCGCATCTTCCGCGAGCGACGACGTGCCGCCAGGTGTGGGGGAAGGTCTCGCGATCTTTCGAAGAGAGGAGACGATTTGTGCCAGCACTTCGGGGCGTCCCTGGAAGTCCCGTTCTCCCGTCTCCGCGGAAGCGGCGGCATCATTGATCGACAGGATTCCCACGAGGTGACCTTCCCCATCGACGACAGGAAGGCGGCGCACCTGTCTCGAGGACATCGTGTCGAGAGCCTTCGCGAGCTCGTCGCCGGGTTGGACCGTGAAGGGGTTCGGGCTCATGACTTCCCGCACCGTGATGCCCCCGGCGAAGCGATCCTTTCGAGCCGCGGCCATGCAGATGTCGCGGTCGGTGATCATCCCCACGGGGTGACCCTCCGGGTCGAGCACGGGAAGGCAACCGACCTGGTAATCCCACATGATCCGGGCGGCCGTCACGAGGCTGGCGCTCGGCGTGCAGGAATGAGCGGGCGAGGTCATGCATCCTTGGACTTTCATTTTTTTCTCCCGGGACCTGGATCAGGTCCGTCCGAGCCTCCACTTCAGGAATTCACCGACCACTACCGACGCCGGATACAGTACTTCCTCTTCCATCTGGACATGGAGGATCAGCTTCTGCGCGAACTCGGCGTGGCCGCTTTGCTTTTCGGCGGTGGCCGCCCGCAGAAGGTTCTGGAGGGCCGCCACGATGTGCGTGTGGTCGTCGAGCATCCGGGGAAGCTCCGCCCTGAGCCTTTCCGCCGTCTCGATCATGGGCGCCATGTCCGCCGTCACTTCGCCGCGCGCGAGACGCGGAAGGAGCGTCAAAGGCGGCAGGCCGAACTCCTCCTCGAGGACGACGTGCGGGAGAAGGACGCGCACGACCGCCTTTGCCGCCCGCCCGGTCTCTCCGCCGAGCTTCGTGGCTTTCCAGATCTCCTCATGGAGCGCCTCATGTTCGGTCTTGAGAACCTCGGGAAGCGGCGGCTTGTCCATCGTTATTCTCCCGTGCAGAGGGTTCTTCGCGAGATCGGCCCGGGAGGGCGTGTTCGCGAGGGCGGCATCCGGAGTCGATCACGCTCCCGGAATCAGAACAACCGGCCGCGTCTCAAGTCCTGGAACACCTTGACCGTGAACAGCAGGAAGGCCACAGCCAGCAGCGGCTGCGCGATGAACATGAACAGCACGAAGGTGTAGGGGGTCTCGCGAATCAGAAGAGGCATGCAGGTCCCGATCCCCAGGAGAGCGGCGCCGATCGAGAATCGGACGAGGCGCGAAGCGGGTGCCGGTACCGGCGTATCGCTCATCGGGACGCTCTCGTTTCGGGCGCCGGATGGGCGGGGCCGTGGCAGTCGATGCAGGAGGTCTTTCCACTGAACAGCGCCGGCAGGTCTTCCTGCGGGTGCTTGGCCGGATCCAGGAACTTCTGGGACGTGGCGTGGCAGTTCAGGCACCGCAGGTTCGAATACGGGTTGTTGATCTTGATCGGCATGGTGAATCGGCCCGTCGTCTGCCGATAGATGTGGCCGAGCCCTTCCCACTTCGCGTGCACGGTCCCGAACATTCCGTAGTCACTGTGGCAGGTGTAGCAGTGGTTCTCCTGGATGTACCGATTCTTGAAATGGACCGCGGCCAGCGTGTCGCTCTTCGGGTTGCGGAGATCGTTCACGAATGGGGTCATGACGTGACAGGCGCCGCACGACTCGACGGTCTTCGAGGCCTCCAGCGCATGGAAGTACGAAAAGAAGACGACCCCGACGGGAAGAACCGCAATCGCGACGAAGAGAAGCTGCCGGGAAGCGGGGCTCTCGCCCGTGCGGCGGTGAGACCGGTACGCCGCGACGAGGATGAGGACATCCAGGATCGCGAAGGCGATCCCGAGGCTGCGGGCCCATTCCTCCGTTGTCCCGATCCAACCGTGCGGACGGGGGATGACGTCGTCTCTTCCCGCGGCAATGGCCGCTGTGACAGAGAGCGAGAGAAAAAGCAGCGCCGGGAGAAGGCGCCTGCCAATCCTCACTTCTTGTCGCCGGGATAGTCCTTGAGCCATGCGGGATCGACTTCCTTGACCGCCCGTTTCGTCTTCTCCGCGATCAGCCACTGTCCCCGCTCGTTATGACTGACGGCGTCTTTCTTGGGCAGCTTCTCCACATGACAGTACTGGCAGTTCGTCGCGGGGAAGCCGAGGTCTTTTGCCTTCTTCTGGATCGGCAGGGTCGCCGAGGAAGTCCCCGGGAGGAGCATTGCTGCGGCCATGACGGCCAGCATCGTGCCGATGGCGAGATGAGAATTCGACTTTTTCATGTGGCCTCCTGTTCAAACCATTCTCGAGATTCATTCCTGGAAACCAACCCGGCGATCACGGGTGCCACCGGACGAAGACTCCGTAGCGGTTCGCGTTGAAGTTGCCGAGATCGGGCTGATCCGCTGCATGCTCCGCGTACTTGTCGCGGGACCATTCCGCCACGCCCGAGAAGGTCGCGGTGACGGGGACTTCCGCGCGAAGCCGGGCGCGGTCGATCACGAAGGGAAAGGCCCCCTTGTTCTCGAAGCGACCGTAGCTCACCTGGAAATTCATCCGCGCGAGGGTATAGCCGAGGGAGCCTTCGAAAGAGGTCCCGTCCTCGCGATACACGGACTGGACGATCGAGAAATCCTGGGGTTGCCGGATCAGGGTCGAGTTGTCGGCCTGGTACTTCGCGCCGGACACGCGGATCTCCAGCGGCTTCCACGGAAAGATCTCGAGATCGCCGCCGTACTGGCGAACCCGGCCGTCCAGACCGATGCCGGCGTCCGTGTTCGACACGTCGATCTGCTCGGCCGAAGCCGAGATCCGGGCGAGCTCCTTCCACTTCCACGACGCCCGCAGCCGGTAGCGGTCGCGGTTGCGGAAATCCGTCCGGACGACCGGCTCGTCTCCCCGCTCGCCGCGGTAGTCGCCGCCGGCGGTGACGCCGTGGGCCGAATACGTCAGTGCGACGTTGTAGCTCTTGACCGTCCGGTGAAAGTCGCCTCCCTGCCCTCCGGGAACGACGATCTCCGAGGGATCTTCGGTGATCGAGAGGTCCTGGTTCGTCTGGGAATAGCCGCCCCGGATCGAGACCGGCCCGAGGACGCGCGCGGAGAGGCTCGTCTCATAGACGGACTCCGTGCGGTCGATGGCGGTCTGCGCCTGGAGGAGCGCGGAAATGTCGTGGGGATCGAGATGGGCGAACGTCACCGTGTCCAGGAAGAGGCTCGATATGAGGGCGTACCCGTCGAGCTCGCGGTGGCGCCGGACGTATCCCGCCTCCCAGTCGATGCCGTCGATCACAGCGACCTCGACCCTTCCGCTGCCGTTCCACTGGGTTGCCGTGGCGTGAGCGGAAACGGGCTCCGAGAGCCCCTGGAAGAAACGGCTGAGTTCGAAGGACACGAGGTTTCCGGTCAGGTCTTCCCGCTCGTCGGTGTCGGAAGAGCCGCGGGCCCGCGTATAGGAGGCGATCACTTTGACCCGCGGTCCGAAACGGCCCGTGATGAACGCGCTCGTCGCGGGAGTGTTGATGTCCGTGGAAGTCTCGCGGGAAAAGCCGTTCAACGACACCGGAACGCCGAGCACTGGCGCGGAGTTGTTGCCATTGCCCGCTCCCGCAGCGAGCGTCAGCGTTTCGTCGGAGGTGAACTTGCGCCAGCCCTGAAGGATCTGTCCCGTGATGGGGCCCGCATGGAACGCCGCTCCGGCGCGGATCTCCTGATCGAGATCGGAGAGACTCTGCGTCAGCCGGAACTCGTCCTGTCCGACGTGGTACGTCGAGGCGCCCGGTCCGGAGTAGCTGTTGCGCGAGTAGCCGATGATCGGAGTGATCGCGCCGCCCGGAAGGAGCTCGATCTCGGCGTCGAACCGATGCCGCGTTCGGTCGTACGTATGCTCTCCGGGCACGATGCCCGCATCGAGCAGCGGGTTCGCGAAACCCGGGAGAGCGCTGAAGAGCTCCGTCCGCTGGTAGCTCGTCCGGAGCCTGTAGATGCCGGCGCGCCCCATCTCCAGCCGGAAGCCTCCCGCCGGTCCCGTTCCGAGATCGGTCGCGTCGAAGCGGAGCTGGTCGAAGAGCCCCGTCTTCCCGCCGAAATCGTCGGTCGTCATGGACAGCGAGCGCAGGAGAAATCCCTGCCGGTCGTTGATCTGGCTGCGGTACATGTCCCGGTTGCCGGACACGTCGAGGAATCGGTAGCCGAACTCGACCTCCACCGGCGTCTGGCCGGACGCGCGCGCGGCCGCGGTGGCGAGCAGGCCACCGGCCAGCATCGTCGAAAGAAGACGGCGGCGCGGCGCGAATATCTTCATTTGAGAAGCGCGGGCGAGAGATTCGAGCCGTGTATCGCTACGTGGCAGGTGGTGCAGTTGCGATACCGCGGCTGGGTGAGGTCGTGGAACGAGGGAGGCTGCGAGCCGAGGGTGCTGGCCGTGATGCGCGTGTGGCATTCCAGGCAGAGCTGATCGACTCGGCCGCGGACGAGCTGCTTCGGGTTGGAGGACCCGTGCGGCTCGTGACAGCTCACGCAGTTGGCCGCGGAGTCGGCCGACATACCCGTCGGGTGCTCGAAGACGAAGGGCCCGCGCTTCTCGGAATGGCATGACAGGCAGGGCAGCTCCCCGGCGCGCGTCCACTTCAGAGTCTCGCGGCCCGGGCGTCCGTGCGGGTCATGACAGGAGGTGCAATCCATCAGTCCCTGCACCGGCCGGTGCGTGAACGGCTTGTTGCGCATGGAGGCCGACTGGGTCGGATGACACGTCTGGCAGAGCTCCTGCGTCGGCTGGACGTTCAGGTGCAGGCTCTTCGAGTCCGCCTTGTGGATCGAGTGACACGTCAGGCAGTTGACCGCGTCGGACGATGCGTGCACGCCCAGCTGGAACGAGGCGTGCGACGAGCTCTCGGCGTGGCAAGTCGTGCAGAAGTCGGCCCCTTTGCGGCCTGTGAAGATGCGGATGTCGGACTTATCCTCACCGCTCGATTCCATGTGGCGGGCGCCATCCCCGTGGCAGCTCGCGCACGGAGCGTTCGTCGCCGCGGTCGAGGGTTTCGCCGCCCGAAAGGGCCGCACGTGGGGATTGCGGGGAAAAGTCTTTCCCTGGTCCTCGTGGCAATCGACGCAGAGGGGAGGAGCATCGGCTTTCGCGGCTCCCGCTCCCTTCGGCGAGGGAGCGGGAGCGGGCGCGGGCCCGGCGGCGGTTGGAGTCGGTGCCGGGGACTCCTGGGCAGGGAGGGCCGCGGGTGACAACGCGGGGGTGAGGAGGGCGAGGGCGAAGCAGGCGATCCAAATCGCAGCTCGGGTCCACCGACGGGAGCCGGAAATGTCGATCCCTGCCACCTTTGCTCGGCCTTTTCTTTCTGCTCTGTCTTCAGTCGGAGCGTGACGCACCCCTGAGGGTCGTCCCGTCCTCCGTCCTACCGCGCGTGGACCTTGTCGACCGCGAAGTCGCCGCTGTTGCCGTGACAGGTCGCGCAGGCTTCTCCGAACGGCGCGGTGTTGACGAAGGCGTGGGCCGCGACGGGCCGCGTGTCGTGACAGCCCAGGCAGGCGGCGCTCGTCGGCTGCTGCGGGGTGTACCAGTCGCGCGCGGTGCTCGTGGCGATGCGGTCGGTCGGAGGGATGTCCGCGACCTGGTAGGTCGTCGGAAGGTGGCAGCTCTGGCAGTCCCGGCGGTCGCCCGGGAACCGGACGTCGTTGAAATTGTTGCGGCTGCCGCCGAATCCGAAGATCGTGTAGTCCTGCGTCAGGTTCTCCCCGGTGTGAATCCGGTGGATCATCCGCTTGAAATCGACGGACTCGACGGGGAGCTCGGCCGACGGCCGGTACACGGCGTCGTTCTCGTTCGGGTTGTGGCAGATCACGCACATCTCGGTGTTTTTCCGAAATCCGCCGTGCAGCGACAGCTCGCCGTGGCACGTGTTGCAGTTGGCCAGTGCGACCACGGCACGCCGCGGAACGGCCGTGGCGTCCGTCACCGCCGAGTAGTGCACCGGGTTGAAGACGCTCTCGGTGACCGTGGCGGGGCCCAGGCGGGGTGCTGGATTCAGCGTCACGGTCCGGCGCGCCTCGAGCGTGAACGCCCACGTCCCGGTCGCGGCGGACGGAATGGCGTGCTTGAAGATGTAGGTGGCGGTCGTTCCGTCGAAGGACGCGCCGCTCGCTGCCTCCCGGAATCCGTTCGGGTCGTAGGCGTAGTCCGTCGTGGGCCCGCCCATCAGGACCGCGAGGTTGGTCCCGAAAGCGGAGGGGTTGACCGGGGTTCCGTCCGCCTCGGTGATCTGAAACTGGATCGTGGGATTCTCACCGGGGGCCGTATTGGTGACCGCCACGATGACGGCGTTCAGGCCTCGCAGCTGCGACGACTTCGCCGGGATGGCGTGCGCTCCCATGATCGAGGCGTCGAAGTCCCGGTCGCCCTGGGGGACGTGGCAGGTCGCGCACGCCGAGTCGTCGACCTGGATTCCGGCGGGATGATTCGCTCCGGTCGTGAAGTCCACGTTGTCGTGGCACGAGCCGCAGGCAGCGCGCGCCGGCGCCGTGTACCAGGCGGGCGCGTCGGCGGCGGGCGCCGCGTGGCAGGTCGTGCAGTTGCGGATGTCCTGGGGGAACATCACCGACGAGAAGTCGTTGATCGACTGCGCGAATCCAATGATGATGTACGGCTTCCCGGCCTTGACGCTCGGCAGGTTCGCGCCGTCGTGGATCTTGTGGATCAGGACCTTGAAGTCGACCGTGTTGCCCGTGTCGGGGTCCGTCGTCTGCGGGCTGTGGCAGGTGACGCAGAGCTTGACGTCCATGCGCGATCCGCCGTGGGCGGAGAGGGGGTTGTGGCACGTGTTGCAGGCCGCCTGCGGGATCTCGTCCCACCTCTGCGAGACAGCCTGCGCGTCCGGACGAAAGTCGTACTCGACGTTCGCGAAGTAGTTCTTGCCGACAACGGCCAGGGTGGCGCGCGTCGAGTAGATCGCGAGCGTGTGCGTCCTCGTCTTGTCGTAATTCGCCGGAAGAACCGTCTTGAACCGGTAGGTCGCGTGCCCCAGCTCCAGGTCCGTGAACGTTCCACCCGAGTCGGCCGCCGCCTGAATCGCGGTGACATTCGTGATCGGGCTCGTCTGCGGGCGCGTCGTGTACGCCGTGTACTGGCGCAGGTCCGCGTCGTACCAGGCGAGCACGAGGCTGATCGAGAGCGCGCCCGGCGTGATGATTCCGGCCCGGTCGAGCGGCTGTCCGAGGTCATCGGTGAAGGTAAGGTCCGCGATCGGACGGTTGTCCGACGGAATCGTGACGCTGTTCACGGTGATGTGAAAACCCGGCCTCACGTAGGTGAAATCGTCCGTCGAGAGGTAGTGCTCTTTCGACTGGGCGGAGTAGGCCTCCTGGGGATTGACGACGCGAGGGGCGATCGTTCTCGTGCCGGGATGGCGGGCTCCCGCGACAGACAGAGTGCTCCACGCCATCGCCATCGCGATTCCACGTCTCACGAGAAACATCCGGTCTCCTTCGATCCTTTCCAGGGGGACCGCCCGTCGAGTTCCGAACCGGGGCGGTCGCTATTTCACTATCGTGGTCGTGATCGTAGGTCTGATTCGAGGCTGGGGGAATGATGCGGTTGCATCAGTCTGGACGGCACGACGAGTGAAGGAGCAGTTCTGGGCCGACCGACCCCAGCGGGCTGGCCGCGTTTAAGGCGCTGGCGGCGATGTTCCAAAGGGCCGAAGCGTCATCACGGGACACGGACACGCCGCGACGACCCGGGCCGCGACGCTCCCGAGAAAGAAACGTGCGACGCCCTGCCGGCCGTGGGTTCCCATCACCACGAGGTCGGCCTTCTCCCGGACGGCGGCCTCGACGATTTGCTCGTCCGCGAAGCCCTCGACCAGAAGAGGACGGGCCTCGACTCCTTGAGCCCGGATCTTCTCGACCAGGATGCCCAGCTTTGCGGATGCGCCCGCCCGGAGGGCACTTTCATATTCCTCGAAGACGTTGGCGGGCAGGGAGCAAACGGTGGCCGTAGGGGGCACCTGGAAGGCATGCGTGACGATGAGCGTCGCCCCCGATTCTCTGGCCAGCCGTATGGCCTCGTCGAGGGCCCGGCCGCAGGTCTCCGTGAAGTCCGTAGCCACGAGAATGCGTTGGAAGGTCTTCATCGTTCCCCTCCTGTGTGCGCGGGCCGGAACGTCCGTCCGCTCTTCCTACGATATGGAAGAGCCTCCGCGCGGTCCTGATGCGTTTGCATCCCCGGACCCGTTCGAGCCGTCTCGATGAGGGTCTGTTTTTCGCGAGAATCCTTCAGACGAGGGAGTGCTGAAAGGCGAAGACAACGGCCTCGAGCTTGCTGTGGACGTCGAGCTTTCGAAGGATGGCCTGGATGTGGTTGCGGACCGTGACCGGTGCGATTAAGAGCTCCCGGGCGATCGCCGGGGCGGACTTTCCTTCCGCCATGTGAAGCAGGATCTCCCTCTCGCGCACGCTCAGCGAGACGAGCTCCCCTTCCTTCGTGGTCATCGGCCAGAGAGGCTCGCGGGCCGGCCTGGCTTCACTCTCGAGCTTCTTCTCGAGAGCCGATAGCCTGGTCGCCTTCCCCTCGCGCAGGACGTGAACGACGATCGAGAGCGCGGGATGGCGGGCGGGAATCGCGAACATCGACATTTCGATCGTGCGCGTCGTCCCCGCGGAGGCCTGTACGGTCAGGGGAAACCGGGCGACGGGCTCCGCGGGCCGGTCCCGCGCCTGGAAGGCAACCGGGCAGTTGCGATAGCAATAGATGTTGCCCTGGGCATCGCGGCCTCCGATGACCTCGTCACACCGTTTTCCCAGGACCCGGAGGCCGCGAATCGCGAGCGCCCGGCGGCTCTCAAATCAGGTTGTGCTGATGCGCGAAGACGACCGCGGCGAGCTTCGTATGGACGTCGAGCTTGTGCAGGATGTTCGAGACGTGATTTCGAACGGTGACGGCGGAGATGACGAGCTGGACGGAGATCGACTTCGTGCTCTGACCCTCCGCGAGGCAACGCAGGACCTGCTCCTCCCGTTTCGTCAGCTCGATCGAGTCGTCCTGGACGGCCGACATCTGCCAGAGCGGCTCCTGGATGGCGGCTTCGAGAGCCAGCTCCCGTTCGAGCCGGGAATCCACCTCCCTCTTCCGGTCGTGCAGGACGTGAACGATCGTCGCGAGCGCCGGATGGAAGGAGGGAATGGAGAACATGGAGACCCAGAAGTCGCGGCGTTTCGTTCCCACGGCGATGTTGAGGACAAAGCGATTGACGGGGCGTTTCTCGCGAACTTGAAACGCAACGGGGCAGCTCTGGTGGCAGTAGTGGTTGCCGAAGTCGTCCTGGCCTCCCAGGACCTCAAAGCACTTCCGCCCCAGGACGGAGGACGCGCTGCGCTCGAGCAGCGTCTCGCACCTCTTGTTCCACAGGACGACGCGGTCGCCGGGGTCGGTCGCGAAGACCGCTTCGTCCCGGCGCGCGATCCGGTCCAGAGTCTCCGAGGCGCTGTTCATGGATTTCTTCCTCGGCCCGGGGCGAGACCTGAGACCCGAATGGCCGGGCCGGGCTTCGGGATTGGTTCGACCCGCCCAGTCTACGCCTCGCTTGTACGGAAGTGTACAAAGGCTTGGCCCCGGGGTGGTCCCCGGACAGTCATCGTGTTCCGGCCGCCAGTCATGTCCTGAGCAGTCAGCAAGTTACGAATCTACGACATTTCCGTTCGATTGGAAGACTCCCTGGCGGGAGAGAAGGCCCGGATCTCCTCCACTCGGCGTGTCGGCGTGTCGGCGTGTCGGCGTGTCGGCGTGCATCCCCGTCACGTCGAGCCGAATCGGAGAAACGCGGCGGCCCGGCGCGGATCGCGCCAGAGCCGCCCATTCCTCACGAGGCGATCAGAACAGGATCAGCGGTTTGATGACGCCGTCGGCCTTCGACTCCATCAACCGGAAGGCCTTTTCGATCTCCGCGAAGGGAAACCGGTGGGTCGTCATGGGCGTCGGATCGATGCGCCCACGGTCCAGCAGCCGGAGGAGCCGTTCCATCCGCTCGCGGCCGCCCGGGCAGAGACCGGTGCGAATCGACTTGTCGGCCATCCCGACTCCCCACTCGACGCGCGGGATCGGAACGACCTCTCCCTTGCCGTGATACCCGATATTCGAGATCGTTCCGCCGGGCCGCGTCGCCTTGACGCAGTTCGAAAACGTTTCGGGGCTTCCGATCGCCTCGATCGCGGAATCGACGCCGAGGCCGTTCGTGAGCTTCCGGATCGCTTCGACCGCATCGCCCTTCGAGAAGTCCACGATCTCGTCCGCGCCGAAGCGTCGTGCCAGTGCCTGTCTCGCCGGGACCGATTCGACGCCGATCACGAGTCCCGCGCCGAGCAGCCGCGCGAAGGCCGTCGCCATGAGACCGACGGGACCCTGGCCGAAGATCGCGACAGACCCGCCGGGAGGAATCGCTGCGTGCTCGGCTCCGAGTAATCCCGTGCTCAGCATGTCGCTCGCGTACACCGCGACGTCATCCGGAATCGAGTCCGGGATCGGCGTCAGGTTCGCTTCCGCGTCGTTGACGTGGAAGAGCTCGGCCAGGTTTCCATCTTTCACGTTGGCGAATTTCCAGCCGCCGAGCGCCTCGCCGCACTGCGACGGGTACCCTCTCTGACAGTTTTCGCATCGCCAGCAAGGCGTGATCGCGCCGACGAGAACGCGGTCTCCGAGCTGAAATCCCCGAACGTCTTTGCCGAGCTTCTCGATCCGCCCCACGGCCTCGTGGCCGAGAGTCAGTCCCTGCCGCTCCCCGATCGCACCGCCCACGGTGTGGACGTCGGACGTGCAGACCAGCGCAACGGTCGTGCGCACGAGCGCGTCGGCGCTACCGATCGAGGGAATGGGCTTGTCGACGACGGCGACCTTCCCGAGACCCTGCATCACGAATGCCCGCATCGTTGCGGTGCCGACCTTCGTTTCCTCTTCCAGTGCCAGCAGACTCATGGCGATCCTCCCTTGAAGGACCCATCTTCTTCCCGCGGCGCGCGCGGCGCGTGATGCAGACGAATCAGTCGCGGCGTCGAAACCGGAGTTCCGCGCGCGCACGGAGAAAGAAAGGTCGAATTGGCCGGGCGGATCCTCTAAGGATTCGAGCCCGTCCCATTCTGCGTCCCGGCTCGGGAGACTTTTCCGAACTCCAGGATCGTCGTCGCTCCCCCTGCCGACTCGATCTTGACTGCCACCTCGCGCCCGTTGTCGTCCTGCTCGACCCAAACGACGGTGGGGCCGTCGATCGGATGGTCGAGATTGGTCTCGGGGGAGCCGCCGAGCGCGATCGAGATGCGCGTGCCGGAATCGTCCGCGACAAATCCTTCGAATCGAAGGTCGGTGGCGATGTGTTGCGCGCCGATGCTTTCACTGGTCAGCGACACGCTGGCGAGCTCGTGCTCGTGGCGCCGCGTGAAGTCCGAAAAGAACGGCTTCCATTCCGCGGGGGGAATCTGGCGATTGCTCATCGTGGGCCTCCTTCCTCCTCCGGAAGTTTCGCGGGACCGAGCTTAAACCCGTGCCTCAGTGCCATCGCTCTTTCTGCGCCACGGGAGTCGGCCGAGGCCGAAGCCGAGACGGGTTCGGAAACTTCGGCGGGTTCGGGGGTACGGTTCTCTCCCGCTCGACGCGCCGCAGAATTTCGAGGGCCTCCGACAGCGCCGGAATTTGAATGGGAGGTATCCACTCCCGCGTGTCGAATGCCGCCGGGTGTGCAGGCGAAGCCGGGGCGGCTTCCGCAGAGATGATCCCGAAGAGATTGCGCTGCCACGGCCTCGTCATCCGAGCCTCCTGATCAGCCGGGCAGGCGTTCTCGTCGTTTTCGCGGCGGCCGGTCGCTTTTCGAGTTCCGGTGGTCGCGGGGCGTCGGCTTTCCCGGCCCGCCGCGCTGATCGTGTCCGAGGGACTCGCCGCGTCGCCAATCGTTTGATCCGATGGAATTGAGACGTGGAGGCAATGGAAACCGGTGTAGGCGAATTTAACCACTGCGAGGAACGACCGGTATCCGGGCGGAATCCGCGGGCACGGCGGCCGTCGTGAACCTCCGGCGGAAGTTCTGTCCGGCCGGCGGCCGAGGAAGGACCGGGTCAATCCTCGTGTTCCGGGTGGAGCGTCGCTCTCGGAAACCGCAACAATGAAAACGCGAAATGGCGAATGGAGGTTCGGCATGGTTCCGCACAACCGGTCATGGACGTCTCCGGCGATCGGGTTCCTGATCCTTGCGGCGGGTGTTTCCGTTCGCGCCGATGAGCCTTCGAGCTCGAAGGCTTCGGCCGAGACGGTCCGCTGGTTTCAGACGACCGAGCAGGCCCTCATGCGCGCGGTCGCGACGGCCCGGAAAGATGTCTGGGATCGCGTGATGGATTCGACGTGTGTCATCACGTCCGAGGAAGGCGAGGTCACGGACAAGCCGAAGTTTCTGGAGGAGTTCCGCCCTCTTCCCCCGGGGCTGACGGGCGACATCACCGTCCGCGAGCTCACAGTCCAGGAGTTCCCGACCTTTGCCGTCGTCCGTTATCTCGCGGACGAATGGGAATCGGTCTTTGGCCAGCGGTTGACGACGAAATACCGCGTGACCGACACCTTCCGCCGCGACGGACAGGAATGGAAAATGGTGGCTTCCCACTTCGCCGTCGTCACGCAGGATCCGCCGGCCCAGACGGTTTCGAGCGCGGGCTGGTCGAAATTCGCCGGTCAGTACCGGCTGCTTCCCGACGGATGGACCTTCACCGTCGAGCTGCGCGATGGAAAGCTCTACGGAGGGCGGGATCCGAAGAAGCTGAAGCCCTTCGTCCCCCTGACTCCCGACGCGTTCGTCCTCTCGGAAAGCCTCGGGGAGTGGATGTTCGTGACCGACGACGCCGGCCGCGTCACGCACATCCTCGATTTTCGGAAATTCGAGCCGCTGGTGTGGACGCGCGTCGGCGCTGCCGCCGGGACCCGCTGAACGCCCCGGTACGACATTCGCGGGAACCCGAAGGCGGTCCATGATCGGACGGGCGGGCCCGGAGGCCCTTGATCGGGCGGTGATCCGAGGATCACAATCATGAGCACCATGTCGGGAACGGTTCTCTCCGTGAACGTCGGGGGCGTGCGCGAGTTCGAATACAACGGGCGCCCGGCGCGAAGCGCCATCTGGAAATCGCCGGTTTCCGGCCGGGTCGCGGTCCGGGGAGTGAACCTCGCGGGCGACGATCAGGCGGATCGTGTGGCCCACGGAGGTCCCGACAAAGCGATCTACGCCTACGCGGTCGAGGACGAGCGCTGGTGGGAGCGGGAAATGGGGCGGACGTTCGAACGCGGGGAGTTCGGCGAGAACCTCACGACCGAGGGGATCGGGGTGAACGACGCGGTCATCGGGGAACACTGGGCGATTGGAACGGCGGTGCTGGAAGTCTCCGAGCCGCGAGTTCCGTGCTGGCGGCTGGGCGTCCGGATGAACGACGCGAAGTTCCTGCGCCGTTTCACCGAGGCGCTGCGGCCCGGTGCGTACCTGAGAATCGTCGTCGAGGGAGATCTGGCCGCCGGCGACGAGATCCGGGTCGTCGACAGGCCCGGGCACGACCTCACGGTCCGGGACGTCTTCCGCATCTACACCCGCGATCGCGACGAGGGAGACCGCCTGATTTCTGTCCCTCAGATGTCCGACAGCTGGAAAAGGTGGGCGGAAGACCTGCTGGCGATCAAGGGCCGCCGGGCGAGCGGACCTCCGCCCGGATGCTGTTGAGCGGCTGAGCGGAGCGGCCGAGAGATGGAGAGGCCGAGAAGGGGGAGGCCGAGAGGTTGAGGGGTCGGGAGGGTGCGAGGGTGCGAGGTAGAGAATGTGATCGGTGAGTCCTGAGAGTCTCTCGTCAGGATTTCGCGCCGAAATGAAAGCCGACTCCGACGCCGCCTCGCCGCGACGCGAGGGGCACGAGCGACCAGGATCCGGCGTTTCCTTCTTCCGGGTTGTGCCGGTGAACGATGCTCCGGCCGATCGCCGTACCGATGACGGCTCCGGCGAAGACGTCCGACGCGAAATGCGCCCGGTCATTCATTCGCGCGAACGCAACGCCGCTCGCGAGCGTGTAGGCGGCGACGGGCACGACCCAACCCTCCGATCGGGCCGCGATGACGGATGCGACGGCGAAAGCCTCGGTCGAATGCCCGGAGGGGAACGACTGACGGCCTGAAAGGGGGCGAAACTCGTCGGCGTCGCTGCCCTGGATCGGCCGTTCCCGGCCGAAGACCGTCTTGAGAACGGGTGTGACGATGCCGGCCGCAAGGATCTCCGCCTCGATCGCGTCGCGTCCCGTGTCGCGCAACGGCGCGTCATGAAACAGCAGTCCCGCGCCCAGAGAGGCGACCGAGACTCCCACTCCCGCGTAACTTCCGAGCGGCGTCACGGCCCGGGAGATGGAGTTCGTCGTGCGCGAGCGATGGCGCTGCACGGCGATGTCGATGCGGTTGTCCTGGGTCGAGAGAAGCGCGAGCGAACCGAGGGTGCCGGCTGCCTGAGCCCAGCTCGTTCCGTCCCACCGGAGCGGAGCGCGGAGAATGCTCGTGCCGTCCGCGAGGTACCGGCGCGCCTCGGCGCCGAGAACCGACGGTAGTGTCGCCTGTGTCGCCAGAACGGGTTGAGGCTCGGTGTCATGCGGGAGGAGAAGATCGCCTTCCTGCGCGCGCGCGCCCCGGGCACCGCTCATTCCGAACGCCAGGGCGAGCATGAGGGCGCGCGAGAGCGCCGGCCCGAGCGGGGAATTGCCTGGGCAGGTCGCGGGGCGTTTCACTCTCATGGGGTCATCGCGGATCGGCGGATCTTATTCGTCCGACGACACTTTGAAGGAATCCGCGAGGCCTTCTCTGTCCGACAACGAAACGATCCCCGAACCGTCGCCAAATTTCACTATCGGAAACAGCCATGGAACCAGACCTTTGTCCGTACAGGAATGTTTTGCGGCGTCCCTCACAGGTCCACGTACAGCGCGTATGGCGCGACAATTGCTTCCTTCCGTTTGTCGTCCCTTGCCCATCCCGCTCGGTTCCCTTCGACTCTGCTTCGTTTCGCTGAGGTCTCTCCCCCCACTTGGTCCAGGAAAGCTCACCGGAAATGCTGGCTCCCGTTTTGCCCATCGTCCCGTCGAGTCTTCAACCGTCCCCGAGGGCGGCCGAAGATGAGGTGCGTCTTCTGGGGGCGATCGTTCAAGCATCGGATGACGCCCTCATAGCAGCCGACCTTCTCGGAACAGTCATCGCCTGGAGCAAGGGCGCCGAGCTCCTCTATGGATACACCGCCGCGGAAATGGTGGGACGCCCCTTCGAGATCCTCGAGCCGGATGACAGGAGGGGGCAGGTCAGCGGCGTTCTATCGGAGATAAGCGCGGGCCGTGACGTCTGCCGGTATGAAACCTCGCGCAGACGGAAAAACGGAACGCTGGTCGAAGTGACCGTGTCCGCATTTCCGATTCCGGGTCCCCAGGGCGAAGTCGTCGGCGTGGCATCGATCGCGAGAGATATCACCGCGAGAAGAAAAGCCGAGGAAGCCCTGCGCGGCTCGGAGGATCGCTATCGTCTGCTCTTCGACAGCAGTCCGCAGCCGATGTGGGTATCCGACGACGCCTCCTCCGCCTTTCTCGCCGTCAACGAAGCAGCGTGCCGGCAATATGGATACTCCAGCGCCGAATTCCTTCGACTGAAAATTGAGGACGTTCGCTCGCCGGAAGTCGCCCCCGCTTTCCCTCGAGTACCGCGGGCTCCCGACGGGGGAAATGAGCCGTCCGTGTGGTCGCACCTTCGAAAGGACGGCAGCGCGATCGAGGTCGACGTGCAGTCTCACCCGCTCGTGTTCGACGGGCGCAAGGCACGGTTGGTTCTCGCGATCGACGTCACGGAAACGCGGCTGCTCGAGGAGCAGATGAGACATTCTCAGAAAATGGAAGCCGTCGGCCAGCTCGCCGGAGGAGTGGCTCACGACTTCAACAATCTCCTCACGGCGATACTCGGTTACGCGGGCCTGCTCGAAACCGACCTCGCCGCACGGGGAGTTTCGCTCGAGGAAGTTCGAGAAATCCAGAATGCCGGCGAGCGCGCCGCGGGGCTGACCCGACAACTCCTGGCGTTCAGCCGGCAACAGGTGCTGACGCCCGTCGTATTCGACCTGAACGGCGTCGTCGGGAATCTGGAGAAGATGCTCCGGCGTCTGATTGGAGAAGACATCGAGCTCCTGGCCTCCTTGAGCCCGGGCCTCTGGAACGTGCGAGCCGATTCCGGGCAGATGGAACAGGTGATCGTCAATCTCGTTGTGAACTCTCGGGACGCCACGCCGGCGGGCGGTCGAATCACGATCGCCACACGGAACTGCGACCTCGACGACAGCTATGTGCGCCGGCACTCCGAATCCCGGGCCGGCGAATACGTCTGCCTTTCTGTGAGCGATACGGGAAGAGGATTCGATGCGGGCACCGCGGCACGCATATTCGAGCCCTTCTTCACGACGAAAGAGCCGGGCAAGGGAACGGGGCTTGGACTCTCGACGGTATACGGCATCGTCAAACAGAGTGGAGGTTCCATCGAAGTCTCCAGCGTGCCGGGCGAGGGTACTTCCTTTCAGGTGTATCTGCCCCGTGTGAGGGAGGAGAAAATCGAAGTTCCTCCGCCTCTGAGCAAACCGCATGGAGGGTCGGAGACCGTGCTCCTCGTGGAAGATGAGGACTCCGTGCGCCGTCTCGCCCGCCGTGTACTCGAAAGCAAGGGATACACGATTCTCGAAGCCTCGTCTGGCGAGCAGGCGATTGCCATCGCGGGGGCTCAAGCGGGTTTCATCGATCTGCTTTTCACCGATTGCGTGATGGGCGGCATGAGCGGCCCGGAACTCGCGCGCCACTTTCAGTCCGAGCGGTCCGCGATGAAGGTGCTCTTCATGTCGGGATACACGGATGACGCGATCTTCCGACACGGGCTTCTGGGCCGAACGGAAGCGTTCCTGCAGAAGCCCTTTACGCCGGATTCGCTCGCTCGAAGAGTCCGGGAAGTCCTGGATCGAGAGGCTCGCGAAGTCTTCCCATGAGGCATGGACCAGAAAGCGGCGTACGCCAGCGTACAGAATAGGCGTATGCTGATCGGATGCTCCATGAGTTCCTGTCCGCCCATCAGAACGAGTTGATCGATCGATGTCGCTATAAAGCGGCTCAGCGGCGGGAGCCGGAATTGGAGGAAGCGGAACTGGAACACGGCGTCCCGCAGTTCCTGGCGCAACTCATCCGGACTCTCCAGATCGAGCAGACGGGCACACCTTTTGAGAGCCGCGCCGTGTCCGGTCCCGCAGGCGGAGACAAAGCACAGTCGCAGAGCTCCGAGATCGGCAAGACCGCCGCCCAGCACGGCCGGGAGCTTTCCCGGCAAGGCTTCACCGTGGAACAGGTCGTTCACGACTACGGAGACCTTTGCCAGGCGATCACCGATCTGGCCGTCGAACGGGAATCGCTGGTGACGATCGACGAGTTCCGATCGCTGAACCGGTGCCTCGATAACGGGATTGCCGTGGCCGTGACGGAGTTCACGAACGAACGCGATTTCCTGGACGCGGACCGGCCGCCCGGAGAGGCGAACGAACGACTCGCCTTCTTCGCGCACGAATTGAGGAACCGCCTCCACACCGCCGCTCTTGCCGTCGCCGCCATGAAAGCGGGTCAGGTGGGCATGGCCGGGGCCACCGGCGCGGTATTGGACCGCAGCCTGATCGGGATGCGCACTCTCATCGACCGCTCGCTTGCCGCCGTGCGGATCACGAACGGCTCGCCTCCGCAGCTTCGAATGTTCTCCCTGGCGGACTTCATCGCGGAGGTAAAGGTCTCGGCGTCTCTCGAGGCAGACGCTCGCAAATGCCGGTTCAAGGTTGCCGCCGTTGATCGACGGCTCGCCGTCCGGGCCGATCGGGATCTCCTTCTCTCGGCGGTCGGCAACCTCCTGCAGAATGCCTTCCGGTTCACTCGCCCGGACACGGAAGTGACATTGAGCGCGGGCGCGACCGAAAGCCGGATACAAATCGACGTCACGGACAGCTGCGGAGGACTGCCGCCCGGCGATCCCGAGAGAATGTTCCTGCCGTTCACGCAGCCCGGGTCCGACAAGTCCGGCCTCGGGGTCGGGCTGTCGATTGCGCGCCGCACGGTCGAAGCGAACGCCGGAACGCTCTCGGTGCGCGATTTGCCCGGCTCGGGGTGCATGTTCTCGATCGATCTCCCCCGCCCCTGACGACCGGGTTCCGAACGGGAAAACGTTCGAGCCCCTCCGAACGCGGGAGGCCCCCTGTTCGGGATCGTCGAGGTTGCATCGCGAGGCATTTCCCGATGTGATGCCGCTTTCGCCGTCCCGGCAGAGAGGCTTCCGTGAGTCCCGAAGAAGTTCCGCCCCTGGCCCACCGCCCGAGCGAGACGTTTCCGACGCTGACGCCGGCGCAGATCGCGCGCATCGCACCGTTCGCGCACGAACGCTCGCTGGCGGACGGGGAGACGCTGTGGGAGCAGGGCGACCAGAACCGGCCTCTCTTCGTCGTGCTGGAGGGAGGCATCGAGATCCGTTCCGGCGCCAACGCTCTCGTGACGATCCACCAGCCGGGCGGATTCTCGGGCGACGTCGATCTCCTCTCGGACCGTCCGGTCGTGGTCCGCGCCCAGGCCCACGGCGCGACGAGGGTTCTCGAGCTGCCGTCGGAGCGGCTGCGCGCCCTGGTCCAGACGGACTCGCAGCTCTCCGAGATCATTCTGCGGGCATTCATTCTGCGGCGGGGCGAGCTCGTGGAGCGGGGCGCCGGCAACGTCGTGCTCATCGGCTCCCGCCATTCCGCGGGCACCCTGGGCCTCCAGGAATTCCTGACGCGGAACAGCCAGCCCTTCGCCTACCTCGACGTGGATCGCGACGCGGATGTCCAGAAGACGCTCGAGGGTTTCGGCGTCACCGTGGACGACGTCCCGGTCTTCATCTGCCGGGGCGAGCGCGTCCTGAAGAAGCCGACGATCGCCGAAGTCGGCGAGTGCCTGGGCCTGAATCAGCTGCACGAGGAGATCGTCCGGGACCTCGTCGTCATCGGCGCGGGTCCGGCGGGTCTCGCGGCTGCGGTGTACGCTGCCTCCGAGGGGCTCGACGTTCTGGTCCTGGAGTCGAACGCGCCGGGAGGGCAGGCGGGCTCGAGCTCGCGCATCGAGAACTATCTCGGTTTCCCGACCGGAATCTCGGGCCAGGATCTCGCGGGTCGGGCGCTCGTGCAGGCGGAGAAGTTCGGGGCGGACCTGGCCGTCGCGAGAACGGTCGCGGGGCTCGCTTGCGACCGGCGTCCCTTTCGCGTTGACGTCGGGGGAGGATCCTTCGTCCCGGCGCGGAGCGTCGTGATCGCCTCGGGAGTTCAGTACCGCAAGCCGGATCTCCCGGATCTCGCGCGCTTCGAAGGGGTGGGCGTTTACTACGGGGCGACGCAGATCGAGGCAAACCTCTGTCAGGGCGAGGACGTGATCGTCGTCGGCGGCGGAAACTCGGCCGGCCAGGCCGCCGTGTTTCTGTCGAGCGCCGGCGGCCGCGTTTCCATGCTCGTCCGCGGAGCCGGCCTCGCCGAGAGCATGTCGCGCTATCTCATACGGCGCATCGAGGAGACGCCGAACATCGAGCTGAGGACGCGCACGCAGATCGTGGCTCTCGAAGGGAAAGAGTCACTGGAGCGGGTGAGCTGGCTCGACGCGTCGAACGGAGAGCGCACGACCGTTCCGATCCGTCACGTCTTCCTGATGACGGGAGCCAACCCCAACACCGAGTGGCTGCACAACTGCGTCGCGCTCGACGACAAGGGGTTCGTGAAAGCCGGACCGGATCTGCTGCCGGCGGACCTCGAAGCGGCGAAATGGCCGCACGCGCGCGCGCCGTTTCTCTTCGAGACGAGCCTGCCGGGCGTGTTCGCCGTGGGAGACGTCCGCGCGGGCAGCGTCAAGCGCGTGGCCGCCGCGGTCGGCGAGGGCTCTGTCTGCATCCAGCTCGTGCACAAGGTTCTGGCGGAGTAGATCGCCCTCCGCGGACAGAAGATTGAAGTTCGAGCCGCGAAAAATTCCTGTCGCTCCCTCGCCCTCCCGTGTCGAAAACGGGAGAAGAACGAAAAGAACGCCTTCGCCGGAAGCCTCATCGCTCCGGAATCGAGAGTCAGGAATTCAGGAAATCAGGGTCGGTTCACGGGCGGCCACGACATCCGGCGGCGGGCGCAGCGCTTTCAGGATGGGCGGGGCAATCAGTGTCGTCGCGAACACCGCGAGCACAACGGCGCTGAAGACGTCTCCGCCGAGTACTCCCGAGGTGCGTCCGACGGCAGCGAAAATGAGGCCGACCTCACCTCGCGGCACCATCCCGGCTCCGACGAACGCGCGCCGAACCCGCCTTCCCGCGAAGAATCCGGCCGCGAATTTCCCCGCGAACCCGATGACCGTCAGGCCGAGGGCGAGCAGCAGGATGGTCCGGTTGCCCGCGCTCCGGGGGTCGAGGTGGGCAATCTCGATCTGGGCGCCGACCGCGATGAAAAAGATCGGCGCAAAGACATCCACGATCGGTTTCACGGAACGATCGATGTCGTGCCGGCGGTTCGTGCGCGCCAGGATCAGACCCGTGGCGAACGCGCCCACGATTTCCGCGGAACCCACTCTCTTTGCCGCCACCGACATCAGCATCGCGGCCCCGACCGCCGCCGCAATGAGAACTCCCCGCACGTTCGCGTGTCCGACAATTCGGATAAGAGAGCGCCCGAGGGGAATACCGGCGGCGATCGCCACCAGGAAAAACCCTATGGCGACAGCGGTTGCACGCAGCGCCGGGGCTGGCTCGAAGACCCCGGCGCTCCCGACCTGACTGACAACTGCGAGGACCACGAGGCCGAGCACGTCGTCGACGACCGCGGCCCCGAGGATGATGCGCCCTTCTCTCGTGCCGAGCATGCCGAGCTCCGAGAGAACGCGTGCCGTGATCCCGATAGAAGTCGCCGTGAGCGCCGAGGCGACGAAAACCGAAGTGACGATGGGATAGCCCAGCGCGCGGGTGAGAGCGTAGCCGCCGGCGAACGGCAGGACCATGCCGGCGATCGCAACCGCCAGGGCCGGGGCGCCCACCCGTATCAACTCGACGAGATCGGTCTCGAGACCGACCTCGAACAGCAGGAGGATGACCCCGATCTCGGCGAGCAGCAGGAATTCCTGCGAGACGGAAATCCAGCCGAGCACTGCCGGGCCGAGAAGTACTCCCGCAAGGAGCTCGCCCACCACGGCAGGCTGGCCGATTCGTTCCGCGAGCTCCCCGAACAGCTTCGCTCCGAGGAGCGCCGCGGCGAATGCGAGGAGGAGACCCGGTTCCGGGTGCGGCGGCATCCGCGAATCCTACGTCGCGAACGTGACCGGGAGCGATTCGACTCCGCGCAGGATCAGGCCACGCCGCCACCGGAGAGCGGCGCGCGGCCGGGCGAGTTGCAGGTGTGGCGCGCGGCGGAACAGAGTCGTGATCGCGATTCGTCCTTCCAGCCGCGCCAGGGGAGCGCCGAGGCAGAAATGAATGCCGAGGCCGAATGCGAGATGGCGATTCGGATCCCTCGACAGGATCAGCGAGTCCGGATCCGGAAACTGACGCTCGTCCCGGTTCGCGGAGGCGAGCACCGCGTAAACCAGATCTCCGCGGGGAATCCGCTCGCCTCCGATCTCGACGTCCTCCCGGACATATCGTTCCGTCGCGAATTCGAGCGGACCTTCGAACCGAAGCAGCTCCTCGATTGCCCGAGTTTCGAGCTCGGGATCCGCGCGGAGGCTCTGCGCCTGATCCGGGTGCTCCAGAAGCGCCAGAGTGGCGTTTCCAATCAGGTTGACAGTCGTCTCGTGACCGGCGACGAGCAAGAGGAAGATCATGGCGACGAGCTCGTCGGCATCGAGCCTCTGGCCCTGATCTTCTGCCTCGACGAGCGCGCTGATCAGGTCGTCTCGCGGATTGGCGCGTCGCTTCTCGACCAGACCGCGGATGTACCGAAGGAAATGGATTGCGCTCGGAATCGCCCGCAGCATTCCGAATCCGGATGGATCGCTCGCGACGATGACCTTCGACCAGCGGTGGAAACGATGGCGATCCTCGACGGGGACGCCCAGCATTTCCGCGATGACCGTCGTGGGAATCGGAAGAGCGTAGTCGCGGATGACGTCCATGGGTCCCGCTGCTCGATCGAGAAGACCGTCCGCGAGGGCCTGAATGCGCTCTGTCATCTCTTCAATGAGACGCGGCGTGAACGCTCTCTGGACGATTCCGCGCAGGCGTCCGTGATCCGGCATGTCCAGATCGAGCATGTTGCGGGTCAGCGGGCGAAACATGCGCGGTACCCACGGCTCGCGGCGCAGCTCGTCCTGCGTTCGAGCGTTCTTCATTTCCTTGACGAAGCGTCCGTCGCGAAGGAGGGCCGCGACGTCGTCGTAGCGGGTGACGAGCCAGGCGACGCGGCGATCCGGGAGGGTCACCCGGATCACCGGCGTCTGATCACGAAGCCGGGCGTATTCGGCGTAGGGATCGGCTTTGAAGGCGCGCGTCCCGAGTCGGATCGGATCGGCGTTCCCGGAAGTCATCGGGAAGGGAGTATGCGGCAAGCGCTAGCTGCTCTCGCTTCGTTCACCCTGCTGCCCGATCTCCAAGACTCGGATCGCCGAGGGAGCCTTGGCTCATGGAATGGATGCGGTGGCGAGCGACCTTCTCTTCCGCCCAGGAGCCGTTGAACCGTCAGACCGTGATGGGCTTGTGCATCCGCTTGCCAGTCGGTAGCCCGCTCGCCGCGTCGCGGCCGCCCCGCACGGTCTCTGCGCGCTTGCTTTGAACGGCCTTGGCCGGGAGGGCCTTGATGGGTTTCGTGGCCTTCTTCGTCGTTTTGGGAGCCATGGGCTGTTCCTTTCTGTTGACCTCAGTCGCCGATCCGCATCGAGCCTCTACTTCCGAGGCGTTTTCTTTTCCCGAGACCCCGTCGCTGCGGGACGCAGCTTCGCTCCCGTCGTCGATCGCTCCCCGAAGAGACTCTTTCCCGAGCCCCCCTGGATTTCTTCGCGAGGCACGAGATCCCGCAGGTACACCGCGTCGTTTCGCGGGGAGCCGGTCTTTCGCTTCTGCTTTTTCATAGGTGATTACGTGACTCCGAGCCCCGATAGAGCATGAGTCCTGCCAGGAGGAGCGTTCTCTCGCAATTCCTTCGGAAGGTTGCAGTTACGACCGCCAGCGTCGATCCCGGCCCTACCGGAACGGTCTCGGAATGATGCACGGATGGATCAGGGCGAGACTCGCGGTCCGCCGGATCTGACGGTTGGCCGCGGCGTCTCGCCCGTTGCGCAAGGGCTGTTCGAGACCGCCCGTGGAGGCCGGGAACGGAGCTGGCTGCGCTGCGGAGGAAACCCGGAGGCGGAATGCCAGGCAGGAAAATGGGGGAGGCGGCGGGTAGTGGGTTCTGGTCTACGCGAGACATGACTATGCGCGGGCGAGCCGGCGTGCGGCGTGCCCGCGTTATGCTCCCGGTATCCCACTTTCCCACTCGACTCCCCGCCGACGGAACGATCCTGTGTCTCGCGACGATCGATCCCCATTTCCCGAGTTTCTCCGCGACGCCGACGCCCTCGATGCCGAGAGCGTGCTCCCGAGTTGAACCCGTGATTGCCGCGCGCGAAGCACTCGAACGCCTCCGCGAAGGCAACCATCGCTTTGCGTCCGACATCGGAGGTACCGGAGCCGTCCTGAGCCGTTCCTGGCCCTCTGAGCTTCCCACCAAGCAGGAGCCCTTCGCGATTGTCCTGGGCTGTGCCGACGCGCGAGTGCCCGCGGAGATCGTGTTCGACCAGGGCCTGGGCGGCCTGTTTGTCATTCGCGTCGCGGGCAACATCGTCGCCCCTTCGCAGGTGGACAGCGTCGAGTTCGCGGCATCGCGGTTCGGAACGCGGCTTGTCGTCGTGCTGGGGCATTCCCAATGCGGAGCCATCCTGGCCACCCTTGAAGAGCTCCAGCAGCCGGCGAAGAACCAGTCGCGCAACCTCCGCTCGATCGTCGAGCGCGTCCGGCCCTCCGTCGAGCCGCTGCTTCAGACCGATCTCCGGCACGATCTCGACCTCCTCGTGGGTCGTGCTGTCCGGGCGAACGTCCGGGCTTCGGCGGACCACCTGCGCCACGGTTCCGAAGTCCTGGAGCAGATGATTCGGAGCGATGGCCTTCTCGTGGTGGGGGCGGAGTATTCGCTGGAATCCGGGTTGGTGGAGTTCTTCGACGGGATGGACCGCGGCTGAAGCAACGCCGTGCGCTGCGGCCTTGCGGCATCCTCAGCCGACCCCCCATTTCCAGGACTCCAGAACGTGTCCAGGCCAAAGGACACCAGACTGAGTTGACCTGATTCTTCTCGCGCCTCGCCGGCTTCGCCGAGGTCATGGGTCTCGCGGTTTTGGCGTCGCCGCGGTTCCAGCGCAGCCCTCGCTGAGCGCGTACTGGCTGGAACCATAACGAGGAGACGCGGAAGCCGTCCTTCAACCGCGCGGGAGGTTGCTCCGTCATTGTCCGAGAGAGTGGGTGACGAGTGGAACTCCGAGGAGCGGAAAAACGGAAAACCCTCGGAGATTCGAGGGTTTTTGTCGCGTCGGTACGGGGAAATGGTGGAGGCGGCGGGAGTTGAACCCGCTGAGATCAAGCGAATCGGGCCGTAATTCGATGCGTCGGGTCTCAGTTGTCCGAGTCTTTGTCCGAGTTGGCCTCTCGGAGAGGCACGACGTTGTGCTTTTCGTCTCGGGTGTTGAGGTAGCTCTGCCGCCGCCGTAGAGCGTCGAGTTTGTCCTCCTCAGAGACGATGTTGTACCGCTCGAAAACCGAGTCAGTTTCGTGGCCGCTGATTTTCTTCGCGACCGCCTGTGGGACGCCCGCGCGAATCATGTCCCTGACCGCGGTGCGGCGGAGATCGTGGAAGAGTCGGCCCTGCACCTTGGCGGTTTTGCAGGCTGAGGCCCATGCCCGCGCAAAGTTCCCGAGTTGCCGACCGGAGCGATGAAAGACGAACTGCGAGAGCACCGTGTCGCCCCGATCCTCGAAGGCCCGAGCCGCCCAACGCCGCTCCATGAGCTCCCACAGGGATTCATCCAAGGGAACGCTCCGCGGTTCGCCGTTCTTCGACGTCGGGATGCGAACCTCGCGGGCACTTCGATCGACGTTTTCCCATCTGAGCCCGACGACCTCGCTCCGCCGCCAGCCGGTCCCATACGCGAACCGAGCCGCCTCCGCGATCGCCTCAGGCAGCCGCTCGGCAACCGCCTCGAACTCAGCTCGCTCGAAGAACCCCTGGCGGGCGTTGCGCTCGGGCAGAGCGGGGATCTTCGGGCAGTAGGAGAGCTTCCCGTCCTCCATTGCCAGCTTGAACGCGCGACCGAGCAGTTCCGTCTCGCGGTTCACCTTGGCGTTAGAGATCTTCTCCGCCTGGCGGAGCGCGACGTACTGGCGGATTCGATCGGTCGTGATTATGACCGCGCGGAAGTGCTCGAAGTGCTTCCGGATCGGAGCCAAGTGGCCTCCCTTTCCGTTCGCGCCGATCGTCTGCCGGAGCGACTTGATGTTGCGCTGTTGGTAGTCCGCGACCAAGTTATCGAGGATCTCGCCGACCGTGACTCGCTCTTGGTTGGGACCCCGGAATCGCTGTATGCGCGCAGCGGCTCCGGGGGCCGGGGCTCGCGCCAGAGGCGCGACCGGGGCGGGCCGCGAAAGCACGCCGCGCACCGGTGGGCCCCTCCTCGGACCTCCCACCGTCACGCGCCGTGCAAACCCGCTTCCGATAAGCGCGCTTATCGGACCCGCCCCTGCCCCGGCCCCCTCCGCTCGCCCTCCGGGTTTACATAACGCGAGCGTTATGTACTCGCCGCGGCCGGTCTCCCGGCCGCGGAACTGCGCGCGGCGCAGGGCACCAGGCACGAAGACTGGGGACTAACGACGCGCGCTCATGCGCGCGCATTCGAAGGCGACACCGATCCTCGACTCGCGAGAAGGCGGATGTACTCGTCGACCGTTCTCGGAAAGGCGGGGGGGACTCCGATTCCGCTTTCTTTGCAGCGCCGCTTCAACGAGCCAGCAAGAATCAGATCTTCGTCAGTGGTTCCGAACATCGGCCTGAGCGGTAATTCCACGCCAAATCGGTCCGCCGGTCTGATGCGCCCGGGAGGGATCTCGAACGCTTTTGCCACGTCACTCCACAGCTCGGTGAAGCGTTCCTGCGTCAAGGAGAGATCTCGATAAAACTCACTTTGGATCTCTGGAAGCGGTAGATCTGGTCGCACCTCCAGTGCCGGCGGCAACCGTCGCCGGCGCCGTTCCACAGCCCAGATGCCGACGACGACAAAGACCGCCAGCGCAATGATGATAGGAACTCGCAAAGCCATTAATACATGCCGTTAATACATGAACATGCACCGATCGGCGGCGCATGCGGCTGCGCAATAAACCTCCACACCGAACATGAACGTGCCGTAGGCCACCCAGACCGGGGACACGATGCGACCTATCGTACGGGCAACATTCGGCAAGACGCCGAAGTGAGAACCGAGGCTGGGAAGAGTAGTTATTGGTGAGCTTCCCAAGTAGGGCGGCTTAAAGGGGACGGTCATTCCCAGGAAGAGCGGCGCTTTCCTCCAACCGCGAAGAGGATCACCAGCTTTTAGACATTCGCCGTAGCAATCCCCGTAAGACTGAGTGCAGCAATAAAGACCAGAAGGATCGACGAAATTGACAGGGTTAGACCCGACGTATGAGAAGGGTGGCATGTTCCTGGTGGAGGCCGTAACACCTACTCCTCCGGCCGCCCCTTCCGGATCCGGCGGGGGTGCTCCGGGAAGGCTTCTCACCATCAACGCGTGCTGCGCCACTCCTCCCGGGTTTGAAATCGGATCTTCGCTGAGGAAGCCGACAAGATCCGATGCGAGTTCGCAGCTAGAGGTCGAAGAACTCCGGTGCGATGTTGGGCTTAGGAAGGGCAGCGGCTCGATGCAGGTTGGCTCGGAGAAGTCGAGACCCCTGACGCGAGTTTTG